>NZ_VYKD01000017.1:0-192629 GCF_032424295.1 Pseudomonas sp. JV449 | reverse complement strand
CACCGAATGCGACAAGGTCACCGGCGAAGACTGCTTTATCGCACGCCTGCACGTGCGCACCATGGACCATCTCGACAGCCTGCTGGATCGGATCAATGCCTATGCCGAAACCAACACCGCCATCGTCAAGAAAACCCCGGTGAAGCGACGTTTGCCGCCGCTGACCAACGACTGAACCGTAACACACCGATTCCTGTGGAGAGTGGGCCTGGTGTGGTGAGCAGGCTTCCTGTGGCAGGCGGGCTTGTTGTGGTGAGGTGGCAAGCGGGCTTGCTGTGGTGAGCGGGCTTGCCCCGCGCTGGGGCGCGAAGCGGCCCCTAAACCTGACTACTCACTATGCCTGGATAAACGCGGTGCCTTTATTGGGGCTGCTTCGCAGCCCAGCGCGGGGCAAGCCCGCTCACCACAACAAGCCCGCTCACCACAGCAAGCCCGTTCCCCACACAACAGGCCCGCTCACCATAACGGGCCCGCTCGCCACAGGAGCCTAGTCGTGAAGGGCCTTGGCGGCGGGCAGCAAACTTTGAAACTTGCGATAACGCGCCGCCAACACCGGCTGCTGCGTCAGGTCAGGTGTGTACCGGGCTTTGACCGGCATCCCCGCCGCGAGCAGCTCCGCCCCCTGCCCCATCGCCACAAACCCGAGCTTTGCCGCGCCAATACACGCGCTCAATTCACTGCCCTGCAAGGTGAAGATTTCCCGCTGCAGGATATTCGCCAGCAGCTGCGCCCAGTACTCACTGCGCGCACCGCCACCCACCAGGGCGCAGGCTCCCACGTCGGCGCCGGTCGATTGCACCGCGCGCAACGCATCGAGCAAACCGAAACCCACCCCTTCCATCACCGCATAGCCCAGCATCGCCGGTGTGCAGTCGTGGCCCAGGTTCATGAAGCCGCCGCGCAGCAAAGGATCGTTGTGGGGTGTGCGTTCGCCGGCCAGGTACGGCAGGAACAACGGTGTCCCCAAAGGCACGTGCTGCTCAATCGGCAATTGCGCCTGCACCTGCTCCAGCAACGTTTGCTCATCGGCCATACCCGTCAGCCGTGTGACCCAGCGCAGGCAACTGGCGCCGGCGAGCATGGCGCCCATGGTGTACCAGCGGTTGGGCAGCGCGTGGCAGAAGCTGTGCACTGCACTGGCCGGGTTGCCTGCAGCGTGATCGGTGATCGCAACAATGGCCGCGCTGGTGCCAAGGGTAATAAAGCCATCACCGGCGTTGACCGCGCCGATGCCGACCGCCGCCACAGGGTTGTCACCGCCACCGCCGGCAATCACCACCTCAGCTGACAGGCCCAGTCCCGTGGACGTCAACAAAGCGCTCGCCGCACCACCCTCCACCAGCCTGGGCAATTGCCCGGGCGTAAGGCCTGTAGCGCGAACCATCGGGGTAAACCATGCCCGCCGCGCCACATCCAGCCACAACGTACCCGCCGCGTCGGACATCTCGCTGATGCGCTCGCCACTCAAACGCAAGCGCAGGTAATCCTTCGGCGACAGCACGCAATCAATCGCCTGGAACACCTCGGGCTCATGCCGTTGCAGCCACAGCAGTTTCGGCGCGGTCAGCCCGGCCATCGGCAGGCTGCCGGTGACGTCGGCGAAGCCGGGCCCCAGCTGTTCGGCTTCGGCCATTGCACGGGAGTCGTCCCACAGGATCGCCGGGTACAATACGCGGTTGTCCGCCCCCAGCAACACCGCGCCGTGCATCTGCCCCGACAGGCCGATACAGGCCACGCGGGTAAACGCCTCGTGTCCGCGCAGTTGCGCCAACGCCTGCAAGCAGGCTTGCCACCAGTCTTCCGGCGCCTGTTCAGACCAGCCGCTGTGCCGGCGTGACACGCTCAAGCGCACGCCGGCATGGGCCAGCACCGCGCCCGTGGCGTCCATGAGGATGGCTTTGAGTTCCGACGTGCCCAGGTCAATGCCCAGGGAAACAGGACTGTTCATGCGTGTGTTATTCCCATCAATGACAGCCACAGGAGTTACGTAACTGCAGGGTCGGTGCCAGGCGCACGCTCTGGGGCGCTGCGTCAGGCGACGCCATGCGTTGCAGCAACAGGTCGACCGCGCGGGCGCCAAGGGCCTTGACCGGCTGTGCGATCAGGCTCAAGCGCGGCACGAAAAAATCCGCCCAGTCAAAATCATCAAACCCCACCAGGGCCATTTGTCTCGGCACTTCAAGCTGCGCGTCACGCAAGGCGTGCATCGCGCCGAGGGTCATCAGGTTATTGCCGGCCATGATCGCCGTGGGTGGCGAAGCCAGGCCCAGCAACTGCGCCGTGGCCTGGCGCGCCGGTTCGGTGTTGGAGCCACCGTTGACCAGCAAGTGCGGATCGAAGGCCAGCCCCGCCGCGTGCAACGCCGCGCAGTAACCCGCCACCCGCTCATCTGTGGTGCTGAACCCCGTGCGCCCGGCGATAAAACCGATGCGGCGGTGCCCGTGCCCGATCAGGTGCTCAATCAGGGCCTGGGTGGCCTGGGCATTCTCCACCCCGACCTGGTCAAACTGCTCGCTCATCATGCGGTCCACCAACACCGCCGGAATCTCGTTGGCGCGCATGTACTCCAGGGCCATCGAACCGTTCGAAGGCGCCAGCACAATACCGTCGACCCGCCGGTGATGCAGCGCCGTGACGACCCGCAGCTCCTGCTCCGGGTCGTCGTGGGTGTCGACAAACAGCATCATGTAGCCGTGCTTGGCGCACTCGGTTTCAATCGCGTGCACCGTCTCGCTGAAGTAATGGTTGGACAGCGCCGAGATCGCCACGCCAATCGTGTTGGTACTCGACCGCGCCAGCGAGCGTGCCAGGGTGTTGGGGATATACCCCAGCGCCTGGATCGCCCGCTGCACCGCCAGCACCGTGGCCGGGCTGACCTTGCGGGTGCCGTTCAACACGTGTGACACGGTCGACGTCGACACCCCCGCCCTGCTTGCCACGTCATCCATGGTCACCACGACGCTGTTCCTCTCAGGCTATCAGTGTTTACTCGACCAGCCGCTGTACGTACCGACGTTGTCGCGGGTGATCAGTTTTGGCGTGAGCAGGGTCACCGCTTCGGCCGGGGCCTTGTCGTTGAGCAGGTCATTGCCGACATTCACCGCCGTCTGCGCCATGGCCCACGGGTCCTGGCTGGCTGACGCCTGGATCTGGGTATCGGTCTTCAGCGCGTTCTCGATATCCGGCGCGCCGTCCACCGAGGTGATGATGATGCCGCTGCGTTTGAGCTGCTTGGCCGCCAGGTCGCTGCCGATGGCTTGCGGGTCGTTGATCGCAAACAGGCCGTCGATTTTCGGGAAGCGCGTGAGGTAGCCTTGCATCACGTTCAGGCCGCCTTCGCGGGAGCCTTTACCGTCCTGGTCGTCGGACAGCACCTTGATGTCCGGCGCGCCGGCCAATGCGGCTTTACAGCCTTTGACGCGGTCGGTCACGGCGGTGACTTGCGGGCCGTTCTGGATAATCACGTTGCCCTTGCCGGCAAGCTTGTCCACCAGGTATTGGCAGGCCAGCTTGCCGGCTTCGACGTTGTCGGTCTGCACGGTGGCATTCACGCCCTTGGCGTCCACATCCACCGCCACCACGACGATGCCGGCATCCCGGGCTTTCTTGATCGCCGAAGCCATGGCCGAAGGGTCGACGGCGTTGATCAGAATCAGGTCGACCTTGGACGAAATAAAGTTATCGATCTGCGAGAACTGCTTGCTCAGGTCGTAGTCGGCGGACACCGAGGTGACCTTGACGTTGGGGTTCAGCTCCTTGGCCCGGGCCGTGGCGCCATCGGCCAGGGTCACGAAATACGGGTTGCCGAGCGAGCCCATGCTGATGCCCAGGGCCTTGAGTTCGCGGGCCTCTGCGGCTTGGGACATCAGGGCAGCCAAGGCAATGACGGGAAACATGCGTTTAAGGTTCATGCGGGTCTCTCTTGTGATTGTTGTATGAGTGAAATCAGGTCCGTGCACCGGACTGGCGATAGCGATCCAGCGCGACCGCGCCGATGATCACGATGCCCTTGATGATGTACTGCCAGATGTCCGACACCCCCAGCAGCACCAGGCCGTTGGTGAGCACCGCGATAATCAGCGCGCCGATCAGCGTGCCGCCGATGGTGCCGACGCCGCCGGTAAAGCTGGTGCCGCCGAGGATCACCGCGGCAATCGCATCCAGCTCGTAGGATTGCCCCAGTTGCAGGCCGTTGGCGGCGAACAGGCGCGAGGCGCTCATCACCGCACCCAGACCGGCCAAGGCGCCGGACATGGCGTAGACGAACAGCAGCACCTTCCACACCTTGATCCCGGAGAGTCGCGCCGCTTCGGGGTTGCCGCCCACCGAATAGATCTGTACGCCCATCACCGTGCGGCGCAGGATGAACCACGACAGCGCCACCACCGCCACGGCGATCACCACCAGCCAGGGCACGCCGAGGATCGAGTCGTTGCCGATAAAGGCAAACGGCAGGTCGGGGTTGAACACGGTCTTGTCATCCGCCAGCAGACGCGCCAGGCCGCGCATGGCGGTGAGTGCGCCAAGGGTGACGATAAACGGCGGCAGGCGCATGAAGGCAATCAACCCACCGTTGACCAGGCCCAGCAGCAGGCCGAAGCCGATACCGGCCGCAATCCCGAACATGCCGAACTGCGGCGACATCGACGCCTGCAGCGCCACCACGGCCGACGCCGCCAGGATCGCGCCCACCGACAGGTCGATCCCCGCCGTGAGGATCACAAAGGTCATGCCCGCCGCCAGCACCACGTTGACCGAGGCCTGCTGGGTGATGATCGACAGGTTTTGCATGGTCAGGAAGTTCTCGCTGGCCAGGGCGAAGCCCACCAGCAACAAAATCAGCACCGGCAACATACCGACCGTGCGCATCAGTTCGCGGGCACGTTCGGCCTTGCCTGTTGTTGCAATCATCGAATCAGCCATGGGCAACCACCTGATCGCCACCAGTGGCGAGGTCAATAATACGTTCCTGGGAGATGACGTGACCGGAGGCCCCGCCGACTTCGGCCACCAACTGGCCTTCGCGCATGATCAGCACCCGGTCGCAGGTGCCGATGATTTCCGGCAGCTCGCTGGAGATCACCACGATGCCCACGCCGGCCTGCGCCAGTTGATTGATGATGCGGTAGATCTCGGATTTGGAGCCGATGTCCACGCCGCGTGTGGGTTCGTCGAGGATCAGCACGTGGGGCTTGACCTCCAGCAGCCGCGCCAGCAAGACCTTCTGCTGGTTGCCGCCGGACAGCGTGCCGACATTGACCTTGCCCGACGCCACGCGAATCGACAGCGACTTGATCGCGTCATTCGAGCGTTGCGCGGCGTGAGCCCGGTCAAGCACGCCACCGGCACGGGCATCCGGCACGCAGGCGCAGACGTTGATGTTGTCGGCCACGCTCATGTCCAGGAACAGGCCCTGGGCCTTGCGGTCTTCGGTGAGGTACACCACGCCGGCACGAATCGCATCCGCCGGGTTGCGCAGTTGGGTCACGGTCTTGCCCACCACTTCCAGGGTGCCGCTGGTGCGCGGATCGGCGGCGAAGATCAGCCGCGCCAACTCGGTGCGCCCTGCCCCGACCAGCCCCGCGATACCCAGCACTTCACCGGCATGCAGGTCGAAACTGCAATTACGCACGCGCTTGCCATCGGCCATGTCACGCACACGCATCACCACCGCACCGGGGTCGTAGGCGGCGTGTTCCTTCTTGTAGAAACCGGACAGATCGCGGCCCACCATCATCTTCACGAGGACTTCGGCCGACAGCGCGTCGCGGCTCAGTTCGCCGATGTATTGGCCGTCGCGCAGCACCGAGACACGGTCCGACAGTTCATAGATCTCGGCCATGCGATGACTGATGTAGATGATCGCCAGGCCCTGGCTGCGCAATTGCTTGATCAGCGCAAACAGGCGGTCGGTCTCGCGCGACGACAGCGGCGTGGTCGGTTCGTCCATCACCAGGATCCTGGCATGGGCGTGCAAGGCCCGGGCGATTTCCACCAGCTGACGCTCGGCAATCGACAGGCTGCTGACCTGGGTGGCCGGGGTGAATTCGGCGCCCAGACGCTGCAGCACTTCGACGCAACCGGCTTGCATGCCCTTGCGGTCGATGGTCCAGCCACGGCGCAGTTCGCGGCCCAGGTAGATGTTCTCGGCCACGCTCAGGTTCGGGCACAGGCTCAATTCCTGGTAGATCACGGCGATGCCGAGGGCTTTGGCGGTGGCGGGGGTAAAGGTGGCGACGGCCTGGCCGGCCATGCGGATTTCACCGCCGGGATCGGCCTGGTAAGCGCCGGAGAGGATTTTCATCAGGGTCGATTTGCCGGCGCCGTTCTCCCCCATCAAGGCGTGGATTTCGCCGGGGTAGACCTTCAGGCCGACATTCTTGAGCACGCGCAAACCGTTGAAGGTTTTGCTGATGCCCTGCATCTCAAGCAAGGGTTCAAGGCTCATCAATGAGCTCCTGGTTTTATTATTTTTGTCGTTCAGCCCTCTTTGATCAGAGCCGATTGCCACCGACTCTAATCAGATACATTTACTTACGCAAGCGCTTGCGCAGCCCGTTTGTCGCTAGAAGAAACGTTTCATCAAGCGCATAAAGTGCAATTTTGGCATTTCTAACGTTTTGGCAGTCTGCGCACCAGGGTGTTCTGCGCGCAGGCTTTCAAGGCGTAATCGCGACTTTCATCACCCCATCGCGCTGATGGGCGAACAGTTCATAGGCCGCCTCGATGTCGTCGAGCTTGAAGCGGTGGGTCACCAGCGGCGACAGGTCCACCCCGCCGCTGGCGACCACCGCCATCAAGCGACGCATGCGTTCCTTGCCGCCGGGGCACAGGGTCGAGACGATGCTGTATCCCCCAGGCCTGCGCCAAACGCGTCATAGGGGATGCGCAGGTCGCTGGAGTACACCCCAAGGCTGGACAAGCGGCCACCGGGACGCAGCACGCGCAAGGCCGATTCGAAGGTGCCTTGGGTGCCCAACGCCTCGATCGCCACATCCACGCCACGCCCGTCGGTCAGGGCCATGATCTGCTCGACCACGTTGCCTTGCTTGAAGTCGACGATATGGGTCGCGCCCAGGCCACGGGCGACGTCCATGCGTTCGCTGACGCCGGCTCTCATGGTTGCCATGGTGTGACCTCCTGCTGGGCATGTGGGGTGGGACCAGACTGCGCCGCGACGGCGGGCCGAACGTTGATCATGGTCAACCCTTTGCCGCTGCGCATGACCGAACGTCGCCTGCCCTGCCCGGCGGCCAGGCGTCTTGATGCAGATCAATGGCGCCCCTGCTCCCAGGGGCATGATCGAACAAGGCACCGCTGCCCGATGCTGACCGCCAGGAGCCCACACCATGCCTATCGAAGCACGTAACCAGCAGGCCGCCCTCGCCTACGCAGCACTGCCGAAACCGTACTGGATCGATCAGCTCGACGATGGCCGCCATGTACTGGTGCGCCCCCTCGGCGCCGACGACCGTGAACGGGAATACAACTTCATCAAGGGCCTGTCCCGTGAATCGCGGCACGCGCGCTTCCTGGGCGAAATCAACGAGCCCGGCAAGACCCTGATGGACCAATTGATGGATGTCGATAACCAGCAACGCCTGGCCTTTATCGCCCTGGTGCACGACAACGGCCAGTTGATCGAAATCGGCGTGGCCCGCTATGCAGAGGCCAGGACGGATGAATGCGAATGCGCGGTCACCGTGGCCGATGCCTGGCAGCACCTGGGCCTGGGGCGCCTTTTGATGCAGCACCTGATGACGGCGGCCCGCGCCAATGGCTTCAAACGCATGTACACGGTCGACGCGGCAACCAATGCGCCGTTGCGCGAGTTGAACCAGGCCTTGGGATTCCACAGCGTCATCGACCCGGATGACAGCACCCAGGTCATCAGCAGCGTGATGCTCTAAGCCGCGCCGCCCGGTAACAGGGCGGCCCGCCGCCCTGTGTCGGCGTACACTCGTTTGAGTGTATCCATACCGTAGTGCGGGCGGTATCTGCTATTGTCCGGGGACCTCATCTCCTCCTCATCGCGTCCACGCGATTTTCTGTGAGCATGCTCTGCGGCCCTGTCATCGACACGGCCGGGCCTGACCTGCCTGGAAAACACCGCCATGGACAAACCCGTCACTGGACCACCGCTTGAAGCCCAATCACGGGCTGAAAAAATCGTCGAATTCAAACGCCAGAAAAACCTGCTGAAAACCGGTGCCCTGCAAGACGCAATCTTCAACAGCGCCTACTTCTCCAGCATCGCCACCGATGAAAAGGGCGTGATCCAGATCTTCAATGTCGGCGCCGAACGCATGCTCGGCTATGCCGCCGACGATGTCCTCAACCGCATTACCCCCGCCGACATCTCCGACCCCGCCGAACTGATCACCCGCGCCGCCGCCCTCAGCCTGGAGCTGGACACGCCGATCACGCCGGGCTTCGAAGCGCTGGTGTTCAAGGCGTCCCGCGGCATCGAGGATATTTACGAGCTGACCTATATTCGCAAGGACGGCAGCCGCCTGTCGGCCATGGTCTCGGTGACGGCGCTGCGCAACCGGCATGACACCATCATCGGCTATCTGCTGATCGGCACCGACAACACCGCACGCAAACACGAAGAAGCCGAACGCAAGGGCTTTGAGCGCGCGCTGGAGGAAAAGAACCTGGAGCTGGAACATGCCAGCCATATGAAGTCCGAGTTCCTCGCCACCATGTCCCACGAATTGCGCACACCATTGAATGCGGTGATCGGTTTTTCCGAGGCGTTGAAGGACGGGCTGGTGGGCGACATGAGTGAGACCCAGCGCGAATACATCGGCGACATCTTCACCAGCGGCCAGCACCTGTTGTCGCTGATCAACGACATTCTCGACCTGTCCAAGGTCGAAGCCGGGATGATGGACCTGGAGCTGGAAGCCGTGGAGCTGGAGGGCCTGCTGTCCAACAGCCTGTTGATCGTGCGCGAAAAAGCCGCCCTGCAACGCATCCAGTTGAAGCTCGAAAGCCAGGGCGACTTCGGCACACTGGCCCTGGACCTGCGCAAGACCAAGCAGATCATCTACAACCTGCTGGCCAATGCGGTGAAATTCAGCGCCCACGGCAGTACCGTGACCCTGGCGGTGCGCCAAGTGGCCCGCGCACAGGTCGGGCGAGTGCCCGGCGATTGGCCGATGCACGGGTTTGCCCTGCAACCCAGCGCCCACCAGCAGTTCCTCGAATTGAGCGTCAGCGACACCGGCATCGGTATTGCCGAGGACGACATGGGCAAGCTGTTCAAGGCCTTCAGCCAGATCGACAGCAGCCTGGCGCGCAAATTCGAAGGCACTGGCCTGGGCTTGGCGATGGTCAAGCAACTGGTCGACCTGCACGGTGGCAGTGTTGCGGTGGCCAGCCGTGAAGGCCAGGGCGCCCGGTTTGTGGTGTGGCTGCCACTCCACCGCGGCACGGAGGCGCAATGGCCCATATCCTGATCGTCGAAGACAACCAGGCCAATATGCGCCTGGCCCGGCTGCTGCTGGTCAACGCCGGCCACACGGTGGTGTGGGCCGCCGACGCCGAGAGCGGGCTGACCCTGGCCCGTGAAGCCCAACCGGCGCTGATCCTGATGGATATCCAATTGCCGGGCATGGACGGCCTGGCCGCTACCGCGCTGCTCAAGCAGGACCCGTACACTGCCCATATCCCGGTGATTGCCCTCACCGCCATGGCCATGAAGGAAGACCGTGAAAAGACCCGGTTGGCCGGTTGCGATGCCTACATCAGCAAGCCGCTGCGCTACAAAGAGCTGTACCAGGTGATCGACACGCTGTTGCAACACCCCCCCCTCTCACCCCTCAGATGAGTCCTCTCCATGGCCAGCCAACCCGCAACGCTGTTGATCGTTGATGACGAACCCCAGGTTCGCAAGCTGCTGGAAACCCTGTTGCAACACGAGGGCTACCAGACCCTCACGGCGGCCAGCGGCGAAGAAGCCTTGCAACTGGTGGCCAAACAGCCGCCCGATCTGATCCTGCTGGACATCATGATGCCGGGCATGGACGGCTACGAAGTCGCCAGCCAGCTCAAGGGCGACGCAGCCACGGCGAGTATTCCGATCATCATGCTGTCGGCCCTCAGCGAGTCAAGTGCACGGGTCAGTGGCCTGGAAACCGGTGCCGAAGAGTTCATCAGCAAGCCGGTGGAACGGGTCGAACTGTGGCTGCGGGTGCGCAACCTGCTGCGGCTCAAGAGCCATGGCGATCAACTCAAGCGCCATAGTCAGTTGCTTGAGCAGCAACTGCGCCAACATGCCGGTGACAGCACGCGCATGAACGTGCACGACCTGGCCCGCCAGGACCTGGAAAACGCCCTGCGCCAGGCCGTGGAGCACGATGAGTTCACCCTGCACTACCAGCCAAAAGTCGCTTTGGCCGACGGGCAGATCTGCGCCCTGGAGGCACTGCTGCGTTGGGAGCGCCCAGGCTACGGTGCGGTATCGCCGGCGGTGTTCGTGCCCGTCCTGGAAAGCCTGGGTTTGATCGTGGAGGTAGGGCGCTGGGTGATCCGCAGCGTGTGCCAGCAGATTGCGACGTGGCAGCGCAGCGCGATTGGCGCCGTCGAGGTGTCGGTGAACGTCTCCGGCCATCAGTTGATCGAGGGCGACCTGATTGCCGATATCGCGCGTATTCTCACTGAGACCGGCGTCGAACCCCATTGGCTGGAAGTGGAACTGACCGAAGGCTCGCTGATGGAGAATACCCAGCACACCATCGCCAGCCTGCAACGCCTGCACGCCATGGGCGTGAAGATCTCCATTGACGACTTCGGCACCGGCTATTCGAGCCTGGCCTACCTGCGACGCTTCCCCATCGACACGCTGAAGATCGACATTGCGTTTATCCGCGAGGTCACCAGCAACCCCCAGGATGCCGCGATC
This sequence comes from Pseudomonas sp. JV449, assembly GCF_032424295.1. Lineage (NCBI taxonomy): Bacteria > Pseudomonadati > Pseudomonadota > Gammaproteobacteria > Pseudomonadales > Pseudomonadaceae > Pseudomonas > Pseudomonas sp. JV449. Next base: position 181,720 of record NZ_VYKD01000017.1, on the reverse strand, counting down.
ACCCGTACCATTATCGAGTTGGCCCATAGCCTGAACCTGCGGGTGGTGGCCGAAGGTGTGGAAACCCAGGCGCAATTGGCGTTCCTCAAGGAGGCCGGCTGCGATCAGATCCAGGGCTACCTGTTCAGCCGGCCGCTGCCTACTGAAGACCTGGAGCGCCTGCTGATCAATCGCCAATGAATTCAAGGCGACGCAATCACATTGAACCTGCAGTCAGCGACACGCCTCGAACGTGAATAGACCACGGCCCTGGACACCCTCCCGATGACTTTTATTCTATGGATGGCCGTCCTCGGTGCAGTGCTGCTGACCCTTGCCCTCACCTCCTCTTACCTGCGCTGGATGCCGGTGACCACCTCGGCGGTGTGCCTGTTGCTGGGCGTGGGCATCGGCCCCCTCGGCGTGGACCTGCTGCACCTGGACATCAAGCAATCTGCGCGCTGGATGGAGCACCTCACGGAAGTCGCGGTGCTGTTTTCACTGTTCGTCAGCGGGCTCAAACTGCGCCTGCCCCTGGGCCATCGCACCTGGCGCATCGCGTTCGGCATGGCCGGGCCGGTCATGCTGCTGACCATCCTCGGCAGCTGCCTGGCGCTGCATTACGTGTTTGAACTGTCGTGGGGGGTGTCGCTGCTGGTGGGTGGCATTCTCGCGCCGACCGACCCGGTGCTGGCGGGGCTGGTGCAGGTCAATAATGCACAGGATTACGATGCGCTGCGCTTCGGTTTGTCCGGAGAAGCCGGGTTGAACGATGGCACGACCTTTCCCTTTGTGATTTTTGCCTTGGTCTTCATGCAGCACGGCGGCTTTGACGGTGACTGGCTAGGCGGTTGGGCGTTGAAGAACCTGTTATGGGCGGTGCCGGCAGGGCTGTTGATCGGCTACTGGATGGGCCGGGGCATTGGCCGCACGACCCTGTGGCTACGCGTCAACAACAGTGATAGTACGCTCTCCCCCAATGACTACCTGACCCTCGCCCTGATCGCCCTGGCCTACGTGGTGGCCGAAGCGGTGGGGGGGTACGGCTTTCTGTCCGTATTCGCCGCCGGGCTCGGGCTGCGTCAGGCAGAGTTCAGGTCAACCGGCAACTCCCACACGCCCTCGGAGCATTTGGCGCTGCCGGTGGTGGGTCATCTTGAGGTGGAACCGGAGCACGCTCTGCAAGGGGATGTGAGCGAGCTGGCCGAGACCCAGATCGCCGCCGGCGTAATGATGGGCGACATGCTCTCGTTCGGCAGCCTGGTGGAGCGCTCGATGGAAGTGTTCCTGGTCACGGTGCTCGGCATCGTGCTGGCCAGTCATTGGGATTGGCGGGCATTGCCGTTGGCGGCGTTGCTGTTCTGCGTGATTCGACCGGTCAGTGTGTTTGCAATGCCCTGGGGTCGCCTGGTCGATCGCCAGCAGCGCGGGCTGATGGGCTGGTTCGGGATTCGCGGAATCGGCAGCATCTACTACCTGTTCTACGCGCTCAACCATGGCCTTGTCGGCACCAGCAGCGCGGTGGCGGTGAACCTGACGTTGTCAGTGATCGCCTTGAGCATCGTCGTTCATGGCTTGAGTACCCAGCCGATGCTCGCGTGGTATGAACGACGTGCCCAGGCGAAAGCTCAGTCCTGACGCTCGGTATTGCCCACATCCGCCGCGTCATCCAGATCATTGAGCGGTACTTCTGCATCATCCATCAGGGAACCCGGGTCTTCATTGCCCGGATCGTTGAGCTCTTCTTCCAGTTCTTTGGACATGACCGTCTCCTCTAACCGCCTTGGGTGTCGATATCGGCATCGGTTTCAGGCTTGGGCTCGCGCTCAGGCTTGAAGTCTGGACTGTAGTCGTTTTCCCTGGCCTTGGGATCGGCGGCGGGTTTCGGGTCTTTCGGGGCATCGGCCGCCGTGCCTGGGGCCGGTTCGCCGCCGTCGATTGCCGGGTCGTTACGGTTGCTGGTCTGGGGGTCTTTGTCTGTGCTCATGGGTCACCTCTTTGGAAAAAACGCAGACTGCGTCAAGGTAAGGTCCCGTGCCGGCCGCTGAAGTTCCAACTGCTTAAGAGCCCGGGTTATCCACCTGGATATAAAACGCGTACGCCCCCAGCAACACCCAGAACACCATGAACAGCCACGGCGCACGCATGGAGAACAGCAGCGACTTGCGATAGCCCTTATGGGAGGACTCCATTTCGGAAAACAGCGGCGACTCATCGTAGGCCATGCCCATCACCGGCTCGCTGCGCAGCAGTTCGCTCTGCTTGTAGTGCCAGTGATCGATGATTTCGTACGCGGCGCGGATCCCCGGCCAGGCATTCAGGGAACTGAGTATGCCGAGCAGCGTCAGGAACACCGGCACCACCAGGGTGAACAACTTGCCCCACTCGGGGTTGAGGTTGCCCATGCCGGAGACAAAGGCAATCACCAGAAACGACTGCGCCGTCAGGTAAGCATCGGTGCGGTTGGCGAGGATGGTGGTTTCGTATTGGATTTCGCGACGGTAGAAGTCCAGGCGGTCCTTGGGCGAGCCAAAGATCTTGGCGTTGTGCTCGCTGTGGTCGGCCAGGTTCGCTTCCGGGGTATCGGGTGAAATGATTCTGGGCACATCCGTGCTCCCTGCTGGGCTCAAACCCCTTAGAAGAATCGGGCTGTGGCGAAGTTCAAGTTTGTTGTTGCACCATCGCGGTGCGCAAACCGCTCCCTTATGGTGAGCAGCCTTGTCATGGCCTGCCTTTTTTGTGGTGAGCGGGCTTGTTGTAGTGAGTGGGCTTACTGTGGTGAGCGGGCTTGCCCCGCGTTGGAGTGCGAAGCGCTCCCAAGTTTTTTGGGGCCGCTGCGCAGCCCAACGCGGGGCAAGCCCGCTCACCACAGCGGTCCGGCTCCCCCCAGCAGTCCAGCTCACCACAACAGTCCCACTCCCCCCAGAAGCCTGGTAACCACAGAAGGCCCGCTCACCACAATGGGAAATCAGCGCGGGATGCCCATTCCGGCACACGCATTGCTTTATCCATTCATCTGCCCGAATACAGGAACATTCGTTACCCCCCGACCCAGAGCCGACCCCATAAGAAAGTAAGGACCAGGCCCGGTGGCACCATCAGCCACGGGCTCATAAAAAAATGCGTTTTTTAAAGCGGCAGTGCCACCCCATGCGTCCCTCGGCACTGACAAGGTACTGGAATGGCTCGATCTTTCTTCGATGAAATGAATGACGCAAACGGCGTGTGCCGTGCGCACTATCAGGACTTCTCCCGCTGGCTGGCCAACACGCCGCCGGAATTGCTGGCCCAGCGTCGCCGCGAAGCCGATTTGCTGTTCCATCGCGCGGGAATCACCTTCACCCTTTATGGCGACGAGCAGGACACCGAGCGCCTGATCCCCTTCGACATCATCCCCCGCAGCATCCCCGCCAGCGAATGGAGCGTGATCGAACGCGGCTGTATCCAGCGGGTCAATGCGCTGAACATGTTCCTCGCCGACATCTACCACGACCAGCGCATCATCAAGGCCGGGATCATACCGGCCGACCAGGTGCTGGGCAATGAGGGTTACCAGAAGGCAATGGTCGGCCTGGACCTGCACCGCGATATTTATTCCCACATCTCGGGGGTGGACCTTGTACGCGACGGTGACGGCACCTACTACGTGCTCGAAGACAACCTGCGCACCCCCAGCGGCGTGAGCTACATGCTCGAAGACCGCAAGATGATGATGCGCCTGTTCCCCGAAGTGTTCGCCAAGCAGCGTATCGCGCCGGTGGACCACTACCCCAACCTGCTGCTCAAGACCCTGAAAAGCGCCAGCCGCCTGGACAACCCCAACGTCGTGGTGCTGACGCCCGGGCGCTTCAACAGCGCGTTCTTTGAACATGCGTTCCTGGCGCGGGAAATGGGCGTGGAACTGGTGGAAGGTGCCGACCTGTTCGTGCACGACCTCAAGGTGTTCATGCGCACCACCGACGGGCCCAAGGCGGTGGATGTGATCTATCGGCGCATCGACGACGCGTTTCTCGACCCCCTGGCGTTCAACCCGGACTCGATGCTCGGCGTGCCTGGCCTGGTCGCGGCGTATTGCGCCGGCAACGTGGTGCTGGCCAACGCTATCGGCACCGGTGTGGCCGACGATAAATCGATCTATCCCTATGTGCCGGCGATGATCAAGTTTTACCTGGATGAAGAGCCGATCCTGCAAAACGTGCCGACCTTCCAATGCCGCAAGCCCGATGAACTGTCCCACGTACTGGCCAACCTGGCCGAACTGGTGGTCAAGGAAACCCAGGGCTCCGGCGGCTACGGCATGCTGGTCGGCCCAGCGGCCACGGCGGCCGAGATCGAAGATTTCCGCCAACGCATCAAAGCCCGCCCCCATGCGTATATCGCCCAACCGACCCTGAGCCTGTCCACCTGCCCGACCTTTGTCGAAAACGGCATCGCCCCCCGGCATATCGACCTGCGGCCCTTCGTGCTCTCGGGCAAGGAAACCCGCCTGGTGCCGGGAGGCCTGACGCGGGTGGCATTGCGTGAGGGCTCGTTGATCGTCAACTCGTCGCAAGGCGGTGGAACCAAGGACACCTGGGTGGTGGAGGGCTGAGTATGTTGAGTAGAACCGCCGCGGATCTGTATTGGATGTCCCGTTACCTGGAACGCGCCGAGAACCTGGCGCGCATGCTCGAAGTCAGTTACTCGCTGTCGCTGATGCCCCAGGCCGGGCGTAGCGATGGCCTGGACGAACTGGCCATGTCGTTGCTCAGCAGCGGCACCCTGGACAGCTACCTGGAACGCCATGAAACCCTGGATGCCGAGCGCATGCTGCACTTCTTCGCCCTCGACGAAGAAAACCCCGCCAGCATCTACAACTGCCTGCGTGCCGCCCGTGGCAACGCCCACGCCGTGCGCGGGCGCATCACCGCCGACATGTGGGAGAACCTCAACGCCACCTGGCTGGAAATGCGCAGCATCGCCGCCGGCGGCCTGGCACGCCATGGCATCAGCCACTTCTGTGACTGGGTCAAGCAGCGTTCGCACCTGTTTCGCGGGGCCACATCCGGCACCATCATGCGTAACGACGCCTATCGGTTTATCCGCCTGGGCACCTTCGTCGAGCGCGCCGACAACACCTTGCGCCTGCTGGACGCACGCTACGAGATGTTCGGCGAAGAGTCGGAAGAAGTCAGCGACTTGTCGGCACGCGGCTATTACCAGTGGAGCGCCCTGCTCCGCGCGCTGTCGTCGTTCGAGGCGTATACGGAGCTGTATCCGAATGCGCTGAATGCGCGGTCGGTGTCGGAGTTGCTGTTATTACGCAGTGACGTGCCGCGTTCGTTGCACGCGTGCATCGAGGAACTGAGCCATATCCTCGCGGACCTGCCTGGCAGTTATGGGCGCACGGCGCAGCGTCTGGCGGCGGAGTTTGAGGCGCGGCTAAGGTATACGGGGATTGATGAGATATTGGAGGATGGGTTGCACAGTCGGTTGACGGAGTTTATTGAGACCGTGCGGGAGTTGGCGGGGGCGGTTCATAGTTCTTATTTGGAGGTGGTGTGAAAAACCACTTGAAACGATGTTGCCCCAAGTATTGTCCGAAGTAACTCTACGTAGGTAGCAAGTCGGGCATCGCTTTCCGGTGCGTACCCTCGAAATATATTGCTATTAACCCTGTGAGGCCATTGCCTCACAGGGAGGGGGGACTCAATCAGTCCCATTCTTTAGGCGCGATATTTAAAAGACAGGATGGCCTTATTTTCTTAATAAATGCAGTCCCCACGAACCATAGATTATACGTTAATAATTTTTATGAAGGCAATCTCAACAAGATTGGTGCCAAATGACAATATAACTTCATTATTGTGGGTTCCATATGTTACTGGCAAATTATACTCAACCCAGCCACTATTCTTCTGAAGATAAAAATGCTGCACATAACCACCTACCGCAAGCAAACTCGTACCGTTATTATCAATTGGGCTCCGATATTTAATCGTTACCCTGACAGCCCCAGACTTTAAGTGGGTAACCCACTTGGTTATCTGAAAAGCAGGGCCATAAGACGTTAAATAGTACTCGCCATTTTCAAGCTTCACTCTTAAATTGGTTCCGTTCTTCCAGTTCGTCCAGCCGTCCTCACTGTAACCATCGAACTCATCGGTATCTACTCGCTTTGCGTTAACGGTATACTCTACTACCGGGAACGTAATGGCATTAGCCTCAGTTATGCCGGCGCCCAAAGCGGCTTTGAAATGCAATGTCAGTTTCGTATTGTCGCCCAACTCTTTCAAGTACGACGCATAACTGATCCCACTCTCCCACCACCCTTGGTTGAACCAGGTCGAATTCACATAGGCAGCACCACCATTCCAATGTTTTACGTTGTGTGCCCCCCCTCCACTTTTGAAACCTTTGAACTCAATCCAGACCGGAGAATTGGTAGCAATGAACGGCCAGCTGCCGACCCGCAGTTTCCTGTTAGCAGTACCGGTCGACAGATCCAATACCTTGGTAGTTGGGTTCGCCTCATTGATTTGGATAACGGTCTTTAGCAACTCCGCCTGGGGGATTGGTGTCACCGTCACCGTCACAATTTTCGACGAGTGAACCACTCCTGCACGGGTTACCTCGTACTTGAGCGTGAAGGTCTTGTTGGCATTGCCAATATTTGCCGCAATCGCCGTTGTGGGTATATCAAACGTGACCACGCCACTGGTCAAACCGTTCTTGGCCGCAATGGCCGGCGATCCCGCACCGGCAGTACCCAGCATCGTGACCTTGATGCTGTCGGTGGTGTACATCGGTGTGTATTCCGCCGATACGGTTGCGCCGTTTCGTGCGTTCAGAGGGGCCAGGGTCACCGCAGTGCCGGAGCCGGTTGCCTGGGTCAGCCTGGGTACTGGGAACTCAGCCGGCAAGGTGTTGGCGGTATAGCTCGTCAGCGGAAACGTCACCGCGCCTGCCTCATCGGCATCGGGGTCAAACGCCACCTTGAACTCAACCTTGATCTCATTGCCATCCGGGCAGCTTCTCAACCAACTCAACAGCACGAAATGATTAATACCTGAGGCCGAAGGGTTTGCGTATCCGTTCCATGGCTTATAAGGATTTGTCTGTGCACCTTCGCAATGAAAGATCAGCCAGACCTTCTTGCCTGCAACCTGCAAGGGCCACGGCGCAATAGTGAGCGGAGGATTTGCTGACATCGCACCGATATCCAACGTACCGTTATGCGCAACCCCATTGATCAATGGCCTCGGTAAATTAGCCTGGGGTATTGGTGTCACCGTCACCGTCACAATTTTCGACGAGCTAACCACGCCTGCACGGATTACCTGGTACTGGAGCGTGAAGGTCTTGTTGACAGCTCCAACGTTCGCCGCAATCGCCGCGTTGGGAATATCAAACGTGACCACGCCACTGGTCAAACCTGGTTTGGCGGCAATGACTGGCGTACCGGCCCCCCTACTCCCTACCATCGTGACCTCGATGCTGTCGGTGGTGTACATCGGTGTGTATTCCACCGATACAGTTGCGCCGTTTCGTGCGTTCAGAGGGGCCAGGGTCACCGCAGTGCCGGAGCCGGTTGCCTGGGTCAGCCTGGGCACTGGGAACTCGGCAGGTAACGTGTTGACGATGTATGCAACCACCGGAAAAGTAACCGCCTGAGTCTCAACTTTGCTGCGACTGACCGCAGCCTTGAACTCCATTTTCAATTCAGTGCCATGGCCCAACCCATTCAGATAGTCGCGTGGCAGCAGCCTTTCGATGCTCCCAGCAGCAAGCCAAGAGGCATTGACCGCTGACGACCCTGCCCCGTTAAACACCGTACGATCATGGGCGACATTGGCGGCTGTTTTTCCCAGAATCCGCAACCAAATGGGGTACCCCGACGTGATGAACGGCCAGACACCGACGTGGGCCGTGGCGTCCCCGGTAAACGTGCTCAGGTCCAACACCTTGGTGATCGCATTGGCTTCATTGATTTTCAGCGCTGTCTTTGCCAGCTCAGCCAAAGGAATCGGTTTCACCGTGACTGTCAGCGTGCCTGATGTCTTGGGCACACCATTACGTGTCACCACATACTTGAATTTCACGGTAGTGTCTTGGTTGCGAATGTTCGCGTGAATTGCCGCCTTGGTGATATCAAACTCCACTTGCTCCAAGGCTTGATTACCAGGCTTGGCCGGGATAGCCGGTGACCCGCCGTCGCCAGCACCGTCCATGGTGACCTGGATGGAGTCGATATTGCGCATGCCCACGTAACTCACCACCAATTGCGTGCCCTGCTGTACCCGTAGCGGTTCCAGATCCGCAGTACCCGGGCCGGTCACCTGCGCCTCCAGCAATGTCGGTGGAGGTAATTCACCCACTTCACGACTTACCAGCACCTCAGTAATTTTTGAATACCGCGGCATCTCGTCGCCACGTTTCAAGGTATAGAACGCAGTCACCGTACTGTTCAGGTTGTTTGTGACATAGAAGCTTTCGATGTCGTGCTCTGTGGTGTCGCCGTCGACGGCCACCTGCACCGGAACTTCGACACGGGCAAGCGGGCCGATCCAGTACATCCTGATCCAGTCCCCACGTTTTGTTTCAGTGAACGGTGCAAACACCTTCACGTAAGCGCCGATATCATCCGGGTTCAACTGGCCGCTGATCACCTTATCAACAATCGGTGGAGGCATCGTGCGTTGAAGCTGCCCGACGATAACTTGCATCCGCAGGGATTCCTGAGGCCGACCGCCAGGACGTGTGTGGGCATAGAACACCTCCACAAGCTGGCCAACGAAACGCAGGAGCTCATTGGGGTGCACGGTAAACAGCATGTCTCCGCTGGGCGTAGGTTCAATATCGTCGACTTCACGGCCCACCCGATGTTCGATGGTGTTGTCAGGGCTGCTCACCCGAAAGATCACTTCGAGATAACCGTTACCCGGCCAGCTTGCTTGCAGTGGAAAACGTACCGTCGCCGCGATATCGGGATTAATGTGGCCACCAAAGTCCTCGTCAATCGTCGGCGCCGGCCACCTGAACACTTCCCCGGTGATGTTCAGGTAGAGTTTTTTGGACGGCTGTTCCACCGTCCCCTTCTGAAACAGCAGATGCACACTGGCCGTACCCTCTGCAATGGCGACCACTGACGCGTTGGGGATGTCGAACCTATAGAGGCCTTGCGCACTCAATACCTGTGTGGGTGTATGGGGGATCGAATTGCCTTCGCTGTCCGTACCGGCCCAGATCAGCGTCACATGCGAATACGCACTGATTTCTGCGCTGGTAATCCAGGCCTCAATTTCCACATCCCAACTGCCCAACTCACCCAGATCAATCTCGGTTCCGGTTTCGCTCTCTGGGAAGGCCAGCCAAGGTGCCTCCGGGCGTATTTGATTAAGGTGCACATCAATCAGCGACACCGCCGACCAACGCGCCCACTCATCCGGCAGGTTGCCCCCGGCATCCCTGACTTGGAAGGCCACTCGGGTGAGTGGGTTATTGCCGGCGGCACTGATCGTGGCGTAGTCAACGGTCAGCGTAATGTCGCGCCCCTCCTCGCCGGGTTGCACCCGATGCAGCACCTGCTGTGAGCCCCAGGCCAGAATGATCAGGTCATAAGGGCGCATGTGCAGCCAGTGACGAATAACAATCTTGATACCTATCAACGCGTCCGCTTCGCTGACGCCATTCAACAGAATCAGCGCCGGGATCACACAGACCAAACCCTGATGGCCGGGCAGTTGGTCATTCGGGTCACGTCCCCCAGGGCGGCTCAGGCTTACCCGTAACTTAAGCTCTTCAGTAAAACTTTCATTGCCGCTGGCGCGTCTTAGCTTGCCGAACACCGGGTTGGCCCAATATTCGACAATACGGCTTGCAGGCACCGTCAGCGGAATAAAGTCCAGGTTTTCATCGCCCTCGCGAATCGGGGTAGAGGCAACCGGAACATTGCGGTTGCCCCAGTAGAGTAAGGCAATGCTTCCCGCAGTCACAGCGACTTTTGGATTGACCAGGTACACGACCAACGGATTCTCTGAATGCCGAAGGCCTACACCGCCATCGGCACCGTCAATATCACCCTCGACCGGCGGCTCAAGCAGCGGTACGACGATGGGAGGAAGAAGTGAGCTCGGCGTCTTTTTCTTGGTCATGGCGAGAGTCCTGCGACGGGTTTCGTCTGGCTTACCCGTATCAAACGCCTGAGAGCCGTGCTTGCCTACTGTCAGAACTAACAGGTGACGACGAATGGCCATCAGGCGAATCCATGTCACAAGGGCCGTCGGTCGGTACCTGTTAATTCTGACAGTATCCGAGGCGCGCGTTCAGGTGTTTGATGGCGTAAACGGCACGCTTGCCCTGGGGCCACGTGCGACGTCCTCTGTCAGGAGAGAGCTCATGTCAGCCAAAAAGAACCAGCCAGCAGTGCCGGTCAAACAGCCTACGGCCACTAAGGCTGCCGCCAAGCAGACGAGCGCCGTAACGCCCAAGGCACCCGCAAAACCCAAGGCCGTGACCTCAGCAAAAGGTAGTTTGAAGGCTGATAAAAAACGCACCCCCAAAAACCTCGACCGCCTCTACATTCCAGGCATGAGCGAAAACGTACCAGGCTTTGATGCAGGCATCCCGAAGTGGCTGTTTGAGTCAGGGGTGACGATACAGGTGGATAAAAACTGGGTCGCAGCGCCTGGCGATATCATTTCGGTGGGTAAGCTGGATAGTGCGGGAACGGTGGTGGTTTTCGCGACCAAAAAACTTACAGCCGACGACATCGAGCTCAACAACTACTTCTTTTCAGCCTCGTCACAAGACCTTCCCGATGGAAAGTTTGCCCTGGTGTATGTTGTTCACTATGCCGGTGGTGCGCAGTACGACCAGTCATATCCATTGGAGGTTCTGGTAAAAACCGACATCCCTGCCGGTGATGATCAGGATCAAATAGAACCGGGGCATTCCGCGCTGAAATTCAGCCTGTCCGAAACGGTGATTGTCCCCGGCAACGCCAGCAGGGGCGTTACCGTAACCCTCCAGCTATACCCCAACCTGAATCCCACCGACCGAATCATCCTCCACTGGGGATCAGTCATCATCACTCAACAGGTCGGGGGAGCCGTGAAACCGACGGTTATCACGGTGACCTACCAGGACATCGTCGAAGCGGGCGACAGTGACCGCCTGTTGGTGTGGCTGGAAGTCATCGACCTGGTGGGGAATATTTCGACACCAGGGTCGGCAAGCATGCCGGTGTCGGTCAATCTGGACGTCACCAAGTACGACGGCCCCGTGATTGTAAATGCGGGACCGCTTGGTTATGTCGACTTGGAAGTACTCAACGAACAACCGCTTGAGGTGCAGATGTACACCCCGCCAACGGTTGGGCTGAAAGACGACTTGTACGATGTGATGTTCCGCTCATACCCGCCGAAGGGCGGTGTGAAGGTGGTTCACCAATTTGTGCCTATTAGGATTGCCGGGAGACCGGTATCGGCGTTCTTCGACTTCCTCGACGTACGGGCTGCCGCTGAAGGCCGCCTGGAGATCAGCTTCGTGCTGAGAAAGGCTGCCCCGCCCTTTGAGATCTATTCCAAGAAAACAACGGCCGAGGTCAAAGGCTCCATTTTCCGCCTGGAAGCACCTACGGTTGAAGGCTACCCAGACGATCATATCCACGACAATCCAGAGCACGTGATCGTCAACATTCCTTACTACGCGTGGCGCCAACCGACCGACCGCATTTCGTTGATCCTGCGCTACGTAAAATCGTTGAACGACATCATTCTGCACATCGAAGAAAAAGAGGTCGGCCCATCCTGGCCGGAACGCTCACCGGTGCAGCGCTTGCTCGATCGTGTGCAATTGCAGCAGTTCAAAGGCTACCGTCCTGAACTGTATTACGTGATCTCCACCGGTTTCACCCAGGCACGTGCAGTGGACTTGAACGAATCCTGGCGTCGGGCACTGACCATCAGTTGAGCACGGCGCAGGCCCTCAACCGGTGCGGTCTAAAAAGTCGAGTAGCAACGTATTGACCTGCCGCGTTTGCTCGCTCTGGATCCAATGGCCACAGTTGTCCAGGACATGCTGTTCAAGGTCAGGCACCCACTCGGGCATTCGCTTGAGTGGGTGAGCTTCAAACACACCTACAGGATCGCGACTGCCAATCAGGAATAGCGCGGGGTTCGGCTCATTGGCTAGGCCTGTCTGAGGTTTTTTTCCAGCCTGCGGGATCCGTTGCCTAAGGACCAGCATCATTGATGGCAGGAATCACTCAATCAACTGCCCACCACCTCGGCAACAACTGCCGCACCCTGCCCTCCCCAAACCGATCATCCATCAACATCACCACGCCCCGGTCGTGCTGGCTGCGGATCACCCTCCCCGCCGCCTGCACAACCTTTTGGATGCCGGGGTACAGGTAGGTGTAGTCGTACCCTGCGCCAAAAATCGCCGCCATGCGCAGTTTTATCTGCTCGTTGACCGGGTTGAGTTGCGGCAAGCCCAGGGTGGCGATAAATGCGCCGATCAGGCGTGCACCTGGCAAGTCGATGCCCTCGCCAAACGCGCCGCCCAGCACGGCAAAGCCGATGCCTTGGCTATGTTCGGTGAATTGGTCGAGAAACCCTTGGCGTTCGGCCTCGGCCATGCCCCGCGACTGGTGCCACAACGGGATCTGCGGGTGTGTTTCGGCGAGCAGTTGCGCCACCTGTTGCAGGTAATCAAAGCTTGAGAAAAACGCCAGGTAGTTACCCGGTTGCAGGGCGAACTGGCGGGCGATCAGCTCGACAATCGGCGCCAGCGAGGCTTGGCGATGCACGAAACGGGTGGAGATTGCGTCGACAATGCGTACCTGCAGTTGCTCGGCCTTGAACGGCGATTCCACATCGACCCAAGCCGTGTCCGTCGGCAGCCCAAGCAGGTCGGCGTAGTAGTGGCGTGGGCTCAATGTGGCGGAGAACAACACGCTGCTGCGGGCTGCCGTCAAGCGCGGCCGGATGAATTCGGCGGGTACCACGTTACGCAGGCACAGGGTCGAGCTGCTGCGTTTGCCGCCGAGCTGGCGCTTGCTGATGTCGAAGATGAAGTGCTCGTTGAACAGCTCGGCGACCTTGGTAAATTGCAGCGCTTCGAAGTAGAAGGCTTGCAGGTCACCGCTGAGGGCTTCGGGGTGGTCGTTGAAGTAATCACCCAGGGCGCTGGTGCACAGGTTCAGGGCCTGGAGCAGTTTGTCCGGCCTGGAGGCATAGGCTTGGTACGGCGCGACCTGGTCTTTGTGCAGGGCGTTCCATTCGCGGTTGAGGCGCTGCAGGGGTTTCTTCAGCGGCTCGGGCGCGGTGTCGCGCAGGATCTTCAGGCTGTACTGGTCGAGGCTCGCGCTGTACATCGAGCGCGCACGTTCCACCAGGTTGTGGGCTTCGTCCACCAGCACGGCAGCGCGCCATTGGTTGAGTTGGGCCAGGCCGAAGAGCATGGCGCCGAAGTCGAAATAGTAGTTGTAGTCGGCAACCACCAGGTCGGCCCAGCGTGCCATTTCCTGGCTCAGGTAATAGGGGCACACCCTGTGATCGAGGGCGACATTGCGCAGGTTGTGTTGGTCGAGCAGGCGGACCTTGGACGCGGCAAGGCGGGCGGCGGGCAAACGGTCGTAGAAGCCCTTGGCCAAGGGGCAGGCGTCGCCGTGACAGGCCTTGTCCAAGTGCTCGCAGGCCTTGTCCCGCGCCACCAGCTCGAGAACACGCAGGGGCAGGTCGCTGCTGGCATGCAGCACCTTGGCTGCATCGAGGGCGAGTTGGCGACCGGGGGTCTTGGCGGTGAGGAAAAACACCTTGTCCAGTTGCTGGGGCGCCAGGGCCTTGAGCAGCGGGAAGATCGTGCCGATGGTCTTGCCGATGCCCGTGGGGGCCTGGGCCATCAGGCAACGGCCGGTGCTGACGGCCTTGTACACCGACTCGGCCAGAGTGCGTTGGCCGGGGCGAAAATCGGCATGGGGGAAACCCAAGGTCTGCGCCGCAACGTCGCGCGCTTCACGGTGCTGCATTTCCTGGCGGGCCCAGCCGAGAAACAGTGCACATTGCTGATTGAAGAACGCTTGCAGCTCGTCCGCCTGGAAACGTTGATTGAGCAGGGTTTCGCCTTCGCCGACGATATCGAAATACACCAGCGCCACGTCGATATCCGTGAGGCCAAGCTTCTGGCACATCAACCAGCCGTACACCTTGGCCTGGGCCCAATGCAGTTGCCGGTGGTTGGCGGGCTGGGCAGCCAGGTCGCCTCGATAGGTCTTCACTTCTTCCAGGCGGTTGGCGTCCGGGTCATAGCCGTCTGCCCTGCCCCGCACCGTCAGTTGCTGGTAGTCGCCCTCGAGGGCCACTTCGTTCTGGTAGTGCGCGCTGCGTCGCGAAGCAACGGTGCGATGGCCCGCTATACCTTCCTGGGCGCTGGGCGACGGGGTAAAGCGCAGGTCCAGGTCGCCGACCTTGGCGGTGAACTCGCACAGCGCCCGCACGGCTACGCTGTAGCTCAAGCGGGTTGCTCCGCCCAGCGTACGTAGCAGACGGTGACGGGCATCTGGTATTCGCCGCAGAACTCCAGCCAACGCAGCTGATTGTCCTGCAGGCGATCGCCAGGGCCCTTGACCTCGATCATGCGATAGGTCTTCTGCGCCGGCCAGAACTGGATCAGGTCCGGCATGCCGGCGCGGTTGGCGCGGATATCCAGCAGCAACCGTTCGAACCAGTAGCGCAGGTGTTCGGCGGGCAGGCAGGCCAAGGCTTGTTCCAGCAGGTCTTCACTGAGCAGGTTCCAGAACACAAAGGGCGACTGGATCCCCCACTTATCGAGGTAGCGTTGGCGGATGGTGGTTGTGTAGCGCCCGTCCTGCAGTTGCGCAAAACACGCGTCAAACAGGGGGACGCGGCGCGCGTGGAAGTCTTCGCTGTGCAGGTCCGCCGGCCCACGCTGGAACGGGTGGAAAAACGCACCCGGCAGTGGTGCGAAGATCGCATCCCAGCACAGCAGGCCGAACAGCGAATTGATCAGGCCGTTCTCGACGTAGTGCACCGGTGCATCAGGTGCGCTCAGGTGGGCCTGGACACAGGATTCCACCGACATCAACGGCTCCGGCAGCGCAAGTTCCAGGTCCAGGCGCGTGACTTCACGGGATTTGAGCGTGGGCAGCCGGGGTTCGCCGAGCTTGCGGCGCAGGCGGGGCATGACGCGCAACAGGTGTTGCTGTTCGGCGGCACTTTCCGGTGCCTGTTGCGCGATGCTTGCCAGGGCCATGGCCTGGGCGTAATCCTCCTGGCGCTCCAGCACGCGAATCAGCCGCGCGCGGGCGCCGGGGTAGGCGCAGGTGCGGTAGACCTGCTGCGCCAGGTCCAACTCGGCACTGCGCTCGCAATACTGGCCGAGCTGGAACAACAGCTTGGCCCGGCGCTTTTCCAGCCAGGGGTTGTCGGTGTTCAGCGTGGCCACTTCAGCCAGCACCTGCGCCAGCGCCTCACCGCGTTCAAACGCCTGCTGGCATTGGTGCAGGAACAGAAAACCGTGCACGTCGGCGCGGCTGCGCAACCCCCGCGATTCGGCGCAGAACTCGACTTTTTCATAGGTGTAGATGCCCAGGTCCGCGAGGACAAACTCGGACCAGTCCTGGTGCAGGTTGCCGAAGAACATCAGCCGCAGGCGGTCGCATAACTCCATCACGGTGAGGCTGTACAGCGTGTCGGCCAGGTCCGGGCACCAGTCGGCGAAACGGCGCGTGTCGGTGAACTGCGCCGCCAACCCTTCCAGCCAATCGGCCTTCTTGCCCTTGGGCTGGTCGATCCAGGGTGCGAAGGTGCTGAGAATCTCGCCTTTTTGCAGCAAGGCGAATAATGCTTCAAATGCCAGAAGGTGGTTGTCGTCCACCCATCCCAATTCCCGCAGGGGCGCGGCAGCGGCATGGGGGCAACCGATCTCCACGTAGTGCAGCTTGCCCGCACGAAAATGCACGCCCTTGCGCATCACCATGCGCACCAAAAGCGCCTGGGAGGCTTGCGGCAACCTGTCGAATTGCTGAATGAAATGCTCTTCGTCAGGGTCGAGCAGATCGGCATAGCGTTGCCCCAGCCAATGCAGGACCTGGCGGAAGTTATGCAGGTAATAGAGCGGGTTTTCGAGGGGATTGGCCATGGTACGCATTGGTCGAATACTGGTTATGCATACAGAGTGCCGTCGTAAATGCGGTGTTGCAATCGGTAATAGATAAATGGCACACGCAACTTTTTGCATAAAAATGATCAGATGGGGAGTCGATGGCGTAACATTTGTCGCCCGCGTCCCTGGCGTGGGATTTTTCAGGGTTAAAGGTAAGGGTTATGAACATGAAGAATTTGGGGCTGCCACTGGTTGCACTCACTTTTCTGGTATTGGCCGGTTGCGCGACGCAAACCGTAGTGACACTGCAAAATGGCACGCAGTATTTGACCAAGGACTCTCCAAAAACCAAGACGGCCGACGGGTTTTATGAATTCACCGATATCGCCGGCAAGCGCATCCGGGTCAAAGCCGACGATGTGGCCACGGTGCGCAAGGAAGACTGATTTCCAGCGGCCCGCACTGATCAAATGTGGGAGAGGGCTTGCCCCCTCCCACCGTTTTAACCGATCACAATCCCCTCCCCCGACAAGCCAACCACCCCCACCAACGTCACCGAATCCGCGCCAAAACTGATCACCGTGTCCCCGCCCACGACCTTGGCGTGATCACGGTAATCCGCACTCCCCTCAACGTCCCTGAACACCAGCTTGTCCGTCGCTTGATAGCCGATAATCCGGTCCTGGCCAAACTGCCCGCTGAACAAAAAGGTGTTATGCCCGCTGCTGTCGCGGATCGTGTCATTGCCCTTGCCGCCCTCGATAAAGTCCGCGCCCTTGCCGCCCTGGATCAGGTCGTTGCCGTCGCTGCCAATGATGTAGGTATCGCCCTTGTGCGGTTCGGCATTGCGGTTGAGGTCCTGCACCCAGGTGGTGGCGCGTGCCGGGTCGGACAGGTTGGCGACGATAATCGTCGAGTCGCGGCTCATCTGCCCATAGAACCCGGACTCGAGGATGCGCGTCATCCCATCGCCATAACCCGTAGGCAAATGGGAGATCCAGGTCGGCAGGTTGGTGATGGAAAACGGCAGCACATTCCACAGCGTCGAAGCGTAGTGGTCGTTAAAGCTGACGATATTGTCGGTGGTCGATTCATGGGGTTTGTCATGCACGCCCAACGATGACCAATTGAAGGATGAGCCGTCCAGCGCACGGAATACCGGGTCGTTTTCGTAGCCGATATTAAGCACCTTGTCGCCAGCGCTCTGGGTCGGCGAGGCGTAGGCCAGGTAGTTGGCGTCCTGGTAGAACCCCGCCCATTTGCTGCTGCTCAAGTCGGCCATGCTGTTGACCGCCAGGCCGCCCAGGCTATGGCCGCTGACCACTACGTCGTGGCCGCTGAGGCCGTGGGCACTGGCGTAGTCGGCGACGTTCTTGAGCAGGCCGCCAAAGGCTTCACCGGCATAGTTCTTCGCGTAATCCTTGGGGCCCAACGCTGCGAGCAGATCGCTGACCAGATCGCCAATGGAGTCGCTGACCAGCGTTTCCCGAGGGCCCGACGTACCGCGAAAACCGATACCGATTTCCAGCAGCTTGCCGGCTTCATCGTACTTGCCCAGCACCTCGACCTGGGCTGTGGTGTAGCCGGCTTTTTCGCCGAAGAACGTGCCTCGGGCGTCGACCTTGCCGGTATAGCCCAGGGTGCTTGCGCTGATGGGCGTCCAACCGGCTTGTTGCACGGCCTCCAAGGCGGCTTTCTCCGAATCCGGGTTCCAGGGAATGCCGGGAATCACGCCCTGGGAATCCGTACTGCCCAGCAGTGCACCGACCAGCGTGGCCGGCAAACCGAGCCCCAGGCCGTTGTGCTGGTAGCCCACGGCAAAGCCGTTATCCAGGTTGTGATAGGCGTACAGCGTGATCGCCATGGCATCGGCGAACAACGCTTTGGAGCCCTCGGCTCCGAGGTTTTTATAGTCGAACACACCCATGGTATTGCCTCTCTGTTGTTGGAATTGTCGAGAAAGCCAATTAATGCGGTGCCGGCCCGAACGCCTCATCCACCTTGGCCAGGTCGGTGTCGCGCAGGTTGCCGGCGTAGTAGTGCAGTTTGGTCCAGGCCATCAGGTAGTCGTAACGCGCCTGGGCCAGGTCGCGCCGCGTGCTGTAGAGCTGTTGTTCGGCGTTCAGCGCATCGAGGTTGACCCGCTCGCCACCGAGGATGCTCTGCTGGGTCGACAGCACCAGTGCTTCTGCGGAGGTCAGGGCCTTTTGGTAAGCGCGCAGTTTGCTCACGCCAGACAGGCACGCGCTGAACTGCCGACGCAGTTCGATCAGGGTCTCGCGGGTCTTGCCTTCCAGCTCGTACTCGGCCTGTTCCATGGCGCGGCTGGCCTGGCGGGTGGACGCGGAGATGCCGCCACCGGCATACAACGGCAGGCTCACTTCGACGCCGATGGTGTTGGTGTCGTAGCGCTGGTTGTAGGTGTTGCCGCTGTCGGACTCCTGCTGGCGCGAACTGGCGTACGCAGTGACCTTGGGCAGGTGTCCGGCGCGGTTACGCTCCACTTCATAACGCGCGACTTCCAGGGCCTGGCGCTGGGACGCCAGCGTGGGGTTGTTGCTGATCGCCAGTTCATGCCAGGTGTCGTAGTTGGCCGGGGTCAGGGTGAACGCGGCGAAACCTTTGTTCAACGGGGCGAGGTCGTCGATGTTGACGCTTTGCACACCGATCAGCGCACCCAGTTCTCTAAGCGAGGCGTCCTGCTCGTCCAGCGCCTGGATCTCTTCGGCGGTGGCCAGCTCATAGCGCGACTCGGCTTCGAGGATATCGGTGCGGGTGCCCTCGCCCTGCTGGAACAGGTGCCGGTTCTGCTGGAACTGCTGCTCGAAGGCCTTCTTCTTGGCCCGTGCGATGTCGATCTGGTCCTGGGCAAACAGCGCCTGGGTGTAATAGCTCAGCACCCGCACCAGCAGCGCCTGGCTCTTGTCGCGAAAGCTTTCATCGGCGAACAGCGCCTGGGCCACGCCCTTGCGGTAGTTGGCGTAGGCCTCATAGTCGAACAGCGGCTGTTGCAGGCTGAAGGTCGAGCCGTAGCTGTTGTAGTTGCGGTCGTCGTGGTAATTGCCGCCGCGGCCGTCGGGCAAGGTGGCCTGGGAGTTGTTGCGGCCCTTGTTGTAGTTATACGACAGCTTGGGCAGCAAGCCTGCGCGGCCGATGGTGCGGTTTTCCAGGCCGGCGTCGCGCTCCTTGATCGCACCGAGAAACACCGGATCGTTACGCAAGGCCTGTTCGTATACATCGAACGGGCCCATGGCGGCCTGGGCGTTAATGCAGGTAAACAGCAAGGCGATGAACACAGCTTTCATGCTCATTCCTCGGTCAACGCGGAGCCGGCGCGGTCGAGCAGCGGCTTGAACAGGTAATTGAGCAACGAACGCTCGCCGGTGCGCACAAACATCTCGGCGGGCATGCCCGGCTTGATGACCAGGCCGTGGAGTGTCTCCAGTGCTGCCTCGCTGACGGTGGTGCGCAATACGTAATACGGCGCGCCGGTTTTTTCGTCGAGCATCTGGTCGGCGGAAATCAGGCTGACCTCCCCCGGCACACGCGGGGTGCGGCTCTGGTTGAAGGCGGTGAACAGGATATCCACCGGCAGGTGCGTGCCGACCTTGTCCACCAGGTGCACCGGCAAATGCCCTTCCACTTCCAGGCGCGTGCCCTGGGGCACGATTTCCAACAGGGTTTCACCGGAACGCACCACGGCGCCTTCGGTGTGCACGCTGAGGTTGACCGCAATGCCGTCAGCCGGCGCGTTGATCTCGCTGTGTTGCAGATCGAAGCCGGCCGAGGTGAGTTGCTGCTCGAGGGTCAGGCTGCGCAATTGCGCGTCGGCCAATTGGCTGCGCACGTCCTTCTGGTATTCCTCGCTGTGCTGCTGCAATTTCAGGCGCGATTCAAGGATGCCCTGCTCCACCCGGCCGCTCTCTCCGGTGTTCTGCGCCAGGTCCTGTTGCACCTGGGACAGCTGGCGTTGGTACTCCATCAGCCGGTTGCGCGGGATATAGCCGTTGTCGGCCAGGGGTTGCAGGTTGCTCAGTTGGTCGCGCAGGGACTGGGCCTGGGCGGTCAGGTCGCTGCGGGCGCGGCGCATGCCGTTGAGTTGCGCGGTGGCGCCCTCGATATTCGCGCGGATGCCCGCCTGTTCACGGGCAAAGGCTTCGCGACGGCTGCTGAACAATTGGCGCTGGCCTTCCAGGACCAACGCCAGTGCGGGATCGGGGTTGCTGCTCAGCTCGGCGGGAAAGGTGATAGCGGATTGATTGTCGCGCTCGCTCTGCCACCGCGCGACGCTGGCCCAGGCCATGCGGTACTGGGCCTGCAGGGACTGCACGTCGGCCTGATTCTGGGTCTGGTCGAGACGGAACAGCGGCTGGCCTTGCTTCACCAGCTCACCCTCCTTGACCAGGATCCGACTGACCACGCCGGGGCTGAAGGTTTGCACCGCCTTGCGTTTACCCGACACCACCACCGTGCCCTGCACCGGGATGCCCTGGTCCAGGGGCGCCAGGCTGGCCCAGAGGAAAAAGCCACCGGCACCGACCACGGTCAGCAGCCAGCCCATGCGTACGAAAAATCGGGCGTCGTGTTGTTCATGAATCATGCTGACATCCTTACTGCTTGACGCAAAACCTGTAGGAGCGAGCTTGCTCGCGAAAAACTCAGCGTCACCGCGTGTATCCAATCAGGGCGCATCATCGTTAACGCCCTTCGCGAGCAAGCTCGCTCCTACCTTGGGGCGCTTGGTCACGGTGGCCGGACAACGCCCGCAGCACGTCCTGGCTCGGCCCGAATGCCTGCAAACGCCCTTCGTTGAGCACCAGCAATTTATCGGCCTGGGCCAAGGCCGAAGAACGATGGGTCACCAGCACCACACTGCTGCCCTGGGCCTTCATCTGCACAATGGCGCTGGCCAGCGCGGCTTCGCCGACGGTGTCGAGGTTGGAGTTGGGCTCGTCCAGGACGATCAAGCGCGGCCCGCCGTACAGCGCACGCGCCAGGGCTACGCGTTGTTTCTGGCCGCCGGACAGACCACCCCCGTTATCGCCGAGGACCGTGTCATAACCGTGGGGCAGGCGCAGGATCAATTCATGCACGCCGGCTTGCTGCGCAGCCCGCACCACCCGCTCGGGGTCGGCCTCGCGAAAACGTGCGATGTTGTCGGCGATGCTGCCACTGAACAGTTCAATGTCCTGGGGCAGATAGCCGATGTACGGGCCGAGGTCGTCGCGGTCCCAACGATGGATATCCGCGCCGTCCAGGCGCACGGTGCCGGCCAGGGTCGGCCACACGCCCACCAACACACGGGCCAGGGTGGATTTGCCGGAGCCCGAGGCGCCAAGCACGCCGAGCACTTCGCCGGCGCCGAGGCTGAAGCTGACCTGATGCAGGGTGGGCATGCGCCGCCCGGGCGGCCCCGCGCTGACCTGTTCGAAGCTGACCTGGCCCTGGGGTGCGGGCAATTTCATCTGCTCCACTTCCGGCGGAAACTCGCGCAGCAGTTCATCCAGCCGCTGGTAGGCCAGCTTGGCCGAACTCCATTGCTTCCAGACCGCAATCAACTGGTCGATGGGGCTGAGTACACGGCCCATCAGGATCGAGCCCGCGATCATCATCCCGGCGGTCATGTCGCCCTTGATCACCAGCAGCGCGCCCAGGCCCAGCACCAGGGATTGCAGGCACAGGCGCAGGGATTTGCTCAACGAGGTGATCACCGACCCGGTATCACTGGCGCTGTTCTGCAAACCCAGGAACTGCGAATGCACAGCAAACCAGCGGTGGCGCAACGCGCCGAGCATGCCCATGGCCTGGATGGTTTCGGCGTTGTGTAAATGGCTGGTGGCCAGCTGCGTCGACTGCTGGGAGAAGCCACTGGCCTCGCCCAAGGGTTTCTTGGTCAGGTATTCGTTGAGGCACGCAAGGCCGATCAACAGCACTGCGCCGGCGGTGGCCAACACCCCGAGCCAGACGTTGAAGAGGAAAATCACAAACAGGTAGATGGGAAACCACGGCGCATCGAAGAACGCGAACAGCGCCGGCCCGGTGATG
Organism: Pseudomonas sp. JV449; assembly: GCF_032424295.1. Classification (NCBI taxonomy): domain Bacteria; kingdom Pseudomonadati; phylum Pseudomonadota; class Gammaproteobacteria; order Pseudomonadales; family Pseudomonadaceae; genus Pseudomonas; species Pseudomonas sp. JV449. Next base: position 159,586 of record NZ_VYKD01000017.1, on the reverse strand, counting down.
AATTGGCGGATATGGGTCAAGTCACCCAGGGATTGCCCGGCATGCCCCTGGCCGCGTTGCAGGTTGCGTTCGAACGCAGCCTTGTACACGCGCAAGTTGAAACGCCGCTCCAACTGGCTGCCGATGCGGATCACGATAAAACTGCGGATGACCTCGAGCAGGCCAATAAACGCAAAGAAGCCCACCACCATCAGGGTCAACATCACCAGGGTGGTTTCATTCTGCGAGGAGAGCACACGGTCATACACTTGCAGCATGTAGATCGACGGCACCAGCATCAACAGGTTAATCAGCGCGGTAAAACAACCGACGCTGATCAAGATGCTCTTGTATTCACCCAGCGCCTTGAATAAAGGCGCAACCGCATGGGGCCTGGCCATAGGTTCTGATCTTCCTTGAATCAAATTACGCGCATAAGTTTGCCGTCCTCCGCGATAGAGGCCGCTCAACTAATGAAATCGAGTTATAGGCTTATAACAACAACTAAGGCACTCGTTTTAATTCAACCACGGTGCCGGACTTCGTCCGCGCCTGATACTCGCCGTCTTTCTGACGATTCAAATGGGTGATCCCGCTGCCTTCGGCATTGAACAGCCAGATACCGTCGGGTGTGGGCGACCAGGTCAGGGGCTTGTCCCCCAGCCACTGCGCCACGCAGGCCACATCGCCGCCCAAAGCATTGGCCTGCTCGAGCAGGTCCAGTGCACACACCTGATCCTGCTGGTGCAACTGCCAATGCCCGGCCAGCTGGGCGCTGGTGGGTAAAACAAGACTGCTCGCCATTGCGTGGGCTCCTGCCGACACGAACATCACCTGCAACACGCAGGCGATCACATTGTAAAAACGCTGCATCTGTACGCTCCAGCCTGGAGACGCGGCGCTTGCGCGCCGCGCCCGTGCATCATGCCACGATGTCGCTGACCGCTGCCTGGCCGACGGTGGTGACGAGGAAATCCGCCACGCCGTGCCCGGAGAAGTCGACGGCCAGGGTGCCCAGGTTGGTGCCTGCCGCGTAGGTCAATACCGCATCGCCGGCATGCCCGGTAAAGGCATTGACGAAGGTCAGGCCGGCCCCTTTGGTGATGCCGCTGAGGTCGATCTTGTCGGAGCCCGAGGTGAAGTCAAAGATCTTGTCCGCTGCCCCTGGCTTGGAATCGGAACTGGCGCCGAACACAAACGTGTCGTTGCCCGCGCCGCCCCACAGTTGATCCGCGCCGCCGCCACCGTAGATGAGGTCGTTGCCGGCCCCACCCTTGATCACGTTGGCCGCGTTGTTGCCGATGATCAGGTCGTTGCCCGCACCGCCGAACGCGTTCTCGACGGTCACGCCCTTGGCGATGGAGACGTTGCCGACCAGGCCGCCAACGTCGGAGAACGAGGCCTCATTGAGGTTGATCTTCTGGTTCTGGGTGAAGCCGGAGAAGTCCAGGGTGTCATTGCCGCCACCGTCCCAGACCGAGAACACCAGCTTGTCGGCGTTGGACGTGGCGCTGAGGAAATCACGCCCGGTGTTGGAGTTGAACCCGTAGGTGGTGTCGCCGGCGCGGGTGTTGTAGTTGGCACCGTAGAGCTTCTGGATCGCGGCGATGTCGTCGATCAGCGGGCCAGAGGCATAGGCTTCTACCCCGCCTTTACTGAAGTTCTGGTTGGTGTTGCTCTCGCTCCAGTAACTCATGAGGCTGTAGCCGCGCGTGTCCTGTCCATAGGTCGCGTCGTTGTAGGTCGGGGCGCCTTCGCCGGCGTTGTAGTCGCCAGGGTGAGCCAGGCCCAGGGTGTGCCCGATTTCGTGGGTCAGGGTCTGCCGGCCGTAGTTGTTCAGGTCCGGGGTCTTGTTCGGCGTGTAGCTGTTGTTGGTCAGGTACCACGAGGTGCCGTCGTAGCCTGCACCGGTGCCGGGCAGGTAGGCGAAGGCTGCCGCGCCGTCCTGGCCGCTGCTGTAGTTGCCGAATGTCATGTGGCCGTCACCGCCGGTGGCTTTCTCGGTGAAGGTGACGTTGGCCACGTCCGACCAGGATTGCATGGCCAGGGCGGCCTGTGCTTTCTGCTGGGCGTTGAACTGGCTGAAGCCCGAGATACCATGTTTGTTCATGGTGCTCGAGGACGCCGAGGTCAGGAAGGTGTAGGTCAGGTCGATCTTGCCGTTGCCGTCAAAGTCCCGGTACGCGGCGCCGTCGCGCAGCAGCTGGGTGGCCGCCTGGTCAACGGTGTAGGAGGGTTTGCCATTGATCGTGAGATTGCCGCCACGGTCATACAGATGGCTGAAGCTATCGATTTGCGAGTAAGCGGTGCTGGCTTGCGCCGCCGACACGATAGCCTTGTCTTTTGCTTTTGACATAAACGTACTTCCTTGTTTGCAAATGCATCAGTCTTGGGTCGATAGGAATCCCGTGGGCGAGATCGTCCTATCACTCGCCTCTTTTGAAGGCGTCACGAAACTGACACAACTTGAAATCTTTCGTCTACATCTTTTCCAGCATGAAAATCGGGCAACAAACATGCATTCCAAGTTAGGCGCCGTATCTGTTGGGCAACGTTGCTGTTGTCCGACAAAAGACAGCGGAGGGTTATTTAAATATTAAATAGCGCTAAAGCCACTCAAGTTGAACGGCGCACTTGATAATTGGATCCATTGTATTGTCACGGTGTCATTGGCGACATTAAACAGCCACTGTTTATATTTATATATCGGCGCTGGCCCTCCCTTATCGGGACGCGCGCCAGCCCGTGTCGTGCAATGCCCGTATCAACGTTTCGCCTTTCAAGCCCGGAACCTGTACGCCGTCGTCGGTCACCATGTCTTCGCCCGCCAGGATTGCGTTGATGATCGCCTCCTCCACCGCCTCCGCCGCAGCGCTGAACAGCGGGGATATATGATCGTTATTCACCATCTGCAAGGTGCTGCTCAACGGCAGGCCCTTGCGCGCGTAGTCCGCTGGCGGCAGTTCCTGGTTGCCAGTGGCGAAGGCCAGGAACAGGTCGCCGCTGGAATCCTCGGTGCCACCGCCGGTGCGCGCGATGCCTATAGACGCGCGTTGTGCCAGGCGCTGGCATTGGTGCGGCAGCAGGGGCGCATCCGTGGCGATGATCACCACGATCGAGCCCATGCCCGGCGTGCCTCGTTCGGCAAAGGGTGACGGCAGGTCCATCAAGCGGCGGCCCACCGGATAGCCGTCGACCCGCAGTTCCTGGCGCTTGCCATGGTTGGCCTGGACCAGCACGCCGACAGTCCAACCGCCCTGCTCTGCCGGCAAACGGCGCGAGGCGCTGCCGATACCGCCCTTGAATTCATGGCAGATCATCCCCGTCCCACCGCCCACCGCGCCTTCTTGCACGGGGCCGCGTTCGGCGCTGTCCAGCGCCTGGCGCACATGCTCGGGGGTGACGTGCTGGCCCCAGATATCGTTGAGCAGGCCGTCGTAGGTTTCCATCACCACCGGCATGCACCAGTACACCGCCGGGTCCGCCAGGCGCTTGTGCTCCAGGGCAATCAAGGTGTCGCGCACGATGCCGATGCTGTGGGTGTTGGTGATGGCCAGCGGCGTGGTCAACAGGCCCGCCTCGCTGATCCATTCCAGGCCAGTGGCGTCGCCATTGCCGTTCAGCACGTGATACCCGGCAAAGCATGGCTGCAACCGCGCTTCCCCGGCGCGGGGCTGGACCACGCTGACGCCAGTGCGCACCTGTTTACCGTCGACGCGGGTCTTGAGCGTACAGTGACCGACCCGAACCCCGGGAACGTCGGTGATGGCATTCAACTCGCCGGGTGTGCCCAGCCCCAGCGTGATGCCCAATTGACGTGCACGCATAACCACTCCTTACAATTTTTGAAAGGCCGGACTCGACCGGCCACTGATGCAATACAGAATCACCGACAGGGCCAGCAAGCCGATGATGATCATGATGTCGCGTACTGACGCCGCGTAGATCAAGGTCACCAGCAAGTAACCCGCGCCCAGTGCAGCCAGCAACGCCGGCAGCGGCCACAGCGGCATGCGATAGGGATGCTCGCGGTCGCGCAGCAGCACGCGGCTCATCAGCGCGCTCAACGCCACCACCAGGTACACCAATATGATCAGCAATACGCTGAACGAGGTGAGGTCGGTCAGGTTGGAGCTGAAGCTCAGCAACGCCGACGGGATCGCCAGGAACAGCGTGGCCAGCCAGGGTGAATCCCAGCGCGGATGAATGCGGGTAAACAGCTTGTTGATGGTAGGCGTCCACAATGCATCGCGCCCGCTGCTGAACACCACGCGGCCAATCTGGATAACGATGGCGACGATGGCGTTGAACACCGACAGGAAGATGCCCGCACTGACCAGGCGCGACAGGGTTTCATTGCCATGGCTGGTGAGCAGGTAGCCGATGGGGTCCGGGCTGCTGATCATCGCACTCAGTGAGGGCGCGCCGATCAACAGCGCAGTGATCGGCACCAGCTCGATCACCACCACCAGTCCCAGGGACCACAGCACCGCCTTGTGCACGCCCTTGCCACCGCATTTCATGTCTTCGGCCAGCAACACGGCTGGGCCGTAACCGTTGTAGGAAAACAGGCCAATGCCTACCGCGCCGATCACCAGGGCCCAGGGCGCCAGGTGCAACACACCGTTTTCGACGATCTGGGGTTGAAACAGCACGCTGGCCGGCTGCACCGGGTTACCGAAGCCGATGCACACGATCACCAGCAACGCCGCGACTTCCAGCAGCAGGCAGGCCCCGGTGATCCAGGCGTTGAGCTTGATATTGAGGATGCCCAGGGCGTAGCTGCACACCACGATCACCAGGGCCACGGTTTGCGCGTCGAATCTGGTACCCAAAGCATTGTTGAGGTAGGTTGCGGCACCGGTGGCCAATACCGGCGGGATAAACAGCAGCATCACCAATACGGTCAGGAACGTCGCGTAGCCGGCCATGCCGCCGAACACGCGCTTGGCATACACATACTCGCCACCGGCGCTGTTATGGGCGCGGCCCAGTTCGGCGTAGCAAAACGCGAACATCAGCGCGAGCAGCCCTGCCATCACGAACGCCAGGAACACGCCGCTGCCAGCCTGCTGGATGGCAAAGGGCGCGATCACGAAAACGGAACTGGCGGGGGTCACAGCCGAAACGGTAATGGCCACCACATCGAAGACGCTCAGGGTGGGTTTCAGCACGCCGTCGGGCGTGGGGGAAGTGCTCATATCGTTATCCTCTGTCGTTGTTCTTGGTGTGAGGCAGAAACGAAAGGTCTGAAAGTGGCGGGATATGTTTCCCGCTGAATGATGCCAAAGGTAACCGTGGGGTTTATGCCAGCCAATTCCCCTATTGGCGTACTCCCCTTGACGGCACCCGGCAAAAGCCGAACCCTTGGGGCGATCTTTTGTTGGCGGGAGCTTGCTACATGAGCCTGTTTCGTGAAGTCGGCATGCACGCCGGCCTGGGCCGCACTGTTGCGCACATCGGCACCGAGCGTTTCTGGAAACAGCTGGTGCTGTTGTTGCACCAATGCGTACCCTTCGATAACGCGCTGGCGATCTTCTATCCCGTGGATGGTGCGCCCCAGGCACTGGAAGAGTACGACGCCCAGCCGAGCAGCAAGCCGGCGTCGATGCTGGTGTACCTCAATGGCCTGTATTTGCTCGATCCGTTTTTCCAGGCGTGTCGCGAGGGGTATGCCAGCGGCGTGTACCGGCTTGAGGAAGTGGCGCCGGACCATTTTCGCCAGAGCGAGTATTTCCTCAGCTACTTCCACGACAACGTGCTGGAAGACGAGGTGCAATTGATCCTGCAGTTGCCGGGCGCGGGGACGTTGTCGCTGTCACTGGGCATGCAGCGGCGATTCAGCGTTGAGGAGACCGGGTTGCTGACGACGCTGGCCGCCTGGGTGCTGCCGTTGATGCAGCAGCACTGGCAACAAAGCACCCGGCGCGCGCCGGCCATGGACAGCCAGATCCGGGATGCACTGAGCCAATTCGGTTGCGGTGTGCTCTCGGACCGCGAACTGGAAATCGCCCGCCTGGTACTGCGCGGATTCTCGTCCAAGGCCATGGCCGAGCGCCTGCATATCTCGCCGGACACGGTGAAGGTGCACCGCCGGCATCTGTACGCGAAGCTGGACATCTCGTCACAGCCGGAACTGTTTTCGTTGTTTATCCAGTCGTTGGGGCATGACCTGGAAAACCCGTGAAGCCCAGGGTGTACTCAAACCAAGTGTGGGAGGTCCCACAATCTCTTCGACCTAGCGCTGTCACGCAGAAAACTGGGACCCCTGTGGTGAGCGGGCTTGTCCCGCGTCGGGCTGCGCAGCAGCCCCAAAACCAGGCGCAGAGGAATACCTGATACACCGCATTCGTCTTCATCAGGGGCGCTTCGCACCCCAGCGCGGGACAAGCCCGCTCACCACAAGAATGCGGTCGCCTGAAATTGTTTATGCAAGACTCAGATTAATGGGGGGCTCGCCCTCCCCCCACATCAGACTTCTTCAGCGGCCCATTCGAATGGTGTTCCACACCCGCGTGCGAATCCGGTCGATGTTCAGCGGCATCGCCTCCAGCGCGAATAACTTGCCCATCATTTCGTCGCTGGGGTAGATCTTGGTGTCCGCCTTGATCTCAGGGTCTACCAGGCTATCCGCTGCACGGTTGCCGTTGGCGTAGTGCACGGAGTTGGTGATGTCCGCCATCACCTGGGGCTCCAGCAGGTAGTTCATGAACGCGTAGCCGGCCTTTTCATCGGGGGCATCGGCGGGCATGGCCACCATGTCGAACCAGATTGCGGCGCCTTCCTTGGGAATCTGATAGCCGATCTTCACCCCATTCTTAGCCTCCTTGGCGCGGCTTTCGGCTTGCAGTACGTCGCCGGAGAAACCGACCGCCACGCAGATGTCGCCATTGGCCAGGTCGCCGGTGTATTTCGAGGAGTGGAAGTACGCCACATAGGGGCGCACTTTCATCAGCAGCGCCTCGGCCTTTTTGTAGTCTTCGGGTTTTTTACTGTGGGACGGCAGCCCCAGATAGTTGAGGGCGATGGGCAGCAATTCCGGGCCGTTGTCGAGGATCGCTACCCCGCACTTGCTGAGCTTTTCCATGTACTCGGGCTTGAAGATCAGGTCCCAGGAATCCACCGGTGCGTTTTCCCCCAGTACCGCCTTGACCTTGTCGATGTTATAGCCGATGCCGGTACTGCCCCACAAGTACGGGAAGCCATGGGCATTACCCGGGTCGTTGTTTTCCAGGGCCTTGAGCAGTACGGGGTTGAGGTTTTTCCAGTTGGGCAACTGACTCTTGTCGAGCTTCTTCAGGGCGCCGCCCTGGATCTGCCGTGCCATGAAGTGGTTGGACGGAAACACCACGTCGTAGCCGGAGTTACCCGTCATCAGCTTGCCGTCGAGGGTTTCGTTACTGTCATACACGTCGTAGCTGAAACCGATGCCGGTTTGTTTCTGGAAATTCTTCGTTGTGTCCGGCGCGATATAGCTGGACCAGTTGTAGATCTTCACCGTCTCAGCGGCTTGGCTGATAGCGGCCACCCACATCAAGGGCAACAGGGCAATGGCTTTCATGGTTCGATTTCCTGGCGATTTTAGGGCTGTTTTTATGGCAGGCGATCAAGGATCAAAGCGTTACAAAATCAGTACGTAGGTTTTGCGCACGGTTGCCTGGATGTCCCAGATACCGGTGCTGTTGGCCGGCAACATCAGTGCGTCACCGGCTTGTATGTGAACGATTTCACCGTTGTCAGGGGTGAAGGTGCAGCGACCCTGGATAAAGTGGCAGAACTCCTGGGATGTGATCTGCCGACGCCAGCGGCCCGGGGTGCATTCCCAGATACCGGTCTCGACGCCGTCGCTGCGTTCAACGCTCAAGGTCGAGGCCACGGCGATCGGCTCGCCCAGGGGCACGGCCACCGGTGATGAGTCCGGCAGTTGGGCATGCAGCGCGTCTTTGAATTGAGTGATGCTCATGGGGTTTTCTCGTTTAGGTGAAACGGCTCAATGCATGAAACCTTCCATGAACCCGGCTATGCCGATCGCCAGCTTGCGGCGCCAAGGTGCTGTGTTGGGGTTGGCCAGCACCTGGTCTTCATGGACAAAACTGCGAATGATCGCGTTGTAGCCAAGCCAGCGGCATGGCTCCGGCTCCCAGGCCTTGAGCGCGTGCAGGCCACGCTCACGGATCACCCAGGGTTGGTGGATCAGCGGTGTGTCGCGACTGAGGATCAGGTCGGCCAGGGTGCGGCCGCCCAGGTTGGTGGCACCGACGCCCTCCCCGCCGTAACCACCGGCCAGGGCGATGCCGGTCTTGTGATCGCAGAGCATGTGCGGGCGGAAACGGCGCGACATGCCGAGGTTGCCACCCCAGGAATGGGTAATCCGCACCTTTTTCAGCTGTGGGAAGAGTTCGCCGAACAGGTAGCGGCGCAGTGCCACTTCGCTGTCAGTCAAATCAAAGTTGTGGCGCAATTTGCCGGCGAACTGGTAACCACCGCGGGCGCCGAACACCAGGCGGTTATCCACCGTACGCTGGCCATAGGTGACCTGGCGGCTGCTTTCGCCAAAGGCCTGGCCATGGCTCAGGCCGATTTCATCCCAGGTGCCGGCGGGCAGCGGTTCGGTGGCAACGATCAGGCTTTGCACCGGCAACTGGTATCGGCCGAGGGGCGGCAAGGTATTCGCATAACCCTCGACAGCCGGCACCACCCAGGCAGCGCGCACACGGGCCTTGGCGGTGCGCACAGTACCGGACTGCCAGTGGGTCACCGGCGTGTTTTCATAGATCGTCACGCCCATGCTCTCCAACACCCGCGCAAGGCCGCGCACCAGCTTGGCCGGGTTGATCGTGGCGACATGGGGGGCATGGATACCGCCATAGGGCTTGGCGATGCGGATCTGTTCAGCCAACTGTCGAGGGCTCAGCCAGCGATAGTCGGCTTCGGTCAGGCCTTGGGCGTAGAGCTTGTCCAGGTAAGCGCGCAGGCTGCCTTCCTGCTCGGGGTAGCGTGCGGCGCAGTACAGCGCGCCGCCCTTGCGGTAGTCGCAGTCGATGCCTTCCCGGGCCAGCACTTGGGCCACTTCGTCGGGAATGCCATGCAGCAGGTCGAAGGAGGCGCGGCGCTGTTCAGGCGCAAGGCCGGCCAGCAGGCGGTCTTCGCCCAGCAGATTGCCCATCAGCCAGCCGCCGTTACGGCCCGAGGCGCCGAAGCCAGCGGTTTGCGCCTCGATAATCGCGATCTTCAACTCAGGCGCCTGGCGTTTCAGGTAGTAGGCGGTCCACAGCCCGGTGTAGCCGGCACCGATAATGGCCACATCGACGTCCAGGTCATGCTCAAGGGCCGGCCGCGCCGACAGCGGGTCGTCCAGTTGGTCCATCCATAAACTGATAGTGCGCCATGCCGGCATGCCAAGTTCCCCAACCACGTTTCGATGGGGGGATCCTAGAACTCCGGGTTATTCGCTGTCTTGCGCGCGTGCACGCAGGGAAATTTGTTTGACGTAGGCCTTGGGCGACTGGCCGGTGTGCTGGCGGAAGGCGCTGTAGAACGCCGACAACGAATTGAAACCGGCGGCGAAGGCCAGGTCGTCGACCTTGATCGGTGGTTGCGCGGTATCCAGTGCGGCCAGCAGGTGCTGGAGCCGAGCCTGGTTGACGTAGCGGTAGAAGCTTTGCCCCAGCACCTGGTTGAGCAGGTAGGAAATCTGATTGCGGCTGTAGCCACACTCCTTGGCGACACGCTGCAGGTCCAGTTCCGGGTCCAGATAAGGCTGCCTGCACTCGAAGTACTGCTGCAAGTCATTGGCCATATGCCCCAATTGCTGGGGTGACAGGCCCAGGCGGCTGACGCTGGGGCGCTGGGCCTGGGAGGGTTGTTCATGCACCAATGACGCGTACTCGTTGACGCGCCAGATCAACCCATCGCGGACGGTGATGGCCTCGCTGGTACGGAATGACACCAGCCCCTGACCGCCGCGCAAGGTGATGCGGTACTGGATGAATGCCGTGTCGCCATCGGCACGGATGCGGTCGGTATGTTCAATGGCTTCGTCGGCTTCGCGGGGCATGCTGGCTTGCAGGTACTCACGCAGTTCGGCGTAACCGACCACACGGTTCTGGAAAAAGTCGTGGTACTGGATGTCCGGGTGGTAGTAGGACATCACGCCGTCAAGGTCGCGATGACGCCAGCACAGGTGGTGGCGCAACACCAGCTCACGCGTGGCGTGGGTGTTATGGCAATCATCGTCTGGCGCGATGTCGGGCATGGAAGGCTCTGAGGCGGGTAAACCTCGGAGATTGCCGAATTTTGCCACTGCCGACAATGGCCAATTGGAACTTCGCATTAGTGGCATTGTGCCCAATCGTGAGTAAGAGATGACCCACATCAAGTGAATGGCTGACAACCGCCGAACGGGGCAGAAAAAGTCACCTTGTACTTGCGAACGAATGCTATTTTTAGCTTCTACGACGCCACGACCAGTGACGGTCCTGGCCCCCTGCCGCGAGCTAAAGGAAGCGCTCAATGAACAAGGTGGGCAACATGAACAAAGTGACATTCCCCAACGCCTGCCAGCTGATGCGCTGGCATTTTCATCCGATGGGCTTCGAGGGCAGCATGGATGCGCCCGGCAGTATGGTCGCCCGCCTGTTCGACCGGGCCAGCGGCGAGACGCTGATTGCCATCGCCGGCATCCCCTGCGCCACCGTGATGAATGCTGCCGATGTGGAGCGGATTATCGAGGCGGTGGAGGATGAGTTGGAGTCGTTTGTGCCGCCGTTGTCGCTGAGGGCCTGATTCCGGTCCAGCCAGCAGAAAGAAGCTCAACTGTGGGAGGGGGCAAGCCTCCTCCCACGTTGGAATCGCATTTGTCCCCTACTAATGGCGCTGATCGTCGAAAAACGCTTTCCTACCGTCGACCCGCTCCGAGGCTTTGGGCACATTCACCGCCTGGCCCTCGGTTTTTTCCACATACCAGTAGCAATGGCTCACGGCCCGGGTAATCCCGACGTAGGCCAGGCGCAGCACTTCGTCCTTTTGCGCAGTGTCGTAGGGTTCGCTGTCCCCGTCCTTGCCCAGGCCCGCCATGCGGTAGACCTGGTTCTTGTAGGGCGAGCTGGTCACATGCTGGCAATCACCGAGCAGGAACACCGCATCCGCCTGCAGGCCCTTGGCGCTGTGGTACGTCAGCTGCTTCAACCTGCGCGTCGCTGCGGGCAAGCTAGAATCAACATTAACAATCGACTGAATATGCTCTTGAATCAGTAAGTTATCGCTACTTTTTCGATACAGCATTAATATCGAATCGCCCCGTTGATAATGCTCCAGCAGTTGCCGCCCCAACGCCGCATCGTCCCGCTCCAATACCGTGACCGGCACCAAGGCTTTTGGCGTGCCGCTGGCCTTGGCCTTTTTCCCCGGGATGGCCGGTGCGGCGCGCACGATATGTTCGGCGGCGTCGATGATGTGCTGATGGCTGCGGTAGTTCTCGCCGAGCATGACGCGGGTAGTGCTCGGCGCCGGGAATTGCTGGTTGAATTCCATGAAGTACTTGGGCGAACTGCCGCGCCAGCCGTAGATCGACTGCCAGTCATCGCCCACGCACAGCAAGGACGAACGTTGCGCACCACGGCCCACATGCATCGCCGGCCCACGACTGCGGATTTCCCGCAGGCTCGCGCGTATCCACGAAACGATCTGGGGCGATACGTCCTGGAATTCGTCGATCATCAGGTGCGACATTGGCCGCAGCAGCGGATCGCTGAGGAGCTTGAGATTTTCCGGGGTGTTCTCGCCGAACAGCGAGAACATGCGGTTATAGGTCATGATCGGCGGTGATTGGTCGAGAAGGTGGTCTTCCAGGGCCTTCCAGAAAATGCTCAGGGCTTCAAAGAAGAACCGATCCGGGTCGTCCTTGGCGAAGCTCATCTGGCCGACGGCGGTCGGCACGTCCAGCCCCAGGTTCTCGATAAAGCCGGCGGCCATCACGAAACTGTCCAGCAGCGGCGCCGACGCCAGCTCACCCTTGACCTTGTAATCAAAGCCGGGACCCGCGCTGGCATCCCCGCCGAGGCTGCTTAAAAGACGCTTTGATGCATCATAACTATCCATCCATATCAATGGCTTACGACAGAAAGCTTGAAACAAGGTGCGCTTTACCGCCCACTCTGCACGGACCGACAGCTTCGAATTCGGCCGGCTGACCTGGGGGTTTTCCCTGGCGTCAAAGCCCAGCACTACCCACGCATCCAGCGCCGGGATATAGCCGTGGCAATGGAACTGCGCGCCATTGATTTCGAAGCGCTGGCGACTGGGCTCAATCCCCTTGATCGGCCAGGCGCCGGCACGAAACCACAGGTCCTCGATCACATCGCAGAGTTCTTCATCACGCTTGGCCGCCAGTTCGGTCACCGCTATGCGCTTTTGTACATCCGGATGATCGCGCTCCAGTTCGCGCAGTTGCAGGCCGTGGCGTGCCAGCGGTGCAATCAGTTCACGAAACCGTGCATGTCGCCCCTGCAACTGGTGGTAGCAGGCATTCATCTGCTGGCGCTGGGCGTCGCTGATGCGCAGGTCGAACGGGTTGCTGTCAGCGTCTTCGAAACCGGCACTGAGGTTTTCAAACGCCTGCAGGCGCTCAAAACCCGGCAGGCTGCGGACCATCGGCAGGATGCGCGAGTGAAAGGTGCGTACCACCGCCTGGGCTTCTTTCATATCAATGGGTTGGCCCCACAGGGTGAGAATGTCCATGAGCTTGTTGATGAAGTCTTTGCGCGACTCGCGGGTGAAGGTCACCACGGTCATCGAGCTCAATTCGAACCCCAGGTAATGGGTGAGCAGCAAAATACGCAGCACCAGCGAGGTGGATTTACCCGCGCCGGCACCGGCGATCACCGAGGTTGACGGCGTATCGCTGAAGATCATCTTCCATTGCGCCGCGCTCGGCTGGGCATGGGCCGGCAGCAACCGGGCCACATCAGCCTTGATGCGTTTCTTCACGTCGGCGGTCAAGGGTAGCCGCCAATCGTCGAACAGGCTGTCATCGACGCCGGGCGCGCGGTGCTCATCGGGACGGAAGTCGCGGATCAACAGGACTTGTCGGCCTTCCTCGATGCCATCGGCCTTGCCCTCGCGATAGCCATACTCCACGCCGGCCTCGTGACCACTGCGAAAACCATCGGCCTGCCCGTGCAACCAGGAAAACCGATGCTGTGCGCGCAAACGCGTCAGGCCATGGCCAAACAGGCGTGCGGCAAGGCGTTTGAGCAGCGGCATTTCCGCCAATGGGCGCAGTTCGGGGGGCAGATCAGGCTTGTGTTGCGGCACGCGGACTCCTGCGATGAGCTGGGTTTTGACAAGGGCACCATGGTCGCCGGAATCGGCGCTCAGTTCCAGCCAATTGCTTTACCGTCATGCAGTTAGGCGATGAAGTGAAAGTCAAAACGCCAGCAATCAATCTAATTCACCGATAGGAATCAGGCATTTTTTACGCTTTTTTTCGATCATGGGCTCACGGATCATAGGCGCCATCAACAGGAGACAATCATGCTTGAACTTCGACCTTTCAACGCCCTGGGCGGCGCCCACTATGGCTGGCTTGACGCCCATCACCACTTTTCATTTGCCGAATACCACGACCCCGAGCGTATGCATTGGGGCAACCTGCGGGTCTGGAACGACGACATCATCGCCCCCGGCACCGGCTTCCCGCAGCACGCCCATCGCGACATGGAGATCATTACCTATGTGCGTGAAGGCGCCATCAGCCACGCCGACAACCTGGGCAACAAGGGTCGCACCGAGGCCGGTGATGTGCAGGTGATGAGCGCAGGCACGGGGATCGCCCACAGCGAGTACAACCTGGAAGCCACGCCGACCAAGATCTTCCAGATCTGGATCATCCCGAACGAGGCCGGCCTGCCACCCTCCTGGGGCGCCAAGCCGTTTCCGAAAGGTGATCGCGAAGGGTTTGTGACCCTGGCCAGTGGCAAGGCCGGTGACAGCGAGAGCCTGCGCATCCGCGCGGATGCACGCCTGGTAGCGGCGAACCTGAAAGCCGGGGAAAGCGCGGAATACCGCTTGGACATTGGGCGTCGGGCTTATCTGGTACCGGCGACCGGCGTGATTGAGGTCAACGGCTTGCGTGCGCACGCTCGAGACGGTGTGGCGGTTGAGGATGAGCAAGTGTTGCGGGTAACGGCGGTTGAAGACAGTGAGATCGTGCTGGTCGATCTGGCCTGATCCAACGCTTTGGCCCAATAAACTATGGGAGAGGCTTGCCCTAATGCCAGTCAGTTAAGCGTACATCGCCTCCTACAAAAAGCCTTAACTGACTGGCATTAAGGCTTGCCCCCTCCCATATTGGGGTTATTCCGAGATAGCGCCGTCTACCAGCACCTGCGCCTCTTCCACCAGCTGCTTGAGGTGGTCCTCGCCAATGAAGCTCTCGGCGTAGATCTTGTAGATGTCCTCGGTACCCGACGGCCGCGCGGCAAACCAGCCGTTTTCGGTCATCACCTTCAACCCGCCGATCGCCTGGTTATTGCCTGGCGCATGGCTGAGGATCTGCTGGATGCTTTCGCCTGCAAGCTCGGTGGAAGTCACCTGTTGCGGCGACAGCTTGCCCAGCAAGGCTTTTTGCGCCGGGGTGGCCTTGGCGTCGACACGAATGGCGAACGGCTCGCCCAAGGCATCGGTGAGACCACGGTAGATCTGGCTCGGGTCCTGGCCTTTGCGCGAGGTCATTTCCGCCGCCAGCAAGGCCGGGATCAGGCCGTCCTTGTCGGTGCTCCACACCGTGCCATCCTTGCGCAGGAACGACGCCCCGGCGCTTTCTTCGCCGCCAAAGCCCAATGAACCCTCGAACAGGCCATCGGCAAACCACTTGAAGCCCACAGGCACTTCATAGAGACGACGACCGATGCGCGCGGCCACGCGATCGATCAGGCCGCTGCTGACCACGGTCTTGCCCACGGCCGCATCGGCGCGCCAGTCTGGACGGTTCTGGAACAGGTAGTCGATGGACACCGCCAGGTAGTTGTTCGGCGCCAACAGGCCGCCGGACGGGGTCACGATGCCATGACGGTCGTGGTCCGGGTCGCAGGCGAAGGCCACGTCGAAGCGTTCCTTGAGACCGATCAGGCCTTGCATGGCGTAGCTGGAGGACGGGTCCATGCGGATCTGGCCGTCCCAGTCGACGCTCATGAAGCGGAACGTGGCGTCGACTTCAGTGTTCACCACCTCCAGGTTCAGTCGATAGTGCTCGGCAATCGCCGACCAGTAGCGCACCCCTGCTCCGCCCAGCGGGTCCACGCCCAGGCGCAGGCCGGCGCTGCGGATGGCGTCCATGTCGATCACGTTGATCAGGTCGGCCACGTAGCTGTTGAGGTAGTCATGGCGATGGGTGGTGTCGGCCTTGAGCGCCTGGGCATGGGTGATGCGCTTGACCCCCGCCAGTTTATTGGCCAGCAGCTCGTTGGCCTTGGCTTCGATCCACTTGGTGACGTGGGTATCGGCCGGGCCGCCGTTGGGCGGGTTGTACTTGTAGCCACCACTTTGCGGCGGGTTGTGGGACGGCGTGATAACGATGCCGTCGGCCAGGCCGCTGGTACGGCCACGGTTGTAGCAGATGATGGCGTGGGAAATTGCCGGGGTTGGCGTGTATTCATCGCCTTCGGCGAGCATCACGTGCACACCATTGGCGGCCAACACTTCCAGCGCGCTTGCACCGGCCGGGGTCGACAGTGCATGGGTATCCAGGCCAACGAACAGCGGGCCGTTGATGCCTTGGGCTTCGCGATACAGGCAGATGGCCTGGCTGATGGCAAGCACATGCCATTCGTTGAAGCTCAGTTCGAACGAGCTGCCACGGTGCCCGGAGGTACCAAAGGCTACGCGCTGGGTAGAGATCGCTGCATCAGGCTGGCCGGTGTAATAGGCCGTGACCAGTCGCGGGATATCCACCAGCAACTGGGCCGGCGCCGGCTTGCCCGCAAAAGGACTGATTGTCATGCATAAACCTCGGATAGAAGGATTCGGAAAAAATGCCAGTTTACTGAGAGTTGGACTGCTGCGCGATGGTATCGATCCTACATCGTTAAGAGAAATTTCACCCAGTCTGCGCCTGGCGCAACGCGTCGCTCAATGCTTCCAGGGCAATATCCAGATTGGGCTGCCCGTGGAAGGTGTGACTCACGCGCAGGTGCTGCTGGTGCAAGCCACTGACACTGAACAGCTCCCCCGGGGGCGATCACCACTTGCCGTGCCAGCAGGCGCTGAAATGCCTGGCGCATGTCTACGGCCCGGGTGGAGGCCAGCCAGAACGCGGCACCGGCGGCCGGCATCCGATAAGTCACCTGGTCGCCCAAGTGCTGTTCCAGGCGCTGGCTCATGTGCGCCGCCTGCTCGCTCAAGCGTTGGCGCAGCGTGTGCAGGTGCTGGTCAATCCGCCCGCTTTGGTACAAACGGGCAATCGCGCGCTGACGGATCGACGATAAACGGAATGAGCGCAGCAGGAACTGACGCTGCAACTCATTGCTCATGCGCCGGCACAGCAGGTAGCCGTAGGGGGCTTCCGAGCCGAGCACTTTCTCGAACGAAGAAAACACGATCAGCCGCTCAGGGTTCACCCGTTCACGCAATGCGGTGTGGGGGGCTTCAAAACCCAGCTCGCCAAAGGTGTCGTTTTCAAGCAACCAACAACCGGACTGCTCCAGCAGGTGTGCCACGTCGAGACGCTCGTCGATTGACATGGCCACCCCGCTGGGCAGGCTGACGGAAGACGAGAGCAACACCAGATGCACAGGCTCATCACGCAACAGCTTCCCCAGCACAGTTCGATCCAGGCGACCCTCCAGCGTCCAGGGCAACTCGATGATGCGCACCCCGGCGTCCTGCAACAGGCGCAGGATCAACCAGTCGCAGGGCGACTCGACAATCACGGTGGTGCCCCGCAGGCCCAGCACTTCGATCAGGATGTCCAACACGCCGCGCAGGTCGGCGCCGATGTACACGTCGTCGGCATGCCAGCAGCGCGTGGGCGACGAGGTATAGCGCGCGGCCAGGGCTGCGCGTAATTCCCATACACCGCAGGGCTGGGACCAGGGCTGCAAATGCGACGGGTACTGGCGCACCAGTTCCCGCTCGAGCCGCAGCAGTGTTTCATCCAGGGAGCCCAGCAATGCCGGCTCGTCACCACTGAGTACCAGCATGCCGGGGCGCCGGGCCGCCGCGTAGAGGCGATCAAGCAGGCCCCCGCCGGCCCACGCCAGCGGGTTTGCCGACATCGGCCAGGCGTAATAGCCGGATTTGGCCACCGAATACACCCTGCCCTCCTTCTCCAGCAGCGCATAGGCGTACTGGATCGTCGAAATGGACACGTTCAGGCGTCCGGCCAACTGCCGTAACGACGGCAGTTTTACCCGGGTGTCGGTACTGACCTCGTTGATCAGGCTGATCATGTAGCGATAGACCGCCTGATACGCGAAATCCGCCTGACGCTCGCCGCGCAGCGTCATCGCCCGAACAATGGCACGGCCTGCGCGGCGCCCTGGGCCGCAGCGGCGCGACACATGCCGTTTTCTCTGGCCAGCGGCCGTTTGCGGTACAGGTGCTGCAACAAGGGCATCGGCAAACCGCTGGTGTCCGTTACCCACTGCTGCAGCATTTCGGCGGAACCGTTGCCCTGGAGGACTTTGTGCAACTCAGGCAACGCCACCAGCATGCCCGGGTGACATTGGCGCAGATAACCTTCCAGTCGCTCTCCGTGATGAACAAAGGGTGAAAACAGCAGGCAGGTCAGTTGGGTCTCATCCAAGCCGAAGAACTCCTGGGCGTAGGTACTCCAGAGCATGCGCCCTTCGCGGGTCCCGGCCTGAACGAGCAAGTCGTCGGGCATGCGCAGACGGCGCATGTACGCGGCGGCCTGCTGGACAAAACCTTCGACGCCTTCCTCATAATCCAGCGCACGCAGGCATTCGGCCTGCAACCCACGTAGATGAGCCATCAGCAACGGATTGGAATAGGCCGGATGGCTGAAGTGAAAGCCCAGTGGATCGGGAGCGTAGGCCATGAACTCGGTCAGCAGGGAGGTCGACGCGATGTCGACATCTTCCAGCAGGTCGGCGATGCCGATGTAGGCCAAGTGACGATGCCCCGCCGTGCTGGGGTTATCACTGGCCACGTAATGCTCACCGAACACATCCTGGAAATAACCGGTGCTCCACTCGTCCATGTGGGCGAACAACGCGTTGAGCGACAGCGGATGGCCCTTGGGAACATGGACGCCTGCGCCCTGGGCGGTTTTCTTGAGCCAGGCGAGAAACTGACTCTGCCTACGCGGGGAGTCACCACTGACCAGCGCATGGACGCCGCCATTGCACGTGGTGACACGCTGGTAAAAATCACCGACGGCCAGGTAAGTGTCGTTGCACAGGGTGGCGCGGCAGTCCCCGGCACTCACATGGCCCACCATCAACATATTGCGCTGGCTGATCTTTCGCCCGATCGCTGAGACCGGACGCTGGTGATTGAAGGGTTGTACCTCCTGGTTTTCCACCATCAACAACTCGACACGCGGGTCATCGTGGAGAAACAGCCGGCCGTAGCCGCGATTCAGGGTATCGAGCTGCCCCTCGGTCATGCCCGCGTGCCGTAGCGTCGCGACCCTCAGTTGAAAGGTACGTGGCGCGCGACCGGCAATGGTCAGTTGAGCCGCTCGGAGCAGCGCCAGGGTATAGCTGCTGACTTCACCGCCACCGTGGGCCACCAGTACCTTGAAATCCCCCACCTGCTCCATCCCGCCTGCCGCGACAATGATTCGCTGGACCAGTAACTGGAGAGCGGTACGTCCCGCGCGATTGAAGTGCCCGATCAGACGTTGCAGAACTTGCTGGTAAACATGATTCATAGCCTGTTCGTGAATAGTGCTCATAGTTCTACTACCCGAGTTGAAATATCAGTTTCAAGCAACTGCTGACAGTGTTTGCTTGACCTATTTTGCGTGTAGGAAAATCGCGCCTCGCATTGTGCGCCGATGATTAGACACTAGCACCACGCAACAAAACGACAGGGATTGCCGGGAAGCATTTTTTACCCGTACAAGCGCATAACCTAATGAAAATACTGGTAAAAATTTCTAAAAGGTTAGCCTTAGGAGTCTTCCGACAAGGTCCTACGCGTTTTTAACCAGCCTTTTAAAGAAGTGTCCGACAATAGGCTCAAACAACTTTTCCATTTGCATGGCCGGTACGCTTTATGAAAGTACCTGTCTTGCTGAGTACACCTGTGGGCCGCGTCGATAGTTCGAGCAACTATCAGCAGCCGAGTCATGGATTCAATCATTGCTCAGTCCTTGAGATGAAAGTGAAGGCGCAATTATCAGTGTTGGAATAATGATTAATAGATACAGAAGCGGGCCGAAAACCAGTTCAGATGAACAACCGATGTCGCGTAAAAGGTGCACATGCAACGACGCCGCACTGGGATTCAGGGCGGCGTCAGGGAGAGAGGGCCGGATTTGTGGGCTGAAAGTACCAGGTCGGCAGCTTCTGGAGCGGGCGGGTTAAGCCCTGTCAAATGGCGCATTTGCCCCATTCACTCAGGCGTCGGAGTACTCATTTACGAATACTCCTACAGCTCAAACAGCCGCAACCTGCAACGCAACCCGCTCGCGGCACGGGCATTCATCCATGTAACGGTGGGCTTCGACAAACTGATTGAACGGAAACACCGTGGTTTTCAGGGGCACGAGCACACGATCGGCGGTCAGTTGGTTGATGTCACGCAACGCACGCTGCAACGCCACCTGATCCTGGATGATGCCCAGCTCCGGCTTGCCGGTGAAGTTGCCGATACAGTGCACGAAGAACTGAATGTTCTTCTGGAACGCCGCGCACGCCGGGAACGGTGTCTGGTTACCGCCCTGCAAGCCATACAGCACCAGGCTGCCACGGGGCGCCAGCACATCACCGAGCAACGACATCTGCGGGCCACCCAAGCCATCGAACACCACGTCGACACCGCGGTTGTCGGTGAACTTGTTGATTTGCATCAGCAGGTCCTGTTCCTCGGTGACAATGACTTTTTCTGCGCCCAGAGAAAGCAGGTACTCGCGCTCAGCGCTGTCCTTGGTGGCGGCAATCACCCGCACACCCAGGGCCTTGCCCAGTTGCACAAACGAAGGGCCGGCACAGTGGCTGGCGTCAGTCACCAGGGCAAACTGCCCGGGCTTGACCCGTGCCAGGTCCACATACGCAAAGTAGGCAATCAGCAGCGGCGTGTAGTGCACGCTGGCCTCGATGGGGCTCAGGACGTCCGGATAGCGGGTCAGGGCCGAACGGGGCAGGACGATCTGCTCGCCATACACCGGGTAATCATTGGGGCTCTCGGCCGGAAAACTGGCCACTTTATCGCCCACTGCCAAGTCATCCACGCCCTCGCCCAAGGCTACGACCACCCCGGCCATCTCATGGCCAAGGCCGGATGGAAGGCGTGCGTGGGAAGACGCCAGGTTCTGGCGCCACAAAATGTCATACCAGCTGATGCCAATCGCCTCGACACGGACCTGCACTTCGCCCGGTGCGGGCTGCGCGGCTGCATGCTCTTCGCACTTGAGCACCTCGGCCGGACCAAACTTGTGAAAACGGATCGTGCGGGACATCGCAAACCTCGTCAAAGTAACCTCTATTGCCATGAACTCTATCTGGGCTTTCCGGCTAAGACCACCGGTCGCCGTTAATAGTCGACATGTCTGTCATTGATTCCGCATCTGAGGAATAGACCTCAAGTATCGTAGGAAAACTCAATTAGCCGGTGCAGAGTACCAGCCTTTCCCCGTAAGATTCATACCGGTCACGCGTCTGAATGGACCTTCAGGGCTCTTATATGGCCGCTCTCGTCAAGTAAAGCTGACTCTTCCAGGACACAAGATGAACCGTAACGACCTGCGTCGTGTCGACCTTAACCTCTTGATCGTATTCGAAACCTTGATGCATGAGCGCAGTGTGACCCGCGCTGCCGAGAAATTGTTCCTTGGCCAGCCGGCCATCAGCGCAGCGTTATCGCGCTTGCGCGGGCTGTTCGATGACCCGTTGTTCGTACGCACCGGGCGCAGCATGGAACCCTCGGCCCGCGCCGTGGAAATCTTCGCCCTGCTCTCCCCGGCCCTGGACTCGATTTCCACCGCCGTCAGCCGCGCCGCCGAGTTCGACCCGGCCACCAGCACCGCGGTGTTCCGCATCGGCCTGTCCGACGATGTCGAATTCGCCCTGCTGCCCCAACTGCTCAAACGTCTGCGCGCCGAAGCCCCCGGCATCGTACTGGTGGTGCGCCGCGTCAACTACATCCTGATGCCCGGCCTGCTCGCCTCCGGCGAAATTTCCATCGGCGTCAGCTACACCGCCGACCTGCCGGCCAACGCCAAGCGCAAAGTACTGCGCCGCAGCCTGCCGAAACTGCTGCGCGCCGACAGCGTGCCGGGCGCCCTGAGCCTCGACGACTTCTGCGCCCGCCCCCACGCCCTGGTGTCGTTCGCCGGCGACTTGAGCGGGTTTATCGATGAAGAGTTGGAAAAGCTCGACCGCAAGCGCCATGTGGTGCTCGCAGTACCGCAGTTCAACGGCCTGGGGACGTTGCTGGCAGGCACCGACATTGTTGCCATCGTGCCGGACTACGCGGCCGAAGCACTGACGGCCGCGGGAGGCTTGCGTGCAGAAGAACCGCCATTGCCGGTGCGCACGTTCGAATTGCACATGGCGTGGCGTGGGTCGCAGGACAATGATCCGGGGGAGCGGTGGTTGAGGTCGCGGATTCAGATGTTTTTCGGGGACCCCGATAGTCTGTAGTGGAATTCCACTAAATTCCAAAAAATAGTTTAAGAACAAATAGTTATTGATCGTTTCAGTCTGCTGCCGTCTGTCGAAATCCAGTGGATTCCACGCCCCCTGGGGGCATAATTGGGGGCAAATTTCGGTTCCTTAAAAAGGATGCCCCCACCGATGCCCCCAGATAATGCGGTTGTTTTCAGACGAAAACTCAGCGACGCCTTTATCCGCTCGCTGACCGCGCCCGGCAAACACGCCGATGGCGAAGTCCCTGGGCTCTACTTGGAAGTAAGGGCGTCGAGCAAGTTCGGCAAACCCCCTTCCAAGGTTTGGCGATTGAAGTATCGGCTGCATGGCAAGGAAAATCGCTTCTCCATCGGCGCTTACCCCGACATTGGTCTCAAGGAGGCGCGCGACATTGCCCGCAGCGCACGCCGCGACGTGGCTAACCACATCGCTCCGCTAAAGGCCAAGACCGCCAAAATCGAAGCGCAATTGCTCAATGAAGAGCGCACATTCGCGTACGTGGCCGAGCAATGGTTGGCATTCAAGTCTGCCGAATTGGTGACCAAATCCATCTCGGGATTTACCGGAGCGCTTAACAACCACATCTTGCCTGCCATTGGCAAAAAACCGATCAGCGAGATCAAGTTAGAGCACATCACCACAATCATTACCGAGTTGCGTCGCCAGCGCACCATGGCCATGGCTCGGCGCGTGCGCACTATCATCCGTGCCGTCCTGGGCTTTGCCGAGGGGCGCGGCTGGGTGGAACGCAATGTAGCGCTCAGCAACATTGAGGAGTTGAAGATCCGCCATGTCGTGACCAGCAACCCAGCGATCGAAAGGCCGGCCGACCTGGGCAGGTTTTTGCTGCGACTGGATGGCTGCAACGACGGCAGCGTTGCCGCCGCAATGCGCTTGCTGGTCATGTTGCCGGTCCGCCCAGGCGAACTGGTGCAAATGCGTTGGGAAGATGTCGACTTGGTGGGTGCCGATTGGCGTTATGTGGTGAGCAAGACCAAGCATCTGGACAAGAGCAAACACATCGTGCCGTTGCCTGAACAAGCCTTGGTTCTGTTACGCGAGCTACATAAAACCCGCGTGGTGGATGAAGAAGGCAAAGGCTGGGTGTTCGTCTCGCCGGTCTATCCGGGACGTCCTATAAACCCGACCTCCATGCTCAAGTCCTTTCAGCGCATCTGGCCGGAGTACGACATCACCGCGCACGGCTTTCGCGCCACCTACCGGACCATCGCACACGAGCACTTGGGTATTGATCCAATTGTGCTCGAATTGTCGTTATCTCACCGGATGCCAGGTGCACTGGGGGCTGTGTATGCCCGCGCACAATTACTAGTGCAACGCCGAGAGGCGGCGCAACAATGGGCAAACTACCTAGACCAGTTGCGGCAAAACGCTGCGCGCGTGACGCAGCCTTTACTCTGATCGGCGCGATGCCGGCGGCAATTGCCGATCCAGGCACCACCTATGTCTGGGAACAAGCACTCGACATGATCGAAGCCGGCCAGCTCACGCTGGACGTGTTCATCGACAAGCAGGCCGCATGGATTCACAGTTGATCGCGCAGTATGGTAGCGTGTCCTTGTCCAACAAGGTTTCTCAAGGGGCCGACATGCCCGCAGTGTGGCGTACCGCCCCGCCAGCGCAGCGGAAAAAGCGGCCCGTTCTGGTCGTGCACTCGTTACCCTGACTGCAAGGGCACGCTGCCAGTCGAATCCGGTACATCTAAGCGCGCAGCCTCAGGTCCGCGCTATGGCGGCCGCAAAGGCTCCTGATCTACCCCCATCCCGCATGGGCCGTGCTCGCCCTCGGCGGCATGGCTCGTATCCAGCACCCTGCGGGACGCCCAGCGCGCAACGCGTTCTTGAACCGTGTGCGCGTCCCGCCCAGCCGAGCCCAGCCGCAGGCCTGAAGGTAACTCCTCCACGGATTGCGCCACGCGCGCGCTCCTGATCTTCGTTTCTTCCGCCCATAGCGAAGGTCTCCCAATGGCTTGCCTACTACGCAAGCCATCGGGATGTCCCTTGCGGTCAGCGGTATTCGGTGCCGGTGCCCGTCGACGCAAAAACGGGTTCCCTTTGTGCGCGGATGTGCGCCAGTCGATGCCGGCCCCAGCCACACATGGGCCGGGTGTGGTTGCTGACAGCGGACGGTTCTGGCGCCGATGGGCCTGCCAAGCAGCCCACGGGTGGTTTCTTCTTTCCTCCCGAGCCAAGAGCTATGGGTCCTTCGGCGCTTTTCTGCTGCCCATGAATGCACACAGGTTCCATACCACAGTAAGTCGGCTACCACGGACGCGACGCGCCACAAGGCGCGCGACGATCCCATGGCGCCTTGCACTAGCTAGGCCAAGTACCTTCTGCTCTTCTAGTGTCCGCATGGGGCAATCCCGATCGCCTCAGCAACGAGCTTCCGCAGCGGCCGTGCTTGCACGCGACCTTCTGGAAAACTCCGGGTACCATTCAAAAAATCAAGAGATTCCGTACGGAGTCTCGGTTGTCACGGTCAATCCAGGCGCGCGCTTAGCGGCCAAGTGAACAACTTGCTTTCAAACGGCGTGCAACACTAGCGCGGAAGTTCGTATTCAGTATCGACACCTTTCAGAACTTGGGTCTTGACGCAGCGGGTGGAATGAACATGCCTGTCGGGATTGGATTTAGGCAATTACATAGTGCCGTAATAATACGGCTGTACAATCGGGATGTATTTCTCAGCAAGAGAAAAGAATAAATCCTTTATTTTATCTAATAAATTAAGCGTAAAAAACATCTTGCAAATACAAATCCCAAGCTAAAAATTCATACTTAAAATATGAAGCATGCCAGCACAAAAGCGCTTTAACCTAATCAGCATACCCTCACTGAGGATAAAGATACGGCAGCCTTACTGACCTTGGCGTCCGTAAAACCTTCCTTAAAGGTTATGGGTTGCGTGCCGATACAGCATTAGTCAAATACAGTAGGCAATTACCATGTTACGCAAGATGCGCACCGCCCAACGAACTTTAGTATGTTTTGGCTTGATGATTCTTATTCTAATTGGCTTGGGCACATTCAGTCTTGCGCAGATGGGAGAAATTCGTCGAACAGGACAGTCCATCGAGTTGGATGCAATGCCTAGTCAGGCACTGGCCAACGACTTGGGTTTGAATCTGGCTCGTCTGCGCGTGACGGCCTTGCAGGTGTATGCCTTTACCACTCCCGCTGATCAGGCGCTGAATGCTACTAACCTAGCTGTGCGCTACCCGGCGATTGATAAAAATCTGGCCGACTACGAGAAAATCGCTGAGTTGCCTGAAGAAAAACAGGCGCTGACAAAGCTTCGGGCAACGTACCAGGCATATCAGGCTGGGATCGCGCAAGTGGATGCAGCCATCAAAGCTGGTAAAGCCGAAGAGGCCACCGCTATCATGCGAACCATGGCATCTGCCGCTACCGTCATGAATGAGCAAACAGCAATCCTTGCCCGAGCCAATCAGGATCAGGCTGAAGACGCCGGGAAAGCTGCCTCTGGTACCTACGACAGTGCACGCTGGATCGTCATTGTCGCTATCTTCATGGCGACGCTGATCAGTCTGGTTCTGGCATGGCGTTTCAGCTCAAGCATCTTGCAGCCATTGCGCGACGCCGTGGTTGGCGCCCAGCGCATCGCTAACAACGACCTGACCGGTATTATCGAGGCAGCCGGCACCGACGAGGCTGCTCAGTTGCTCCAGGCGTTGGGCGTCATGCAGAGTAATCTGCGCGATACGCTGAGGGAGATCGAAACCTCGGCAAACCAACTGGCGACGTCGGCGGAGGAGATGAGTCAGGTCATGGTGGTCAGCACCAGGGGCATGAATCAGCAGAACGATGAGATTGAGCAAGCGGTCACGGCAGTGACTGAGATGAGCTCAGCTGTGGACGAGGTTGCCAGCAATGCGGTGGCCACCTCCGAAGCATCCAAGGCATCAACCCTGACGGCTAACCAGGGGCAGCTGCAGATTGGCGAAACCATCCGTTCGATCCAGGCCATGGTGGCTACAGTGACAAGCGCCTCCGAGCGGGCCGAGAACCTAGCTGAGCAAACTCGTAATATCAGCAAAGTGTTGGACGTTATTCGCGCCGTGGCTGAGCAGACCAACCTTCTGGCGCTCAACGCAGCGATAGAAGCCGCCCGCGCGGGTGAAGCCGGACGTGGGTTTGCGGTGGTAGCCGATGAGGTTCGCGCCTTGGCACACCGAACCGGCACCTCAACCCTGGAAATCGAGGCACTGATCTGCCTGATCCAAAAAGGCACCGAGGAAACCGTTGCCGCGTTGCAAATGAGCACCAGTCAGGCCGCTAGCACCATGACTCAGGCAGGGACGGCGGAGTCTGCACTGCAAAGCATCACCCAGTCTGTCAGCTTGATCAATGACCGAAATCTGGTGATTGCCACTGCTGCTGAGGAACAGGCGCAAGTGGCTCGTGAAGTGGATCGTAATTTGGTGCGCATTCGCGATCTTTCCACTCAAACCGCAGAAGGCGCTGCACAGACAACATTGGCAAGCAACGAATTGTCGACCCTCGCGACCAACTTGAATTCAATGATCAAACGTTTCAGAATCTGACCAGTCACAACTGCGCTTGATTCAATGTTGGTCGACAACAGTTATGATACAGAAGCTTTGTGCCGCTAAGGTCATAGCTATCGGTTGCAGCTATTCATCTCGTAGAAGGTAACCCAAGCCGGCTAGGCTATCTCATAGTCCGAAATATTGACAACGCAACATCATCGAACGCATGTTCGGCTGGCTGAAAGAAAATCGCAGCATCATTACGTGCGCAGATAAGTTCGCAACAGGTTGTGGCGACTGTCTCAATGGCTGGTGCGATACGATGTTTGCGACAATATTTTTCGTACAAAATCTAATAACCCAGCAAAGCCATCAGAATTTGTAGGTGACACGGTCCAACCCCTTGAACTTCAGAGCAGTTACAGCCCACTTTTTTGGACGCTTCCTCCGCTCATTGGTAAGCAATTAACTGCCGCCACCTAAAACTTGTAAAGGCAGAATGAGAATGATCGAACCCGAACGGATCGTCTCCCTTTCACGGGAAGTAGAATCTCTGGCGAATCGTGGTGTCAGTGATATACATGCGATCACCCGCCAAACTCGATTGCTGGCAATCAATGCACTCATTGAAGCCGCACATGCAGGCAAGGCCGGGATGGGATTCTCGGTAGTGGCCGAGGAAGTCAAAAATATCTCCGAGCGTATCTCGAAAATTGCTAGCGGGTTGACCGAGGACTTGCAGGTTTCGATAAATGAACTGACAGCACTCGGCCGTGGCATGTGCTTTGATGTACGGGGGCAGCGATTAGCCGATCTGTCGCTAAACATGATCGAGATCATCGACCGAAACCTTTACGAGCGCACATGCGACGTACGTTGGTGGGCAACTGATGCAGCCCTGGTAGACGCGCTGACGAGTTACTCCACGGACGATTGCGCCCGCGCCTGCGAACGTCTGAGGATCATTCTCGACAGTTACACTGTTTACCTGGATATCTGGGTCGCTGACAAAAGTGGACGAATCTTGGCCTCGGGCCGACCGGAAGCCTTTGGCAGAGTCATCGGAGCCAATGTTGCAAAGGAGCCTTGGTTCATAAAAGCAATGCAGCACGCTTCAGGAAATCAGTATTTCGCTGGAGAAGTAACGGCAGAACCGCTTCTGAACAATTCGCATACCTGCACATTCAGTGCGGCTGTGCGCAGCAATGCAGATAAACAAACCCCGGTGATTGGCGTTATAGGAATTTTTTTCGACTGGACAAATCAAGCTAACTCGGTGCTTAACGGCGTGCGCTTGAGCGAGGATGAACGCTCTCGAAGTCGATTGATGATCATCGACGACAATCACGGGATAATTGCAAGCTCTGATAAACAGAATAAGTTGGGCGAACGCGTTGAGTTGCAGACTAAAGCTGGCCAATTGAGCGGTTACAGCATTCTTAGTAAAAACCTCATCCAGAGTTACTCGATAACGCCCGGGTTTGAAACCTATCTCGGTATGGGGTGGCGAGGCGTCATCGAACAGCACTTGCCCACAATTGACGAGTAACCCCTCCCCTCTCTAAAGCTATAGTATTCATCTACGCGTTGGAAAAGTATTGCTCGCTTACTCACGCTTAGGAGTAGCGTCTGCGGACGTCAAAAAAATTAGCATAACTCGGTGCGCACAACACAGGACTTTTCATGGTCTGCCCCGGAACTGATGGACAGTTAGTTAAGAGCTAAAATAGGTATTTCATCGCTCGGAATCCATCGGATAGAGGCATCCCAGCGTCAAGTGGCGACGGCGGTGAGTGTAAAAAAATGGGTGTAGTCCAATAGATCAATTTTCGCCTCGTGGCGAGTGATATAGCGCGTCAAATAGATCCGTTCGGCCTTCAGAAAGCGGAAGCAGTTTTCCATTACCGCATTTTCCAAACAATTTCCCGCCGCGAACGACTGGGCACGATACGATGCCGCCGAAGCAAGTCTTTAGTAGTCATAGACGCGATATTGGCTGCAACGAACGGGGTGTATCTACTTTTCTTTTTTGTGGCCGAGCATGGCGCATCTGATTATTTTGACCGCTGGGATCCGGGCCTTTGCTGGGGTGCATTAGGTCGGGTTTTTTAGGAATTGGCCAAGCTGCCTTCGTTCGCGCTCTCCATGGAGGCACGTGTCCAGCGATTGAGACGGCCCAATGATTGCCGTCCTCGGTTCGGAGAACACCGCACATCCTTCAGATCTTCCGGGATGACGGCGTCAGTCGCAGCAGCTTGGCATTGATCCCATCGGTAAGAACGTAGATCGAACCGTCGGGAGCCACTTTGACGTCACGCATCCGCTCGTTCAGATCGCCCAGCAGCAGTTGCTGACCCACGATCTGCCGTCCGTCACGTAGCACGCGGCGCACGCTCCGTTCCTTGAGTGCCGGGACCAGCAGGTCGCCGCGCCACTCAGGAAACAGCATGCCGTTATAGACCGCGAGACCAGCGGGTGCAATCGAAGGCGTCCACTCAAGAACCGCGTCTTGATACCCGTCCAGCTGGCGAAATGGCGTCACTTCCGCGAACGGGTAGTCGATACCTCCAGTTACGATAGGCCATCCATAGTTGCCGCCCGGTACGATACGGTTGATCTCATCACCACCACGCGCGCCGTGCTCGGTGATCAGCAGGTCGCCCGTTTCTGGATCGACAGCGATGCCTTGAGCATTGCGATGTCCCAGGCTGTAGATTTCTGGAGCTGCGCCGGGCTGCTGGGCGAAAGGATTGTCCGCCGGTGGCCGGCCCTCGCGGTCAATCCTGACCACGGTTCCCAGATGGTTAGCTGGGTTTTGCGCCTCCTCGCGCCGCTCGCTGCCGTCTCCCAGCGAAAGCACCAGGGTGCCGTCGCCCAGAAAGGCGATGCGTCCCCCGTTGTTGCCTGCACGTGCCTTGAGCGTGGAACTAAACAGTACGCGTACATCCTCGATCCTGTCGTCCGCCAATTTGGCCCGCACGAGGCGCGTGCCATTTGCGCCCGCTTTGCCGTAGCCCATCGTCAGGTAGATCCAGCCGTTCTGCTCGAACTGGGGGTCCAGTGCAACCTCCATCAACCCGATAACACCGCCTTGCTGAAAGAGAGGGGGCAGTCCATCGAGCGTAATCTCTGAGGACGAGCCATCGGAGGCGATGGCCAGCAATCGACCGCCCATCTCGGTGACGAGTGTGCGACCATCCGGAAGGAACGCTACCGACCACGGGCGATTCAGCCCCGTCGAGACGGTCTGGACTTTATAGCTCGCAGGATTGACCGCCTGCGGCTTGCTACCAACTCCTGGTGCCATGGCAAAAAAAAGGACTGCAGGAACGACCAAGAGTGCTAACACAACCGCCGTATGACGCCGCTGAACTCTTCGGCCTGTTGAATGAGCCGACATCCGGTAGGGCATGGTCAGGCCAGAATACAACGCGCCCCCCACGATACCTGTCAATGACATCAGCGCATGGCCGACAGCAGTCCGTGTTCCCGGTAACGCGGGCATGGGAATCACCGAACGCATCAGCCAAAACGCGAAACTCAGCGCACAAACACTAGTGGCGATGAAGACGAACCTGCGCCAGGCCGGCGAGACGAAGCGAAGCGACAGGTGCCCGAGCGCAACTGCGAGCAAGAGCGCCAGGGCCGTGATACCAACTATGACCGGCCCGAACCGTGCTAGGTCCACCAACGTTGTCCAGGCCCGAACGGTCACCGTGACCGGAGCGCCAAATTCAACGAGCTGGCCGAGATTGATCTGGGTCTGAACGATGCTGGCAATTGAGCCAGTCGCCACGGCGGCACCAAGAAACGCTGCGATGTACCGAGTTATGGACTTCATCCGACTCCTTCTCTTTCATTGACGGGCGGACGCTATCACCGCTTCTTTTCATCGGTCTCCCGCGAACGCAGCGCATCAAGCACCAACGAAAACGCGGATGATGGCTGCCGCCGGCTGGGGTAATAAAGGTAGTAGCCCTCGAAAGGTGCACACCAGTCATCCAGCACCCGGACGAGCCGTCCCTCTTCGATATGCGGGGCGAATTCTTCCTCTGGGAGAAAGGCGATCCCCAAGCCTTCCAGCGCCGCCTGAACGATATGCGGCGTACTATTTAGAGTGACCTGCCCCTGGACCCGAACATTCAACTGCTTTCCCTTACGACCGAACTCCCAGACGTACAGCCCGCCATGCGTGGGGAAGCGCAGGTTAATACAGCAGTGCCTGCTCAAGTCTTCAGGGTTTTTCGGTTTCGGATACTTGGCGAAGTAGTCCGGCGCGGCGACCGCGGCCATTCTCAGCTTCAGACCGATCGGCACCGCGATCATGTCCTTGTCGATGGTCCCCCCCAGACGCACGCCCGCGTCGAAACGATCGGCCACGATGTCTCTGAATCCATAGTTGACGTCGAACTCCACCTTGACGTCCGGATACAGGTGCAGCAGTGGCGCGAGTTTTGGCAAAAGCGTGGTCCTCAACACGTGATCACCACAGGTGATGCGCACCGTGCCGGCCGGCTTGTCGCGTAGTTCCAACAACTCATCCAGTTCGGCTTCGATTTCGTCGAAACGATGCCCGATGGCCTGCAACAGCCGCTCCCCGGCTGCCGTCGGCGACACGCTGCGCGTGGTGCGGGTCAGTAGGCGGATTTCCAGCTTAAGCTCCAAACCGCTGATGGCCTGGCTCAGCGCGGATTGAGTGACGCCCAGCAGCGCGGCAGCACGCGTAAAGCTGCCTTCGCGCGCGACCGTGACAAATGAGAGTAAATCGTTGAAGTTTCGTCTGGCCATGCCCTCAGCTTCCCACATTCCTTTGATTAGTAGAGCTAATAGCCCTCTTAAGCATTCATTAGCTATTCAGCCCACGCCACTCGCGAGAAAATTAGCCACATACCTATGAAAGGTCTGCGCGCGGGGCACCAAAAACCCACAAGCGGCTGTACGAGTTGAGACTCTCTACTTTTATGTCTTTCAACCAAGACTGCCAAGGACTCTTTCATGACAATCCAATTCGACTGCGCTGCAAAGGGCATTCCGATGACGGACAAGGCAAATCCCAATGAACAAACCATACGTCATCATCCATACGCTTACGTCGTTGGATGGACGGATCCATAACATCGATCTGCCGCAGTTCGACTCCGCAGCGCTTCAGTACGAGCAACTGGCCCTGCATGCAGACCAGCAGGTTTTCAACATCCAGCGCTATCTCAGCGGCCGCGTTACGACAGACGACAACACGTTCTATCATGAGCCCGATGTGAACGAATCGGCCGACCCGGTTCTCGAAGGCGATTTCGTCTCGCACGCAAAAGCTTAGATGTACTACGTCTCGATTGATCGGAGCGGCTGGCTAGGCTGGCAAGAGAATTTCGTCGATTACGGCACGCGCCGCGCGCATGTGGTCTCGGTGCTCACCGAGGGGGCCGGCAATGCGTACAAGTATCTGCTCAGGCGCCTGGGCATTTCCTATGTCATCGCAGGGCAGGATAGCCTGGACAATACTCTCGTTCTGCACAAGCTGGCCACGCTGTTCGGGATGGAACGTGTGATGATCGGTGGTGGCGGTGTGCTGAACTGAGCCTATCTGCGAGGCGGCCTAGTGGACGAGGTTAACATCCTGATGGCGCCTGTCACCGACGCATCTCCACAGGCTCCTGGCCTGTTCACGGCCAAAGAACCACTGACGTCGGTCCAGGCCACGCTCGTTCAAGCTGCTCGACGTGATACGGATGAAGGACAGCACGATGTGGCTCCGATACCAAATCAACAAAGGTGAACCTCTATGAAGAATGTCGTGATACTGGGTGCCAATGGGCATACATCCCGAGAAATCATCCCCCGCCTGCTGGAGCAGGAGGACGTGAAGCTGACGCTTTTCCTGCGCCGCGCTGATCGCCTGAAGAATATCAATAGCGATCGTGTCCGGGTGATCGAGGGTGATGCCTCTAAGCCCGATGCATTGAGAGAAGCCTTCCGGGGCCAGGACATCGTGATCAGCACGATGGGCGGCATGGATCTGGGCGAAAAGACCGAACTCGTGGTGGTAGTGATGGAGGAACTCAGCGTCCCCCGCCTCATCGCCATCAGCGCAGGCGGCATCTACGACGAACTACCCGAGCCGTTCAACTCATGGGACAAGGGCATAACGGGCTACACGCGGCCCGCTAATCTGAAGGCGGCCGAGGTGATCGAGGCTTCCTCCCTGAAATACACCATCCTGCGACCAGTCTGGCTGACTGACAAATCCGTCGAGGACTTTGAACTGACGCGCAAGGGGGAGACCTTCAAAGGCACGGAAACGTCGCGGGCGAGCATCGGTCGCTTAGTGGCGAACGTTGTGGCCGAGCCGACGCTGTACGCCAACGAGAACCTGGGAGTCAGTCAGCCCCATACCGAGGGAGACAGGCCAGCGGCCTATCGCTGAAAGGACAGTGCAAGGCTCACCGTCACGGCCTAGGCTGATGATCTTCTCAGCCCGTTAATGGCCGTGCTCGGTGGCTACGTACACATCCCCCACCGTGGCGTCTGCGCCCAGGACAATGCTACGGCGGCTACGATCTACACCTCCGGGGCTTCGGCATACTGAACGGCCGCCGCGGGTCGTTTTTCAATTCGAACCGCTTGCGCTACGGGGTGCGATTATCCAGTAGTGTGCACAGTACATTATCCCGTGGTTGTGAAACCCAGAACGCTCATGCCAACGACACGCCGCGCTGCTCGGCGGGCACTCTGGTTGGCATAAGCAACTCACCAACAAGTAAGGCAAATACTATGCAACTGACATCGAAATGGGCCAAGACCTTCGCCAAGAGCGACAAGGTGGACCATAAAAAATCACTTTCAATAAGGCATTTTCGTAGAAATCCAAGCCCGCTTGCGTCACCGTTACGCGCCGCGCGCTGCGATGGAGTAAGGGTACACCCAGGTCATTCTCAAGTATCGATACCTTGCGGCTGATAGTGCTGACCGGGACCCTCATATGTTTGACTGTGGAGGTAAAGCCACCACGTTCAACCACGCGTAAAAACATCCGGACTGCGTCGAAAACCATCATAGACCGCTACCACTATTCCAAATATGAGGAAACCTAATCCAGTTTTGCCTAATTATCCTATGGCGTGCGCCTGTTAACACTTTCGCTTATGAATAGAACCGCTGAAATCTCTCACTCCGCGCCTGCTATCGTCTTGGCCACTAAAGAAGACGGTGAATCGCACACCTCAGATCCAGCACCGATATGGCTGCTGGCGCTAATCACCACAGGCGGCTCTTGCCGATGCACATTTTCGTGCCCGCCTTACCGTGGTAAGCGCCGTGTGGGGTGTCAGTCCTACAATGGCGCAATTGACTTTAAGCATCTATGTACTCGGCCTGGCGGCAGCCATTGGCGAACCGAAGGTCTAACAGCGCTTGAGTCCTTGACGATGCGTCTTCGGACGGTTTGCTTTCAATCATCGGCGGCACTGCATTTGTCTGCGTTTCTTTGAAACGAATTCGTCCCGCCCGCAACCCTGTCGCAAACGGGTAACCACCATCCATGTTACAGATGACCCCGTAAACCACACGCCCGAACCAGTCGAATGACCGCCCGATGCAAGGCGATTCAGGATTGAATATCAGCCGAGAGGCGCCAGTTCACCGCGTCTTCGGGGACGGTACACCGTAAGGCACATAGCAGCGAAGCGGCACTCGCCGGATCGATCCCGAGCTGGAGAAATACCCGCAAGACCGATAACACCCTCGATGATTGAAACGTTAACCTAGGCGCAGCTATCAGCTCCATTGACCCAAGGAGATATCAGATGACGAAGAACAGAAACCGACTCCTGCCGGCAGTACTTTTCGCTGGCATGGCAGGTAGCCTCGGAGCAGATACTGTGCTGGCACAAGAGGCTTCCACGACCGTTGTACGCATTGCCGAATTGGTGATCGATCCGACACAGCTTGAAGCCTACAAGGTGGCCGTCAGGAAAGAGATGGAGGAATCCATCCGTGTTGAACCCGGCGTGCTCGCCATCTACTCAGTCGCGGAAAAGGGAAAGCCGAACAGTCTTCGTTTTTTCGAGATCTACGCCAGCGAAGAAGCCTATCGAGCACACATCGAATCCCCGCACTTCAAGAAATACGTAGCGATCACACAGCCAATGATCGTGTCGCGCAAGCTGATCGAAACACAGCCCATCCAACTCAGCGCCAAAGCGCTACAACCTGACTGACGACCAACGTCACCTCGATCTTGCGAAGGAGCATGACCCATGAAGTTGAATAACTGTGCATTTTATATGGCCGTCGCGACTGTAATCTTGGCCCTTGGCGCGCCCATTACCCAAGCTCAGACGCCGACTTCCTTGGCCCAGCAGGCTAAAGGAAGCGCCCCTGCCTACTATATTGCTGAATTCGAACTGACCGACCCGGAGGGAATCAAGCCATACCGGGAGCAGGTGGATGCCACGTTCGAGCGCTACAGCGGACGATACATAGTGCGTGCCTCCGGAGTGAGTCCGCTCGAAGGCAATCCACCAGATCATCGGTTGATCATCATCGAGTTCGATAGCCTTGAGCAGGCTCGTGCCTGGTACAACTCACCTGAGTACGCCAAGATCCGGCCCTTCCGGCAGCGATCAGGCCATACGAACGCCTATATCGTCGAAGGCGAGCCGAAATAGAAATGGGGAACGCCAGCAGCGTGCAGATCTGGAGACTTGGAAGATCTGCCGTGATCATTTTGATAGCGATCAGTTCTTGCGCGTAAAACAAGGAAAAACTTCATTCTGGACGTGTTTTGATGGGCATCAAGAGCACAAAAATCTAATCCAGGGCCCACCGCTCAATTGAATTGACGTGTTTATCACGT
Organism: Pseudomonas sp. JV449; assembly: GCF_032424295.1. NCBI lineage: Bacteria > Pseudomonadati > Pseudomonadota > Gammaproteobacteria > Pseudomonadales > Pseudomonadaceae > Pseudomonas > Pseudomonas sp. JV449. The sequence continues at coordinate 124,383 of NZ_VYKD01000017.1, read as the reverse complement.
CAACACCACGCAGACCGCCCGAAGCTCGGATGGACTCACCGTTCACCCAATGCTAATCCAACTCTTGGCCGGTAGGTTCTCATTCCGAATTGCTTGAATTACAGAATTCGATTATCCAATAGCATGCATAGATGCTTGCAATTTCAAGCGATGTTTTGGGGTGGTGACAGGAATACATTAGTTGGCAAAGCTGATCCCGACGGGCGACGTCATTTGCGAAACATGTTCCCCATGGTTCGAAAAAGCCTATGACGCACAGGACAAGCCTCCGCTGTTCGAAGGGTATTCAGGCTGGCAGGAACAATCTCAACTATATGTAAGGCAACCACATGCAACTAACACCGGAATGGGACAAGACTTTCGCCAAGAGCGACAAGGTGGACCATAAAAAAATCACTTTCAAGAACCGCTATGGCATCACCCTGGTGGGTGACCTCTACCAGCCAAAAAACGCCGAGGGACAGCTGGCGGCCATTGTCGTCTGCGGCCCGTTCGGTGCTGTAAAGGAACAGTCTTCAGGGCTCTATGCCCAGACCATGGCCGAGCGTGGCTTCGTCACTCTCGCCTTCGATCCATCCTACACCGGGGAAAGCAGCGGCGAGCCGCGCAACGTCGCCTCGCCAGACATCAACACCGAGGATGTGAGCGCGGCAGTTGATGCTCTTGGCCTGCAACCCTCCGTTGATCGCGAGCGGATTGGCGTCATCGGCATCTGCGGTTGGGGTGGCATGGCGCTGAATGCCGTGGCCTTGGATAAGCGCGTCAAGGCGGTTGTCGCCAGCACCATGTACGACATGACCCGCGTCATGTCCAAGGGCTACAACGATAGCGTAACCCTCGAACAGCGCACGCAAGGGCTCGAACAACTGAGCGCACAACGTTGGGTCGACGCGGAAAATGGTGCCCCTGCTTACCAGCCCCCTTACAACGAACTGAAGGGTGGTGAAGCGCAGTTCATGGTCGATTATCACGATTACTACAGCACGCCCCGCGGACACCATCCACGCGCGGTCAACTCGGGCAACTCGTGGACGATCACTACACCCCTGTCGTTCATGAACATGCCGATCCTGACCTACATCGCGGAAATTTCTCCACGCCCGGTCCTGTTCGTCCATGGTGAAAACGCTCACTCGCGCTACTTCAGCGAAACCGCTTACGCGGCCGCGGCGCAGCCGAAGGAGCTGATGATCATTCCAGAGGCGAGCCACACCGATCTGTATGACCGCGTGGACGTTATTCCTTTCGACAAACTGAGGACCTTCTTCACGCAACACCTCGCCCCAGCGGCACGCGCTGCTTAATGCCTTGAGGTAGTCGCATCCAGGCTGACAATGCGCCTGGATGCGACTGAACCGGATGGCGCGCCCGACATCGACACTTTTGACTTTCTCTGTGGGGGCCGCAACCGAAACTGGCGATAGACCGTTCACTGAAGGCGTCCTCGCCATGTCGCTGCGCAGATCGCGCTCGAAACCTGCGGATTCACGCGCATTTGCTGCAAGGCGAACGATCTATTTTCCGCATTGCAAGGAGACCAATATGGATAGCGAAAACGTTGCCGTCGGCACGGGCGGCCCTCTCACCTATCTTGGCACTGCACGCCGCAGTCATTCCTGGCGTCAGCGGGCCATGCAACAGCTTGGAATCCCGCTGCTTCTATTTGCTCTGTGCGGCGGCCATTACGCCCACGCGGCCAGCTCCGCGCAGCCCGTAGCCACCGAGCCCGATGCCACTCAAACCTCCAGGAGATCCGAAGAACTACGCATGTGGATGACCGTCGGCGAACACCGCTTCGCCATCAATTTGGCTGACAACGAGGCCACTCGCGCATTCGCCGCAACGCTGCCGCTGACGCTGGACATGGAGGAACTCAACGGTAACGAGAAGAAGAAAGAACTGCCTGACGCGCTGCCCACCAGTGAGGGCCGGCCCGGCACGATCCGCAACGGAGACCTTATGCTTTGGGGATCGCGCACCGTGGTCATCTTTTATCGGACCTTCGATTCAACTTACTCCTACACCCGTCTGGGCCGCGTGGACGATCCGACTGGCTTGGCCCAGGCGCTGGGCCGTGGTGATGTAAGCGTAGTGTTCTCTCGAAACTAGCGTGCGCTGACAGCATGCTCTATGAAGATACCTGCCCCTGAGAAGCCAGACATAGCCCTTCTGCCATTTATGAACAGGCTCTCAAATTGGGCATTAAACATCGTTTCGTCATCTGCTGCGTTTCCCTCGCAGCCTGAACCTGGAGAGAGATCATGATCAAAGACAAAGTTGTCATCATCACCGGCGCGTCGTCCGGAATCGGCGAGGCAACCGCTAAGCTGCTCGCTAGCAAAGGCGCCAAAATCGTGCTCGGCGCACGCCGCGAAGACAAGCTCAAGCAGATTGCGGACGAGATTCGCCAGAACGGCGGCCAGGTGGCCTATCACACGCTGGATGTGACGAAGCAAGACGATAACGACCGCATTGTCCAATTGGCCAAGGAAAAATTCGGCCGTGTGGACGTCATTTTCCTGAATGCAGGACTGATGCCGAACTCGCCGCTGTCCGCTCTGAAGACCGAAGACTGGCACCAAATGATCGATGTCAACGTGAAAGGTGTTTTGAATGGCGTGGCGGCCGTGTTGCCCGAATTCCTGGCACAGAAGTCCGGACACGTCATCACCACCTCTTCGGTGGCCGGGCTTAAGGCCTATCCGGGCGGCGCCGTCTATGGCGGGACGAAGTGGTTCGTGCGGGACTTCATGGAAGTCTTGCGTATGGAGTCCGCCATGGAGGGCAATAATATTCGCACCGCGACGATCTACCCGGCCGCAGTCAACAGTGAACTCTTGGCGACAATCAGCGATAAGCAGGCGCGAGACCAAATGCAGGACATTTATGACAAGTACGGCATCTCTCCGGACCGGATCGCCAACGTTGTCGCCTTCGCAATCGACCAGCCTGATGACACAACCATCAACGAGTTCACGGTTGGGCCCGCGAACCAGCCTTGGTGAGTGCAAGTGCATTCACCCACGCAACGCGTCCGACGCCAAATCCGGGCCTATCCGGCCCCCCACTGACCTGATAAGGAGCTCTCATGAAGACCGTACCACTAGGATCAACCGGCACACAGGTTCCCAACGTCGTCGCGGGCATGATGCGCATCGCCGGCAGCACTGATAACCAGATCCGCGCGCTCTATACCACGGCGCGCGAATCGGGCATCAATTTTTTCGATCACGCTGACCTCTACGGATTCAATCATCCCGGCGGTGGCCCGCATCTGTGCGAACGTCGGTTCGGCGAGGCGCTACAACTCAGCAGCGCTGAGCGCGAGCAGATCTTCCTCCAGTCCAAGACCAGTATCGTGGACGACCCGTGGCACTACGATCAGTCCTACGAACACATCGTGGAATCGGCCGAGAGGACGCTGAAAGCGCTGGGTACCGACTATCTGGATGTGCTACTGCTGCACCGGCCCGACGCACTCGTGGAGCCGGAAGAAGTCGCCCGCGCATTCGACCATCTGGAGTCCACCGGAAAAGTCCGCGCGTTCGGCGTTTCCAACCATACCCCCCGTCAAATCGATCTGCTCAAGACCGCCGTGACTCAGCCGATCCTGGCGAACCAGGTCCAGCTTTCGGTAACGCATTCTACGATCGTCGCTCAGGGCCTGTCGTCGAATATGACCGGCTTCGACGACTCAATCACTCGTGACGGCGGCGGCATTGTCGACTATGCGAGGATCAACAAGATCACACTGCAGGCGTGGTCTCCATTCCAGAAAGCTTTTCAGGATGGGGTGTTCTTCGACTCTCCCGACTACCCCCATCTGAATGCCGAACTCAGACGATTGGCAGAGAAGTACGACGTCACCCCGACCGCGGTCGCTACAGCCTGGATAACTCGTCACCCCGCCAAAATCCAAGTAGTGCTGGGTACCACGAGACCCGAGCGAATCATCGAGGCAGCCGCGGGCTCGAATATCCCGCTCACCCGCCCTGAATGGTACGGGCTTATCCGAGCGGCTGGTCACAACGTTCCATGAACTGCCAGGGCGTCGAAAGCGGCGCCCGTCTCCTGATGCGAGCCTCTCACCTCTCCTGACACTCGAGTTCCGCTTGGATCATGCTCGACGAAGCGTCATGATCGAAATTTCTCTCGGCACACCGATACGAAGGGCAGCCATTGGCCCAGCCCCGAGGTCACATCCAGAGGCGCTGCGCCCTCACGATAGATTCCAGGCATATAGTCGTAAGCGACGATTACCGGGCGCCCGAAAAGTCGTATCTGTCCGCAGTGTGTATGGCTGGACAGGGTCAATACCGCGCCACGCGAGCAGCAATGGAGGAGAACTCAGGATAATGAGACAGCGCAATGAGCGTATCGCCAGGTGATGCCTCGGCGAATGCAAGGTCTGCAAACCTGCGCATGGCAGCATGCTGCTCTTCCCGTGTAGGCATGTGACCTCCATCCGAGGAGAGCGGACGATCTACGCCGGCGATCCGCAACGGCACGCCTCGCGGCTGCACGACAACGCTGCGGTTGATAAGCACCCGAATACGGGGATTGCGCGTACGCAAACCGGCGACAACGGCAGCATCGTGCAGCATCGTTCAATGAGACAACGACGAAGATCAGGGGCGCGGGCATGCCGGTGGTCCAGCGCCGCCCAAGCAGACGACGCACAATCAGTAACAGCCCGACGGCAGAATCAGGAACACCGCCGTCAGCAACTTACTAACCCACGCACCGCCCCTCCGGCGTCCAACTTTGCTCCACGAGCCTTTGATTCGGGTAGATCCACCAAATGAGGCGTACAACGACGTCGGACACCAGCACGCCAAGATGCAAGCTCACCTACGCGCTGCGCGACCTGTGATTTCAAGAGACAAGCCTATGATGATCGTCAACACAATCGAACGAACGAACACAAACTCATAACCCACTCACTCCTTGTGTATGCCGAGGGCTTTGGGCATGCCCTCGGCATATTCGCTCAACGCATCTGCAGGATGATCGGGTTGCTGCTGGCCGGATTGGTGCGCTCACGCAGCTCCTTCACCTCATCAGCCTTCACCGCCCCTCCCTGATTACCCCAAGACGTGCGAACGAATGTCAGTACATCGGCGACTTCCTGATCAGAGAGTTGGTTACGGTACGGGGGCATGCGATACGAATCCGGAATGCCATTGGCGACGACACGCTCGGAGCCGTTCAAGGTGGCATTGATGCTCGTAGCGCTTTCCTTGATCATCGACGAAGATGCGCCTGCCAAAGGAGGTATCCACGGCGCCTGCCCACTACCGTCACTGCCGTGGCAACTGCTGCACTTGGCCATATAGTTGCTTGCCCCAGGTGTTGACAACTGAGGTTGTTCAGCAGTCTGTTTGTCAGCGGGCTTCCATGGTGGCCCATCACGCTTTGGGTCGCCCGGCAACGACACCAGATAATGCGCAATAGCTTTCAGGTCCGGGTCAGACATGTACTGCGTCGAGTTGTTGAACACCTCAGCCATGGTGCCCACAACCACGCTGTGAGCGTTACGTCCGGTTTTCAGGTACTCAACAATCTCCTGCTCATTCCAGCGACCCAATCCAGTGTTCGGATCCTGGCGCAGGCTCGGCGCGTACCAGCCGTCGAGCAGCGCTCCACTGAGGAAAGTGGAACTGCCTTCATCCAGCGATTTTTCGTTCATCGTCAAACTGCGCGGGGTATGGCAACTGCCACAATGCCCAGCGCCCTGGACAATATAGGCGCCGCGGTTCCAAAGCGCATCCTCTGACGGCTTGGCCTGATAGGCACCGTCATCGACAAATACCGCATTCCACAAAGCCAGCGGCCAGCGCATGTTGAGCGGCCATGGGATATGGCTTTGCTGGTTCTGCTGTTGCGCCGGCTTGACGCCGGCCATGAAGAACGCATAAAGCGCCCGCACGTCATCGTCGCTTAGCTTGGCATAAGATGGGTACGGCATAGCCGGGTACAATCGATGACCATCGGCCGCGACGCCGCTGCGTATCGCGCGATCAAAATCGGCAAGGCTGTAGTTGCCAATACCGGTTTGCTTGTCCGGCGTAATATTGGTGGCATAGATCGATCCCATCGGGGTCGCCATTTCCAGGCCGCCGGCAAACGGCGCGCTTTTGGGCGTGCTGTGGCACGCCACGCAATCGCTCAGCCTGGCGACATATTCACCGCGTTGGACAAGCTGTGCATCTGTCGATGCTGCAGCGGCTTCATGAGCAAAAGGTGAAGCTGGCGTGCGATTGACGAACCAGCCCAAGCCAGCCGCTACGACGATGCCTGCTGGCAGCAGGTACTTTAAAGTTTTATTCACGAGCCATTCCTAATCAGGTGTCGAAACGGTACTGCGATAGAGGCATGCTGCGAATTCGTTGGCCGGTCAGTCGCGAGACGGCGTTGGCAACCGCCGGCGCTACTGCGGGCAGAGGTGGCTCACCGATTCCGCCCATTGGCGCACCACTTTCCACCACCCGCACATGTACCCTGGCCATCATCTCGGGTGTGAGAATGCGGTAGAGGTCGTAATTGCGCGCCGCTGGCGTGCCGCCTTTGTAGACGGCTTGTTCGATCAGGGTCTGAGACAAGCCAAGCGCCACGGCGGAGTTGACCTGAGCCTCGACGATGGCAGGATTAACGATGCTACCCGGATCAATTGCCTGCCAGATGTCGTGAACTTTCACGGCGCCATTACTTATGGAAACCTCTGCGATAACCGCCGTTTCGGTGCCAAACGGAGATGCCATCGCGACGCCCCTGGCTCGCTTGGTACCATCCTCAGCTGTGAATGGCCCACGCTTCCAGCCACCAGAGAGCTCGGCCACAGCTTGCAACAAGTTGCTCAGCCGCTTGTCATCCCGTAACAATTTGGCCCTCAGCTCAAAGGGGTCTTGGTCGCCCGCATCCGCCAGCTCATCCAAAAACGCTTCATAAAGAAAATCGTTGATGGAATTCCCTACCGAGCGCCAGTAGCCCAACATGATCGGGGTCTGCGAGTACAGTTGAGCGATCCGACGATGGGGAATGGCGTATTTTTTGCCGGTCAGCCCCTCGATGGCAGTAGGGTCGATTTTTTCCCCTTGCTTGTTTGCAATGCCCTCGGTGGGCCCTTCCGTGGCGCTGATCGCCTCCAAAGCCACGGGCATGCCTTTTTCATCCAATCCGCCGCGAAAACGCACGACCGCTGAAGGCCGAAGCACATCCCGCAAAAATTCTTCCTCACGACTCCAGATCACCTTGATCGGACGGCCCGTGGTTTTGGCCAATTGGATCGCTTGAGGGTAAGGCGATGAATGCGGGTACAAAAAGTGCCGACCGAAAAAACCACCCAACAATGGCGAATGGAGAGTGATTGCGGCAGGGTCAAGACCGGTGATTTTGGCGATATCCGCCAAAAACAGATCCGGAGCCTGATTAGGCAGCCACAGATCGAGTTTGCCTTGAGCGTCGAAGCGCGCCAAGGCTGACGGCGGCTCCAATTGAGCGTGGTTGAGGTACTGGGTATGGTAAGTCGCGGTGATAACTTTTTTAGCACCGGCGAGGCCTTGCTGCAGATCCCCCGCACGTTCGGCCTCGTCTCCGGCCCCGGTGGTTTTGCTCAGTTGCTCCGAGTAGGCATGCGTGTCGAAATCAGCCGGCATGTAGCGCACGCTGGAATCGCCGGAGGGCTCCAGCCATTCCACTTGCAAGGCTTCGACGGCGCGCTTGGCAACCCACCAGCGTTGCGCGACGACAGCGACCGCACCCTCAAGACGGTGCACCGAATCCACTCCTTTGAGATTGCGAATCTGCTCCTCATTGCGCACAACGCCCACCTGCAGGCCCAGCCTTGGCGCATGCTGCACCGCGGCATGAAGCATACCCTCGATGCGGGTGTCGATAGTGTATTGCGCCCTTCCCGTGGATTTGTCGTAGACGTCTATTCGCTGGACCGGCTTACCGATCCAGCGGAATGTGGCAGGGTCACGTAGCGGAACGGTTTGCGGATCGGGAATGGGCAAATCGAGCGTTAGCGGCGCTAGTTCACCGTAACTGATTGAACGATTGGAAGCGGCATGAATGACCCGCCCTGGCTCAGTAGTCAGCTGCGCCAGAGGCACCTTCCAATGTGATGACGCGGCCTGCAATAGCATCAGGCGAGCCGATGCTCCCAGTCGGCGCATGGTCATGTAGCTCGCGCGCATCGACCGGCTACCTCCTGTGAAGCGCGCACCTCCTTCCATGACTTTGAAGTCAACCCCGGGCGGGGCGTTCTCCACCAGAAAATTGGCTGGATCTACATCAAGCTCCTCACCCACGACCTGTGCCATGCCCGTGAAAATGCCCTGCCCACCCTCAATAAAGGGGCTCTGCAGGCGCACGGTATTATCCGGACGAATTTCCAGGAAAGCCGGTACGCGCGCGCCGGGCGGCAATGCTTGGGCACGTTCGGCGGCCCGTAACGAGCCAAGAGGAATGCCAAAGCTAATAACCAGTGCACCTGCCGTGACGCCAGCCGACGCCTGCAAAAAACGGCGGCGAGACACGTTTACAGGTTGCGCATTGGTGAGTACGCCGTGGTCAGCGATTGAATCGTCCACTTTTGACATGGTGTTCCCTTCTCCCTTCTACTTGCATTCAATGCTCGGCCTGACAGCAGCCCCGGTGCCCCGATAATGGGGTCAGGATTGGTCGCTTGCTTGTCGCCAGGCAGGTCGCAGCTCAAACCGGATGACGCGGCTCAAGCACCGGCGAGCTCATCGACGGCGGACTTGATCGCGTTATAGGTGCCGCAACGGCAGAGATTCGTCATCGCCGCGGCAATATCGCTTTGAGAAGGTTTGGGGATGCGTTGCAATAATGCAGTCGCGGCCATCACCTGGCCAGACTGGCAATAGCCGCATTGGGCGACTTGATGCTTGACCCATGCAGTTACTACGCGCTTGCCTAACTCATCGTCTTCAATGGCTTCGATTGTGCGGATCTTTTTGCCTTTTACACCTTCAACCGGTGTAACGCATGAGCGAACCAGCACGCCGTCCACCATCACCGAGCAGGCACCGCATTGAGCCAAACCGCATCCGTACTTGGTTCCGGTCAGTCCGATATCGTCGCGTATTACCCATAACAAGGGTGTATCCGCATCCGCCTCAACCTTGTACACCGTGCCATTTACGTTGAGTTCCATTGTAAAAATGCCTCGATTGAAAACAGTGAAAAGCCGGGGCAGGAACACCCGGCTCATGATCCTTGGCACCTCACCTTGCGTATGAAAGCCGGCGAAACGCAGATTTTTCCAGTGTGCCCTACCCTACGGGGCCCGCTTGCTAAACCGCAAGCAAACACCGTGAACCCGTTTGATAGGCGCTATTAGCCAGACGAATAAATGGCGAGATAGAGCCTGTGCTCATGGATGCGTCACTGACTTGCTGCATTGTTCCGAAGGCTCGTCCCTCTCTGCCCTATCAGACGACTTCTGGTTCGCGTCGAGGCGCACAAACGCCATTAATAACGTCACGGCGACGTACATACCGCAGATGACGGCAATGACACCACCAATCCCGAAATGGTTAAACAGCGACAGAATGACGAAAGGGGACAGAATGAGCCCAAGTCGACCGATCGTCTGAGCGAAACCGCCGCCTCGGAATCGAAACGCAGTAGGGAAAAATTCCGGAGTCGCACCCAGGCCCATGGTAAGAAAAGAAGCGACCATCGCCACCAGGAGGAAACCGCACGCGATGATGAGGGCCGGCTCTGTAAGGAAGGGATAGATGCCCGCAAAAATGGAGGACAGCGTTCCGAACATTACGATGCTCCAACGCCGCTTCATTCTGTTGCCCATCAACATGCAGAGCAGCGGGCCTGCCACATAGCCGGCCATCATTGCCGCATTGAAGCCCAGCGACTTGGAAATAGTCATTCCTTGGCTCACAAAGAATGTTGGCATCCACCCCGTGACGCTGTAGGACCCAAAGAGGCAGGTGACATTCAAAATGACCGCCATGCACGTGCGGCGGATGACCGAAGGAGAGAATAAGACCGTCATAGGAACCCATTGCGGCTTCGTACTCCCAGTAGCTGTGGGGTCCGGCTTGACTGCTACTGGCTGGCCAACGGGTGCAACCACACCAGATTCTTTTTCGATTTGCTGCAGAAGTGCTTCAGCCTCTTCGTACCGTCCCATTGCCTCCAACCACCGTGGCGACTCAGGGAGACTGCGTCGAAGCCACCAGACAATTAGCGAGCCCACACCTGCAATCACAAACATCGCTCGCCAGCTGAACATTGGAATGACGACCATCCCCAGCAACGAAGTAATGGACACGCCGGCCCCACCGAAAAGGCCGAGCATTCCAAGGTATCGACCACGCTTGGACGCTGGCATGAATTCGATAATGAGCCCGTAGCACATTACATACTCCGCACCCATTCCGATGCCCTGGATACAACGGATAGCAATAAGCCAAGGCATTGAGGGCGCCAATGAGCAAATCAGCGCACAGATACCGAACAAGGCCAGATTGAACTGAAATGCAAAACAGCGTCCGAATCGGTCGCTCAGCCAACCAGCGAAAGCCGCGCCGATCGCCAACCCGACGAATGTCGCCGACAGAAAAATAGAGTTGAGTTCAAGAGTGGAAAAGCCACTGTGCAACATCGAAGCGAGTACAGAGCCGGAGAGCGTGTTGTCGAACGCGTCGAAGAACATCCCCAGACCGACCAGCCACATGACGCGACGATGAAAGGAGCTGATTGGAACATTATCTAATCGAGCCCCGGCATTGACGGGAGTGCTCATGATTGTCTGCCTCCCGCATCCTGCATGACCGCGCAAACACTCTGCTGCCGGTTTTTTCCCAGATGTGAACGATCATGGTTAATCATCCGTTTCTCCCGCGTTTTGTTGTTATTTTGTCGAGTGCTACAAGCGACTGATGCCGTGGGTGTCGACGGCTTTGGCGAGCCCATCGATATCCAGGGGATCGAAAAACCAATAACTATGCTTTCATTCGCCCGGGATTCGTCAGGCGGTTTTCTCATCAGACTTGAGCAACGAAATGAGAGGGCTCGCGCCCTATCTAATTAAGACTATTCCGCATTGTGGGACTCAGTCAACCACACCATATTGCCATAATTTACTTGCTTCTCTTATCTTAAAATTGAAAATAGAGATATTATTTAACCAATAATCAATAGTTTACCGGTAGTTTGGCACCTAAATAACCCACCAAAAACATCACATACCAAAAAATAATATATAGTAAATCCCATAATGTGATTTCTATTTGACTGAAAGCCAGAGAGCGGATAATCATTACCTACCCCCAATCACCGAAGGATTGTATGTATGAGAGGTGTTGTATTTTTGGGACAGGGCAGGCTTGAGATCCGACAGTTTCCAGACCCGACCCCAGGCCCCGATGAAGTGGTAGTCCGCATCAAGGCGTCCGGCATGTGCGGTAGCGACCTGCATCATTTGCATGGCCCGCTGCGCAGCGAATCGCAGATCGTCATTGAAGGTCACGAGCCGTGCGGCGTCGTCGAGCAAGTCGGCAGCGCGGTACCGCCCGCCCAGGCACGGGTTGGCGACCGGGTGATGGTTCACCATTACGACGGCTGCCGTACGTGCCGGTATTGCCGATCCGGCTGGACGCAGTTCTGCCCCACCGACCGTACTGTTTTCGGTGGGCTCAATGGCAACGGCGCTCACGCCGATTACATGAAAGTCCCCGCCCACACGCTCATCAAGCTCCCGGACTCGTTGTCATTCAAATCCGGAGCAGCCGTGTCCTGCGGCAGCGGAACGGCCTTCGGAGCGATCAAGCGCGTGGGCCTTAGGGCAGATCACACTGTTGCGGTTTTCGGGCAAGGCCCCGTAGGGCTGAGTTGCACGATGTTCGCAAAAGCGTTCGGGGCACGTGTCATTGCCGTAGATGTGGAGGACTCGCGCCTTGAAATGGCCCGCGTCTTCGGTGCCGACCACACCGTCAACTCAGCCAACCAGAATCCGGTAGAGGCCATTCGCGCGATCACTCGCAACCAGGAAGGAGCCGATAAATCCATTGAGTGCAGCGGAAACGACAATGCACGCCGCGATGCCATCAAGGCGGTTCGCCGCTGGGGTAGCACTTGCCTCGTCGGTGTGACCGGCAAAATCGAAATCGACAGCGACGAAGTCATCCTGCTTCAGAAATCCGTACTGGGCTCCCTCACGTTCAGCAAAAACCTGCAAGAGGAATGCGCCCATTTCGTTGCCGAGCGGGGGCTGAACGTCGACGCATTGTTCACCCATGAATTCCGGCTTGAACAGGCTGAACACGCTTATGCGCTCTTCGACAAGCGCCAGATTGGCAAAGGTGTCTTTGTATTCAATTAACCGCACAACGACAGCGGGCCATCACGCCAGCCCGCCATTAGGCCCTGCCACCCCGTTGAGCGTTATCACTGTTGCGAGAAATCAACCATGACCGATTCAGATAACTCTTTATCGCTGTGCGAGGCCGCCCTGGAATTCATCCAGCGCGGCGAGCACGGTGTGTTCATTGACGGCGCAGTGCGGCCGGCACGTTCTGGCAAGGTCATCGAAACCCTGAATCCTTCCACCGGTCGCGTATTGGCGCGCCTGGCCGCTGGAGACCAGAGCGATATCGACCTAGCGGTGCGCGCTGCCCGAAACGCCTTTGAGGGACCCTGGCGGCGCTGGACACCCTACCGGCGCCAGGAACTGCTGATGCGTGTCCACGGGGTGCTGGACAAACATTTCGAAGAACTCGCGCAAATCGAAGCCACCGATATGGGTGCACCGATCACGCGCGTACGCGCCTCAAAAGCGGCGCTGCTGAAGATGATCCTGTTCTTCTCTGCGCAGGCCGTGAACATCAAAGGGGAAACGTTCCTCAATGGCCTTCCCGGGCGGGTAAACACGCTTTCTCTCAAGGCACCTGTGGGCGTCATCGGCGGCATCATTCCCTGGAACGGACCGCTGAACAGTCAATTCTGGGTACTGGCCGCGGCGCTCGCGACAGGCTGCACGGTGGTGCTCAAACCCGCCGAAGACGCATCACTTTCAGTTTTGCGTGTGGCCGAGTTACTTCATGAAGCCGGCGTGCCTGCAGGCGTCATTAACGTAGTCACCGGCCTCGGTGCCGAAGCGGGGCATGCTCTGGCCAGCCATCCGGATGTAGACCGAATCGCTTTCACCGGTTCCACCCAAACCGGTCGCAGCATCATTGAAGCGTCAGGGGTGAATATCAAAAAACTGCAACTGGAATTGGGAGGAAAGTCGGCGGACATCATTTTCAGCGATGCTGATCTGGCAAAGGCGGTCCCAGGGGCCGCAATGGGGGTCTATGCCAACTCGGGGCAAATCTGCTTCGCCGGAACACGGGTACTGGTGCAACGATCAATCGTGCAAACCTTCACCGAGCAACTGCTGCAGTTCATTAAAACGCTCAAGGTCGGGCCAAGCTTGAATCTGGAGACCAGGCTTGGCCCGATCATCTCTCAACGACAGCTCGATAATGTGCTGTCGTATATCGATATCGGTCAACGTGAGGGCGCGCAGTTGATCCACGGCGGGCGACGATTGGCTGGCGAGTTGCAAAACGGCTTTTTCGTCGAACCGACGGTGCTCGCCTGCGTACGCAACGACATGCGGATCGCCCGCGAAGAAATCTTTGGTCCGGTCTTGTCGATCATCCCCTTCGATGATGAAGAAGAGGCCATTGCCATCGCCAACGACAACGATTACGGCCTCGCGGGCGCGGTGTGGTCGAGGGACATCAGTACAGCCCTGCGCGTCGTCGATGGTATTCACACCGGCACCATGTGGGTCAATTGCTACGGTCACATAGACCCACTGGTCGGTTTCGGCGGCACAAAAATGAGCGGCTATGGTGCCAAGGGCAGCGCCGCTCATCTGGATACCTATCTCTATACAAAAAGCGTGTATATCGAATTGTAAACCGGCTGCTATGTCCGTGAGTGCAACGCTGCGGTTTGGCCTGCGCGCGTTGAATCCTGCGCCGGTTCATTCATGTGTATCCCGGCCACCCGCCCAGTCGCTGTGTGGCTACTCGCCAATTCTGGAAACGCCTGGCGTGGTGATCAACCCAAGAACACACTGTCAAACCAACGATGTCATCCCTACCTGAGTGTCTCCCACCAGTGGTCAAAGGTTTGAGGGCGACCATCAAGATAGAGGGTGCGACCAATGATTGGGGTCCGAAGAACATAATCCCGCCCCTCACTCGCCGCCGTTACGCGCTTGAAGGGATCATCCCAATCATGGGGGGCAATACTGAATCTACCCACATGCCCGGGAGTGAAAGCCTTGGCATGAAGATCATCGGCGGCTTGCGCGGCCTGCTCGGGATTCATATGGATATTCGCCCATCGCGGGTCGTACTGCCCGGTATCCAGCGCCACCCAGTCAAAGGGGCCATACCGTCGACCGACCTCGGAGAAATGAGCGTCGTATCCGGAGTCTCCACTAAAGAAGATTCGTCGCTGCGGTGACACCAGCGCGTAACCAACCCACAGCGTTTTATCCCGGGTAAACGTACGTCCGGAAAAGTGCCGTGCAGGTGTCACGTAGAGTGTCAGGTCCCGATCGATGGAGACCGATTCATACCAATCGGCTTCACTTACCTGCGCTTTTGCATATCCCCAGGCTTCAAAGTGAGCGCCTACGCCCAACCCCACCACGACATGATTGACTTTGGACCTGAGCGCCGTGATGGTCGGGTAGTCAAGGTGATCATAATGATCATGGGTGATCAATAGCACATCAATTTGCGGTACATCATCTGCCGAGTAGAGGCTAGTGCCTTCAAAGGCCTCGTTCGCCAAGGGAATGGGTGCCGCATTAGTGCTGAAGACCGGATCGATTAGAATCCTTTTGCCGGCGAGCTGAACAAAGTACGACGAGTGCCCAAGCCAAACCACCAAGTCTTGATTGATATCCAGTGTTTTAAGATCAGTTTTCACCGAAGGCAGCACGCTGCTGGGTCGCGGTTTGCCTTTCTCGCCGAAAAAACTATCCATCCAGATGGAAAGCTCTGAGCTGCCAGCCGTGTGCAACGGCGTGGCTACCTGGTTGCGGAACGCCCCATCGACGTAATGGGGCGAACGCTCGATACGCGAGAGGCGCTCGCCTTCGGGCAATTTTCCAAACAAAGGTGATTGAAGAAACACATACACACCGATGACAAGCATGGCGATAACGGCCGTAAATACCAAAAGTACCCGGCGTGCGCGTATTTTCATGGGTGTCCTATTCATTGAGAGGCGCAACAGTGATCCGCAGTGAGCGGGGTCGACGTAGATTTTTTGGACAAGTACCCACGGTATCAGGTGATAGTTCAAAAACACTTCGCCCATAGCAATTGCTGCTATGCATGTAGCCGATCAATCAACTGGCGGGAAGGTTGTTGCAGACGGGAGCGCCGCGCCAGCCATCGGCGCGGCTTTTTCGGATTTAGTTGTCGTACAGACCGGCAGCTCTCGCCCGTTGCACTGCCAGGTCGACCACCAGATCAAGCGCAGGTGTCTGGACGCCAGCCAGCCGCGCGAGCTCCAGCGGGGCTCTGAGTATCGTGTCGACTTCCATTGAGCGACCCAGCTCAAGGTCTTGCAGAATGCTCTGCTTATGCGTTGAAACGGCCAATCGACGCAGCCCGTCCTCGACATCTCCCGCGTCGCATCCCAGCTTACGGGCGATCGCGGCGGCCTCGTGAGCCATCGCCTGGGCAGTTTTGGTTATCGCCGGGCTAGCCAGGGCCTGCTTCATCGTCGATCCCGTCAAAATGGCCAGCGACCCACCCGTCAAGTTGATGACCAACTTGGTCCAGATAGCATCCCGGATCCTGTCAGTGACTTCAATTTCCAGCCCCCCCGCAACCAAACACCCTGCTAGAGCCTCCAGGCGCTCATCCGACTTTCCATCCGGACGCCCGAGAATCAGACGGTTACGTGGATTTTCAGCTTTGATCACCCCCGGCGCAATCACCGTGCACGCTGTATAAGCCACAGCGCCCACTGTGCGCTGCGGACCAATTGCGTTTGATAAGAGCGACTCTGGATCTATTCGTGGAAGCGATGCACCTTCGAGTATGCCGGCCTGGCCTTGCAGATACCACCAGGGAATACCGTTCAAGGCGAACAAAACCAGCGTATCGTCACCAAGCAAAGGCTTGATTCCCGCCGCGACCCCTTGCAGTGCCGGAGCCTTGACCGACACAATCACAACGTCCTGCTGCCCTAGCGATGCAGGATCATCGGTGGCCACTGGCCGACTCTCGAAAACGCCATCTTTTGTTTCCACCCGCAATCCATTTGCGCGGATGGCCGCCAAATGCTCACCGCGGGCGACCAGAGAAACCTCGGCCCCACCCTCAGCAAGTCTTGCTGCAATATGCCCACCGACAGCGCCGGCTCCGTAAACGCAAACTTTCATTCTTCAGCTCCGCTGCACGCACTCAGGCAGACGAATCAACGCATCTCGCAAGGACACCTTGAGTCACCCTACGCTCGTGCAGTACCAATGGTTGTTGAGACTTAGCTGCAGATCAGCCGAGTTACACAAACTGTTGGCGTTTCTGTATCGCCGCCGCGAGGAGAAATGAGATGTCGTTGCCGGTTGAAACATATCGTGCGCCCAACGCCACGAGTTCTTTGATCAAGTCGGGCCGACTGCCCAACCCTCCTACACCGAGAACCTTCTTATTCGCCAGGCAGGCATTCAACACGCGCCTGTAGGCGTTACGCACCAGTTCATGGTCCATCTCGCCAGACACACCGAGGGCGCTGCTCAGATCGTTGGCCCCCACTAACAGAATGTCGACGCCTTCCACTGCTGCGATTTCCTCTACCGCCTCAAGACCTTCCAACGACTCGATCATGGCAATAATCATCGTCGCGTCGTCGAGTTGCCGCGTAGCGTCTACCGCAGGCAGGGATCGATAGTGGAATTGCGGCGGCGCGCCGGCCACCGATCGTTCGCCCAGCGGAGCATGCTTGGCCGCTCGTACGATAGCCCTGGCGTCTTCCGCCGACTGCACACTTGGAACAATGATGCCCAAGGCGCCCGAGTCAAGCACGCGCGCGATGAAGTGCGGGTCTGTGCTGGGCACGCGCACGAATGGAGTTACGTCCAGACCGATACACGCCATGCATACTTGCCCAGCAGCTTCCAGCGAATAGCTGCTGTGTTCCATGTCGATGTAGATCGAATCGAAACCTGCCGTATAGGCAATGCTGGCGATGTCAAAGGTTCTGACGAGCCGAGATGTCATTGAATACACCGTCTCGCCCCTGGCGAGCTTTTCTTTGACCCCGTTTCTGAGTGACGCATTCGAAGCATTCATGTTTTTGTTCTCTGAAAAAATTCATAAGCAAGCACTGCACTATTGTCAGGGCTGTGCAGTGGCCATGGATGGAGCATGGGTATCAGGCCTTCAACGACGGCAGCGTCGCGGCTTCTTCTTCAAAGCCATAGACCGACTTAATTTCCAGGTACTCTTCCAACCCAAATACGCCCATCGAGCGGCCGATTCCGGATTGCTTGTAGCCACCCATTGGGGTCAAAGAGTTAGTCGCCGCGCCATTGAAGCAAACACGCCCGGCCCGCAGGCCGCTGGCAAACTCATAGGCTTTGCGCCGGTCCCCGCCAAACACATAGCCACCCAACCCATAAGGCGAGTCATTGGCGATTTCCAGTGCCTGCGCCTCGGAGGAATAGGGCACTACCACAAGGACCGGCCCGAAAATTTCTTCGCGGCAAATGCTCATGTCCGACGTCACATCGACAAACACGGTAGGACGGGTGAAAAAGCCACGCTCAAAGCCCTCGGGGCGTCCCGGCCCGCCAACAATCAAACGTGCACCTTCATCGAGGCCCGCCTGGATATGACGCTGAATGCTATTGAACTGCGCCTGGCTGACAATCGGGCCCATCGTCGTGGAAGGATCACGCGGATCCCCCAGACGGAACTGGTTTGCTTCGTCGGCCAGGAACGGAATGATTTGCCCCATCTGGCTTTCATGTACCAGCATGCGGCTCGGGGCGTGGCACGATTGCCCCGTATTGAAAAAGCAACGCTGTACGTTCCACCGTGCGGCCTTTTCCAGATCTGCGTCTCGAAGCACAATATTGGCTGACTTCCCGCCCAGCTCCAGACACACTCGCTTGATGGTACGTGCCGCTGCTTCGCCTACCTGGGCGCCCGCACCAGTCGATCCGGTGAAGGAAATCATGTCGACATCGGGATGCATCGACATCGCCTCGCCGATCACGCGGCCCGAGCCATTGAGCATGTTGAAAACGCCCTTGGGTACGCCCGCGCTATCCAGCACTTCTGCCAGCAGAATCGCGCTCACCGGTGAGTTGATGCTGGACTTGGACACGACCGTGCAACCAGCGGCCAGCGCATAGATCAACTTGATGACAGTTGTCTGGATCGGCCAGTTCCACGGCGAGATCAGCGCACACACGCCCAAGGGTTCGCGGCGAACAATCGTGTTGCCAATCCGAGCTTCGAACTCGTAGGTTTTCAGCAGGTCCCGAGCCACCTTCATGTGTTCGATTGGACCCATGACCTGAGCCCGAGCGCTACGAGGAATACCCACCTCTTGCGCAATGGCCTGGACAAAATCATCGACACGCAGTTCGTAGGCTTCGATGATGCGGGTGATCAGGTCGTATCGCTCATCAAGGGAAGACTGCGAGTAGCTTTTGAATGCACGTCGAGCCGCGGCGACCGCGGTGTCCACCTCTTCGACGGTCGCCATTGCGACTGTCGCAAACACCTCTTCAGTGGTCGGGTCAATCAACTCCTGCCGATGGGGCGTTGCGGATTCTACCCATTCACCGTCGATATAGAACTTGGCGTAATCCTTCATCTTGCGGGTGCCTCCAACTGTTATGCGGCGAGCGTATGGAATCAGCTGCTGTGGGTGTAGCCGCCATCACAGGCGATGGTCTGGCCGGTGATGAACGACGCCGCCGGGGTGGCCAGGAACAACATGATTCCGACAAGGTCAGTGGGCAGCATTCCACGGGGAATGCACTGCAACGCCGCCGCGCGCTGACGCAGCTCAACTGTCGGATTGGCGACCCGCTCCACTTCCGTGGCAACGCTACCGGGACGAATGCAGTTCACAGTGATGCCGTGTGGTCCGAGTTCTCGAGCAAGCGAGTTGGTCATGCCGATCAGCGCCGATTTCGACGTGACGTAGTGCAGGTAATTCATCGTGCCACGGGGCACGGCGTCTGAGGAAATATTGATGATTCGGCCGAATTTCGCGTCACGCATGGCCTGAGCAACGGCACATACGCACAGATAGGTCCCCGTGATATTGACGTGCAGGACCTTCTGCCATTGCTCATATGGAATCTGATCGAACGCGCATTTTTCCAAGGCTGCGAAAATGGATGCGTTATTGATCAAGACGTCGATACGCCCATGAACCTTCAGGACCTGCGCGACCATGGCGTCAACCGAGGCCTTGTCACCCACGTCGACTTGCACTGCCAGGGCCTGACCGCCCGCAACCTCAATTTCTTGCACGACCGAAGCGGCCTTATCGAGATTAAGATCAGCGATAACCGGAAAGGCACCTGCCGCCGCGTACTGCCGGGCCAGTTCCCGGCCAATGCCCTGGCCCGCGCCGGTGATGATCACAACCAATTCCTTGACGCTGAAATCACGGGCCTGCAGCGGAACGCCGGAGTCAGCGGGGGCGTGGGTAATGGATGATTCGCTCATGTCTATTCCTGGATTGAATTTTTTGTGAGGCCATGGAGACCTTATTCTTAAGTTGTTGTGAGTCACGCTTGGCCTGCCAGAACCCAATCATCCTTTTCGCCCTCAACCGCTGATCAAGGGGCCGGACGGCAACTACCCGCCCCACCCCATAAACCCCGGCCTCGACGATTGATGCAAAACGATGAAACCATCAACTTGCGAATAGAATTATGTCGAATCGTGGGATTTGTCAAGCCAATAGACATCCTGGGATCACGACTAAAAAAGCTTCAACACCCCCCCTGCTCCCGCTCATACAGCCTTTATAGAGCTCATCTATACCGTGAAGGATTAATGAAAAAGCCGATTATGCCAGCTTGTCATTCCGCGCAATTCAAAATTTGACCATATCTCACAGTGCGGGATATATTTAATCGGCGGTCACAAATCGGTCTGGGGATTGCCATCACGACACGGGCGCCGAAAAACATCCCGCTGACAGGATTGAATAATCCAGCCACGACCAACATTCAGTTAAACGAGGAATGAACAATGCGAGTAGGCAAGGCTGCAGACACGAACAGTGAAATGGTTGGAACCATGCGTGAAGGCAAGCTCGCGCAAAAGCATCTGCTGTTTGGCGAAGACGGTTCACCCAACAACTACGACTTGAACATGGGTCGAGCTGGCTCCGGGGGCTGGAGAACGCCACGTCATCGCCATAATTTCGATCAGATCCGCTACGTCATCAAAGGCGTCCTGCCTTACGGCGAGAACCAGTTTCTCAAACAAGGCTGGGTGGGTTACTTCCCGGAAAGCGTTCCCTACGGTCCTCAAGATCGTTCCGAGGGGCTTGAGACCCTCGTGTTACAACTGGGCGGCGCCAGCGGCTTCGGCTACCTGAGCGTCGCCCAGCGTGAAGAGACAAATGCGATCCTCAACGAGAAAGGCGAGTTCAGGAAAGGCCTTTACTACTGGAAAGATGAGAACGGCAACGAGCAAAGCATGGACGGCTCCGATGCCTGCTTCGAACATGCGACCGGACGCAAGTTGCAGTTCGCCGAGCCTCGCTATACCGATGTGATCGCAATGAACCCCGATGCCTTTGACTGGCTGCCAGAAGGTTCGGAAGGTGTCTCGGTCAAGTGGCTTGGCACCTTTACCGAACGGAACATGCGCATCGGTTTTGTTCGACTGGACGCAAACGCTGTGTTCGGGGCCGGCCAGCACCCTTCCCTCCAGGTTCTCTACCTCACAAAAGGCCGACTCGCCGTTGGCAATGATGAATATGGCCCTGAGACCGGCTTTGAATTGCTGGCAAACGAAGGTCCCGTCGCCATGCGCGCGCTGGAGCCAACCGAGCTGCTTTGTGTGGTCTTCCCGCAATTCTAAAAACGATAGCCGCGCCGTTTCGATAACGCCCCGTGCGGTGAGCACATCGTAAACAGCGCCGCGGTCGGGTAGGACTGTGAATAATTATTCAAGGGATACTCCAATGTCTAATGCAAACAATAAGATCACCCTCAACGACCCTGAGCTGCTGAGAAACCAGAATTACATCAACGGTCAGTGGGTGTCCTCCGACAGCGGTGCCGTCATGGAGGTACGCAACCCTTCGACAGGTGAGCTCGTAGGCACTGTCCCATCCATGGGTGCGGAAGAAACCCGCCGGGCAATCGAGGCCGCCGGAGCAGCGCTTCCGGCCTGGCGCGCCATGACTGCCAAGGCTCGTGGTGCAATCATTCGTCGCATCGGCGAATTGATGCTGATCCACAAAGACGACCTGGCGACCATCATGACCGCCGAGCAAGGCAAACCATGGGCGGAAGCCAAGGGAGAGATCGAGTATTCGGCTGGTTTCCTGGAATGGTTTGCCGAGCAAGGGCGCCGTGTGTATGGCGAAACCATGCCCGGGCACGTGCCGGGCCGGCGTGTCTTGATCACCAAAGAGCCGATTGGGGTTTTCGCTGCGATCACACCGTGGAATTTCCCGTCAGCGATGATCACCCGTAAAGCTGGCCCCGGCTGGTCGGCAGGCTGCACCGGGGTTATTCGCCCCGCCTCGCAGACGCCCTTTTCTGCCCTTGCCATTGCAGTGCTCGCCGAGCGCGCCGGCATGCCCAAAGGCGTTTGCAATGTCATCACCGGCCCTTCAGGGGCGACCGGTGGCGAGCTGACCGGCAACCCGATCGTACGCAAGCTGTCTTTCACCGGATCGACCGAAGTGGGCCGTGTGCTGCTGGAGCAATGCGCCAAGACAATCAAGAAAACATCCATGGAGCTGGGCGGCAATGCGCCTTTCATCGTTTTCGACGATGCGAACCTGGATGAGGCGGTCAAAGGTGTCATGGCGTCCAAGTTCCGTAACACCGGGCAAACCTGTGTATGTGCCAACCGCATCCTGGTTCAGGATGGCGTCTACGATGCCTTCACCGAAAAATTGAAAGTCGCCGTGGAAGCCTTGTTCGTGGCGGATGGCATGGAAGAGGGAGCCACCCAGGGGCCGCTGATCAACCAGGCATCCGTTCTCAAGGTCGAACAGCACATCAACGATGCCTTGGCCAAAGGGGCATCGGTCATCACCGGTGGTGCCAGACACGCAAGGGGCGGCAACTTTTTCCAACCAACCGTGCTGGCCAATGTTCCGAAAGATGCGTTGATCTTCCGCGATGAGACCTTTGGTCCTGTCGCCCCGCTGTTCCGATTCTCGAGCGAGAAAGAAGCCATCGACCTCGCCAACGACACGCCGTTCGGCCTGGCGAGCTACTTTTACGCTCGAGATCTGGGCCGGGTTTTCCGTGTGGCGGAAGCCTTGGAGTACGGCATCGTCGGTATCAACGAAGGCTTGATCTCCACCCCTGAAGTACCTTTTGGTGGTGTCAAGGAAAGCGGCCTGGGTCGAGAAGGCGGCCATAACGGTATCGAGGAGTACCTGGAAATTAAATACATGGCGCTGGGCGGCCTGTAGGCCTCGCCATTTTATTAAGCGCGGGCGCGTTATGCGCCCGAAGCTAATGGTTAAAGAAAAGCGCAGCCCCTCCTTCTCAGCCTAGCCGGCAGCGCGCATTCAATTGCACCTCTTCACCCCCACCGAAAGCGTCAGCTAGCAACAGCATTTGGCCAGGAACCAGCCCTACCAGTCCGAGCTGTTTCCAAGCGAAGTTCAAGGCGCCACGGATCATTTCCTGGGTAGAGCGAACGCCACTAACTTGTTGCTGAGCCGCGTTTTAAGCCCTTTTTTTCCGCCAGCGGCAATCACGAGGAATTGCCGACCGCTGTGCGAACCAATGTAAGTAATAGGACTTGCATTACCACCGCCGGGTAAACGCGCCGACCACAATTCCTGCCCCGTACGTACATCAAGCGCTCGGATCGTCCTTTCGGCAGTCGCGGCGATGAATACCAAACCGCTGCGCGTTGTCACCGATCCGCCGCTCATAGGTGTACCTATGGTGAGCGGCAACATCGAGGGAATCCCGAAAGGGCCAGTATCCCTCGCAGTACCTAATGGTTTGGACCATAGAAGCTTACCGTTAGACAAATCCACAGCGGAAATCAGCCCCCAGGGCGGCGCATTGCAAGGCGTCCCTAGAACTGAGAGAAATGGTGTTCCATAAGCCCCATAAGGCGTGTTGAGCATGGGCCGTTGTGCGTCCCCGCCCGGACTCTGGCCATCATTGAGCTTGAATTTTCGTTGCACGGCCTCTTCACGACTAACCAGCTCAACTTGGTCCACCATGCGTAACCAGTTAACGATCATGACATTATGATCGGTATCAACCGATACACTCCCCCAATTGATGCCCCCAGTAGAACCCGGCGCGATTAGCACGGGCTGATTCGGAGTGATAGGCGTTAAATGCCCTTCGTAGCGAGACTTGCGGAACTGAATCCTGCACATCATTTGATCCAGCGGGCTCACGCCCCACATATCTTTCTCCCTCAGGGTAGGCTGACGAAATGCCGGAAGCCCCACCGAAGCTGGCTGCGTCGGTGATATTCGTTCACCTTCTGCTATTCCCCCTTGGGGTGCAGCGATTTCTTTAACGGGAAATATCGGTTCCCCTGTCTCACGATCCAATATGAAGACTTCTCCTCTTTTGGTTGGCTGGATAAGCGCGTGCCGAGTTCGACCTGCGAACGGTAAATCGACCAAGGTTGGCTGAGACGGAACATCGTAATCCCAGATGTCGTGATGAGTTGTCTGGAAGCGCCAACGCAACCTGCCCTTCTCAGCATCCAACGCTATGACGGAGCTAGAGACGGCTTCATCGCCGTCACGGCGTAACCCACCAAAATTATCGGGTGTCGCGTTGCCCATAGGTAAGTAAACCAGCCCTAGTTTTTCATCGGCGCTGATTGGAGCCCAGCTATTGGGTGAGGACGGTGAATAAACCTCACCTTCGGGCGGTGCGCCAACCCGGTTTGGTCGCTCCGAATCGTAAGCCCATGAGAGCTGGCCAGTGACCGCGTCAAATGCACGTATCACTCCGGAAGGCCCACCCCAATATTGGCCGTCAGGAATCCCGCCCCCAACC
Source organism: Pseudomonas sp. JV449 (assembly GCF_032424295.1). Taxonomy (NCBI): domain Bacteria; kingdom Pseudomonadati; phylum Pseudomonadota; class Gammaproteobacteria; order Pseudomonadales; family Pseudomonadaceae; genus Pseudomonas; species Pseudomonas sp. JV449. The sequence continues at coordinate 100,103 of NZ_VYKD01000017.1, read as the reverse complement.
ACAACCTTGCCGCGCAAAATCTGCGGGGCTGAGCTCAGGTAGTAAAGTCCCTGAGGGTAAGGCTTGATCCCACTGCGCAAGTCAATAACGCCGTTCTTACCAAATTGCTCACAGAACGCTCCGGTCTGAGCATCCAAAGCCACCAGCCCAGGTGTTTGATTCGGAGCATAAATGCGCTGAGCGCATGGACCTTTGGCATTTGGAATTTCGTAATAGGCAACGCCCCGGCAAGGCTTACCCGAAGGAGGTGTTCCCGCTGAAATATCACGACTCCAACGCTGCTCGCCTGTTTCGGCATTGAATGCACTGATGCGATTTTGCCCATTGCACGCGTAGAGAGTATCCCCAACCATGATAGGGACCACTTCAAGGCCATTTTCCGGCCCTGGTCCCATCGGCCCGGTCTCTGCCTCCCATGCAACCTCTAACTTATCCACGTTACCCGGATTGATCTGGGTAAGTGGGCTGAAGCGTGTGCCAGCTTGATCATTGCCAAAGGCTGCCCAATCCTGACGTCCCGACGGTTCGTTGCCGAGGTTCGAAGCTGGGTAGGCCATTGAAAGGCCTGCGCGCAGGAGCGGATCGGATGGTCCGGCGTTATCCAGACTATGCAGCCCGGCACCCGCCGCCACGCCCAGAACCAGCGTGATAAACGACCCCAGATATGCGCCGCGCCGGGTGTAACGCATAGCAACGGGTGGCACCAGCAGCACAATCCCAAGGACCAAAAGCAAGCCTATCCTGGGGACTAACTGCCAGCCATCGAAACCTACCTCCCAAATACTCCAAGTTAACGTGGCTGCAAGCAGGGCCACGTACAGTCCCAGGACGCGGCTATCTTTGCGAATGATCCCGAGCGCGCACACCACCAAAGCTGCCCCGGCGATAACGTAGTAAGACGAGCCGCCGTAACCCAGAAGTATGGCTCCACCAACCAACAGAGCTAGGCCTAGCAATCCTGCTGCAACTGCGACGCATACCCTGACAGCATGAATCGAACGTTTTTCCATCTGCATAAAATGCCTATTTCGAAATGAAGGAACCCATCGGTCACATCAGTTGTGAGAAAAAAGTTTTAAGCCTCGTGCCAAGCCTTCAGATTCAAATATCGATGTACCGAGGCCACTCCCTCCGCCGCCTGCGACGATGTACAGGCCTTTACTGTCCGGGCTCAGCGCCAAACTCGCACTTTCCAGGTTGAGGCCCGCGTCGCGCTGGGGGAGTAGTACTTGACTGACGGGCACGCCATTAGGAGCAAACACCATAACCCTGCCCTGCTCCATCATCGCCACGTAGACGTTGCCTTCGCTGTCGATTCGCATCGAGTCTGGGCCTGCCCCCGTAAAACGGTACGGCACTGAGGTCCCCAGTGGGGCGATGGTTGTCGCAGTGTCAAGTTTGATTTTATGAAGGAGGTTACGGCCATACTCCGTCACCCATAGGGTTCTGCCATTGGGCGAGAGCGCGACTCCATTCGCTAATGAAAGATGAAGGAGTACGGGCGTAACTGCGCTGCCATCCGGCGATACGTAGTACACCCCGCCTGCCGGACTGGTAGAATTTCCGCGAAAATCAGTAAAGTAAAAGCCACCGGCCACATCAAACACCAAATCATTAGGAACAAATCCTTGCTCAGGGCCAATGATGATGTGCTGCTCCCTTCCGTCCGGACTTACCGCCACAATCGATCCGCTGGTGTATTGGTCGGTTATTAGGGCCACATATATCCGTCCATCCCGGTGGATAGCTGTGCCTCCAGGATTTCCTCGGGCGAAACTCGCGAGTGTATCCACTTGGCCTCGGGAATCCATGCGCAGAAGTCGCCGTCCCTTAACGTCAGAAAAGACCAGACCTCCAGCACGATCAAAACTTGCCCCTTCAAGAACCGTATCGGACCTGGTCGCTGTCGCAAATGAACTGGCCACCCGGTTCGGCAGCGCAAATTCGGCGTAGGGGATGGGGGATTTGCTCGTAGCACTTTGTTCGTCCGGTTGCCAATCCCAGGTCCGTGCCGTAAATGGGCCGTCGTTCTTAATACTGCAACCTTGAATCAGTGCTAAGAACAATGAAACCGTGACTTTTTTACGCCATGTTTTCCTAGTAGTGATTTTTTTGGGTTCTTTCACAGCTTACCTCTCGAGCTGAGGAGCAACAGAGCTGCCGGTTGCCTCTTCTGCATATCGAATTCCATTTGGCCATACTCCTTAAAATATTTTACAAAGCAGCTCCTCCCCAGCCTGATACACCCATACGCTCTGCACTTAGCCACCAAACTGTTTTAAAGATCCATAGACTCATCATTGCTTGCCGTCAGCCAAGCGAAGCCAACCTGATCGCGCAAATGACATAGCTGGCGTTTTCATGACAGGCAGCATATTTTGGCCCCTGCCCGGGACACATATTTGAGCTGATGGACAGGTCGGCGGTGCGAAATACTAACGTTCAAAACTACTCGATCGACTAGCTGTCGGGTAGCAAGCTGGGCAAATACAGCCATGAGATACATTGATAGGTGACCGGCTCAGACCGGCTCCCCCACTTGAGCAAAAATCTAGCGAATGGAGTGGCAATACTGGCATCATCAAGGCGCACAGCGTCTCGATACCTTTGTCTCTCTTCTTAGCTTTTTTGCTCTTTCAACCCGGCCAGCTACGCAGCGAACTGGTTGTCCGAACATCAGGATTTGCCTAATTGGGACACAGGTGCTTCTAAGTTCTTTAACCGCTACAGCGTCTGTCGTTATAAAAGACGGCTGGACCTCTTAGGCTTGCCAAAGCTATCGTCATATTCAAGCGTACTGATCGTGTTCCGTCGAAATCGAGCTGCAATAAGCTTCTCGACGAAATCGTTGATGCGCCTCACTCATTCAGCTTTTGCTTCACCTCAATCGCCAGACGCCTCCTACCCCAAGCTCATCGTTGCCTTCGAGCTGCTCCTGCAAAAACTCACAAAAACCTTGGGCTGCCGGAGAGATTGCACGCGTGCTTGAATGATAGATACACACCTGCCTGGTAACTTCCGGCTGAATAATTGGCCGCATCGTCAAGCCGAGCAATCGAGCCAGTAATCCCACATAAGCCGGACCCAATGTGGCGGCCATACCCTGCGCGGCAATCCCCAGCGCCGTACTGACGTTCTCGACAATATCCACGGGAATGATTCGGCTCTGAGCGAACTCTCCAGCGTGAGTGAGCGCGATGGTGCGTTCGTAGTCCCTACCTGCGACCACTAGCGGTTGCTGCCTCAACTGACTCCACGGGATGCTTTGATATCCGGCGAGCGGATGGCTCGCTGAGCACCACAGCACCCAGGGGCTCTTGAAAAGATCCATACGCACAATGTCATCTCCCACTGGCTGATCCGCGCCGATAGCAAGGTCGGCGTCTGCATTACTCACCATATTCACTAGGCCATCCACAGGTGCGTCGCGTATCCGGATTACAAGCTTGGGCCGCGTTCGGGTGTACTCCTTGATCAGCGCCGGAAGCACCGAACTGGCCATGATCAGTGGAGCCGCAATCCGAACGACCCCCGACGCCCTGTTGCAGATGTCGTCAGCGGAGTTCTGTGCCAATTGCATGTGTTTGAGAACGCTCGTCGCCGAAGGGAGAAACTCCCTTCCGGCCGGGGAAAGGACGACGCTGCGCGTCGTTCGATCGAACAAACGAAGCTCCACCGCCAATTCCAGATCCCCTACCAACTGGCTGACCGCAGAACTTGAAAGACTCAACTGCTCGCCAGCCTTGCGAAAACTTCTTGCCTGCGCCACTGCAACGAACGCAGCCAGCTGACGCGGGGTGAAACGTGGATGCGGCATCGGACGGCCCTTTGATTATCCAGTTTTGCTTAATGATAGTCCGGAATTCATCGCTTGTTGATTGTAAGTATCACCGGCAGATTGAAGGCGCTCACTAAGCCCACGGACGGGCTGGACAGGTGCTCAAGGAAGGTCCCAATAACAATTTCCCCGAGTGAAAGCGCCACTATGTCAACGATCGATTTAAGCCATGAAATTGCGCGTCATGTCGCTCATACCCGCTATGAGAATCTCCCTGGCGATGCTATTGAGGCGGCGAAAAAATCCATTCTGGACACCTTGGGCGTCATCCTTGCCGGCAGCGGAATGGAGCCTGCAGTCCAAGGCGTAGCCGATATCGTGCTGAGCGGCGGCGGACGTCCAGACTGCTCCGTCCTGGGATTCAACAGCAAAGTTCCCGCCCCCATGGCCGCCTTCGCCAACGGGGTAATGGCTCATTGCTTGGATTATGACAACCAGACCCCATGGGGTGCGCACCCTGACAGTTCGGTGGTACCTGCCGTTCTCGCTATCGCACAGCACAAGGGCGGTGTCAGCGGCAAGGATCTGATCACCGCCGTAGCCCTGGGCGAGGACCTTTTCGTTCGTCTGCGATGCAATGTGCGTTGGAAGCAGGACTGGAATCTCTCCTCAGTCCTCGGGGTGTATTGCGCCGCCGCGGCTGCGGGTCACATTCTGGGGCTGAACGCGCAACAGCTTGCTCATGCCCTAGGCATTGCGAGCATGCAGTCAGCCGGAACAATGGAAGTCATCTTCGGTATCGGCAGCGACCTGCGAGGAATGTATGCCGGTTTCACCGCCCAAGGCGCCGTGCTTGCAGCGTTGATGGCGCAGCGAGGGATTACCGGAATCAACGATCTGTTCGAAGGCAAGGCCGGTATTTTCAACGTCTACTTTGGCGGTGAATACGACCGCGCCAAAATGGTTGAAGGTCTGGGCAAGACTTATCTTGGCGCATCGATGATCTACAAAGCCTGGCCTGCGGTCGGCAACGTGCATACCTATATTCACGCAGCGATTGAAATGATGCGGGAACATTCTCTCAAGGCCAGCGAGATCGAGCAGGTCTACGCCTACGTGGGCGACTTCCATATGCGCATGTGCACTCCCCTAGACGTGCGCCGCGCCCCGAAAACTCTCGTGGATGCGAAATTCAGTCTTCCTTACTGCGTTGCCTTGGCCCTGGCACGCGGTGAAATTCGCATCAGCGATTTCAGTTCCGCAGCGCTGGTCGATCCTGAGGTGCTTGCGCTGGCACAAAAAGTCGTTCCGATTGAAGACAGCGATCTGGACTGGAAAGTAACGATTCCCGATGGCCGCCTGGAAATCCTCATGCGTGATGGCCGGCGGCTTCAGCGCAAGGGCGACAACGTCCCGGGCAGCCCGGAAACGCCGTTGTCCTGGGATCGACTGATTTCAAAATTCCGCGATTGCGCGTCGGTCGCTGCACATCCTTTGGCACCGGATGCCATCGAAGCTGCCGTGCAGATGGCGCGAAATCTGGAGTCTCTGGACGACTGCGCAAAATTGCTGCACGCCTTGACTTGATCGCAAACATTCCTCCCAGACAGCCGGGTATGTTCGGCTGCTTGTTTTCCACGACATTGAAACTTACCGAAGTCATCCAAAAATAAGAGGTGCATTCATGAAACGGTTCGAAGGCAGAGCAGTTCTGATAACGGGCGCAGCCAGCGGGATTGGCGCGGCTTGCGTGCAACGCTTGTACGACGAAGGTGCAAGCGTTGCAATCGCGGACATCGATCAGGCTCGAATCAACGATATAGCGGCTCGGTTCGATGAACCCGCGCGGGTTTACGCAGCAGCACTCGATGTATCTGATCCCGAGCAGGCGAAAACATTTGTCGCTGAAGCTCAAAACAAGTTGGGCAACCTGCATGGGCTGATCAACTGTGCCGGGATCAAAGGTGTCGGCAACGTTCTTGACTGCGATCTGGAAAACTGGAAGAGAGTGATGGCGGTGAATCTGGATGGCACGTTCTTGATGTGCCAAGCCTTTGCACGCGCCGTCCGGGACGACAAGAGCTCGCGCGCGATCGTCAACATTTCCTCGGGTGCCGGCATCCTGGGCGTTCCGAATCGCTTGCCATATGTTGCGTCGAAGTTTGGTGTTTCCGGCATCACCCGCACCATGGGCGCGGAACTCGGAGCCTTCGGAATCCGCGTGAATGCCATTGCGCCCGGGATGATTCGTACTCCGTTCACCGCCTATATGTTCGAAGACCCCGAGAAGACCAAGCGCATTCGTGCAGCTCATGCAATCGGTCGTGAAGGCGAGCCAGAAGAGATCGCTGCAGTCGCCGCGTTCCTGCTGACCGATGACGCAAGCTTCATGACAGGAGCGGTGGTCAGCGTCGACGGAGGCCAGACTGCCTGCATTGCGCCGGTGTAACGCAGGACTAAAACCGGCACCTCCCGGTGGCGTTTATCTATCAGAAACGCAGGGAGAGTGCCGTCAGCCCGGCGAACAATACGCTTGCAAATCGCGGCCCCAAAGAGAGCCTTAGAAGGCTTGAGCAATCCAGGCGCTGCGCAGAACAACGCTGAATAATAATAAGGAAGAACACCATGACAACTGCCGATGACACCGCGGCAAAAAAGGCATTTCGACGACTGATGCCGTTAATGATTGTCTGCTATTTCGTCGCTTATCTAGATCGCGCAAACGTTGGATTCGCCGCACTTCACATGAGCAAGGACATCGGCCTCACCGCTGCCGCGTTTGGGCTGGGTGCCGGGCTGTTTTTCCTGACTTATTTTTTATTCGAGATCCCCTCCAATCTGATGCTGGCCCGCTATGGTGCACGACGTTGGATCGCGAGAATATTATTTACCTGGGGCCTGATGTCCGGGGCCATGGCGTTCGTTACGACGGATACGGAGTTCTATGCTCTGCGCCTGTTATTAGGAGCAGCAGAAGCAGGATTTTTCCCAGGAATCACTTACTTCGTGACACTCTGGTTCCCCGCCCGTTATCGCGCTCGGGTTATGGGAACATTTCTGTGCGCTGCCCCAATTTCGCTATCACTCGGGGGGCCGGTCTCCGGTTTGCTTCTGGAGCTCGACGGAACCCTCGGCATTCCTGGCTGGCGCTGGATGTTTTTTCTCGAGGCGCTGCCGGCAATTGTTCTTTCGTTTGTCGTCCTTCGGTATTTGACCGATCGCCCCCACGACGCAACCTGGCTATCTCCTCAAGAGAAACAAGCGCTGGCTGCACGTCTGGCCGAGGATGCCGACGCCTGCCCTCCTTTGCCGCACGACAGCCTGTTTCGTGCATTGACCAGCGCACGGGTTCTGCTGCTGGGGCTGGCCAACTTCGCGATCGTCGTAGGCGCCTATGGCGTAAGCTTTTTCCTTCCCAGAATCATCAAGGAGTTTGACCTTGGCGATCTGCAGACCGGATTAATTTCTGCCGTGCCTTATGCTCTGGCTGCAGTCGCCATGATCTGGTGGGGAAAACGATCCGATGCCAGGCTGGAACGTCGTTTTCATACCGCCGCCCCGATCGTACTCGCAACGTTGGGCTTGATAGCGGCGGCACTGTTGAGTCATCCGCTCGCCCGGATGGCGGCGTTTTCCTGTGCAGCGATAGGCTGTTGGGCTTCTATCTCGCCATTCTGGTCGTTGTGCTTCAGTCAGATCCCCTCGAAATTCGCTGCCGGCGCGATCGCCGCCATTAATGCAATAGCCAACTTGGGAGGCTTCACGGGTCCCGCCATCATGGGTTTCTTCCGCGACCGCACCGGTGATTTCACCGTGGGCCTGCTGATCCTGGCGGGTATCAATTTGAGCGCCGTGGCAATCGTGCTGTTTGTCAACCGAACGCGCACCAATCATGTCCCGACCGTACAGTCTGAAACTTCACTCAGTTAGGAGATTTCCGTGAAAACTTATGCGCACTGGATTGACGGCAGTTATCGAAATCCGACCAGCATGCAATGGATGGACAGTGTCGATCCTTATCGCGGCGAGCCGTGGGCAAAAATTCCCCTGGGGTCTGCTGCCGACGCAGATGCTGCGGTGGCATGTGCCAAACGCGCCATGACGGTGGGCCCATGGGCACGCATGAGCGCAACCGAGCGCGGCAAAATCATGCGACGTATCGGCGACGTCACACTGGAAAATATCGATCTGCTCGCGGAGCTCGAAGTACGTGACAACGGCAAGCTGTTCGCCGAAATGCGGGAGGCGATAAAAAGCGTCGCGGATATCTGGTACTACTACGCGGGCCTCGCTGACAAAATCCAGGGCTCCGTGATGCCAATCGAAAAAGAAGGCATTGTCGCGATGACTACCCCGGAACCGGTTGGGGTAGTCCTTGCGTTGACCGCGTGGAACGCCCCGTTAAACTTCCTGGCACTCAAGTGTGCCCCCGCGTTGGCAGCCGGTTGTGCTGCAGTCGTAAAGCCCTCCGAATACTCCTCGATCAGCTCCCTCGAATTTGCACAACTGACCAGGCAAGCCGGGTTGCCGGATGGCGTCCTCAATGTGGTAACCGGACTTGGTTCGGATATCGGCGCGCCCCTCGTCGAGCACCCGGACGTCGCGATGGTGACCTTCACCGGATCTGATGCAACGGGCGCCAAAGTTTACGAAACCGCCGCTCGCCATATGAAACGAGTCGCCCTGGAGCTGGGCGGTAAATCGCCCAATATTGTCTTTGAGGACGCTGACCTGGAGCTGGCCGTTGCCGGGGCGGTCTCCGGTATCTTCGGTGGGGGTGGTCAAATGTGCACGGCTGGCTCACGCCTGTTGGTGCAGCGTTCGATTCTTGAAACCTTCACTGAGCGGCTGCTCGAAAGCGCTCGATCCGTGACGCTCGGTAACCCCATGGATCCAGCCACCCAAATGGGCCCCATGTCCACCGCACCACAATACCGAAAAGTGCTGAAATACATCGAGATCGCCCAGGGCGAAGGGGCGCATTGCATTCTGGGCGGCAAGCCCGCAACCGGACCCGGCCTCACGGGCGGCCAATTCATCGAGCCGACAATATTTGTCGGTGTTTCAAACGGTATGCGTATTGCTCAGGAAGAAGTGTTCGGTCCGGTCTTGTCCGTCATTGCCTTCGAAGACGAAGACGAAGCCATTTCGATCGCGAACGACATTCCTTACGGACTGGCTGCCGGCGTTTGGACGCGTGACACAGGACGCTTGTTCAGGATGTCCAAGGCATTGGAGGTTGGAACCGTCTGGGGTAACACGTACCGTACTTACAGCTACATGATGCCGTTTGGAGGAATGAAGCGTTCAGGCATCGGTCGCGAAATGGGGATCAAAGCCGTCGACGAGTTCCTGGAGACGAAAAGCCTCATGATCTCGATTGCAGATGCGCGTCCGGGTAACAATTTCATCCCCCGCTGACGCGTCGCTGAGTTGCTTTTTATCCATTCACTTCAGCGCTAGGCGGACTGGGAGCGGACATCCAAGACGGCCGCTTCCAGCCGATGAACCCATCATTACTGATGGGAAAACAGCTTAAGTGCCTCAGCGACCCCCCGCGCCCGGAAAATTACCGAGCCCTGCCCCCGATCACCGTCGTTCGCCACGAGATACACCTCCCGGGTGCCTGGCTTGAGAGCCATGCTGGTCGAAAACAAGAAGTGCCCCGCCTCTCTACCCGGAAGTAGAATCTGCCCGATCGGCAGGCCGTTGGGGTTGATCACCAGTACACGTCCTTGGCTGTATTGCGCGACATAAACGTTGCCATCTGCGTCGACCCGCATCGAGTCAGGTGATGGCCCGTGGAAACGATAAACCACCACCGCTCCGAATGGCGCGATTGTTTGAGCATCTTTGAGCTCAACGCGGTGCAGCAAACCCGTACCGAACTCTGTCACCCACAATCTCTTCCCGTCAGGGGACAGGGCTATGCCGTTGGCGTTCGCCATATTGGGCAGAATGGGCACGATACTTTTGTGATCGGCCGGCACGTAATATACGCCGCCAGTGGGCTCGGTAGAGGTACCTTTAAGGTCGGTAAAGTAGAAGCCGCCATTGGCGTCGAACACCAGGTCATCGACCAGCAACCCCTTATCTGCGCCAATGATCACCTCAGGGTTTTTACCATCTGCATCGTAGGCCGTAAGATTGCCTGTATCTATGTAGTTACCCAATCCCGCGACAAACAATCGGCCGTCCTTGTGTATGGCGAGGCCTGCGGAACCACGTACATTCTTCGCCACCACCACATCAAACTGGCCTTGGGCGTCTATTTTCAGTACCTGCCCGCCTAACACTTCCACAAACAACAGATTACCTTGACGGTCGAAGGCGGGTCCTTCCAATTGCCAGCCCTCGTCCGTGACTTTGAACCAGGGCTGCGCGGTAACCGTCGGCAAGTCCTTTTCCGCTGCGGATATACCGTAGAGCTGTTGACCCTGGGTCGGGTAATTCAGCGTGGGGATGATGTCCGAATCATTGGCCAGTGACAGTCTGGAACTCAACGCTATCGCAAGGGCTACTAAGGTCGCTTTTTGCATGGAACAACACCTCTGTACTTATTTTTGGAGTGGAGTGTCTGGGCCTGCATATTTTGAATGTGAATGAACGAAGCACAGAGACGTAGGCGCCTATGACACCCTCCGTCCCGAGAACGCCCTCTTCCGTTCAGTGTGCCAAATCACGCCCGCGGGTTTCCTTAACCAGAAACCGCACAGCCAACACCGCGATAAATGCCAGCGCCATGAAGTAGAAAATAAAGGCATTGGGCGAGATATACGCAGTCAACCACGACTTCAGGTAGGGCGCGGTTCCGCCGAATATGACGGCAGAAACAGACGAGGGAATGCTGATCACTTGGGCCCGAACTCGGTTGGGAACCAGTTCGCTCATGAAGGCGACCTCAGTGGAGGCTACCGCCGCGAAAAAGAACAAGCCGATCGCCATGGGCAGCAGAATCTGCAGAAAACTTGGACCCAATAAAAAATGCTGCAGCGGGTAAACGAGCAGGAAAATGGCTCCGAATCCAACCGTGTAGTTGAAGCGCCGCCCGCGGCGGTCAGAAATATAAGCCCAGACGGGCAACATGAACAGGTACATGACCTGGGCGACAAGGACCGCCCAATAGGCGTCCTGTGGTTTGGCGCCAAGCATGGTGATCGCGTAATCACCAAAGGTCACGAGCATGGTGTACGAAGCGACATAATTGGCGGGCCAGATCAGAAATAAAATCAGTACCGTTTTTCTGTACTGCCAGATAGTTCGCCAATAACCGTTATCTTCGAGCTGCGCCTGCCGCTTGGAGTCTTCGAACGTCGATGACTCATTCATTCCATGGCGAAGGAACAAGGTTAACAGCCCATAAAGAACACCAATCGCGAACGGAATGCGCCAACCCCATCCTTGCATGTCTTCTGTACTGAGAACCGAACTGAGGATTACGCCGAACAGCGTTCCCTGGATGATGCCAAGAATCAGCCCGATGGGATAAGCACAACTCTGCAGCGTTCGCCATTTGGGGTCGGCCATTTCGCCGACATAGACGAATGCCGAGATACTTTCCATCCCATGAGCAAGCCCTTGCATTAGCCGAGCAGCCACAAGCACAAACGCCGCGGCGGCCCCGATGGAACCATAGGTCGGGGCGCAGGCAATGACCAGACTACCGAGAGTGGCAAGCATCAATGCACACAGCATGATCGGCTTGCGTCCGAAACGGTCCGCCAATCTGCCGGCCAGCATCGCTCCAACCGGTCGAGCGAGAAAGCCGATGGCGAAAATGCCGAGCACATTGAGCGACGCGGCAAGCGCGCTGTCCTGAGGAAAAAACAACCTGGAAAAATAGGGTGCGAACGTCGCGTAGACCACGAAATCGTAATACTCGAACGAGACCCCCAGCACACCTCGAATCAGGGACTTTCGGCGAGCCTTTTCAGCCGACAAGGTTGCATCCGCCGTGCGGTTCGAGCGTTGTTCTTCAATAGGTTTAGCGTAACGTGGAGATGAGTCGGCCGTCTGGCCAAAGGAGTCTGTACCTGCCATTTTTATTATCCTCGTGATGACCGTAAGACGGCCGCCTTCCATCGCGAAGACGGCATCCAGGGATACTTCACTCACTGATGATCGATCCAACTGGCGGACACGTTGCCTGCAGGCATCAACGTGCCCTGATGTCACTGCCTCTCAATGGAAAGAACGACCACCGTCCACGGCCAAGGCAGTACCGGTGATGTAGGAAGACTCCGTAGAGGTCAAGAAGAGGATGGCCGCAGCGATCTCCGACGGATCGGCCAGACGCTTGAGTGCGTAATTGCTGACGTTGCCCCGGTATCCGTCTGCCATTGGGGTGTCCACCATGCCCGGGCAGACACTATTGACCCGCACCCGTGGGGCCAACTCCGCAGCCATGCAGCGTGTCAGGTTGATCACTCCACCTTTGGATGCCGCGTAGGCGGTAAGGCCCGGCGCATTGGGTAGCAGGCCCGCCGCTGAGGCGATGTTAACGATCGTTGAAAAAGGCTCATCAATCATCCAGCGCAGGCAGTTGCGCGATACGATGTAGGTGCCCACCAGGTTGATCTCGATCTGCTGACGAAACTCATTGGCAGGTACTTCAAGGATGGAGCCCTTGCCCATGATCCCGGCGGCGTTGACGACGCCGTCGATACCGCCCATGTCCCGCGCCGCTTGCTCAGCGACTTGCGCTACGGCCTCCTCGTCGCTGATATCGACTGCGAAACAATGGCCCCTGCCCTTGAACGCCGCGCTCAATGCCTCGCCGTTCCTGTCAAGCAACGCGACGCTGGCCCCTTCCGCTAGAAAGCGCTCTGCCGTCGCCCGCCCGATACCTGACGCGGCGCCAGTGATCACGATTCGCCGTCCGTCCAGGCGGGCGCTATTGGATTGATGAGAAACCTTATGGGTCATTTTGTTGTTTTCCCTTTTTTGTTCTGTAAGGCCAAGCAATCATGAGCACTGATGTCGTGTCTCGCTCACGCTGCTGTCAGCCGGCTCAGCGCGGAATGAAGTTGTTTTGCGGGCGTGCATCTGCAATGGAAATCATGAGGCTCTTGGTTTCGAGGAATTCATCCACTGCCTCGATGCCCATCTCCCTTCCTATGCCGGACTTTTTCATTCCGCCGAAGGGCATCATGTAGCTGTAGGTGCGGTATGTGTTGCCCCAGACCGTTCCGACCTCGAGCGCCTTGGCCATGCGAAACACGCGGCCAATGTCACGGGTCCACACCCCGGCTGTCAGCCCATAGGCAATGTCATTGGCGATGGATACCGCTTCAGCCTCGTCTTCAAAACCGATGACGGACAGCACCGGGCCGAATACCTCTTCCTGGGCAATGCGCATCGAATTGGATACGTGGGTAAAAATCGTCGGCTCGACGAACTGACCGCCGCGAATACCCGGCCCACTGGCAGGCTGGCCGCCAAATACGCAGCGTGCACCTTCTGCTTTGGCTATCTCGATGTAATCGAGCACTTTCTGATATTGCGGAGCGGTGGACATGGGCCCCATTTGGGTGGCGGGGTCCATCGGATTGCCCACTTTGACCGAACGCGCACCGGCAATTAACTGCTCGGTAAAAGCGTCCAAGATAGAGTTTTGGACCAACACTCGGGAGCCAGCCGTGCACATCTGACCTCCACCGCCGAAGATGCCGGAGACCGCCCCGGCCACGGCCAGCTCCAGGTCAGCGTCCTCAAAGACGATATTGGGGGATTTGCCGCCCAGCTCCAGCGCCACCCGCTTCATATGGCGAGCCGCGGTTTCGTAAACTTTGGCGCCCGTTACGTCAGATCCGGTAAAGGTGACCATCGCAACGTCGGGGTGCTCGACGAGCGGAGCACCAATGCCAAGGCCCAAGCCTGTGACCACATTGAGGACGCCATCCGGCAACCCGGCTTCCTTCGTTAGCGCTGCGAATTCCAGAGAACTGACCGAGGAAAACTCCGAGGGTTTGACCACCACTGAGCAACCTGCGGCTAAAGCCGGCGCACACTTGAGTGCCAGAAAATTTAAGGGAGCATTCCAAGCAGTCAACGCAAGGACTACTCCAACCGGTTCCCGGGAAGTCATCGCGACAATGCCTTCTTTCTCGATCGGCATCACGGAGCCCTGGATTTTGTCGGCAAGGCCCGCGTAGTAATACCAAATCTCCGCCACATTGCTGATCGCGCCGCGCATTTCCGCCAGCAACTTGCCGTTGTCGCGCACCTCAAGTTCGGCCAGACGATCAGCATTTTCCAAGGTCAGGTCGCCGATACGCCGCATGATTTTTCCACGCTGGGTTGCGCTCATGCTGGCCCAAGGCCCCGACGTCATCGCTCGTTTGGCCGCGGATACCGCCGCGTCGGCATCAACAGCCACTCCTAAGGGAATTTTTGCCCATGCCTCACCCAGATAAGGGTCCTGGGTGTCCATCCACTCGCGCCCCGCCGGCTCTTGGTAAGCGCCATCAATCCAATGTGCGTAAGTCTTCAACTGCCATCCTCCTTTTCTGCTGGTTTGCGCCCTGCAATGGTGCGCTGAAATGCCCCACAGCAAAATAAAAATATCTCGCATAGTGGGATAAATCAACAATAAATGCATAAATGGTTTCAATGAAGTCCCGCTTCACATCGCAAGATGTGACACGCGCGAACTTGCCTGGCAACGTTGAAAAACAGGTATAGCGGCAGGATGGAACACTGCAGCCTCAGTGCTCCAAAGGCGGGGAAAGACAATCAGGAGAGGAAAGTAAACCGATAGACGGTGGGGTAGGAGCAATATTCTGCGGGAGGTAACGGCTCACCCAGGTGGCCGGACTCAGGCGCCTGGATGAACATGGATAGAATGCCCAATGCTTGGTCGGCAGGCGTGCGCTTCAGTAGGAACCGCTAAATATGGGCTTCTGCGTGTGCGAGACGACTGGAGATCTCACGCGCCGCACGCTTGACAGAAACCACCGCACGTTTAACGTCAACGTCACGCCGCTCCTTTTCATCCCAAGCAACGCCAATGCTGCCTAATACGATGTTGCTCTCATTGATAATGGGCGCCGCCACACCATAGACGCCGGGATTGAATTCGCCCTTGGTGATGAGATAGCCGTCTTTTTTGATTTTGCTAAGCGTGCTCCGGAATTCTTCCCACGTGTCGCCTAGGCCCGCTCGCTGTATATCAGGTTGCGCACGGCTATAGAGGCTTTTGAGCCGATGATGAGGAAAATAAGCAAGGATGACCTTGGACACTGCGCCTTGGAACAGCGGCCTGCGCTGCCCACGTCGAAAGCGATTTTCGGGACTCAGAGGCGCACGGTGCTCCCGAATACACAGCACCGAGTCTCTGAACGCCGTACACAAGAGAGCAGAGTGACCAATCGTATCGACTAATTCCTCCAGCACACCCTTACTGGCCTGCAGCAGCGGATCGGTATTACGAATTTGTAAATCCAGCTCGATAATGCGCGAACCCAGTACGTAGTTGCCATTTCCAACGGTACTTAGCAGACCTGCAGAGTGCAGCGCCTTAATGTAGCGATACCCTGTGGACCTGGATGTTTCGAGTGCTTCGATGATGGCAGTGGTCGATAACACAGCCTGATTGGAACTGAACAGATCGAGGATGCTGAGCATTTTTGTAAGACTGCTCGCGCCATCGCGAGCATGCTCTTCTCTCTCATCCTCAATGGCCGGATTTTCCCCCTGAAGCGCTTCTATATCCATTACCTACTTCTACCCTACGTTAAAGGGTTCCTCGGAATACCTTAGCCCCCCGTGAAACCATGATTGCATTGCGCAATTCGGAGTGCGCTGAATTTTGATCATAGTCTCAAATTGTAGGATCGAGCAAGAAACAGACAATCAGCAGAAACACAAATCCCACAGTTTGAATAAATCGCAAGATCCATAAGAAAAGCCCGAAGTGACGATTAAACGTCATCGGGCTTCCCCTGACCGGCTCTTTTGACCTGTCTATTTGTGGAAGGACAAAGGATGAAAGAAGTTTTCTTCGATCAGACCTTCTGTTTTTCGTAGAAACTCTTTCACATGTGGTGCGTGCACGTGAGCCTCAAAATCCTCGTACGTTTCCCATTGTTCGATGAACACGAAGCGTCTCGGCTCGGTGCGATCGCAATACATTTCATACTGGATCATGCCTTTTTCCTGCTGAACAGGCTCGATCAACGCTTCAAGCGCCGCCTTTACCGCTTCCAGATGTTCCGGCTTGGCCAGCGTTACAGCTACGCAGTGCACTCTTTCCATCGTAAGGACCTCATTTGTTTTGGTTCTTCAAAACACGTTCATGCAGGTATTCAGCCCTGTCACTGCAGCGTGCGCATCAACTCGGCAACGTCCTCGACGTCTTCCAGCGACTGCACGAGCCGCTGGATTTCTTCAATCTTGTGCGGGCTCAACGGACTCGCAGCCACCGCAGCGCATTCGGCAAATTTCGAACAGAGATCGGCCCACGTCATTGGGTTGTCCGCATTACCGGGAATATGGGTACCGAACCTTTCCCAGCGACGACCATCCGCTGCTACCACCTCGACACGCCCCAGCGGCAATTCCAGCTTCCAGTCCAGTGACGCATCGGCGACCAAGGAAATTTTGTTGGCGGTGGCCAGGACCTTCGTATCGCGCAGGCCCGACTCGGTGAAATCCAACACACTCATGCCACGACGCACCGCTGCAACCGCGACGAGAAAAGGGAGGCTGAACTTCGCATCTGCCAAAGTCGCCGGCGCCTTGCGTACGTCCAGCGGCTCGCACATGAGCGCGTGATAGTCGCCCACGAACAACCGGATTTCGGCGATGTCATCGGGCGCGAGATCGTTGTCCGAAACAATGTCGATAATCGCTTTCATATGACTGTGCGCAGTACCCACCGAGGGCCAGCGTTTGTACAAGGTGACACCCCCCTTGTAGTCGACACCGATATCCTCAAGGATTTTGTCGCGATCGTAACGGCCGTCGAAATAGGTGTTGAAAAAACCGTACCCGCCTTCAAAAAGACAATCGATGCCAGGTACGCCTTTTTCCGCCATGAGCGTTGCCAGCACTGCGCCTTTTGCGGAAAACCCGGCATATAGGCCACGCAGGTCGCTCCCCGTACCACAGACCATTTCCATGATGCCCGAACACTGCATACTGGCGATGCCCAGGGCGTTGGCGGTCTGCTTCGCATTGAAGCCCATGACGCGCCCCGCAGCTACGGTGGCAGCAAACACCCCCATTACAGTGGACAGGTTCCAGTCTTTCTTCCAACCGACATTGCAGCGAAGTCGCGCGAAGATGTCCTGACCGACAGCCACTGCGGCAATCATGTCCTTGCCGGTCACGCCCCCCTTGCGTTCGGCCAAGGCGAACACCGCTGGAATAATCGAGCTCGCCGCGTGCTGCCCCCAAGGTGTTTGATCGTCATAGTCCAGGCAATGCGCCAGCGCCCCATTGGCCAGGGCCGCCATCGTCGCTGGGACGCGCCCCCCAAAGCCCAGGATCAATGCTTGGGGGGTACCTGCCGACTCCTTCACGACCTCGATTACACCCAACACCGCAGGCTCCATCCCGCTGGCGGCGAGCATTACCCCAAAAGTATCGAGAATGCTTTTCTTCGCGGCTTCGCGTGCCGACTCAGGCAAATCTTCGTAACGCAGCCCGGCCGCCAATGCAGAAAAGTGATGGACGATGTCGGCGCTTATGGCAACGCGTTCCGAATTGGATATCTGTTCTGACATGAAACGGTCTCCCGTCGCTGCAACCAAAATCACACCCCGGACGCTGATCACATTCCAGGGCCCCTTGCTTAGACGCGGACCGTCTTTTGCAGCACGGTCTTGCTGACCATGTAGGACTCGAGACTCCACGGCCCCCCTTCTCGACCAATCCCACTGTCCTTCATACCCCCGAACGGCGTGTCTGGATCCGGCGCACCGAAATGGTTGATCGACAGAACCCCCAGATCCAACTCGCGACTCAGCCGCTCGGCCTCCTCCAGAGTATTGGTGAAAGCAAACGCGGCTAAGCCAACGGAGAGGCTGTTGGAGATTTCGATCGCCTCATCAAGGGTCTTGAACGGAACGGCCACCGCGACCGGACCAAACGGCTCTTCGCGCATGATTTCGCAGTCGAGCGGGGTATCGACCAGCAGCGTTGGCGCAAAAAAGTAGCCACGATCACCGACGCGATGACCACCCACGGCGGCCTTGCCACCGCGCTCAAGCGCGTCATCAACGAAATGCTGCATTGCGGCAAGCCGCCGCCCGCTGGTGACGGGCCCCATATCTGCCTTGATGTCCAGGCCATCAGCGACACGCACCTCCTGCGCCGCTGCTACGAACCCAGCGACAAATTCATCGTAAAGACTTTCATGAACCAGGAAGCGTCCCGGCGCGGCGCACCACTGCGAGTTAATACGGATCTTGCTTTTGAGCGCCATCTTGCCGATTTCGGTCGCATCAACCCCAGCGCAGATAATCACCGGCGCATGACCACCCAGCTCCATCAGCACCGGTTTCATGGCGGCTCCCGCCAAGGCGCTGAGGTGTTTACCCACGCCGACCGAGCCCGTCAGCGTGACCATTCGAGTCACTGGAGAGTCAATCAGCGCTCGGGAAACCTCGGCGGGGTTACCGAACACCAGATTCAAGACCCCCTTGGGCAAGCCTGCCTGCTCGAAACATTGAACCATGGCGACAGCCGCCCCAGGCGTTTCTTCCGGAGCCTTCAGGATAATCGAGCAACCCGAGCATAACGCGCCGCTAATTTTTCGACCTGGCGCGCTAAGCGGCACATTCCAAGGGGTGAACGCAGCTACCGGCCCGATCGGTTGGCGCAGAATCAGCTTTTGCATCTGCGCTTCGCCCGGGACAATGGTTCCGTAAGCACGTAACGCCTGCGCCATATCCCAATCGAAGAAGCTCGCGGAGCGTTCAACTTCGGCCCGAGCATCAGCGATCAACTTGCCGTTCTCACGGGTAATGATCTGCGCGATTTCCTCGGCGCGCTCACGCACGCCCGCGATGGCCCGAGCAATAATAAGGTTGCGCTCAACTGGCGGCGTCGCTCGCCAGATCTTGAATCCCCGCTCCGCAGCGGCCAACACCCGTTTCAGGTCATCGGCGTTGGCGCCGGGTACCGTCGTAAGCACGGCCTCGGTACTCGGATTGCGGACTTCGAAACATGATGGGCGATCAAAAATCCATTCACCATCAATGAATAAGCCAACGCGCGGATGTGTAGCGTCGGCGACGTGACTTTGAGTTTCTGTGGACATAGGGTTTTCCTCTGCACGTGGCGACACGGTGTTCACCGACTCGCTCAATTAGTTTCGGCCAGAGTGCTGCTTGCGCGGCGCGCCAGCGCATCTTCACGAATCAGGTCGGCGGCCTTCACCCCGATCATGATGGACGGCGCATTGGTGTTTCCCGACGTGATGAATGGCATGATCGAAGCATCAACCACCCGCAGTCGCTCGATACCCCGAACGCGCAGCCGCTCATCCACGACCGCCATGGCGTCGTTACCCATCTTGCAGGTGCCGCCCTGGTGGTGGGCGGAGTTACCAGTTTGCACAAGGTAGTTATAGATATCTTCATCTGTACGAACGTGAGGCCCCGGCATTTCTTCGGCGACCACGCGGGACTTGATGGGTTCGCTGCTCATGATTTTGCGTATCCAGCGCACGCCACTGATCACCGCGTTGACGTCGTAATCGCTGCTCAAGAAGTTCGGGGTGTAATCGGCCGGGTCCGACGGGTTGGTCGAGCGCAGCTTGACCGATCCCGTGGTACTGGGACGCAACTGATATACCGACACACCGAGCCCAGGGTGTTTTTCAACATCGACCGTGCCGTCGGGAAAGTACTGAAAGGTCATAGGTCGAAAGCTGATCTGGAGATCAGCATAGTCCTCGTCCGGACTACTTTTAACGAACGCCGCTACTTGGGAAGAGCCGAGGGCAAGATAGCCTTTGCGCGTCATCAGGTAACGAAAGCCTTCCCAGTACTTACGCAGTCCTACGAGGTTGGCGTTGTACGAGCTGTCCGGAGTGCAACGCCAACCTGTGTGAATATAGAAGTGATCTTGCAGGTTTTGCCCTACGCCCGGGGAATCCAGAACGACGGGGATTGCGTGCTTTTCCAGTTCAGCCCGTGGGCCGATGCCCGAGAGCATCAGCATCTGTGGAGTCTTCAGTGAACCGGCTGACAAGATCACCTCGCGCGCCGCATAGATCCGTTCCAACCGGCCGCCCTTCAATATCTCTACCCCGACAGCGGTGCGTCCGTCGAATAACACACGCTGCAATTCGCAGCCGGTCCGAACCGTCAGATTGGGCCGTTCAATGACCGGCTCGATAAATGCCCGGTACGTCGACATCCGCTGTCCATCCTGGATGTTGTGCTGCATGAAACCCACGCCATCGTGCACAGCGCCATTCATGTCCTCCGTCACTGGGATACCGATACGGTTCGCGGCCTCTATAAAGTCGTAGCTACTCTTTTCCTTGACGACCGGATCGCTGATCCACAGCGGTCCATTTGCTCCCCGGTATTGGTCGCCGCCCCGCTCGAAATGCTCCATTTTTTTGAAGTAGGGCAAAACATCTTCATAGCCCCAGCCTGGGTTGCCCAAGGCACACCATCCGTCAAAATCTTTCTGATGCCCGCGGATGAACACCATGCCGTTGATGGAGCTGGATCCACCGAGCAACTTGCCCCGAGGCCAGTACATCTCGCGCCCATGAAGCTTGTCCATTGGCGCGGTGCGAAAGTTCCAGTTCAACAGCTTATTGAAATACAGCTTGCCCATTCCCGCCGGCGTGTTGACCCAAAAACGATCTGCCGCGGGACCCGCCTCGATGAGCAGGACGTTGTTCTGTGGATCGTCAGACAAGCCGCGCGCAACCGGACAGCCAGAAGATCCAGCACCGACGACGATGTAATCATAAATCTGCATTGACCCTATTCCTCGCTCTTTCAAACCTGGGTAGCAGCGAGCAGGCGATGCCTGCTCGGACTAAACCATGGGGTGTCCTTACCGTGACAAACCATTTTCATCAGCAGCCGATCTGGCTTCGTTGTTCAGGATCCTGCACGAGGAATGTCGACCTGCACTTGGTTGAGTGCTCCAAGCCGCTTGCGCGCTTGCTGATCAGGGATCGTGCCATCGTAGGTGGTGATAAAGAGGGTATGGCCGTCATCGCCTCCCAGTTCGCAAGCAACGGCGCTACCTGGGAAATGCAGACGATGTGTGATTTCCCCTCCTTCCAACACCCGCAGAACTTCCCCTGTATTGAACGAGCAAACCCAAACGCCGCCTTCTGCATCGGCGCACATACCATCCGGCTCTCGTCCTGCGATGTCGGCAAATAGTCGGCGGTTGGACAGAGATCCATCCAGCGCACGATCAAATGCCGTCAGCCGGCCACGCCAGGTTTCTGCGACCACCAGCGTTCGCCCATGATTAAGAATTACCGCGCCATTGGGGAATTCGACCCCATCGCTACCGTGGCTGACGGTGCCATCCAGCTCTACGATATGCAGAGAGGTCTCCCGCTTCTCTTCGCCCATGAACAGGTCATAGCCAAAATTGCCGACATAGAGACAACCATTGTCGGCCACCGCGAAATCATTCAAATCACCGGTGGCCCACTTCGAGAGATCGGCGTGTACAAGCAACTCTCCATCCACCAGCTTCAATATCTGGCGAGCGACGGATGACACGATAAGAGGAGTTCCATCAGACAGGAATCCGAGACTATTAGGCCGCGGTGGCAAATTGTCTTTCAGCACAAGCCGACGCCCGCTCACATCGACTTGGTAGAGAATCGAGTCAAAGACGTCAGGCACCCACAGGCAACCGTCGTACCACCGAGGCGCCTCAAGGAAGACGAAATCATCAGCGAAGCGATGCGCCTTTAGCTCTTGCATGTTCTGCCTGCCCTTTCTTTTATTTTTAGATGAAAAACGGTAGAGCGAATGCGATCTGTGCAGGCCACCGAGCGAAGCCCAATGAAAGTCACCTAGCGTCACAAACCCTATCTAACAATAAAAATTGTGTCAATAAATGGGATTAATTAATTCTAATACATCCCAAGCTGGCCTATAAATCGTCCAAACAGGAGAGTTCTGCGCAGGTTATTGGCATCGTGAACGGCTCATTGCCGTCGTCCTTGATGGCCTGGCGAGATGCCTGAAGCCACACACCACTCGTGCTCCGGCGTGATCGTAAAACATGATGGGTGGCCCGTCCCACAGCTTAGCCCCCCTAATCGTTGGCAATGGCTGCAGGACGCCCGACACCAACCGACTCTGACAAATACCGAGCGCTCTGCTGCTGCGGCGATGCGGCGTTGAACGGCGCTCAGCCGAACGGTAGCGCCGAACCAGGAAAGGACTGAATCAAAACCTGTTGCGCAATCCCACAATAAGGGATATGTTGATTTTGATCAACGCAAAATTGACTCGAATATGCCAAGCGGGAAGCCCATCCTCCAATCGGTCGGGCAGGTATTCACGTAAAGCGCCTGCACATCGGATGAATGTGTCGTGCGCATCACGGCGGTTTGCCCTCTGAGTTTCGTGATTGGAAGTGCTTGCTTTACCAAGGCAAAACCAAGAAAGACCTGACGCAAAACACAAAAATAACAACGTTTCGATAAGTTTCAGGGAGCTATAAATGCCGAATAAAAATTTCAACTTGCGCCAAAACCACGTCATCCGTACGCTTTTCAAACACATAATCCCTGCCGTCCTGGCAGTGACCGCCACCGTCAGTAACGCTGCCGAGCTGACCTTCGGCTATGTTCCAGGCAATCTCGCCTACCCCTACAACGTAGCGACCGCTAAAGGCTTCGAAGCCGCAGCCAAAGCTGCCGGCGTCAAAGCGGTCATCATCGATCCGCGAGGCAGCGTCGAGAAGCAGGGCAATGCGCTCGACGACATGATCGCGCAGCGCGTCGACGCTATCGGTTTTCTGCCCCTGGATTCGGTGGTGGCGCAATCTTTCGTCGACAAAATCGTAGATCACGATATTCCCGTGGCTGCGGTTGCTGTGATGGTAGGTGACCCTCAGGAACGGGCGATCAACAAGCCCTACGAACAACTTGTTGCCTTGGTTACTACCGATGACATCCGCGCTGGCGAAGTGGCCGGTGAGCACGCAGCGACGCTGTTGCCTAAAGACCGTGTGGCGAAAATCGCAGTCATCGAAGGCGTACCTGGCTACGCCGTGGTCAAGCAGCTCACCGAGGGCTTCAAGACGGGCCTGAAAAAAGCCGGTGCAAAATATGAAATTGTTGCGTCTCAGCCCACCGATTGGACGCCTGAGCAGGGCGAGCGTGTTTGCCAGAACATGCTGACTGCCCATCCAGACCTCGACCTCATCTTCAGCCAGGCCGAAGATATGGCCATTGGTTGTGCTCGCGCCTTGGCTGCCCAAGGCTCGGAAATCGCGCTGGTGGCAACAGGAGGCGGTTCCAAGGTCGGGTCTACCGGGATCGCGGCGGGCGAAATCACTGCGTCGGTGTGTGTGCGTCCCAAGCTGCTGGGTGAACTTCTGTTCAAGTCTCTTTATGAGTCTGTGACCCACCCGGAAACACCGAAAGGCAAGTACGTGACCTACGATCTGCCATTGCTCACCAAAGACACGCTCAACGCCTGCCCCGACAAGTGGTAAGCCGCTTTAAATAAGCCGATAACAAAGAACAAAAACGGATTATCGAGATGACTCATCAAGAAACGCTTCTCATGCGGCTCCAAGGGGTTGCGAAAGAATACCCAAACGGTACTGTCGCACTGCGCGGCGTCGATCTCGACATTGCGCGGGGCAAAGTTCACGGATTGCTTGGCGCCAACGGCGCTGGCAAGTCGACCCTGATTAAGATCCTGTCCGGCGCTAATGCTCCCACGAGCGGTGAAATTGTCTGGCGCGGCAAGCCAGTGACGTGGGCGAGTCCGAAGGTGGCCAACGACATGGGCGTAGCCACCATCCACCAACATATACCGCTCGTGCCCACACTCTCTGTGATTGAAAACGTCTTTCTCGGAAAGAACGGCACGTGGCGCTACCCCAACTCCATGCGCGAGCGCTTTGATGAGCTCTGCCAGCGTGTCGGTTACAGACTGGATGCCGATAGCAAAGTGTGCGACCTCTCGATAGGTCAGCGTCAGATGGCAGCGATTTACCAAGCCTTTGCCACGGGTGCGGACTTGATTGTCATGGACGAGCCAACCGCCTCCTTGGCGACAGAAGAGCGCGAAATTGTCTATGACACTGTCCGCCGCCTGTCAAAAGTCGAAAATAAAGCCATTCTCTTTGTCTCGCACTTCCTGGACGAGGTCATAGCCCTGACAGACTGTGTCACGGTCCTGCGTGATGGGGTCGCAGCCATGCGAGCCAACACCTGTGATCTGGACGAAAATCTCTTGGCCGAAGCGATTGTCGGCAAGCCAATTGCCAAACAAGCGCGTGCGACGGCTCAACGCAGCAGTTGCTCCAATCCATCCCGAACCGTGCTGGAACTGCAGAATGTCTCGTCCTCGGGCAAGCTGCACCCGACATCGCTGAAACTCGCAGCCGGCGAAGTCATAGGCATAGCGGGCCTGTTGGGCTCAGGTCGAAGCGAATTGCTACACGCAGCATTCGGCGCCGACCCGACTGCATCAGGCAAGGTCATCCTCAATGGCCAGGAGATTGGGCGAAGCACTGGGGCCTCGGTAAAAGCCGGCATAGGCCTGGTGCCGGAAGATCGTATAAAGCAGGGCCTGGTACCGGATTTCGAGATATGGCGTAACACCTCCCTGCCCGCCTTGAATTCCGTGTCGGCATTCAATTGCCTTCCCAACGAGCAACGTGAACTGAACCGTGGCTGGGATGCCATTCAACAACTCTCCATCAAGGCCAGTTCGCCTGACATTCTCGTCAGCGAACTCAGTGGCGGCAATGCCCAAAAGGTGACGATCGCGAAGTGGTTATTCAGCGACGTCAAGGTGCTTCTTTTGGATGAGCCAACCGCCGGCATCGATATCGGTGCAAAAACCGAGATCATCTTCCTGATCCGTCGGCTTGCCGCAGAAGGTAAAGCCATCATCGTCGTGTCTTCAGAGTTTGAAGAGCTGCTCGCCGTGAGTGATCGCATCATCGTCATGCGTGATGGATGCTGCGTCGCGGAGCGTCCCGTCCATGAAACATCGGAACATGAACTGCTCCTGCTCGCTGGCGGTAAATGCGTTACTCCTGAAAGCAGAGGTCACTGAGCAATGGACAATCTAGCTATAGAGATAAAAACAATGAGTACAACAACTCAACCAAAAATCGAACCGGTGCGGCTCGCCAGTCAAAATGTAACACCGCCGCCGCCCGCGTCTGTTTATCGTCAGGTTGATTGGCGACGCCTCTTCAGCCTGCGTGAAATGGGTGTCTATTATGCATTGCTGCTATTGCTGGTTGGCCTATCGTGCATCACGACTTACCTGGGGAAATCCAACTATCTCAGCGTTCTGAACATCACCAATATCGTCTATCAGTCCTCTCTCATCGCCATTATGGCCGTGGCCATGACGGTCATATTGATCAGCGGTAATTTCGATTTGTCAGTTGCGTCAGTCGCGGCACTTTCGGCCGCGATTCTTATCGGTTTCGCCGATCAGTTGGGCTTTTGGCCTGCCTGCGCCTTTTCAATGACGGTCGCCATTTGCGCCGGCTTGTTGAACGGGTCTATCGTGCAATTCGTGGGTATCAATGCTTTTATCGTTACCCTCGGCACCATGACTGCGCTACGCGGCGCGGTTTTGATTTTCACTGACGGCCAATCTCTGTCTGTGCAAAAACCCGAAGTCATCGAAGCTATGAAAGCCTTCGAGTCGGGTCGCCTGGACGCTGGCCTGGTTGCAGTCCTCCTCGGTGCGGTACTGCTGGGCATTAGTGCTCTGCAAGCGGTGCGGGCACGAAAAGCGACGAGACCCCTGACACCAGCCATGCTCGGAATGGCTCTGGGCGGTCTATGCCTGCTGGCAATGAGCTGGGGCGCCGGGGGCAACATCATGCTGCCGAAACCGGTCATCTACATGGCGATTTTCACCACCATCGTTTGGGTAACGCTGAGTTTCACCATGGTAGGCCGTCGCCTTTACGCCGTCGGCGGCAATGCCGAAGCCGCCCGCCTGTCCGGTATCAATGTTGTACGGTACAAGTTGGTTGCCTTCGTGTTGTGCAGCGCCGCGGCAGGCTTTGCCGGGATCCTTTTTGCGAGCCGCCTGCGCTCCATCAACCCCGCAGCCCTGAGTGGCGCTGAATTGGCTGTTATCGCGGCGGCAATTCTGGGCGGCACTTCGCTGTTTGGCGGCGCCGGCAGTGTTATTAAAACCCTGGCTGGGGCACTGCTGCTTTACTCGCTCACCAACGGCTTCAACATCTTGAATCTGGGGGCGAATTATCAGGGGTTGATCGAGGGCATCGTGCTCATTGGTGCTGCCGCGCTATACACCGTTGGCAACAGCCGAAGCAAAGCCAAATCCAAGTGACCCTATGATCGAGACCGGTGCCCCACCGCTGTAACAGAAGGCGAGGCACTGACCCCAATCTCTGCTCGAACCCTTCAGTAAACAATAAATCAAGAGGACAGCATCATGACCCTATCTACCGCAGGCACCTACACCGGCAAAGTTGCATTTGTCACCGGCGCCGGGAGCGGCATCGGCCGCGCCACGGCCATCGCATTCGCCCAAGCCGGTGCCAGCGTTACGGCTGTAGACATTTCGGAAAAAGGTCTCCAAGAAACCGCCGCACTCATCGAAGCGTTTGGTGGGCGGGTCCTCACCATCCCCTGCGATGTGACGAGCAGCAAGGGTATCAAAGCGGCTTTGGATAAAACCGTGGCGACTTTTGGTGGGCTCGACTGCGCGTTCAATAACGCTGGCATCGAGCAACCCGTGAACAAGCTCAAAGATATCGACGAAGACCTCTGGGATCGCGTGCTCGCGGTAAACCTTAAGAGTGTTTATCTCTGCATGAAGCACCAGATCGATATCATGCTGACGAATGGAGGCGGTGCGATCGTTAACACCTCCTCTGGAGCCGGGGTATTGGCGATCCAAGGTCAGTCGGCTTACTGCGCTTCGAAATACGGCGTCACGGCCATCAGCAAGTGCGCAGCTCTGGAACACGCCTCCCAAGGTATTCGAGTGAATGCCCTATGCCCAGGAATTATCGATACCGACATGATTTCTCGCTTCACCGGTGATACCGAACAAGGCCGTGCTCGCGTGATTGCACAGGAACCGATTGGTCGCATGGGCCGCCCCGAGGAAATCGCCAATACCGTCCTGTGGCTCTGCTCCGAACAGGCAGGTTTCATCACGGGCCACGCCATGGTTATCGACGGCGGACAGACTGCTGGGATCTGAAGCCCTACACCGTCCCGTTGAGATTTTGCTGCCGGGCGTAATCGCCCAGCAGCAACTTCATTCATGGCCCAGCGTCACTTTCGCCAAAACCCAGTGATGCCAGCCTGCACCGCCCGAAACCGCAAACGCCACCGCTGCCTGGGCGTATGCGGCCAGCCAAGTCACCTTCCGACGTTTGCATTCAAGCCTATAGCTTCCGCATATTTTAAGCGGCCGCTACAGCCTTAACGTTGGGATTTTCATGTGCCAACCAAGCTCTCATCCAAACCTTACAATGCCCAGACTTGTTCAGTAATGCCTGCGAGTGGGAGTAACGCAATCCGCCACGTCACCAGCGCACACCGCATCGCTGGCTTTTCAAATGGCCCCCAGTCTGATTGTGTCAATGGCGCTTAACGAAGCTCAGTTCCGGGCCGATATAGACTAGGCAGCCACCTGTATAGCTTTTTTGACATGCAGGGACAGGGAAGTAATAAGCAGGCAAATTTCGGAATCACGATTCCGAATACCGCACCTCCCTCTGATGAGATTCCACACATGCTCAAATCCCTAAGATTGCAGATCTTGGCACTACTCAGCGGCAGTTTAATACTGGTACTTTTAACTGCACTGGCTTGTTTTCATTTCCTCTCCAGCAGTGTTCAAGCATATCGCGGTTTGCTGGACGGCCCCCTGCATGCGTAACAACTCCTCGATCAGGCCAACCTCCAATTCAAGATCCAGGTTCAGGAGTGGAAGAACGTTTTGATGCGTGGCAAACAGACCGCTGATAGGGAAACGTACTGGAGGCATTTCGAGGATCAAGAGCGCCAAGTCCAAGACATCTTGGGACATCTAAACGTCATGAGCGATTTGAATTCGACGACGAAGGCTAAGGTAGAAAGTTGCGTGATGAGCACCTTTTGTTAGGTGCTGCCTATCGCAAAGGGCGGGATGCATTCGTGGCGGCAAGTGGGGATCCGGTAGCTGGCGATGAGGCAGTCAAGGGCGCCGACCGCAGGACTAGTGATCAAATGAGTGAGTTGGTGAGTACCTTACACAAATTTAGTGATGAGCAGTCGAACGTTATTAGCAATAACGCAGATCGGACCATCCTTACTGGCACACTATTAATGCTAGCGGCTGCTCTTCTGGTAGGCTTGCTGACCTTGTGGATAGTTAACCGCAACATCGTCGTCCCGATCAGTACGCTTATCGAGTACGTGGCGCAGTTGAGCCAAGGGCGCTTCGGTGATCGTGTCTCCGTGACGCGTCAAGACGAGCTTGGTCGATTGGCGGTAGCGGCGAATACATTGCGCGACTTTCTCGCTGATACCTTCACCCGTCTTAAGCGCAGCACTACCGATCTGGACAGCGCGGGTGCAGAGCTGAAGTCCATCGCAGCGTTAATGGCCCAAGGTACTCACGAACAATTTGAGCGCACCGATCAGGTCGCCACTGCGATGACTGAAATGTCCGCTACCGCTCAAGAGGTCGCACGTCATGCAGCTCAAGCAGCAAATGCCGCCGATGAAGCAGACCGCAGTTCACAGGAAGGCAGCAGCGTCATGAACGCTACGGTCAAGGCGATCAGCCAGATGCGCGTAGAGATAAGCAATACGGCCGACGTCATTCATCGCCTAGAAAGCGACAGTGGACGGATTGGCAAGGTGTTGGAAGTGATTCGTAGTATTGCCGACCAGACGAATCTGCTGGCGCTGAACGCCGCTATTGAAGCTGCGCGAGCAGGGGATGCAGGTCGAGGTTTCGCTGTGGTGGCCGATGAAGTGCGCACCCTGGCTCAACGTACAGCTGCCTCAACCGCCGAGATAAATCAAATTATCAACTCGGTACAAACCGGCGCCATCGATGCTGGACTAGCCATTCAAAACGGCCAAGCACGTTGCCAAGAAAGTGTCGATCAAGTGGCCTTGGCCGGTTCCTCATTGTCACGTATCACCTCAGCTGTGGAGGCGATTCGTGACATGAACCGTCAGATCGCAACGGCAGCGGAGGAGCAGACCTCAGTTGCAGACGACATCTCTCGTAACCTGACCGAAATTACTGAAATTGCCACGACCAACCAGAACAATGTTCTGCGCACGCAGACCGCAAGTGACAACTTGCACGGATTGTCGATGGGGTTGAATGACGTAATTTCTCGGCTTAATGCATGAAAGATTTAAATCACACCCGGGAATCAGTTCTAAGAGGTAACCGTCCGGAAAATATGCGTTTCTGATCAATCTTGCTTAGGAGCAATTGTAAGGAAGGTTGCAATTTACGTCATACACCGTAGGCGTCCTCGCATCAGGCCTTGCGTGATCAAATCGGCAGCACGAAATTTAAGTGCACACCGTGTCTTGGCTTTGCGGGGGCTGGGTAGATGGCTTGGCTGGACGCATACGCCGCGGCGATATCTGGGGCTTACCGAAGCGTCCCAGCGAGGTTTGGTCTATACAGCACCCGTCCATGCCTCGGGCTGACGCCTAAAGATGTCCGACCAGCCTTCATGACCAGCAGCAGCTTGCGTGGTAGTCAATTGCCCCTGGGAGAGCGGCTGTTCAAGCATTAGCGGCCCGTCTTGTCGTTCTATCTCTACTACCCTGGCTATGCCCCACTCCATGGAAAATGCGCGCGTTCATTAACCTGATGAGTGCGTGATTGAAAGCCTGGACGACCAGCGTATTAATCAAACTGCAGATACGCCAAGGGCGGATCAATGATCCGCCCTTGGCGTAAGACTGCAGTTTACCAGCAGTGAAACTTAGCGATTGATCAGTTCGAGTACCGCGTCGGTAACCTGCCTGGTTGTGGCTTTACCACCGAGATCAGGTGTATGCAGACCACTTTCAGTCACCGCTTCGATGGCCGACATCAAGTGGTTTGCGGCGTCCACTTCGCCCAGATGCTCAAGCATCATCGCTGCAGTCCAGAACGTCGCAATCGGGTTGGCCACACCTTTGCCAGTGATGTCGAAGGCAGAGCCATGGATTGGCTCGAACATCGAGGGAAACTTGCGTGACGGATTAAGGTTAGCCGTCGGAGCGATGCCCAGGCTACCGGACAACGCTGCGGCCAGATCGGACAGGATGTCGGCGTGCAGATTGGTCGCCACGATGACATCCAAGGTCGATGGTTTGAGAACCATGCGAGTAGTTACCGCATCGACCAATTCTTTGTCGATTTTGACGTCCGGAAAATCTTTGGCGACTTCGTAAAAAATCTCGTCCCACAACACCATACCGTGGCGTTGGGCATTCGACTTGGTAACCATTGTAAGGTGCTTGCGTGGACGGCTCTGTGCCAACTGGAAAGCAAAGCGATGGATGCGTTCAACACCGGCTCGCGTGAATACGGATACTTCAGTGGCCACTTCCTCTGGCAGACCACGGTGGACACGACCGCCATTGCCGGAGTATTCGCCTTCGGAATTTTCCCGGACCACCACCCAATCAATTTGGTCGCCGTTGATCAGCGGGCTTTTTACCCCTGGCAACACACGGGCTGGACGCACATTGGCGTATTGGTCAAAGCCCTGGCAAATCGGCAGGCGCAGGCCCCAGAGAGAAATGTGGTCAGGCACATTGAGCGCACCAACAGCGCCAAAGAAGATGGCGTCGAATGTTTTCAATTCCTCAAGGCCGTTCTCAGGGATGTAATGACCGTTTTTCAGGTAGTTGTCCGAATTCCAATCGAAGTGTTTGAACTGCAAATCGAAACCGGATTTTTTCGACAGTGCCTCGAGCACCTCGACGCCCGCTGCAATGACTTCAACACCAATGCCATCACCGGGAACTGCAGCAATTTTATACGCGCTCATTTTCATCTCCGCTCTTGTTTTGGCTCTTGCAACCCGCCATACCGGACTGGCCAGGCGGGGTCGTTAGCCAATTATATGGAGCGAAAAAAGAAGCAGAGTCGACTCAAAATCACTACATACATAACTTGGAGTTACGAATCAAAACATCGATCCGATGCCGGAAGGTGCACGTGAGGCTACTTTCCAATGCGGGAGGCGCCTTTGAACAACCTGTCGAAACGCCCAAACCGATAAGCCCAGTCCGGCCCTTGGTCTGTCTCGTAGGCCAACACACCAGAGAGCATTCCGAAAGGTTCGATGTAACGAGCAATTTTCAGCGCCCCTGCATCTACCGGATCGAATCCCACCTGACTGATGAGACCAGCAGCCTTGGCTTTGCTGGCTGCGTTATCACCGCAGAAGATCAAACTGGGACGCAACGCCTCGCCTCTAGCCGCAAACACGTCGAACAATAGCTCGCTGGGCGTCGACTGGAAGGCTGCGACAACATGGGCGTCAGGAATCATTCGTGCCAACGTTTCCGCACCGGACATTGTGTGGCCGATAACGAGCTCTGTGTCCTCTGCGTTCAAAGGATTGCAACAGGTCATGACGATCTTCCCGGTCAGATCCCCCGCTTGGCTAAGCACGTCAGGTACCTGAAACCAATGCACGGCCAGGAGGACCAAATCGGCGTCGCGCGTAGCCTTCGCCGGTGTGCTCGCTCGTGCGTTCTTGCCAGTCGAGGCGGCCAAATCGATAATTTTCTGCTGGCTACGCGAGTAACTGAAGCTGACCTCATGACCAACTTTGGCGAACATCGTGCCCAGATGACTGCCCATTCGGCCGGAGCCAAGAATTCCGATTTTCATGATAGGTCTCCTGTGAATTCAGTTTGATTAGAAACCCGGATACCTCCAAGTGGAAGGTTCGACAGTGAATAAAGGTATGATCAGCATTGATCAATACCGCACAAGAACCGTGATGGAGTTCGAGAGTCAAACCTTTTATTGCGTGCTTGAGCTGATACAGTACCCGCTCCCATGCAGAGAATTGATGAATGGCAAAGGAACATTACAGCGACCTCCTCGCTCTTATTGCTGTAGCTCGAGAGCAAAGTTTCACTCGAGCGGCCTCCCAGTTGGGAATATCTCAATCGATGCTCAGTCATAGCATCCAGCGACTGGAAGCCCGGGTCGGCGTTCGCCTTCTCACTCGAACGACCCGCAGCGTGTCCGTCACCGAGGCTGGAGAACGCCTGCTTCAGTCTGTTGAACCCCGCCTGAGGGAAATCGAGGCCGAACTGATTGCTGTGACTGAGCTCGGCGACACCCCCGCCGGTAACATTCGTATCACGGCGACCGACCACGTCATCGATACTGTGCTCTGGCCGAAGTTGGCCCAATTCCTACCAAAGTACCCACAGATCAGTGTAGAAGTGTCAATCGACTACGGATTGACGGACATTGTGGCCGACCACTTCGATTTTGGTATTCGTCTCGGGGACGGACTGGCTAACGGGACCGAAGCCGTTCGTATCGCACCCGACATGCGTTTTGTCATGGTAGGCGCACCGTCCTATATGGAATCTCGTGACGTACCGGTCAAGCCGCAGGATCTCCAGGGCCATGAATGTATAAATATGCGCCTACCAACGCGTGGCGGCCTGTATGCGTGGGAGCTGGAAAAGGACGGCCAGGAAGTCAATACGAGAGTCAGAGGCAAACTTATATTCAACGGCATCAACCAGATTCTGCATGCAGCCGCATCGGGTTTTGGGCTGGCCTACGTTCCGCAGGATATTGCGCAACCCCATATCGATGCAGGCAATTTAATCCCTGTCATGGAGGCTTGGTGCAGGACATTCCCTGGGCTGCATCTTTACTACTCCAGCGAACGCGAAAAATCCAGGGCGATGCAGGTCCTGATCGATGAACTACGGTATCCAGATTGACCGTAGATGCATGAGCGCCCCTTACGCAACTGAATTATTCGCCCGCATTCATAGGTGCTTTCGGATTTCAGATCATTACAGATCATCCTTAGCACCCTATCATTACGCTCTAAATAAGTTGCGATGAGGCAATTGCCCATCGCCCGCCGGGCCAGCCCCGAGCGTTCTCAATTTCCTTGCATTCATTCGTCCATTTGCGCAGTGCCCCAATCGTTCGGGGCGTTGTGTATTGGCTATTTCATGGGAACAACGATGACTACCTCAACTTTTACGCCGGCCCAAGTCGACAGCCGGATCTGGAGCGCCGTAGGGTCTTTGACACTTTGCGTCGCTCTGTTGATCGCGGCAGAGTTCATGCCCGTGAGTCTGCTGACTCCAATCGCCAACGACCTTCATACTTCTCAAGGGATGGCTGGACAGGCGATTTCCATTTCCGGTTTCTTTGCGGTGGTGGCAAGCCTCTGCATCGCCTCTATCGCCGGACGCTTCGATAGACGTCATGTCCTGATTTCAATGACCGTGCTGATGCTTGTTTCGCTGGTAGTCATCGCGCTGGCGCCTGGTTTCACTTGGTTGATGATCGCCCGAGCGTTCTTGGGGGTCGCCATCGGCGGGTTCTGGGCTCTATCCACTGCCACTGTGCTGCGAATAGTCCCTGAGGATGCGGTACCTAAAGCCTTAGGCATGATTTACATGGGGCATTCGGTGGCCGCTGCATTTGCCGCGCCGATTGGGGCTTACGTGGGAGGCCATTTGGGATGGCGCTTCGTGTTCGCTGCGCTGGTGCCGATTGTCATCATTAACGTGATCTGGCAGTACAAAAGCTTGCCCAAGATGCAGCCAGAAAAAACCATTCCCCTTTCCAGGCTGTTTGGCGTACTGAAACGCAGGAATGTAATGTTCGGTTTGCTGGCCGCCATGCTGACTTTCGGTGGTACGTTCACCGCCTTCACCTACTTGCGTCCATTTCTGGAACAAGTCACAGGCGTTGACTCGACCCAACTGTCGATTTTGCTCTTAAGCCTGGGTATCGCCGGTTTCGGAGGTACCTACCTCGTCAGTCGGCTGCTGGAAAAACAGTTTCTCTTCCAACTGTTGCGCTGGTTGCCAGTGGCCTTGGCTGTCATGACGGTGGCTTTGGCCGAGCTCGGATACATCTTCGCGGCCGCCGCCATCATGATGTTTGGCTGGGGGATGCTGTATTCAGCCATCCCGGTATGCTGGTCGACCTGGCTGGCCAAAGAAGTGAGCGATGAGCCAGAAACCGGCGGTGGGTTGATGGTTGCAGCTATTCAGATGGCGATCATGGTCGGCGGCGCGTTCGGTGGGAGCTTGTTGGATCATGTGTCGGTAACTGCCCCTTTAATTGGCGGCAGTGCACTGCTCATCCTGGCAGCACTGGTAGTTGGAAATGGTGAGCGGCTCACCCAGTCCTCGCCGGTTTGATAGGGCCTATCGATGCTAGCGGCTGCCAAGAGCATCCGCTAGCCCGATCAAATGGTTCCATCGCCT
Organism: Pseudomonas sp. JV449; assembly: GCF_032424295.1. NCBI lineage: Bacteria > Pseudomonadati > Pseudomonadota > Gammaproteobacteria > Pseudomonadales > Pseudomonadaceae > Pseudomonas > Pseudomonas sp. JV449. Next base: position 65,682 of record NZ_VYKD01000017.1, on the reverse strand, counting down.
TTCAGGACATTCAACAATATTTGTGCGGCCGGCGATAAATAGGCGCCCGCGCGGACAACCACGACGATAGTACGTTTCATCGTGGTCTCCTTCAGTCTTACCTCACGAAGGTGCGTGACCCCCTTGACGTCTTCGAGGGTCTCCCTGGCTAGGAAGCTCAGCAGGTTGGTTTCACCAATCAGACGTGGCAGCAACGAGATTGAGGTGGTTTCGATCTGTACCTGGGGTAATGGCAGATCCCTGGACTGGAACACATTGTCTATCCAGCGCCGCGCCGGCACAGTGGAGGCCGACAATACCCATTGGTACTGACACAAATCGCGTAACTCATAACTGGCGCTAAATAGCGGATGATGACGGCTGGCGACCACCACCGCCTCGTCGTCAAACAAGGCATGAAACTGCAATAACGGATCCGCTTCGTATTGTGGGCAAATCACCATGTCCAATCTCCCGGAGAACAGTGATTCGCGCAGTAAATCGTCTTGGCCGATCACCAAGTTCAAGGTGATCTGCGGCGCACGCGAAAGCAGCGTCGCGGTCAGGTGTGGAAGCAGGTGATCAGCCATGGAGGCAGCGCAGCCCAAGCGGATGTTTCCCATCACACCGTTTGCAAAATCACGTATTTCCCGCTGGGTTTCGGCAACGCTCTGCTGCAGCTGTTTGCCACGCACTTTCAGCAACTCTCCCACTGGTGTGAGCTTGATCCGCCGCCCATCGCGCTCGAACAGGCGGGTCCCTAGAGACTCCTCAAGCCGCTGGATGCTTTTAGTCAGCGCTGGCTGACTGCGGTTTAGCTTTTGCGCAGCGCGGCCCAGGTGCCCCAACTCGGCGATGATTTCAAAATAGGCAAGATCACGCAGGTCCATATCCATCAACTAAAGTTATCAATCAATCGAAATTAGAAAATAGACTTTATCAAACCACGTATCAATAATTATCAGCACATCGATAGCGATGCCACGCCCTGCGGCGACCCGCGTTTTGGAGTACGACTCTTGTCTTCTTCTGCCAGATATTCCCTGCATGTCTACCCCGCGCCGCTTCAATGGTTGGCGCTTGCCCTATTGGCTGGAGCAGGCGGTCAGGTGATGAAGTTTCTGGAGGTGCCCGCAGGCCAATTCCTGGGGCCTATGCTGGTTGCCATCATGTTCGGCGTATGCGGTGCGAGCATTCGACTGCACCGCTACGCCTTCAAGCTTGGCCAGGGCTGCATCGGCATTCTTGTCGCTCATTCGATGACACTCGCCGTACTCGCTTCGATAGCGCAATCGTGGCCACTGATGCTGTTTGCGACCGTGGTGACGGTCAGCCTTAGCGCATTGGTGGGGCTTGCGTTGGTATGGATGGGTATCCCAGCCAGTACCGCAGCTTGGGGTACATCGCCAGGCGCAGCTTCTGCAATAGTCTTGATGGCTGACGAATACGGCGCCGATTCCCGAGTGGTCGCCACTATGCAATATGTGCGCGTGGTGTGCGTGGTAATGATCGGTGCGCTGGTGAGCAACTTGCTGGAAGCACCGGTCGGAGGAAGCGACGTGCATGCTGCAGACGTCGCGTCGCAGAGCTTCGGACTATTGCATCTGGGCCTCACGATTGTCACTCTATTAATCGGTGTGACGTTGGGAAATCGATTGCCGGCCGGTGCGCTGCTGATGCCGCTAATGTTGGGCGCAGCGCTACAGATCAGTGGCCTGTTGCATATCACTCTGCCTAGTTGGTTACTCGCTATCGCCTACGGCGCTATTGGTTGCTACGTTGGCTTGCGCTTTGATCGAGTGACCGTCAAATACGTCTGGCGGAAATTGCCGGCGATGATACTGGGAGCGCTACTGATGATCGCTTTGTGCGCATTGTCTGCGTGGCTGTTGGCAGCGGTGTTGAACAAGGACTTCCTCTCGATTTACCTGGCCACGAGCCCAGGGGGGCTCGATACGATGGCAATCATCGCGGTGGAAACGCACTCCGATGTAGGACTGGTATTGGCCATGCAGACCCTACGACTGTTTGCGGTCATCCTGACCGGAGCTTTTGTGGCGCGAATGATTATTCGCTTGGGCAGTTACCGTCGGATAACGTTATAAACTTGAGCCCCACCGTAACGACCTCCAGCGCAGAAGCTCGCGTCTGCGGGTCTCATCTCCCCTTTCCCTTCCAATAGACGGCAGCGCACAGCTGCCGCACATCTAGCACTCTTGCGCATTATTGAAAAACTCGTTCCACCAGCCCCCGGATGCCAAGCCTCCTCTCCGCTGGCAACGCATTGGCATCGAAAGATGCGCCTGGGGAAGACGCGCGACGACGAGTTTACTGTGGTTTAGCTCATGAACGCACACATCTATTTCATTAAACAAATCCCACAATAAGATTTTTTTCAGAAATATAAAAACTCTTGCATTAGCTTTTAGATACCAATCTTAAATTTAATTTATAAAGTAAATTTATTTATTTCAACATGTTACGAATTTTATCTGTCTATATAGTCAGCAAAATCCTTAGATCCTTTGCTAAAAATGGAAACGAGACAAAAAACAGTCTGTTGACTATAAATCCCACCATGTGCATATTTGCCCCGTCACCGCAAGCGGATGGCAATGGGCAGTGTCATGTCGAGCAAAGCGAGCATTACTGCTTGGGCGCATGATCCATGCCGACTGATCCACTCCGCTCTTGACCGACCATGGGCGCGAGTCGGACAGAACTTGGCTGCAAAGACGCTGACCTGGGGATTTTCAATAACGCTAGCCAGCAAAGCGTGGAAGTTCATAGGTATTTGTAACGAAGTCACGAATGATCTTCTCCATAACAATCAGAAATAGGAGTTGCTCCATGGTCAAGGTAAATATGAGCACACGCTCTCGTGCCCCTATGAGCTGTTGCACCCTGCCCCATCAAAGCCACTTCTAAAGTCCTGCGCGTGTCTTCCGAAGCCTGCCTAGTTAAGCGCTTCGCCCCTAATGAAATCCAATTCATAACCTTAGAGGTCGCCATCGCCGAAAAACACTAGACGCGTCGTACTACTCAATGCCATTGCACTACCCCCCTTAGGCCGATACTCAGTATTCGGTCGACAGCAGGGTGCACTCAATTATCTGACCAACAAAAACAAAAGCAGGGATCAAGATGATTACTCACTCGAACCGCATTGCTCGGAACAAGATATCAATGGCACTGCTGCTTTGCGCAGCGACCAACAGCCAGGCGCAAGAAGCCTTTAACCCCGAGTCGCCCTGGATGCTGGGCGATTGGGGCGGCCTGCGCTCAGAATTACTAGAGAAAGGTTATACGTTTAACGTGCTGTACACGGGCGATGTCGCGACTAATCTCGCCGGGGGCTATGATTCACACACTACCGCGCGGTATACCGACCAACTTGCGCTGTTAAGCAATCTGGACCTTGAGAAAATCCTCGGCTGGAAAGGCGCGGATTTTCAATTCACGCTATCGAATCGCAACGGGCGCAATCTCACCAATGACGTGATCACCGACCCGCGCGTGGGGGGCATCAGTCAAGTTCAAGAAGTGTACGGTCGAGGCCAGACCGTGCGCCTTACAGATCTCTGGTACCGCCAAAAGTTCTTTGATGGTGGGCTGGATATCAAACTGGGCCGCATGAACTTTGGCGAGGATTTCGGCAGTTTCCCCTGTAAATTCCAGAACCTGGCGTTCTGCGGCGCTCAGCCGGGTAACTGGGCCGGCAATATCATTTACAACTGGCCAATCACCCAATGGGCCGGCCGGGTAAAGGTCGCGCTGGGCGACAACACCTATGCGCAAATTGGTGCTTACGAACAGAACCCGTCCTACCTGGAAAACGATAACCGTTTCAAACTCAGCGGCAGCGGCAATGAAGGAACCCTGGTGCCTGTCGAGCTGGTCCATGCCACCTCGCTGGGAGCCGGACAATTGCCAGGGGAATATCGCGTAGGCGCGTATTACAGCAGCCGTAACGCAAACGACGTCAACACTGAAGAAAATGGCGTAGCCAAATCCCGAGATAACAAACACGGCGCCTGGGTTGCCGGGCAGCAACAAGTCTGGAGAGACCCGGACTTCGCCGCGCGCGGGCTCACAGTGTTTGCCTATGCCACAGTGCATGACAAAGCCACCAATATGATCGATCGCTATGCGCAAACAGGGTTCTACTACACGGCCCCCTTTAAATCCCGGCCGAATGACGAGATTGGCGTTGCCATCTCCACTCTCCACGTCAATGAACGTTACAAAGAGCATCAGCAGCAACTGAACAGCCTGGCGGGTTTCAGTGATTACAATGACCCGCGTTACACACCAACGCAAGGCTCGGAAACCAACATGGAAATTTATTACGGGTTTGGCGTCACCAAATGGCTGACCGTGCGCCCCAACCTTCAGTTCGTTGGCAACCCGGGGGGCGTCAGTGAGGTCAAGGATGCGTGGGTCGCGGGGTTGAAGTTCGAAACCAGCTTGTAAGAGGACGAGTCTGATGCCATTTACTGTCCGTGTAAGAATGACAATGACGTTCCGGGCTCTGCAGCTTAGAGTCCTATTACTGGGCAACAGCTTCGCAGCGCTTGCACGCAAATTGTCCGGTCACTCGCTTTCGTATCTGGAGCAATTTCCTGAAGCGGTATTGTTGCCCGACCGTCCGGTGGTACCGGACTAGGGGCAACAGGTGAATCAGGGCGACGGTTGGGTCGGGCGCGCCTTGGCAAGCGGTAAAATGGTCCCGACCAAATTACAGATGTAAACCTGAGTAATATCCCATCCACTTGAACGGAGCAATCCTATGTCCTGGTCCAAACCTGCTTACATTGATCTGCGCATCGGTTTCGAAGTCACCATGTACTTCGCCAGCCGTTAATCCGCAGGGTAATACAACGCCTCGGTTCGCCCGGGGCGTTTTTGTTTTGAGCTTTGCTTGATGGAGCGACCATGTTTGTCCAGATTCCAGGTTCCGCCGCCGGTGGGGGTTTCCCGCAGTGGAACTGCAACTGCGTGAACTGCGCAGGTTTTCGTGACGGCAGCCTGCGGGCGCAGGCGCGCACCCAGTCGTCCATCGCGATTTCCGACGACGGCGTGAATTGGGTGCTGTGCAATGCGTCGCCGGATATCCGCGCGCAACTCCAGGGCTTCGCGCCCATGCAGCCCGGCCGCGCCTTGCGTGACACGGGTATCAGCGCGATCATCCTGATGGACAGCCAGATCGACCACACCACAGGCCTGTTGAGCCTGCGCGAAGGTTGCCCGCACCCGGTGTGGTGCACCGACATGGTCCATGAGGACCTGAGCACCGGCTTCCCGCTGTTCACCATGCTCACCCACTGGAATGGCGGGCTGGCCTGGAACCGCATCGAGCTGGACACCAGCTTCACCATCCCGGCCTGCCCCAACCTACGCTTCACCCCACTGCTACTGCGCAGCGCAGCGCCGCCTTATTCGCCGCACCGCTTCGACCCGCACCCAGGCGACAACATCGGCCTGATCGTCGAAGACCTGCGCACCGGCGGCAAATTGTTCTACGCCCCGGGCCTGGGCAAGGTCGACGCGCCGTTGCTGGAGATCATGGCTGGCAGCGACTGCCTGCTGGTGGACGGCACGATGTGGGACGACGATGAAATGCAGCGCCGGGGCGTCGGCACACGCACCGGCCGCGAGATGGGCCACCTGGCGCAGAACGGCCCCGGCGGCATGCTCGAAGTGCTCGAGCAATTGCCAGAGCAGCGCAAAGTGCTTATCCACATCAACAACACCAACCCGATCCTCGATGAAGACTCCCCCGAGCGGGCAGAACTGGTGTGGCGCAATGTCGAAGTGGCTTACGACGGCATGAGCATTGAATTGTAGGAGCGACCGAAATGACTGACACGCCGTTGACCACCGTTGAATTCGAAGCAGCCCTGCGGGCCAAGGGCGCCTTCTACCATATTCATCACCCGTACCATGTGGCGATGTATGAAGGCCGTGCGACCCGCGAGCAGATCCAGGGCTGGGTCGCCAACCGTTTTTACTATCAGGTGAATATTCCGCTGAAAGACGCTGCGATCCTGGCCAACTGCCCGGACCGTGAGATCCGTCGCGAGTGGATCCAGCGCCTGCTCGACCACGACGGTGCTCCCGGTGAAGACGGCGGCATCGAAGCCTGGCTGCGCCTGGGCCAGGCTGTCGGCCTCGACCCGGACCAACTGCGCTCCCAGGAATTGGTATTGCCCGGTGTGCGATTTGCGGTGGATGCCTACGTCAACTTCGCCCGTCGCGCCAGTTGGCAGGAAGCGGCCAGCAGTTCGCTGACCGAACTGTTCGCGCCGCAGATCCACCAGTCGCGCCTCGACAGCTGGCCGCAGCATTACCCCTGGATCGACCCGACCGGCTATGAGTATTTCCGCACCCGCCTGGGGCAGGCCCGTCGCGACGTGGAGCATGGGTTGGCAATCACTCTGCAGCACTACACCACTCGCGAAGGCCAAGAACGGATGCTGGAAATTCTACAGTTCAAACTGGACATCCTGTGGAGCATGCTCGATGCCATGAGCATGGCCTACGAACTCAAACGCCCGCCGTATCACAGCGTGACCGAGCAGCGGGTGTGGCACAAAGGGATCACCCTATGAGCTTTGATCGCAGCAAAAAACCGACCTGGCGCCAGGGCTATCGTTACCAGTACGAGCCCGCGCAAAAGGGCCATGTTTTGCTCTATCCCGAAGGCATGATCAAGCTCAACGACAGCGCCGCGCTGATCGGTGGCTTGATCGATGGCGAGCGCGACGTGGCGGCGATCATCGCCGAGCTGGATAAGCAGTTTCCCGGCGTGCCTGAGCTGGGTGATGACATCGAGCAATTCATGGAGGTCGCCCGTGCTGAGCACTGGATCACCCTGGCCTGACAAACCAGCGATTGGCCTGCCGTTGTGGCTGCTGGCCGAGCTGACTTATCGCTGCCCGTTGCAGTGCCCGTATTGCTCCAACCCCCTGGATTTTGCCGAGCAGGGCAAGGAGTTGAGTACCGAGCAATGGATCAAGGTATTTCGTGAAGCGCGCGAAATGGGCGCGGCGCAACTGGGTTTTTCCGGCGGTGAACCGTTGGTGCGCCAGGACCTTGCCGAGTTGATCGCCGAAGCGCGCAAGCTGGGCTTCTACACCAACCTGATCACCTCCGGCATCGGCCTGACCGAGCAAAAGATCAGCGACTTCAAGAAGGCCGGCCTGGACCATATCCAGATCAGCTTCCAGGCCAGCGACGAACAGGTGAACAACCTGTTGGCCGGCTCGAAAAAGGCCTTCGCGCAAAAGCTCGAAATGGCCCGCGCGGTGAAGGCCCACGGCTACCCGATGGTGCTGAACTTCGTCACCCATCGGCACAACATCGACAAGATCGACCGCATCATCGAGCTGTGTATCGCGCTTGAGGCGGACTTTGTCGAACTCGCCACCTGTCAGTTCTACGGCTGGGCGCAGCTCAACCGTGTGGGTCTGTTACCGACCCGTGAACAGTTGGTGCGCGCAGAACGCATCACCAATGAATACCGCGCCAAGCTCGAAGCCGAAGGTCACCCGTGCAAGCTGATCTTCGTTACGCCGGATTACTACGAAGAGCGCCCGAAAGCCTGCATGAAAGGCTGGGGCAGCATTTTCCTGACCGTGACGCCCGACGGCACCGCCCTGCCCTGCCACGGTGCCCGACAGATGCCAGTGCAATTTCCCAACGTGCGCGACCACAGCATGCAGCACATCTGGTACGACTCTTTCGGCTTCAACCGCTTTCGCGGCTACGACTGGATGCCCGAGCCGTGCCGTTCATGCGATGAAAAGGAAAAGGACTTCGGCGGCTGCCGTTGCCAGGCCTTCATGCTCACGGGGGATGCGAGCAACGCCGACCCGGTGTGCAGCAAGTCCGAGCAGCACGGCATCATCCTCAAGGCGCAGGAAGAAGCCGAACAGGCCACTCAGACAATCGAGCAACTGGCCTTTCGCAATGAGCGCAATTCACGGCTCATCGCAAAAGGCTGACCTTTTAGCGACGCCAATAAGTGGCTGATCGCCGATCGTTCCGATATCAATATTGGCCTCGACGTAGCGGTGACGAGCAGCCACTTTGGGGTGTCCCACAACGTCGACCTCAACCGTGACTCCACACAGGTTTTAGTGATGTCTAACGCTCAAACAGATACAAAAGCTATGTCCGGGGTCGTTTTGACACTACTGCCTATCATGGCCGTGGTGCTCATCGCGTTCTCAATCATCGGACTTGCTTTGCCGGTATTACCCCTGCACGTGAACCAAGATCTCGGTTTAGGGACTTTTGTAGTGGGCCTGGTCACAGGCAGCCAATTCGCGGCATCGCTTGTATCGCGCGTGTGGGCTGGACGCTATGCAGACTCCCACGGCGCTAAGCGAGCAGTTGTCATAGGTTTGGTGACGGCAGTCGCCTCCGGGGGGCTTTATCTGCTGTCTCTTCACTTTCGCGCCACCCCGGCGCTTTCAGTTTCGGTGCTCATCATGGGAAGAGCACTATTAGGCGCGGCTGAAAGTTTTATCATCACAGGAGCCCTAGGGTGGGGACTGGCTCTAGTAGACCACCGCCACGCCGGCAAGGTCATCGCGTGGGTGGGCATGGCTATGTTCGCGGCGTTCGCCCTCGGCGCTCCGGCCGGCAGTCTGCTGTTCGACCGATTCGGGTTCATATCCATTGCTTTGGCCACAACAGTAGTGCCTCTCATAGCGTTACTGGTCGTAGCCCGCGTGCGAGCGGTCAATGCTCAGCCCAAAAATCCTCAACGTATGTCTCAGGTCATTGGAGCAGTCTGGGTTCCGGGTCTAGGCCTGGCGTTCAGTAGTATCGGCTTCGGCGCCATCACCGCATTCATTGCCCTACTGTTCACAGAGAAAGGCTGGTCACCCCTTTGGCTAGCCTTCACTGCTTTCGCCGTCGCATTCATCTTGGCGAGGGTTTTGTTCGGCCACCTTCCAGACAAGCTAGGCGGAGCAAAGGTCGCGTTCGTGTTCGCACTGATCGAGGCCGCCGGCCTGATTTTGATCTGGTTAGCCCCAGTGGCAGAGGCCGCGCTGGCAGGTGCTTTGCTCACTGGCGCTGGTTATTCTCTGGTCTTTCCAGGGTTGGGTGTAGAGGCCGTACGGCGAGTGCCAACGCAAAACAGAGCCCTCGCCATGGGTACCTATACCGCGTTCCTGGACTTGGCGCTGGGTATAAGTACGCCCGCCCTGGGCTTGATTGCAAGCTGGGATACGTTGGGAACGGTGTTCCTGATCAGCGCCGTGCTTGCATTAGGTTGCGCGGGGATATCTGTGCAACTCATCAGACGCTCTGCCCTTGTTTCATCGTGATGCGCGGTTATACAAAGGAATGGGGGACCAAGGACATTGCGCCCACCGCCAATTACTGAGTAAAAGTCAATTCTGCATCAACGATTTGCCGGTTAATCATTAAAGAATTACCCTGTAAACTATCCACATATTGATAACAACATCACCTCGGATACCGAGTGGCCCCTTAATACTTATGGCCCCTCGTTTATCTTGCGTGGCCCGTATAATAAAAGTGACGGGCACTTCTCCTAAGCCAAAAAATTAATTGGTTCTAGATATTACATAGAATAGTTTTTCTATGCCTCGATTCACAAAGCGTTACAGGTCCAGGCCTCAAAAACCTCTCGCGCTTACAGCTTATTATCGACTCTCATAGAACTTTCAGGACAGCATACTTATGAAACTTGCAAAATTGGTAGGTGCTCTTATCGTAACAACGGGGTTGGCAGGCTGCGCAACTGAGCCTCCAACGCTTAAAAACGGTGAATCCATAGTCAATCTCCAGGCGCAAAGCGGCGATCAAATGATTGCAAGACGCCTGGACACGCAGCGCGCCGAAAACCTAACTTATTTCAAAGTATTACCAGGCGCCCGTACTATGGAGTTGGGCATTGTCACTAAGGGCTATCAGGAAAACCAGCACCGCTGTATTGCCACGCTAGCGTATAACGATTTCTTACCTAATGAGCATTACACCTTGAACCAAAGCAGCTCGGGCAGAGAGGTCAAGGTTGAACTTTTCGACAGTAAAGGCAATCCCCTGGCTCAAACTGACAAGGTAGCTTGCCTGTAATTTTTGATGAGCCCGTGACCTTGGCCCATCTTCGTCCGGGCCACTTAATAACAGTAAGCTACTATTTTCAACGTGGCTGGCGTCGTACAACTAGACGCTCAAAACCTGCCTTCACCTGACACTTTTGCACACTCTTCGGCGAAGTACGCAAGAACGTAGCGATCATGATTTTAGTAAAAGCAAAACAACAACGCCCGGCTATAGCCGGGCGTTGTTGTTTCGGCCACGGGTATCAGAGCGACTTTACACCACGCTCGTTCCATCCGCCACCTAGCGCACGGTACAAGTTGACCTCAGCCTGCAACTGCGCAAGGCGATCGCTGATCAGCGTCTGCTGGTTGCTGAACAGCGAGCGCTGCGCATCCAGGAATGTCAGGTTGCTGTCCACGCCGATTCGATAGCGGCGCTCGGCAAGCCGATAGTAGTCTTGGCTGGCCTCAACGAGATCATTCTGTGCCTGCAACTGATCGACGTAAGTCTTACGTGCAGCCAACCCATCGGAAACTTCCTGAAAAGCAGTCTGGATAGTTTTTTCATAGTTGGCCACGCCGATGTCTTTCTGGATTTTCGAGTAATCCAGGCTTGCGCGTAAGGCGCCAGCGTTGAAAATTGGCAGGCTGATAGTAGGACTGAACATCCAGCTACCAGAACCACCCTTGAACAACCCATCCAGGTTCGTGCTTGAGGTGCCAGCGTTTGCCGTGAGGCTAATGCTTGGAAAGAACGCTGCTCGCGCCGCGCCGATGTTAGCGTTGGCGGCCATCAGCGAATGCTCGGCGGCAAGAATGTCTGGCCGACGGGCGAGCAAATCACTCGGCAGGCCAGCCGGGACTTTGGCGAGCAGATCGCCAGCCAATGACTGTGGCGCCGGCAAATCGGCAGGCAGGCCTGTACCAAGGAGAAGAACGAGCGCATTTTGATCTTCCGCAACTCGCCGCTGGTAGGTTGCAAGGCTCGCCCGCGCACCTTCCACGGAGGTGCGCGACTGTGACAGATCAAGCGCCGAAGCCACACCCACTTGATTGCTACGGGTGGTCAGACGCAGGCTTTCCTCATAGGCGGCCAAGGTGTTCTCGGTGAGCTTGAGCAGCTCGCGGTCAGCCTGCCAGGTTAGGTAGGCAGTGGCTACGCTAGACACCAGGCTGATCTGCGTGGAACGGCGAGCCTCAGCAGTAGACAGGTAAGTCTCCAGGGCTTGCTGGCTAAGACTCTGGATGCGTCCAAACAGATCCAACTCGTAAGAACTGATGCCTAGGTTAACGCCATACTGGCTGGAAATACTGGCCTGGCCAGACTGCGATAAATCGCTCGGCAGTCGCTGGCGTGTTCCGTTGGCATTGACGCCGACCGCCGGAAACAGGTCTGCCCTCTGGATACGGTATTGCGCCTGGTAAGCACTGACGTTAAGGGCCGCAACCCGCAGATCGCGATTGTTGATCAAAGCTGTCTGGATCAACTGCTGCATCGCCGGATCGTGAAAAAACTCGCGCCAGCCCTGCTCTGCGGCGGCTTGGTCGGCGGCGTTGGCCGCCTGATAAGCAAAGCCTTGCGGGTATTGCACCGCGACCGGTGCCTGCGGCCGATTGTACTCAGGAATTAGCGAGCAACCACTCAGGACTGCTGCCGTGATCGCCAGACTCATAAGGGACTTGGTCATTGGCCTGCCTCATCAGCTGAAGTCGCCTCGTCCCGTTGCTTACGACTACCTTTAAACAGGGACGAAACAGAAACGAAAAATAGCGGGACCCAAAAGATCGCCAGAACGGTGGCCGTAATCATGCCGCCGATCACGCCAGTGCCAATGGCGTGCTGACTACCTGAGCCCGCGCCGCTGGAGATGGTCAGCGGTAGCACGCCGAGGATAAATGCCAAGGACGTCATCACGATCGGACGCAGACGCATGCGGCAAGCCTCGACAGTGGCTTCAAGCAACGGCTTGCCCTTCTCATTCAGCTCCTTGGCAAACTCGACGATCAGGATCGCATTCTTCGCCGCCAAACCCACCGTCACCAACAGACCCACTTGGAAGAACACATCGTTGGACAGCCCTCGCAAGGCCGTGGCCATCAACGCGCCAATCACCCCCAGGGGTACCACCAAGATGACCGCGATCGGGATCGACCAGCTTTCATACAGCGCCGCCAAGCACAGAAACACCACAAGAATCGACAGTGCATAAAGAGCTGGCGCCTGTGAACCAGAAAGTCGCTCCTCATAGGACAATCCTGTGAAAGAAATGCCTACGCCGGGTGGTAGTTGCGCTGCGATTCGCTCGACTTCCGCCATTGCTTGCCCAGAGCTGTAGCCCGGGGCTGGCGTCCCAAGGATTTGCTCGGCGGGAACGCCGTTGTAGCGAGACAGCTTTGGTGAGCCAAATACCCACTCAGCACTTGCAAACGCCGAGAAAGGCACCATTTGACCTTGGCTGTTACGCACGAACCACTTGCTCAAATCTTCGGCGGTGCTGCGCGAGTCAGGCTCGCCCTGTACGTAGACCCGCTTGACGCGTCCGCGATCAATGAAGTCGTTCACGTAACTACTGCCGTATGCCACCGACAGCGTGGTGTTGATGTCTGTCAGCGAGATACCCATCGCCCTGGCGCGCTCGTCGTCAATGGTCAGGTGGTACTGCGGCTCGTCGTTCAAGCCATTTGGACGGACGCCCGCCAAGACTGGGCTCTGGGCAGCCAATTCAAGAAATTTACCGCGTGCCTCCATAAGCTTTTGGTGGCCCACGCTGTCTTGGTCCTGCAGATAAAAATCGAAACCGCTGGCATTACCCAGCTCGAGTACCGACGGAGGAACCACTGCGACCACCATGGCGTCGCGGTACTTCAGGAACTCTTGCTGGGCCCGCTGCGCAATTTTGAACACCGTATTGTCACTGTCCCGTTCCCCCCAAGGCTTGAGGTTGACGAAAGCGATCCCTGAATTCTGTCCGCGGCCTGCAAAGTTGAAACCGTTAACAGTGAACACAGTCGCCACGGCGTTACCTTCACCGTGCTCTTTGTCCAGCAAGTAGTTAGCCATGCGATCAAGCGCTTTCTGAGTACTCTCAGCTGAGCTATTGGCCGGTGTCTGCACCTGAGTAAAAATCAGACCCTGGTCTTCATCAGGCAGGAACGAGGTGGGTATGCGGGCGAACATCCAGATCATGCCGGCGACGATAACCAGGTAGACCACGAAGCCCGGCACCTTGTGCCGAATGATCTGACCTACGCCGCGCTCATAACCGTTGATGCAGGCATCGAAACGTCTATTGAACCAGCCGAAAAAGCCGCGTTTGGGTTGACCGTGTTTATCCGGATCGACGGGCTTGAGCAGGGTGGCACAGAGCGCCGGGGTGAAAACCAATGCCACAAATACTGAGAGCGCCATGGCGGAAACGATGGTTATCGAGAACTGCCGATAGATCACGCCAGTGGAACCACCGAAGAATGCCATCGGCAACAGTACCGCAGAGAGCACCAAGGCAATACCTACCAGCGCTCCCTGAATCTGCCCCATCGATTTGCGCGTGGCCTCCCTGGGTGACAGGTGCTCCTCCGCCATCACCCGTTCGACGTTTTCAACTACCACAATCGCGTCGTCGACAAGTAAGCCGATCGCCAGGATCATCCCGAACATGGTCAATGTGTTGATAGAGAAACCAGCCGCCGCAAGGACGCCAAAGGTCCCCAGCAATACAACCGGAACGGTCAACGTCGTGATAATGGTGGCGCGCAGGTTCTGCAAAAACAGCAGCATGACCAGAAATACCAGCACCACCGCTTCTGCCAGCGTTTCCACGACACCTGTAATCGATTCGGTCACCACCGGTGTGGTGTCATAGGGATAAATGGCCTCTACCCCAGGCGGAAAAAACGGTTTGAGACGGTCCACCGTGGCGCGAATTGCTTTGGCGGTATCGAGCGCATTGGCGCCCGTGGCCAGGCGAATCGCGATACCTGAGGCAGGCTTGCCATTGGCTTGCGCATTGATGCTGTAATTTTCGCCGCCCAAGCTGATGTCAGCCACATCACTCAATCGAACCTGAGCGCCGTCGCTATTGACCCTTAGCAAAATGTCACCAAATTGCTCAGAGGTTTGCAGTCGTGTCTTGCCGATGATAGTCGCGGTAAACACCGTACCTTTGCGTGCCGGAAGACCGCCTATGGTGCCTGAGGCCACTTGTACGTTCTGGGCTTCAATCGCCTCGGTCACATCGACCGGAGTCAGCTGGTACTGGTTGAGTTTGGCTGGGTCCAGCCAGACTCGCATCGCATATTGCGTTCCCCAAATTTGAAAATCACCGACTCCCGAAGTCCGGGAAATTGGATCCTGAATGTTAGACACAATGTAATTGGATAGATCTTCCTTGCTGTGTTTTCCATCGGTGGAAACCAAGCCAATGAACATCATGAAATTCTGTTGGAACTTTGTGACGCGCAACCCTTGTTGCTGCACTTCCCGCGGCAGCAGCGGCGTGGCGAGATTTAGCTTATTCTGCACCTGAACCTGGGCGATATCAGGATTGGTGCCCTGGTTGAAGGTAACGATGATGCGCATGCTGCCATCGGAGTTACTCTCCGATGAGATATAGCGCAAGTTGTCGATGCCATTCATCTGCTGCTCGATCACTTGCACGACAGTATCTTGCACCGTCTGCGCGGAGGCACCGGGATAAGAGACCTGGATCGCGACAGCGGGAGGAGCGATGCTGGGATATTGATTGATCGGCAGTCTGAAGATCGACAGTACACCCACGAGCATGATAATCAGTGCAAGCACCCACGCGAAGATCGGTCTATCAATGAAATACTTCGACATGGTCTACTCCGATTTGGCGCTGGTATTTGCTGCTACAGAGGCGCTGGTCGCCTCACCACTCTTTGCTTCCTGAGCGACGACCGTTACACCGGGTCTAATAAACTGCAGCCCTTCGACGATAATTTTATCTCCGGCACTCAAGCCGCTCTCCACTAACACATTCGCACCAACGGTGCGGCCGACCTTGAGCTGGCGTTGCTCGACTTTATTGTCAGCGGTAACCACCATGGCTGTTGGAGTACCTTTAAGGTCCCGGGTCACACCAATCTGCGGAGCAAGAATGGCCTGTTCAGCAACACCGGCCTGCAGCCGGGCGTGCACAAAGATCCCAGGCAGCAGCACGTGATCAGGGTTAGGAAATACCGCCCGCAAGGTGACCGAGCCGGTTGTCTGGTCCACCGAGACTTCCGAGAATTCCAGTGAACCCTGCAGCGGGTACTCGCTGCCATCTTCAAGTGTCAGATTAACTTTCGCACCCTTGTCGGCAGACTTCTGCAAATGTCCGTTTTCAAAAGCCCGGCGCAGCTTCAGCATCTCGCCGTAAGGCTGTGTGACGTCGACATAGATGGGATCGAGCTGCTGGATAGTCGCAAGAGGAGCTGCCTGGCCATTGGCAACCAGCGCACCTTCGGTCACGGCAGAACGTCCAATCCTCCCGCTGATGGGTGCGAACATTTTGGTGTATCTCAGGTTGATCTGAGCCCCCCTGACTTGGGCCTCTGCCTGCATCTGCTGAGCTCGGGCGGTGTCATACTCCTGCCTGCTCACCGCTTGCTCGTCGATCAGCTGCCGATACCGAGTGGTCAGCGAGCGGGATTGCTCCAAACTTGCCTGCGCGCTGGCGAGCGTGACCTCATAGGTTGATGGGTCGATCTGATAGAGCTGCTGACCAGCCTTGATATCTGCGCCTTCCTGGAACAAGCGTTTCAGGACGATACCATCCACCTGCGGTCGAACCTCGGCAAGGCGGTAAGCACTGGTACGCCCGGGCAGATCGTTAGACAAGGCCACAGCTTGAGGTTTGAGGGTCACCACACTGACTTGGGGGGCTTGCGCCGGGGTAGCAGCAGTCTGCTTGTTGCACCCACTGAGCATTGTGGCGAAAGCAATGACAGTTATCAAAGCGGGAAAGATGGGCTTGAAAGGCATAAAGTCCTCGATCACAGCGCTGACAAAATGCGCGCATGAGTTTGCAAGCTGCCGCAGCACAGATTGAAACCGGTGCTGATGGCAATGGGAGAAAGTTCGGCGAGTACACGCAAGGGCGCGCGGCGAAGAACGAGCTTATTGACCGGGCCAAGTAAGCCCAGCGAGCCAATGCGCTGTGCATTGGATTCTTATAGGGACATGCTAACAATCGAGATGCCTGGGGATTAGCCCATTTTCACTGAAATCACCAGTGAAGAATATTCAGCAATAAAATAGTTTCAGGACTTTTCAAAGTTTAGGCAGCGCTCTATATCGAGCCGTTAGCACTTCATTGCACGCCGATTAATGAATTTTGATCACGTCTGACTCAAGTACTTGTTGCACTTAAGCGAATCCAATACCGGCGGCACCGTCAATTCAAGACCTTTGCCATTCAGAGGCTGAAGATCTTCGAGAACAACTCGACTCAATCCGATCGCTTTCGTGAATCGTTGAAGCCCGCAACTTTAAACTTCCCCCCACTCGCCCATGCATGACCGCTTGAATCTCCCCAAGCACTGCCACCGCTACGCTTTCCGGTGTGTCTCCGCCAATGTCCAAACCAATGGGGTAGTGCAACCGGTCCCGCGCGGGCAACCGATCCGTCTGTCGAATTATTTCAGCAAGCAGACGCTCGGTCCGGTCACGCGGTCCAAGCTGACCGATGTAACGGGGATTTGCTTGCAAGGCCCCTTTCAACCAATGCGCATCCTGGCTGAGACTATGGGACATCACCGTGACAAATGCCCCCTCTACTAACTCTAGAAACTCGAAGGGTCCGCCAATACGGGCGCTCAACACCGAATCCGCCGCGGGAAAACGTTCCGGGCGGGCAAAATGCGGGCGACTATCAACAACCGTGACATGCCATCCGAGTATCTTCGCCATCCGCACCAAGGGTTGCGCATCATGACCGGCCCCAAAAATTATCAATCTCGGTGCGGGCGCGACGTACTCAAGAAAGACCTCTACCTCTGTAGAGCCTTCAGCGTAGTGCTGAAGTGAAGACTTTTGCCGGTCCAGTGTGAGACGTAGGTCAGTGGTAATTCGCTCGTCCAGTGCAGGATGGTAGAGGCCACTGAAGGGCGCCGCGCCAGATTCCAAGAACACACGGTCTCCGACATCTACGCGGCTATTACGCGAGCACGCGATCACCGTGGCGATTGCTACAGGCCTCTGCGTGTTCCTGACTTTGCGTAACGCATCAAGCAGAGCGCATTGCTTTTTGGCTGGTATTCGCTCAAACAAAACATACACTTTGCCGTTGCAACCCAGCCCGAAACCAAGAGCCTCTTCACCACCCTCTTCGTCTGTAGCCTCAGCAGTGCTATAGCTGCGAATCACCGGCCCCGACTCACTCAACCACCAGGCCTTTCGCACTACCTCACCCTCCAGGCAGCCACCACTGATAGTGCCCTCGGGATGTCCATATTGCGACACGAGCATGCGCGCACCCGGACGGCGATAAGCCGAACCCTCGACTTTCACAACAGTGGCGAGAACAGATTCCCGGCCTTCGATTTGTTCGCACTGTATGGCGTCAAGCAATGCGTTCAAGCTGGACATATTAGATTTCTCTCCCAAAACGAATCAGGCAGTACTGCTGACAGCCACCCCCTATCCAATCGGGCGCACCTCTCTGATCAACTCAATCAGCAAACGTAGTGCAATCGGCACCTGCCGGTAGCTTGAGTAATAGATATGGAAACCTGGACCGACACTGACCCAATCCTCTAAAACCACTTGTAAAATCCCTTCCGCTACAAGCGGCGCGACAATGGGTTCAGCACAATACGTCAGCCCCGCCCCTCGGGTGACCATGGCGAGCATCATCCGCGTCTCATCCAGGACGACATTCCCAGACACAGGAATCTCTAATTTTTCCCCCTCTTTCTCGAACTCCCAGTTGTACATCCGACCGTTGCCTAGCCGAAACCTCAAGCAACTGTGTTGCTTCAGATCCTCTGGGTGCAGCGGCATGCCACATTTTTCGAGGTAATCGGCGGCTCCTACCACGACCCATCGAACAGGGGGCGAAAGGCTTTGAGCAATCATGCCTTCAGGTACCGTAGCGCCATACCTGATCCCGGCGTCGAAGCCCCCCTCAACGATGTCCACCATACTGTTGGTGGTCGAAACTTCCACTTCGATGTCTGGATAACGATGAGCAAATGTCGATAAAACAGGTGCCAAAAGAAGGAGCGCCGCATCACTGAAAACATTCAACCGTATGCGACCGGTGGGCTCATCACGAAACTTATTCAACAGCTCAACGGCTTGATCGATTTTGTCGACAGGTTCGCTTATCAACGCCAGCAGTTCCTGACCGGCTGCCGTCAGGGTGACGCTGCGAGTCGTGCGATTGAGCAACCGAACCCCCAGTCTTGCTTCCAATCCCTTGATCGCATGGCTTAGCGCAGAAGCACTAATCCCTACTTCAACACCAGCGCGACTGAAGCTTGAATGACGGGCGACGGCCAAAAAGTAGATAAAATCGCCAAAGTTGGCACGAGTCAGCTGCATTAGTTCTCTGCCGTCAGTATGAAACGTTTAAACAAAACCGCACCGCCAGCCAAACGCCGCACGCAGCTTTATCGGCGTGGTTCAGAAGCGTTGCAGATGGGATCAGTCACCAAGCAAGGTGATCGTCACGTCAAGCGGCCCGGGGCGCGCGAGTATTTCCAGACCGGAATCAATCCTGCCGAGTTTGATAAGGCCACTCGAATACTCGAAGCCTTTATGAAAAATGGCGAGATTCCCCCAAGGCGCATAAAAAGCGACATCCCCCGCCGAAGGAGTGAAGCCTGCTGGCGCGCCCTGTGTCGACAATGGCCTAGGCAGGTCGCTGATTTTCTCGGTTGAGGCGTAGTCTTCCAGTGTCAGTTTCATCGGAAGCTGCTTAACGAAATCTTTGGATGAATCGTTGTTGTCGAGCGTTGCCGTAACCAGACCGTCAGAGAGATCGATGCGTATTTTCATAATTGCTCCACTTGGGTTCGATGGGCATTGCCTGAGCGATAACCTGACGTGAATTGACCACTTCAGACCCTTTAAAAACCAGGGTCTCGCTTGGCGGTTACCGTCGTTAATGCTCTCTAAAACTGCTGAATTGGAGGGTCAACGGATGAATTTTTATTTGCCGGGGAAACGGCGTTAGCCGTTAACGTGTTGCGCCGAACGACCGTTCGCGCCACCACCATCACATAATGAGCGGTGATCGCGGCGAGGCAGAGGACTGCAACCCAATGCACGAAAAAAGGGGCAACCGTGACCGTGAAATCCCAGAAATCTAAGCTGTGATTGAACGTTAATTTCGTCCAAGCTCCCAGTACCGAGAAACTCCAGATCCCGTATTCCGCCATCAAAACTGCGGCAATACGAAGCGCCATTGTTCTTGGCATGCTTTGATAATTTAATTTCAAAACCGAACCCAACATGGCCATGACTCGCGCCCAATGCACGCCCACATGAGTGCCTACCAAGATGACCACCCAGTAAGCTACGAACCAATGAACATTGCGGATGTAAAAGTTGTCGCGGAAGGTAAAAAGAGTAAAGACCGATTTTGAAATCAGAACACTCGTCACCAGCAACGCAACGACAGCAACGATTATTAGTAAGTGCAATACGAGGGAGACAGCGCCGCTCAGGTCATAAGAGGTTCTAAACATTCCTGTAAGTCCGCTTCGATTCCGGACCACGTGCCAGCCGATCAACGAAAACAGGACAGCACCAAAGATCTCGTGCGCCAAATTGTCGAGCCACCAGTAGGCGAGCGAACATAGCAGCAGCGTGGCCATCACGAGCGGAAGCAGCAGGCATTTGATAAGGGCCATTTTCAAGGGGAAGTGCTCGACTGTGGTTTTTCGTGGCCAGCAGATTCTTTGAAATTCAGCGCGTCGTCGAAGGTGAACAGGTAACTCTGTTCCCTGCGCGACCGCTGATGGCAGGCATAGCATTGGCCCACTTTCTCGTCGACCTTCACCGTTTGATCCGGCCAGAACCATTGGTACGCCCAATCGTCAATTCCGTCGCCCGTTTTTTGCGCAACCAGATAACGCTCGAGGACATCACTCTGGTAATCCACCAAAACGACATGTGACCCCGCAGGGACAGGTTGGCCCGCTTGAAGCGCATCAAGCGCAGCTTGGCTTGTGAGCATGTGCTCCCTGGTCACCCCGCGTCGTACAGTCGTGTAATGCTCCAATTGATCAAGCGGTGGAAACGTCACGGCATTCGGTTCGGCCCAGGCCGAGGTCGGGCCTGCTCCATCCGGGGAAAACCCGAAAGTTAGAAGCAGTGTGCCAAAACCCAACTGCCAAACCTTTCTGTTCATCCGTCAGATCTCTTTGCTTGCTTCATCGTCTACGTTACGGGCCGCCCTACATTCAAGCCGCCCCCCCAAATTGGTCACAGCCAAGGTATCAGCTGACTGTAAAACTGAAATACTGCGCAGCGATTGAAGCCATGAATGAGATTTATCAATTCATTGACGGTCCTGTGGTATTCCAGACGCCACCCATCAATCTAGCTCATGGTTATATGCAATCCATGCCGCTAGCTCTCCATTACCCCTGTCGTAAAATCACGTCACAGTCCCTCAGTCAGCAGCCTCTATCATCTATAAGCTCAACGTGCCGGATACCTAAGGTGTGCTGAAAACGTGAAGCCGAGCAAACATGCGGATATGCGTCACCTACCCGTCAAAAGCTTTGACTGCATAGGTCGGAATGAGGATCTACTGCTCCAGCCCCGTGAAATATTTTTCTCAATAAGTGGAGTCCCATTGATGCCTTCTCCGATCAAGCTTGAATTTTCCGAGAAGTACGACGATGAGCACGCACGGAATTATTTGCTCAAGCATCAGGACAATCTGGCTCGGCGGCTATCCCACAGACGCGATGAACAACTGGCGAGCTTGGCGTTGGCCATAGCGGGTGAGCCTGGGCTGGTCTTGGATTTGCCTTGTGGAGCCGGGCGTTTTTGGCCCTTACTGGCGCAGACACCCGGCCGGATGATCATCGGTGCCGACAACTCAGCGTCTATGCTGGAAGTCGCAACTGTCGCTCAGCCTGC
This sequence comes from Pseudomonas sp. JV449, assembly GCF_032424295.1. Taxonomy (NCBI): domain Bacteria; kingdom Pseudomonadati; phylum Pseudomonadota; class Gammaproteobacteria; order Pseudomonadales; family Pseudomonadaceae; genus Pseudomonas; species Pseudomonas sp. JV449. The sequence goes on along the minus strand of NZ_VYKD01000017.1, from coordinate 44,514 downwards.
CGATGTGGTGAAGCGGGTACGTCCGTTGCAAACTTCTGCCTTTGATATCGATCTGCCGGACAATTCGGTCGACTGCATATTCTGCATGCGCTTGATGCATCACATCGGCGATGCCCAACACAGACTGGCGATACTTCGTGAATTCCAACGTGTTACCCGGGACAGTGTGATTATTTCCCTGTGGGTAGACGGCAATTTCAAGGCGTGGAAACGCAAGCGTGTCGAAGTTCGCCGCCGGGATAAAAATGATCAGGAGCGGTACCAAAATCGGTTCGTACTATCGGCTACTACTGTCGAGGCAGAGTTTGAGCAGGCGGGTTTCAGTATTCAAAAATCATTGGACTTCATACCGTTCTACGCCATGTGGCGAGTGTATGTATTGCGCAGGAGATAACAAGACGATTCCAGCGTTGTATATAGCAACAAGCCGCAACCTTATGACCTTGATCACCTGCAAAATCTTGTCGGCCAGATCATGTCTCCAGCGGTTGCCAGAAACACCCTTGTAACACAACAACAATAACTACGGTCACGCTGTCATCAGCTCAATCGTGATAGCAGACCGCATATCAATTTTGATGGGATTTACAACTCATGCTCCCTCGAATCATATGCCACATGATCAGCTCCGTGGATGGCCGCCTGGTGTCTTCTCGATGGACACCTCTCCCCAACGGGGACAGCGAGCAAACCATTTGCAACCACTACGAGCTCATTGCCGACCGCTTGGGTGGCGACGGTTTCATCATAGGCCGAACGACCATGGAAGCATTCGATGGCATCTCTTCAAAACCACCGCTTGTTGCGGAACACAGTGGTGGCATGCGCGACCACTACATAGCGCATGAACCAGGGGACCCGGTTGCAATCGTGATTGACCCCTCCGGGAAACTGCATTACCAGACGGATACTATTGATGGCGGGCATCGGATTATCTCCATTCTCGGCGACTCGGTATCGGATGCCTATTTGCAGGCGCTGCGAAACCAGGGCATTTCCTATCTCTTCGCAGGCCCTCATTGTGGAGACCTTAAGCAAGCGTTAGCGATGCTAGGCGCCCAGTTTGGATTGAAGACCCTGCTACTCGAAGGTGGCGGCGTGATCAACGGGACCTTTTTGAAGGCTGGTCTGATTGATGAGATAAGCCTTTTGATTTACCCAGGAATAGATGGCTTGAGCGGGGTACCAAGCATATTTGAATACCACGGCCAGTCGGATGAACGCCCTGCATCCGGCCAGTCCCTGCGCCATATCAGTACGCAAACGATCGAAGATGGTTTCATCTGGGCCAGGTACCTCGTTGCGAAGATGTCATCGGACACATGACACATTCAACAAGGGGCAAGCATCTAACGCCCATCCTGATAGTAGCCATAAGGCTTTTTTGAATGACCTGAAAGCCCCCATAGGCGCGCAGATACATCTACCGCCCTATATCGATCCCCTCCCCCCTGGGGGAAGCGGTTGCAAAAACTTTGCTGCCAGCACCCACCTCAACGATCGGCTGATGGAACACACTGCCGGGCTCTCATGAGTCCGGCAGCGATCGTGAGGATGCCGGGGTCAAACCGCCGACTCACTGGAAAGTGTATACCTCCCCGGTCATCCGTCCTCCTGCACTCAGCTCATCCAGTTCCCGCCATCAACGTTGTACGTTTGTGCGACGATATAATCGCTCTCCGAGCCCGCCAGGAAAATAGCCATTCCTATCAGATCCTCTGCCGTCCCCATTCTCCCATACGGAACTTCAAGGCCCACGAGCCGCTTCTTCTCACCTAGAGGTCGATTCTCGTGTTTGGCAAAGAGTGCGTCGACACCGTCCCAGTGTTCGCCATCGACAACCCCCGGGGCGATCGCATTGACATTGATTTTGTGCTTGATGAGGTTGAGGCCAGCAGACTGCGTAAGGCTGATGACGGCCGCCTTGGTGGCGCAGTAGACGCCTACCAGTGCCTCACCGCGGCGACCCGCCTGGCTGGCCATGTTGATGATCTTCCCGCCATGCCCCTGACTGATCATCTGCTTCGCAGCGGCCTGAAGCGTGAACAGCGTGCCGCTGACATTGATTGCAAAAAGCCTATCGTAGCTTTCCCGAGTGATCTCGGTGATCGGTGCAAGATCGAACAACGCCGCATTGTTCACAAGGATGTCCAGCTTTCCTGCGCGGGCAACGACCTCGGCGATTGCTGCATCAATGGACGCCTGGCGGGTAACGTCCATCTCCACCGCGTAAGCTTGCGGACCAAGTTCGGCGGCTGTCGCTTGAGCTCTTTCCAAATTGATGTCGGCGATAGCGACCGTAGCGCCTTCACCGATATAGGCCTGGGCAAACGAGCGGCCAATACCGCGCGCGGAACCAGTGATCAAAGCGCTTTTACCTTCGAGACGTTTCATTGAATCTACCTTTGTGGTTCGTGGCGCGCTTCATCGAGAGAGCGCGCCTGATGGAAGTCAGGCCGCGCGTGATGCCGCAGGGCTTACCGAAAGACCGCTCTCGTCAAATAGATGGCAATGAGCGACATCGAGGGTGAGATAGCGCCGGGCGGCGTACGGCACTTCGCAATCCCCCTGGACACGAACCGTCAGGCTTTCTCCTGAATCGACATTCACATGGCAGAAGGTATCGCTGCCTAGGCGCTCGGTGACATCCGTTGTGACCGGCACTTGGCCTTCAACGCCCAGCGTCAAATGCTCCGGCCGTATCCCGATCGTCACGGATTGCCCGACCGACAACGCACTGCTGTCGCGTGGAATGAGCAAAGTGGCTCCAGAGGAGAATCTAACCTCCACCCCCGATGCATGCACGGCATGGACAGTTGCCTGCAAAAATCCCATTTTGGGTGTCCCGAGAAAGCCGGCAACGAACAGGTTGGCGGGGTGATGGTAGAGCTCAAGCGGCGAACCAATCTGCTCGATCCGTCCTGCGTTAAGCACAACGACCTTGGTAGCGAGCGTCATGGCTTCGACCTGATCATGGGTCACGTAGATCATGGTCGCCTGCAGCTCCTTATGCAGTCGGGACAGCTCCAAGCGCGTCTGTACACGCAGGGCAGCATCAAGGTTCGACAGTGGCTCATCGAACAGGAAAATCTTGGGGTTTCGAACAATTGCACGCCCAATAGCGACCCGTTGGCGCTGACCTCCTGACAACTGCTTAGGCTTGCGGTCGAGTAGAGAACCAAGTTCGAGAATCCGTGCGGCCTCGGCGACCTTCCTTTCCACATCCGGCTTCTTCTCACCGGCCAGATCCAAGGCAAATGACAAATTCTTGCGTACCGTCATGTGCGGATACAGAGCATAGGTCTGGAATACCATGGCCAGGTCACGTTTGGCAGGAGTCACTTCAGTGATGTCTCGGCCGTCGAGCTCGATCGTGCCGCTTGTGACTTCTTCCAGACCCGCGATCAGGCGCAACAGGGTCGACTTGCCACACCCCGACGGCCCTACGAACACGACAAACTCCTTGTCCTTAACCTCGAGATCGATGCCCTTGATGATGGACAGTCCCTCGAAACCTTTCTTGAGATTTTCTATTTTCAAAGTGGCCATGCGTAAAGTCCTGTATGAAATTGGAGCCTTCGCGAAATCAGTGAATGCCTAACGTCGTTATTTGACCGCGCCGAAGGACAACCCACGAACCAATTGCTTCTGACTGATCCAGCCGAAAATCACGATAGGTGCGCAGGCCAATGTTGAGACCGCAGAAAGCTTCGCCCAGAACAGACCCTCGGGGCTTGAGTAGGAAGCGATCAGCGCGGTCAGAGGTGCGGCGCTGGAGCTCGTCAGGTTGAGCGACCAGAAGGCCTCGTTCCAGCACAGGATCATCGAGAGCAACATGGTCGAGGCCAGCCCACCCTTGCTGATGGGCAGCAACACGCGCAGCATCTCCTGCCCCAGGGTCGCCCCGTCCAACCTGGCCGCCTCCAAAATCTCCCGGGGGATGTCTTTGAAGTACGTGTAAACCATCCACACCACGATCGGCAGGTTGATCAGGGTGTAGATCACGATTAGCGCGATCCGGGTGTCCAGCAACCCCGCCCCCTTCGCCAAAAGGTAAATAGGCATGAGCACCCCTACAGGGGGAAGCATCTTGGTCGATAGCATCCAAAGCAGCGTCTGCTTGGTGCGCTTGGTCTCATAGAACGCCATCGAATAGGCCGCCGGCACCGCGATCAGCATGCACAACGCTGTAGCGGAGAAGGAAATCAGCACCGAGTTCCACGCGAAGTGGAAGTAGTCACTGCGCTCCTGGATGTGCAAGTAATTCTCCAGCGTAGGCATGAAGATGAACTGTGGCGGCGTAGCGAAGGCGTCGATCTCGGTCTTGAAGCTGGTAAGCACCATCCAAAAGATGGGAAAGAACAACAGCAAAGCGGTGACCCAGGCCAAGCTGCCGAGCAGTACGCTTTGCAGTGACCGGGATTGTTTGAGCGTCATCATGGCGTTGTCCTCAGGCTTTGTCGGTCAGGTTCTTGCCAATCATGCGCACCAGCACAATCGCCGCGATGTTAGCGATCACCACCGCAATCAGACCACCGGCCGAAGCCATGCCCACATCGAACTGCACCAGTGCCTGGTTGTAGATTAGATAGGCAAGGTTGGTCGAAGCGAAGCCTGGTCCGCCATTTGTTGTGGTGAAGATTTCTGCAAATACCGACAGCAGGAAAATCGTCTCGATCATCACCACCACCGCGATGGGTCTGGCCAAATGTGGCAGGGTCAAATGCCAGAAGATGGCCAGGGCACCCGCCCCATCCAATCGGGCCGCCTCTTTCTGCTCTTGATCGAGCGACTGCATAGCTGTCATCAGCAACAAGATCGCAAAAGGCAGCCACTGCCAGGAAACGATGACGATGATAGAGAAGAGTGGGTAATGAGCCAGCCAATCGATGGGCTGCGCTCCGAAGAACTTCCATACCGCTGCGAGGATCCCGGAGACAGGGTGGAAGATCAGGTTCTTGAAGATCAGCGAACCTACGGTTGGCATGATGAAAAAAGGCGAAATGAGCAACACCCTGACAATGCCGCGCCCAAAAAACTCGCTCGCCTCAAGCAAGGCTGCGATCAGGACACCAAAAACCACGCTGATCAGCAGCACGCTGCCCACCAATATCAACGTGTTAAGCGCTCCGGGAAGAAAACCCGAATCTGTCATGAAATAGGCAAAGTTCTCCAGGCCAACGAACTCGTTTTCCCCTGGATTGAGCAGGTTGTACCGGATCACCGAAAAATAAACGGTCATGGCCAGCGGCACGATCATCCAGAGCAACAAAAGTGCAACCGATGGCGACACCAGAAACCATCCTGGATTGATCAAACGGCGTGCGCGTGATGGCGCCGAGGCCGCAAGCTGGGCTCGAATAATGGACGTGTTCATGATTATTTACCTGTGCGGCTGTGACCGCCGACGCTAAGCCGGCGGAGGTAAGAGGCTATTTACTTTTTGGGATAGCCCGCACGCTTCATCTCCCGCTCGGTTGTGGACTGGGCAGAAGCCAGCGCTTGCTCAACCGACATTTGGCCTGTCAATGCAGCGGAGAAAAGCTTGCCTACAGATGTACCGATGGACTGGAACTCGGGGATCACCACGTATTGGATGCCCACGTACGGAACAGGTTTGGCGGAAGGCTGCGACGGGTCAGCGTGCTTCATCATTTGCAACGTTACCCGAGCAAACGGCGCGGCCTTGAGGTAAGCGTCACTGTAGGTCGAGATACGTGTACCGGGTGGTACGTTCGTGATGCCATCCTTATCGGTAACTAGTTGGATGTACTCTTTGGAGGTGGCCCAGGTGATGAACGATTTGGCGGCCTCTTTGTGCTTGGAGGTGGCAGGGATTGCCAATGACCAGGCGTATAACCACGAGGACCCTTTGTCGGTAACCTCGGTAGGCGCAGGAGCGAAACCTACGCTGTCGACCACCCGGCTCTGCTCCTTATCGGTGGTGAAAGATCCAGCCACGCTTGCATCAACCCAAATCGCGCATTTCCCACTGTTGAAAAGGGCCAGTGTTTCGTTGAACCCGTTACTGGATATTCCCGGAGGACCGTATTTCTTCAGTGTATCAACATAAAACGTCGCAGCTGCCCTCCACTCGGGACTATTGAGTTCAGGCTGCCATTTCTCATCGAACCAGCGCGCCCCGAAGGCGTTGGCCATGGTGCTGAGCAACGCCATGTTTTCGCCCCAGCCAGCTTTGCCACGCAAGCACATGCCATATTGATCCTTCGAAGGATCGTTGAGCTTGGCAGCGAACTCGCCCAGTTGCGACCAGGTCGGCTGTTCCGGCATCGTCAGCCCTGCAGCCTTGAACAGATCGGTGCGGTAGTACGTGATGGTGCTTTCGCCGTAGAACGGCAATGCGTAGAGCGTATCGTTAACGGACAGGCCTTGACGCACGGCAGGAAAGATATCGTCGACGTCATAGCCGGCCGGAAGATCCTTCATCGGCTCCAACCAGTTCTTTGCACCCCAGATTGGCGTCTCATAGGTGCCGATGGTCAACACGTCGAACTGACCACCCTGAGTAGCAATGTCAGTGGTCAGGCGCTGACGCAGAACGTTCTCTTCGAGCACGACCCAATTCAGTTTGATGTCGGGATGCTGCTGCTCGAAGACCTTGGATAGCCGTTGCATTCGGATCATGTCGCCGTTGTTGACCGTCGCGATGGTCAGCGTTTCAGCGGCGTGACTGGCAAGGGCGAATGACAGACCAGTAGAAAGAATTAGCGCATTCGTAATCTTCATGGGGCTCTCCGCTCCAAGCCAATCTGACCGGAGCTATTATTTTTGTTGTTGACCACTACAAAGCAAATTCTGACAACATTGCAGTGGTGGACGCGACGATTAGATCACCTACCAGATCCGCCCTCAAACGAATCCCGGACGCCGAACTGATACTTTTTTGACCTTGACATCGACATCAGTCAGGAATCAAAAAAGTATTACCATGCTGCAATAGTTGAGCTATCAGTGCCGGGTGAGATCGGCGTATGGTTAGCACATCCGATCCACAGAACAATTATAAAAGGGGCACAAGATGCCTGATAACCGCGCCGCTTTGTTCGAGCACCGACCAGCAGATCTTGAGGTCATCCTTCCTGAACCCGATCAGAGCTTTCGATGGTACGAGCACGACTATCCATACGATCTCGCCCGCTGGAACCACCATCCGGAATATGAAATCCACCTGATTCGGCAAGGAAGCGGCAAGCTTTTAGCCGGGGATTACATCGGGCCCTTCACAGCAGGACATGTCGCACTGATTGGCCCCGGTCTGCCCCATGACTGGATGGGGGACGTCGCGCCGGGAGAGCAACTCGTGGGCCGCGATGTGGTTCTGCAGTTTGATGGTGCCGCCCTGCTCGACCTCCAAGGTTCATTGCCTGAGCTATCGGAGCTGAAAACGCTGTTTGAGCTGGCACAACGTGGGATCGAGTTTACTGGGGGGACGGCCATTGAGGCCGCTTTGCTGCTTGAGGGAATCGGCGAGGCGACCGGGCTTCAGCGCCTGATCATGTTCCTGCAACTGATAGGCACCCTTGCAAGGGCGCCAAAGCGAGAGACTCGGGTATTGGCCAGCGCCTGCTACTCGCCTTCATTGAACGAACGCAGCTCGGAGCGAATTAATCAGGCATTCGACTACTTGATCAATGAGCTCACATCCGACGTCCGGCTAACTGTCATCGCCGAGCGAGTTGGGATGAGCGAGGCCGGTTTCTCGCGCTTTTTCAAACGAATCACTGGTCACGGGTTCATGGACCTGATGCGCAAGCTGCGCATCCAGCGTGCATGTCGGCTACTCGTCCAGACACAGCTCACGGTCGCCGAAATCTGCTTCGAGGTTGGCTACGAGAACGTCTCCAATTTCAATCGCCATTTCCGTCATGAAATGCATCAGACGCCCAGCGACTACCGGCGCACTACAGCCGTGAAACTCTTCAACCGAGACAGTCTTTACCCATCGCTACCGATCACGCAGGTACGGTGAGACCGCGCCTATCGATGGCGGGCACGATAGGCCCCCCTGCCGGATACAAGAGAGGATGAATATGCAATTGCCGAGTGTTGTTGTGTTTGGTGAAGCTCTGACCGACGTGGTTCAACACTCGCCCGGAAAGTGGCAGGGCTATCCAGGTGGCGCGCCTTGGAACGTGGCCCGCGCAATGAGCCGCCTGGGCGTGCCCACCGCATTCGCTGGCTCGATCAGTACCGACTCATTGGGCGATGAGCTCGCACAGCAATCGAAGGCTGCCGGCTTGGACATGAGATTCCTCCAGAGAGTTGACGCTGACCCTCTGGTAGCGATCGTGCCCTCCAGCCACCCTCCCCGGTATTTCTTTGCGGGCGAGGCCGATCTACTATTTGATGTGGACCAACTCCCTGCAGGTTGGTTGGATGCGGCTCGACTCTGTCACTTCAGTTGTATCAGCCTTGCCCGTCAGCCATTGGGGGACAGGCTTGTTGAGGTGGCCAGGAGAGTAAAGGAAGAAGACAAGCTGATTAGCTATGACCCGAACTGGCGCAACCTTATGGACACTCGCTACCGCGAGCTGACTTTCCCGGCCATGGTGGAGCTTGCAGATATCATAAAGCTTTCGGATGAGGACCTTCGCCAGATATACCCTGGATTGAACGAAGAACAGGCCCTTCGAGAGTTGCGGACAATGAATACTCGTACGCAGATTCTTTTCACCCGTGGAGCAAAAGGCATGGTGTTGTATGATGCCAACCTGAAATTTGAACAGTCCGCGATCGCCGTTGAAGTCTCTGATACAGTGGGTGCAGGCGATTCGAGTATGGCCGGCTGGCTCGCATCGACGTTTCTAGGCATCGAAGAACCGCACGCACGGTTGGAGTTCTCCGCTGCTTGTGCGTCGGTGTCTTGCTCGCATGCCGGGGCTTACGCGCCTAGTCGTGAAGAGGTGAACACCTTGCTGTCAAACCGCATGCAACACTAGCGCGGATTTTCGCATTGAGCACCGCCATCTTTCAGAGGGCGGGTATCCTGAGTTTGAGCTAATTCGAACAGCAGAATAAGCTGCGGGCTAGTGTTAAAAAATAACACCAGGAAATTGCCATGAACCTCTATCGGACGCCTCCTCTCAACGCAGTTCGTGCTTTTGAAGCGGCAGCGCGTCTGGGCAGCTACGTTGCAGCTTCTCAAGCGCTCCATGTCACCCAGCCCGCAATAGGCAGGCACGTTAAAATTCTGGAGGAGTGGCTTGATGTCCAGCTATTTAATCGTACTTCCAGGGGAGTGACGCTGACCGCGGAAGGGGCGGAATATTTTAAGGCGGTCACCAAAGCTTTTGAGCTCTTGGCAGAGGCCGGCGCTTCGGTCTCAAAGAAGCCTGAGGAGCGATGGCTTCGAATTATCTGCGCCCCTGCTTTCGCTTCGCGCTGGCTGACACCTAGGATCGCGCAGTTACGCAGACTTCGGCCAGGACTCAAAATTTCTATTGAGCCCAATTTTTCTTTCACATCGGTTGATCCAGCGAGAGCCGACCTGGGGATAGCTTACGGATTGGCTGAGAGCCTCCCAGCCACCAAAGAGCTACTTATCAAACCTCTTGCGTTTCCCGTCTGCTCACCAGCTTTTCTCGCAAGCCTTTCAAGCAAACCTACGCTGGCAGACCTTGCTTCGTGCCAGCTTATCCACACCGACCATGGCAATTACTGGAATGCATGGTTCGCCGCAAAAGGACTGAACACGCGTGTCAGTACTGACATATCACATGTCAGTGCTGATGTAGTGCTAAACCAAGCACAGCGCGGGCTCGGCATCGCTTTAGCTAACGAATTACTGGTAGCGACAGAATTGATTGATGGCTCGTTGATTCGATGCCCCGAAGAGTCAGCTCTGATGGGAGGCTACTATCTTCTGACACCGCCGCAAGCGATGGCAGAAAGTACCGAATGGTTCATAAACTGGATTAGAAACACCTTGATGGAAGCCTTCCCTAATTCAACTTTCAAAGAATGAGTAGCAGCTCTTTTTGTAAGCTCAGAGAACCGGATAGCTCTTATGCTATCCGACTGCATAAAGCTAATCATCGCCGCGGTCCGCTTGCAACTGCGCAGCTACCCAGCAAATCGAGCCGCCGCCCCCCCGGCAGCTCACAGAACCGTACGTGACGCTTCTGTCCTAGGGCTCTTGATCAAAAATTTAATGTACGCGGTAAATACCAATGCGCGCTTGGGTTCTCTCCTTGAACAAGGCGCAGCCGATGCGGCTCTAAGCATAACCGGTTCCAGATGCGGAAGATGATCGCGCAGGCGGTCCAACTCAGTGAGTGTCTGACCATCACATACTGGCGAGCCAAGATTGCGGCGTAAATTCTGGAATGCCATCCACACCAGTTCCACAAGCGCGATCGGGACGAATTCCAGAGCGATAGCCCACGACTAGCAGAACGGATCATTGTAACGGTCTGGACAACATATCTTCCTAACTCCATCGCTTAACGCGATGGTGTCCACCTATACACCGATTACAACTTGAACTTGCCTAGCGTTCTGTTTAATGTCGTTGCTAAACGTGAAAGCTCGTGGCTTGAGGCAGTAATTTGGTTGGCACCTGCAGCTGTTAGCGCCGAAATATCCCGGATGTTGACTAAGTTTCGATCTACTTCTCGAGCGACTTGGGCCTGTTCTTCGGCTGCGCTGGCAATAACCATATTTCGTTCGTTGATTTGGTTGACGCCTTCACTGATACGCTCTAAAGCTAATCCTGCCTCAGTAGCAAGTAACTGGATACTGTGAGCCATATTTTTGCTCTTCGCCATTGACTCAACGGCTTCGTCAGCACCAGTGTGAACCTGACTGATCATCGTTTCGATATCGCGTGTTGAGGCTTGCGTACGGTGAGCAAGCGCCCGTACCTCATCGGCCACGACGGCAAAACCCCGTCCCTGCTCGCCAGCACGCGCAGCTTCGATGGCAGCATTCAGCGCTAACAAATTGGTCTGCTCTGCGATTGAACGAATCACGTCAAGTATCTTAGTGATGTCACGGATCTGGCTGGCCAGTGTTTCGACTCGCAGCGTCGAGTGGGTGATATCTGTAAACATCGCTTTCATAGCATTTGCAGCTTGCTGCACCTGTTTCTGACCGCGGATGGCCTCGTCAGCGGTGTCGCTGGAAACCCGCGAAGTGCTGACGGCATTGTGCGCCACCTCTTCAACAGCGACGGTCATTTGATTGACCGCGGTCGCCGCTTGCTGAATTTCGTCGTTTTGGCGTACCAAACCTCGGGTACTTTCCTCCGTTACTACCGTCAGTTCCTCAGCGGCCGAGGCAACCTGGTCCGACGCATCAGCAATCTGCTGCACGGTTATTCTGAGGTTGCCTTGCATCTCAGACAAAGCTGTTAGTAACTGTCCCATTTCGTCTGTGCTAGTTGCCATGATAGGTTGAGTCAAATCCCCTTCGGCGATTAGGCTTGCACCCGCCACAGACTTATGGAGAGGTCGGGTGATCAACTGTGTGACTAACAACCCCAAACCTATTGAGCATGCGACGGCAATGAAGGTACCGAGTACCAAAACCCAGGTAACTTGTGAACGTGTTTCTTTACCGATCTGAACCAACTCGCCCGCTTGTCGAGTATTTGATTCAATGATGGTGTTAAGCTCACTCATTAACTTGGTATAGATTGGGTCGACTTCAGCATCCGCAACCTTACCAGCCTGTTCGACATTGCCAGTTTGGAGCATTTCAAATACCTTCTGTGCAGAGACTACATAAGCGGGCCAGTCCCGATCGAAGTCTCTGGCAGCGGCGGCCTCATCATCGTCGAGCGGGGTGGTGAGGTAGATCCGAAACTCTTTGTCTGCTTCCACTTGGTTGTTAAGGAACGATGCGATAGCAGTGTTTACCTGATCGCCTCTCATTTTTCTATTCGCAAACTCAAGTGCAAGGTGTAGGTCACGATTTGTGGCGACAATCCGGGCTTTAGCTGACGCGGTTTTCTGCAGCGAGAGAACGTTGTTTCCGACTGCGCCTTCCAGCAACACGAAAATACGCTGACCGCCTAATTGACCCAGCATCGCAACCGCCACCGTAATGACTGCGCACAGCCCGAAAGCAGCGAGCAGCTTTGATTTAAATTTTATGTTCTGAATAAGCGACATCTTGGCACCTAGGAGGGAAAAATTGGGTAAGGAGTATCATTTTGTCCGCAGACACGGCATTATTTACTTGAGATTTTTGCACCATCAATAAGCTGATACATTTCCAAAATAAATTCAGATGTTGAACTAAGCATCACTAGAGGCACTTCGAAAGCAAAAACAACTAGTGGCACAACTCAAGAAAACAATGTTCAATTTCAACAAGGAGATCTCGTCAATATTTCATCCGAGGCTTAGGGACCAGCACGCCGTTAACAAACTCCTGTAGATTCAAGCTCTTTCTAGATGTCAGACCCCATTTAAAAACATAAAACACGGACAAGGCTCTATGACTCAGCGAGCGTTTAATTCAGAGATAACATTATGCAGAGATTAGACGCTGCGGAAACTTTAATCTCAGCATGACCGCAACCAATTTACTATCTGGCAAACAAATCATCTACTGCAGGTCATCAAATCTCAATCGCCACCTCCTACAAAAAAATGAACATCACATCCAGCAAAATATCGACTTCGGACTGAGTCTGCTCGTCTAGCTAGCGGTGTACTAGAGGACGCCAAAACGTGCAACAGACGAGCTGATGTATTCAAGACCATCTTTTACTGCTTTACATATTCTATCCAGTTCATCGATAAGACCCTCTACAGCATCGACAAGTCCCGGTGAAAGCTGAACATGCTCATAAAATCTTTTAAAAGATATTACCTCACTTCTAATTTCATCTAGGCGCCGGCCAATCAGACCAAGTGCTCTTCTAGTCATGCGTTCGAACACTTTAATTTCCGATGCAAAGGCTTCATACGAGCGCTGGAGCGCGATGGTATCAACCGCCACACCTGCCGCCAAATTATCCCTTACTTTAATATATTGACCCTGAAGCATATCAATATTGTCGTAAACCTGATTCACGCTATCCAGTATATTTTGCATCCTGTTTAAGATCTCACGAATCTCATCCCCAACAGTAGCAATGAAGCTGTCCACTTCTCTCACGTTAAATTGACCTTTTTGATAATGATCCGAGACCTGCGCGGACTTTGTTGAGCGCTATAGGGCTGATGCACAGCAGGTCATTGGTAATACTTAGCCAAGCCCTGCTGTGACTTATTTAGTGACCTACGCTTGAATATCCTCCGTAACTGATATTTTTAACAAACATCTTACGGACAAGTAGGTCTGCTTTTTTCGTTAGACTTAGGCGAACCTCAGCGTCAGTGAGATCCCGATTAGGGGCTTTGAGCCTCATTTAGTCAGGCTATCCCGCGAGAGATCCCCTGGACGAGTCAAATCCGCCTAATACAGCTTTTAGGTTTTCGCCAAGAATTTCGCTCAGATAGCCACCTTCCTGCACCAAGGTAGTCGGCCACTTGGTGCTCCCTAAGAGCTGGCCACAAGCGAAGAAGCCGCGAGTTGTGACTGCCAGGGCACCGTTTGGATCTTCCTCAGAGGCGTCTAGTCCCAAGGCTACGACTAGGGCTTCAACTCCTTGACGCTGACAAAACTCGAGCGCATAAGCGATCGCATTGAGATAAATCTGATCACCTGAGCCATGGGGTAACGGTAGGTTAAGATTATATCCCAATCCGGCGCTGACGCCCGTTTCGTCGGCATACCCAGCATAGTAAGGCATAAAATTGGATGGGTCGGCATGAATCGATACGGTCACGACATCCTCATTGCTATAAAAAACATTCTGTGTGCCGTTGCCGTGGTGAACATCTATATCAATCACCCCCACCCGACAATTAAGGGTGTCCCGCATATACGCCGCGGCAACCGCTGTATTATTAATAAAGCAAAAACCGCCAGCGCTTTCGACTGAAGCATGGTGTCCAGGAGGACGGCAAAGACCATAGGCATGACCATGGGCGATCGCGTGTTTTGCTGCACTTAATGCTATATCCGAACTTGCCATGACCGCCTCATAGGTACGTTCATGGATGGGCGTCGAGAGGTCAGCCATATGAAAACCAACTTGACCAATAATATGCTTAGGATATTGATCCATTTCTGGCCTTTTAAAATGGGACGGTAATATATGCTCCAACCCCGGCTCAATTTCGGATCTACGATCCCATGCCTCCTTAAGGAAGCTGAGGTATCGACTACTATGAACTTTTTGAATGGGCTCAATGCCAAAAACGCCTGCCAGCTCAATGTCATGCCCGGCAGTGAACGCGGCGTTGAGTAGCAGTTCGTATCGCGCCGGCTGCTCCAGATGAGGGATAGCCTTACCACGGCGAAAATAAGTAACCGGCGCGTGTAATAAGCTAGCTGGCGAATGAAAAACCTTCATGATTATATACCTGCTATATCTATATCAGTGCTAAAATTTAGTCTCAGTGAAACGTGGCTTGTGTTGAAACTTCCTATCAGGGCTATCTTGATCACATGCGACTCAAAACTTAGAGTATCTTGCTTTCTCGTTGCAGTGTGAGATAGTGCTCACTGGGCGACTCCAACATAAATGTTGCAACAATACGTGCCTACGGCCTTTATGCATTGACGGCAACCAACGCCCTTTCAAACATGGCAAGAGCTTTTGCCACATCTTGCTCTGAAATCACCAGCGGGCAAATGAATCTCACCACGTTACGGTAAACGCCACATTTAATTAGTAACAAACCCTCTTCGCGCGCAGCGTCGATAACATTTTGTGCCATTGTGGCATCAGGCACTTTGCCGATACGATCGCTTACAAACTCTACAGCAGCCATGGCACCGATGGCACGTACGTGACCTATGGATTTGAATTCGTTCTCAAACTTGGTAAAACCAGCAAGAAGCTGCTCTCCAATGCTTCGGCTGCGCTGAAGTAAATGTTCAGACTCAAAAATCTTTATAACTTCAAGCGCAGCCACACAACCTAGCGGATTGCCACCATAAGTACCTCCTAAGCCCCCTGGAAGAGGCGCGTCCATGATCTCCGCCCGTCCAACTACTCCGGAAATAGGCAAGCCTCCTGCCATACTTTTAGCGACAGTTACGAGGTCAGGTTGAATGCCCGAGTGTTCGAAGCCAAAAAGCTTACCCGTGCGCCCAAAACCGGTCTGTATTTCATCGCAAATTAGGACAATCCCTAACTCCTGTGTTTTCTTCCGCAGCGCGTGCATAAAGTCAACAGGGGCAGAGATGAAACCTCCGTCACCTTGGACTGGTTCAATAATAATTGCCGCCACTCTGTCTGCGGCGATCTGCGTGTCGAAAACTTCTTGGAGAGCGGCCAAAGCCTTTTCGGTAGAGACGCCCCGATAATCATTAGGAAATGGGGTGTGATAAATATCTGGCGCAAGCGGACCGAAGTTCTGTCGATAGGGTTGGCTCATACCAGTAAGGCTCATACCCATCAGCGTACGCCCATGAAAACCTCCACGAAATGCAATCACACCCGGGCGATTAGTATAGGCGCGTGCGATTTTGATCGCATTTTCGACTGCCTCAGCACCGGTGGTTAAAAATACTGATTTGTAATGTAGAGACCCGCCGATCAGGTTGTTCAGTTTGGCCGCAAGCTCAATATATTGATCGTATGCTGTAACTTGAAAACATACATGCGAGAACGTTTCAAGCTGCTTTCGTACAGCCTCGACCACCCTAGGATGATTGTGTCCAACGTTGAGCACTCCGATACCCCCCACAAAATCGAGGTACTTTTTACCCTGGTCGTCCCAAATGTAGGCACCTGCCGCCCGACTCACTTTAATCGGATGCGCAACGGCGACGCCGTTGGATATATGCTGACTACGAGTGGTCGCAGGTGAAATTTGTTTCGGAATCATTATTGGTCACCATTGTATGTCGGTTCTCGAATCGTACCGAGCCATCCATAGCCATAGATACGCTCGACAAGTAGCAAATAAAACCTAAAGGTTAGTACCCAAACTACGATTTTTAAGCTCGGATGGACCGTTTAAACTTTACCAGGTACTGTCAAACAGGTAATTTTTCCGCTAAAAATGTTCCCTCGGATTACTCAGAAGGCTTGCTGAACCAGTACGTTACTTTCCGACTGTCACGTCACCGCATTCAGAAGGCTTCGGAAACCAGCGAATGCATTTGAGCAGCAACCTGCAGACGAAACCGGTCATCCGGATTATCTAAGGAAATTTTTAGAAGTTTTTCAATTCGCTCAATCCGGTACCGCAAGGTGCTTATATGAATATTAAGTGCACGCGATGTATTTAACAGCTGAAACCCTTCATTGGCGAGACAAAGTACGGTATCGACAAGAGAGTTACCACGCCGCGGATTTTTCAACGGGTCAATCAGCTTCTTAAGTAAGAGAACGCGGGCATCAGCATCCCCCATCAAAGCGCGAGGAAAGAGCACCTCCTCGAAGTCGTGAATACATCCTGGTTTCAAATATGGGATCAGTGCCACAACATCCTCCGCCCCCAGAGCCATTCCTGCGACTCCTTGGTGAATCCTACTCACAGCCATCGCACACCCTTCAATCCGTACCGATCTCCACACCATATTGGGTGATACCTCCGACGGAAGCAGAAAGCTAACGTGGTTCGATGAAACCGAAATTAGCGGCACAACGTTAAGACACCGTAGCTTGGTGGAAACACGGTCAGCCATTTTTGAACGACGGTCGAGCCCTTCACCTGAAAGCGGTATCGGCTCATTTAGGAGTACAAGGCATACCCTGTAATCCCTAGTCTCGCTCCAACCAGAGCTCTGCGCTCGCTCTACTGCGCTTGGTGTAGCAGAAAAATTACCCTCGAGCAGTCCATCTACAAAAGCGTAGCCAAGACGAGTTTCTTGATCAGTGAGCTGACGCTGATACGTAAGGTGCAAGGCTGCGATGACCACGGCATGCTCTAGAGCACGAATGTCCAGTTCACTAAAATCCCCAGTCTCGCTAACTAGCCAGATAACAGCAACAATTTCCCCACGCAATCTAACTACGCCTCCCACGCGTCGTTCGTTTGGGCGGTCGCTCACCGTCAGGGGAGACGAAATATTCTCTCCAGACAGCTCGCTCGCCCTGCGCGCGTCAATCATTCTAATAAAACGCCGCTCATCATCTTCGCTTACTGGCCCGCCTGATGCTCCGAGAAGATCCCCCTCGATAGAGACCACTACCGCCCGCTTTTCTAAGGATGCGTGTAATGCACGCGCTAACCCGGCAAGGTTGTTTACCTCTAACGCCGCTTCCGTCAATGTACGGTGAATCAGGTCTGACCGCCTGATGACCTCTGCCTGAACAACAATTATGCGGGCGAGTACATCGTGCATTATGTCACTGAACTGGATGCCCCATGGAAGTTCTAGCAGCGGCAGCTGACAAAAGTTGGCCTCTTCAATAGTAGCGCTTGAGAAATGCTCTCGAAAATGCGGGACAGCCATAACAACCCCTGCCAACCCGATTTTGCTAAGTTGTTTTACCAGTTCCCTCGATTCGTCATCGCATTCTGGCCAGTTATAACCGGTAGTCAAGAGCAGCTCTCCAGGCTTTACCCAGTTACAGATCTCTGGATGGTCGACAATGTGGACCCACATCATTTCTCGACTCATAGCGTCGGCGCCGGCCACCAACTTGGCCTTACTTAGCTCAGTGTGTTCAATCGCGTCACTGAGCCTCATAGCTCCTTTCATCAGAGTGGTCATCACCGCCCTCTCATTTATAAAAAAAACTTTCGAACTTTCAAGATTGCGGCCTTTTGCGTTGACCACGTTGATTCACCGGGACACGTTTATAGCCTTCGAATCCAAGGACGCGTTGCTTTTTTCAAAGGCTGTACACGTCATTGATCCAACGGCACGTCAGGTCTTAAAGCGCCGTACTAAGACGTCCAGTTCGGTGGATAGCTTCGAGAGGCGTGACGAATCCCGGCTCGTAGTCTGAGCGAGTACTTCCACATCCATCGAGTCTTCTTGAATCTGAGCAATATGACAGTTGATCTCTTCAGCCACCTGGTGCTGCTCTTCCGCCGCGGTGGCAATTTGTAGAGCTTGGCTCCGGATCTCCTCTACCGAATGACGGATGTTTTCGAAGCTAACGCGCGCCTCCCCTATAGAGGAGACGCTTGTCTGCGAGAGAGCCAAGCTAGTCTCGATGTGGCGTGTCACTTCTTGCGTTTTACGTGACAGATTTCCTAATAAATCATCGATTTCGCCTGTTGAATCGGCAGTGCGCTTCGCCAAGGCGCGCACTTCGTCTGCTACCACGGCGAACCCTCGACCTTGTTCGCCAGCCCGAGCCGCCTCAATTGCAGCATTGAGCGCGAGTAGATTAGTCTGCTCTGCAATACTGCGGATCGTATCTAAAATGGTGTTGATATTGCGGCTGTCCTGTTCCAGCACTGCCATTTCCTGCGCTGACTTGGTGAGACTGCCACTGAGAAGATTTACGTTGCTGGTCGCTCGTTCAATTTGACCACAGCCTTCCTGTGCTTTGTGATGACCCGCGTCCGCTGCGGTAGCTGCCTGGCTGCAAGAGCGGGCCACTTCGTTCGAGGTGGCGACCATTTCATTGAACGCGGTTGAGACCATTTCGATTGCTCCGCGCTGACGGCCAGCGACGTCGCTCATACTGTCGGCCGTCTGGGTGGTGGCTTCTGAAGCATGTCGCAGATCGGTAGATGCTTGGGCGATACTACCGACAAGATCGCGTATGCTTCCTAGAAATTGGTTAAACCACCTCGCTAAGGCTGCGGTTTCATCTTTACCTTGTACAACCAAGCTTTTGGTCAAATCACCGTCGCCCTGCGCGATCGATTCCAAGCCATCTGAGACACTGCGGATTGGACGGACGATAAATCCTGAAAAAAACGCTCCCATTAGCGCCAATACTAATGTTAGTACTGCTGTTATCGTAGCAATCTGCCAAGTCAAGCGATTTGCTTCAGCCATCACCTCATCGCGCTCGATCAGACCTATAAACCTCCAGCCCAACTGATTATCAGGGACCACATTTACCATATAGGTCGTACCTTCCAAATCTATTAGACCGGGCCCGCTCTTAATCCCGTCTAGATGTGAATAGGAAGCACCTAGATCGCTTAGCTTTTTGAAATTGTGCTCCGGCTGGCGGGGGTCGAATAAAACGTTGCCATCTCTTTCCACCACCATCAAAAATCCAGTTTCGCCAAGCTTGACACTTCTAACAAGATCTCCGAGCCGATCTAAAGAGACATCTAGCCCCACTACGCCGCGGGGAACTCCACTAGAATCACTCACGGTTCTGGCCGTACCGAGAAGGGCTGTATTTGCCTTGTCATAATAATAAGCCGGAGTACGAACCGTTTTTCCAGGCTGTGCCATTGCGGCCTTGTACCAAGGTCTTACCCGTGGATCATAACTGGATTGACTAGGGTCATCTGGCCAGACTACGTACCCCCCATCCGTCATACCCATTTTTAAGTAGGTCGTAGCTCTATGAGTTGCCACATAGGGCTCGAAGAATTGCATCACTTTAAGCCCGCTTTCAGTCATAGGGATCTGAGCAGCATTTGCGGAGGAAAAATTCTTCAATCCGCTGGTAGAAGCTATCAGAGCCTGATCTGCGATATAATCAATATCTTTTTCAATCGCTGAGAAAAACTGCTGCATACTGAGAATGATTGATCCCATATCACGCTTGCTGCTCTCTTGAAAATCCTCTGATGCCTGAGTCCGCAGCTTGAAGACTACAAGAATAGCAACCACAACCACAGGCAAGCAGGCCACTAAAGTAAAAAGCGAAACCAACTTTTGTTTTATATTCATGTTTAACCTCGTAAACTCAAGTCACCAAAATCGCTTTACTGTAGAAAGCCAACGGATCAGACAAGCACTTTCTGCGCCACCAAATTTTGACAAACCTTGCTGTAAACAATGGAAGCCGCTGCGGAGATCTAAAGGCTTTTAGTGTGGTTCAAACAGCTAAATATAACCCACAACACGAAAGGTTTAATCATGCGCCAGAGTTGAGCAATCCTGGATATACCGGTGAGAACCCTAAAACCAAACAATACAATCTGATAGAAGAAAACTTTTCTTCTATAAAAAAGTAAAAACCAACCAAATCAAATGCACAAACCATTAATCGAAGTATAATTCGAAAACGCTGCAAAAGCGCCGATAAGGCAAGTAAGCTAGAGTCATTCTTAACAGCTGTCTATAATCGTAAATCTGAGTCCGCTACTTAATTCCTAAGACCTCTCGCATAAAAGCGCTTGAGGTCAAAAATTCCGATAACACCATGAATGCAAAGTCATTTTTTCAGTTAAAATGGTTAGACCCCCCATAAGATAATGGCCAGCCACCCCCTCAACTGCCACAAGAACTGAATTGTCGAGAAAGATTTTGCTAGGCACTTGAATAGAAAATAGCCTATAAAATACATTCAGCAGCCAGCCCTTAAGTGCTCAAATCGAAGCCAATCGTAGTGCTCATCAATAGAGCCGCCACGCCGATGCTTGACCGATCGACATATGCAACAACATAGAGCAATAGAAAATAGGAAATTATTCGTACCGTAAATTTATTCGCGCCGTGTGGCTTTCAATTTTCATTCCATGCACTCACGTCCTGACCGATTTATACTGACCCTTAATAATATCCACTGGAAAGTGATAAGCGCACAACAGCAACTGTAACTGAGCTGTCAGCAGACACTATTTAATGGAAGGGTCCGCGCAAAACACAGACTCCAGCCCTTATATCCGGCACTACCAGTGGTGCTTGCTACGCCGTTAGCTAAAAGAAATTGGTTTGCGCTACCGCTCGGGACTTTATCCTAAGGCGTGTGGCACTGTTCTATTTTTGGTTCGCATGCTGGCTACCTTTGAAAGCGCCGTGGCTCTGACATTTAGTATCCCGAGTTCGGGCTAACTCGAAAAGCAGAATAAACTATGGTCTGGTATTAAAAAAACTAACATTGCAAGATCATTGCGAACATCTGTCGCCCCCCGTCCATGCCTTCCAAGCGGCAGCCCGCTAGGGCCGCCTTGCTGCACCCTCTCTAGGGCTTTAGCCTACAGCAAGCAGGTATGTTGATTCTGGAGGATTGGCTCGCGTCAAGCTTTCCAATCGTGTTTCTAGAGGCATGACGCTTACCGATGAAGGGACGGAATATTTTTAACGCGTTCACAAAAGCTTTTGAACTCTTGGCAAAAGCAGGGGCTTCTGTCTCAAAAAAAGCCTGAGGAGCGCTGCCTTTGAATCATTTGTGCCGCTGCTTTCGCTTCGCGTTGGCTGACACCTCGTATTGCATTAGCCAGCCCTCGGCCAGGACTTATTTTTACAAAGTCCCATTTTTTCGCATCGGCGATCTGTCGAGTGCTAGCTTGGCAGGACTTAAGGATTGGCAGACAACGTATCCGCCACCATTGCTCAACGGCCCAGATCAGATACTGCTTTTCTGATCTAGAACCACTTGAGTTTAAACCGAGAATTTACCTATCATCGTCTGCAGCTGTACGCCTAATCTGGCCAACTCAGTGCTTGAAGATGCTGTTTCCTCGCTGGCGGCTGCAGTTTGTTCTGATATATCCCGCACATGTAGGATACTTCGATTGATCTCTTCAGCTACGGCGCTTTGTTCTTCCACCGATGTTGCGATCTGATGATTAAGCAATTCGATCTCCGAGACTGAACGACTTATACTTCCCAAAGATAGGCCCGTCTGCCGAGTAAACTCAACTGAACTTTCTACTAACACTTGACTATCCCCCAGAATCGTAGCGACTTTATCGGTCCCTATATGTAAGCTTTGGATCAAGCTAGCAATTTCCTCTGTAGAAGTTTGAGTGCGCTGAGCCAGGCTCCTGACTTCATCCGCAACAACTGCAAATCCCCGCCCAGCTTCGCCTGCTCGCGCGGCTTCAATTGCAGCGTTGAGTGCTAGCAGGTTAGTTTGCTCGGCTACAGATTTTATTACATCCAGAACGCCCCCAATCTTGTCGCTTTCTAATTTAAGATTCGCCATCGCTGACATTGAATTGTCAACCTCATTAGCCAGCTTTTCAATTATGTCGATTGATTTGGCGACTAGCTCGTCTCCTGAGCGAGTCTCTTTGGAAGCGGCTACTGCCGCCGCTGAGGCGTGCTCTGCATTCAGAGCAACTTCTTGCACAGTAGCCGCCATCTGATTCATCGCCGTGGCGACCTGGTCGGTTTCCACCCTCTGGTTTTGAACACCCACGCTTGTTTGTTCTGTAACTGCTGAAAGCTCTTCAGCAGCACTGGCAATTTGCACAACCCCATCTTTCAATCCATTCATTAAGAGGCGGAGATTTAGAGTCATTTTTTGCATGCTGTTTTGAAGGCGACCAAGTTCATCGCGTCTGGTTGGTGGTTGATCGTACGTTAAGTCACCATTCGCCACTTTTTCAGCAATTGAAACCGTCAATAATAAGGGGGTTATTATCAGTCGTGCAATGATGAATGCAGCAAACACGCTGATAATAAGCGCTATGGCTAGCCCTATTGCCAACGCGTACTCTGCATCATGGATATCGACCTTACGCAACATGATTTGGGTTGAGTTAAGTTTGTCTGCAGCATCCAGCAAAATCTTTATATCAGCCGAGATACTACTTTGAGCTTGATCTATCTTTAGCTGTTCGCTTGCCAAGCTATTTAACGTATTTTGAAATCCTACCAAAGTGCTTTCAAAAACTTTGAGGCTTTCAGCGGGAAATGAATAACTCTCAAGGCTTTTAACATTTTCCAGCAGTGCAGCCAGTGAATCCTGTGCTCTGTCTTGAGCACTCTTGCCGCGAGTAAAAGTATATTCTCTGACGTCAAGCCTCATCTTATTATATTGCGCCGTGGTTACGCCAAGCACTGAACGCAAATCCGAGTTTCCATTTATCCCATTTGCAAACACTTCTAGCTTGTCTAATTCTTGCTTTGCAGATTCAGCAAATCGTGCGCGTAAATCGCGCGTAGCCTCCCTAGCCTCGGTACCTTTCACAACAATGAAATACTGACTCCGATAATCAACCAATACCTTTTTCATTAAATCAAAAAGAGAAATATTTACTGGAACATTAAAGTTAAGCCGAGTTTTATCCACGTGAGACTCTAGCAAGTCCAACGCATTGAGCCAAGACAGGGCATGCTCTTGATCAGAGTTCAAGATGTATGATAAACGCTCAATTCTTATGTCTCTCGTCAGCGCTCCTAGTTTTGAAATATCGCCAATTCTTTCACTGCGGTCGTTCATGATCGAAATGCCCGAATACCCAGTATAAGCGATCAAGACTGTTAGGATTATGATGAGTCCGAACCCGATTGACAGTTTCGACATTACAGATATGTTGGCCAGCACCCGACTTAATGTTTTAAGCATACACTCTCCAAAAAAAGCTAATTCCTGCAGGACTCTCTCCTGCCTACCAAATGTCCGGCCCATTACATGCCGCTAACAGAAAAGAAAATCTTAATAAACGTCAGCAGGCTTTCTAGACAAACCTATATGGCTTGAGACTCATTGAAAGCCCTAAATTTGATTTGCATGATGCTGGCATCGCGCAAACATCTGAGTTTTGCCGTCAAGCCGACCATACTGCGCCTGTGCGAGTAATCTAACGATTCACCCACCCTTTTTCCGATGCTTAATGGGGATCGGGTTGCACGTTCTGCAGTGGAATCGAGCACCCAGGCATTGAAGCCGATCAAAACTCGTTAATTCAAGCGGATGTAAATTCGGTTGAACATCTCGTCGAAGACCCCACGATTGCATTATCGAGAAAACGCTGACCAGAGGCCCAAACGGTTAGGCATGTCGCGCCAGAACAAATTACCATAGGATCAAGGGATCATCTGCAGCCATCTCTCAAGCTACAGGGAGGAGTCTGTACCGCCTTGCCAACGGAAACTTTCTGACATGAACGTTCAAAGTCTGACAGACTGTAGACCTTTAAGCCCCCTACTTTAAACAGGAGATTTCAACCGCCTACTCAGCCTGAAAATAGGTATGAAACCAAGCCGTATCAATATAGAAATTACTAGCGCTTTTACTGACTAGTTACCTAGCTATAGCTCACAGTATTTAGTTGCATGTTAAAAAAGATTATGATACATGAATACATAAATCCTCGCTGTAGATCTGAATGCACTCCTCGGTCTGCATTATTCACTAATCTTCTTTGACCACCGCCGAGACCCATTTCGATGCGAAGCCACGTGCGATTTCCGCGTCGGAGGATTCTGGCTACAGTCAGGCCTTCCATCGGCGTAGTGAGCCCTAGAACTATCCAGAATGTCGTGGCGACCTTAGAAACAGCGTAATAAGGCGGGGCTTTCTATCTTGCCTCGTGGAGCACGGGTGTGGATGTGCGGTCAGGCGATCAACGCGGCGATCGTTATCGACGCGTCCAAATACCTCCGCAGAACTTTTCGGCTGACGGCCAAGGCAGAATCGAGATCGTCGGACCGAGAGTGATTTGCGCTCAGCTTTAGAGGCAGCAGCAAGCCTTGGCTTAAAACTTGGCGCTGACCCAGGCACACAGTCGCTGTGCTGTAAGCGGTATATCGGTAACAACTCTTGCGGAGCGCACTCGGTATTGTCGGAAAGACCATAGAGCATTCCGAGCGACCAAAAATACTTATCTATAATTGTGAAATATTTTGGATCGGACCCGCCGATCAGTAATATTAGATTCAAGTTTATGGGCCGTAAGCCGATACAGCATTTAGGTTCAGGCTTGACTTGCTCGCTCTGCTCACCGGAGACTTAAAATGAATATAAAACATAAGTTGGTTTCGCTTTTCACCCTGACAGCTTGCATCCCGGTGTTTGTTGTAGCTGTACTGGTGGTTTTTAAGCTGCGCAGCCAGGCGTTGGACGATTTTCAGGAGAACAGCTCGAAGCAAATGGCTTTGGTTAGCCAGAGTATGGAAGGTTTTTTCACCGCCATCGCAAAGGACGTGGATTATCTCGCTAATCTGCCTTTTACGATGTCGCTAAGCGGGCTGAAAAACCTCACTTCACCAGAGGCCGCTCAGTTCCCCATGACGGAGAGCGGACGTGTGGCTATGAAATTCTTCGAGCCCTACGTGGCAACTCATAGGGCTACGACCTACTTAAAAATGGGTATGACGGATGGGGGTTACGTAGTCTGGCCAGATGACCCTAGTCAATCCAGTTATGATCCCCGGTTAAGACCTTGGTACAAAGCTGCTATGGCTGAACCGGGAAAGATTGTTCGCACGCCAGCTTATTACTACGCTAAGGCTAATACTGCGCTGTTAGGTACAGCGCGGACCGTAAGCGATGCCAGCGGCACCTTTCGAGGGGTTATAGGTATTGACGTGTCACTTCAACAACTTGGTGATCTAGTAAATAGTATCAAGCTGGGTGACACTGGTTATCTGATGGTCGTGGAAAGCAACGGAAATGTATTGGTAGACCCCCGCAATCCTGGGCACAACTTCAAACAGCTAAAGGATCTTGGTGGTGCCTATTTATTTTTGGATGGCATCAAAAGCGGGCTTGGACAGTTAAATATTGATGGCACTGACTACATGGTGAACGTCTACCCTAGCAACGAGCTTGGTTGGAGGTTTATCGGTCTAATCGAACGCAATGAAGTGATGGCCAAGACCAATACCCTTACTTGGCAAATCACACTCATAACAGCTGTTTTGGCATTAGTTCTTGCACTAATGGGCGCACTTTTTTCTGGGTTCATTGTCCGCCCAATACTTAGCGTATCGAATGGTCTGGAGTCGATAGCGCAAGGAGAAGGAGATCTGACTAAAAGCCTGGCCATTCAAGGAAAGGATGAAACAGCAACATTAGCAAGCTGGTTCAACAAATTTCTCGGGACGATTCGCCAGCTCATAAGAAGCATCGGGCAAGCCTCCGCTGAGTTGCAGCACGCATCGGGCAAGACCACCCAAACGGCGGAAAGCATGAACGAAGTCGCCGGACGCCAGCGCGAAGCAATCGAAATGGTCTCAACCGCGTTCAATGAGATGGTCGCCACCTCCAACGAAGTGGCCCGCTCTTGCAGCCAGGCAGCTACCGCAGCGGACGCGGGTCATTACAAAGTACAAGAAGGCTACGACCAGATAGAACTCGCCACCAGTAACGTTAACCGGCTGAGCGGCAGTCTGACTGAGTCAGCGCAGGAAATGGCGGTGCTGGAACAGGACAGCCGCAATATCAACACCATTTTAGATACGATCCGCAGTATTGCAGAGCAGACTAATCTACTCGCGCTTAATGCTGCAATTGAAGCGGCTCGGGCTGGCGAGCAAGGTCGAGGGTTCGCCGTGGTAGCAGACGAAGTGCGCGCCCTGGCGAAGCGCACTGCCGATTCAACAGGCGAGATCGATGGCCTACTAGGAAAACTTTCGCGTAAAACGCAAGAAGTGACACGCCACATCGAGACTAGCTTGGCTCTCTCGCAGACAAGCGTCTCCTCCATAGGTGAGGCGCGCGTTAGCTTCGAAGACATCCGTCATTCGGTAGAGGACATTAGAGGGCAGACGCTTCAAATTGCTACTGCTGCGGAGGAGCAGCACCAGGTGGCTGAAGACATTAATCGCCACATCGCCCAAATTCAGGATGATGCGTTGAGAGTCGAAGAGTTAGCTCATTCCACTAACCAAGACTCGTCACGCCTTTCGAAACTCTCGACTGAGCTGGATGGCCTCGTACGGCGTTTCAAGGCGTGATGATTTAATTACGCTAAAAGGCCGTCTTGCCAGCGAGGAAATTATCGACCACAGGGCCACCTCTGCCCTTGCTCCCTTTCTAACCCTCCCCGGCGGGCACGGCGTTCCTCCGTTTTTTCTCAAGGAATCTGCCATGCGCGATATCTACCAAGACGTAACTGACAAGATCATTACTACGTTAGATCAAGGCGTTGCACCCTGGATCAAACCTGGTCCTCACCTGGCAACGCTCACATCGGTCATCAACCCTACCCCGTCAACCCCATCACGCGACATCCGTATTCGGGCATCAATTTACCGCTGCTCTGGGCAGAGGCCAGATTGCAGGGGTTCACTCAAGACCGTTGGCTGACTTTCAATCAAGCCAAAAAAGCTGGCGGGCAGATTCGTAAGGGCGAGCACAGCACTCTGGCGGTGCTCCACAGGCCGATGAGCGCGAGGAAAAGACCTAGTCAGGCCAACCCGTACTCGATGAAAGCGGTCAACCCAGGATCACTCACTTCGGCATTCTCAGGACGCATTTTCTGTTCAACATCGAGCAAACGAGGGGCTCGAAATGTTCAATGATAATCTGCTCGAGACTGAACAGAGTGATCCACTCCAGCCCATCCTGTTTGTCAGCGCCGGCTACTGGGCCGGAGAAGCATTACAGCATTTCCTTGGCGACCTGAAACCTGATCGGCTGCCGATCTTCCTCTCGGTGATAGCCCTAGTCACCCTTGCGGCACTGATTAGATATCTACGAAACCGACCCAGGGCGTAGTAACCGTTTACGACCTCAGAGGTCTGAGTGTATGAAGTGCGGCAAAGCGACAAACCATTATGGAAAGAACTCATGAAATATAAAATTTCGGCTTCATTGTTAGCTTTAAACTTGAACGCTGTAGCAGCCCAACAGAATCTTGATCTGCCCAGTTGTGACCTACAAGGCCAGCGCGAATTTGTTGGTGAGATTGGTGGGAAGATCATTGATACCAGGCAAGCCCACATATCGGCGCGAGCAAATGTTCTGAGTGCTGATATCGGCACCACGCGAAAAGCACGCAGAATTACTCAAAGTGAAGCTGAACGCATGAGCAAAAGTATTGAAGAAATCCGACAGCA
This sequence comes from Pseudomonas sp. JV449, assembly GCF_032424295.1. Classification (NCBI taxonomy): domain Bacteria; kingdom Pseudomonadati; phylum Pseudomonadota; class Gammaproteobacteria; order Pseudomonadales; family Pseudomonadaceae; genus Pseudomonas; species Pseudomonas sp. JV449. The sequence continues at coordinate 16,653 of NZ_VYKD01000017.1, read as the reverse complement.
AACTGACCGTTTTGTAGAAGAGCAAGGTTTTTTGAGCGCTGCAGAGAGGGCGAGTTTTGACCGAGAATTCGATACCATCGCAATGCAGTTGTGTAAGTAGGAAACAGCGCCCAGCACCTGCTCGACAGCGGCAGTAGAAGAGCGTGATGTTCTCGCTCTCGAGGATAATGCAGGAAGGCGCCAGAGTGATTAATCATGCCGATGCCGGTCAGGCCAACCGTTACGCACTGCCGTCTGGTAATTGTGGAAGGGAATTCCTCGCCGACCAAAAGGTCCTTTCGTGATCTCATTTAACGCGGGATGATGATGAGAATTGGTCATTAGGCATGAATGCCCACGGGGGATGCGGCCGAACCATTGAGCTGCTAGTGATCCATGAAGCCAAACCGAGATGGATGAAAAGCCCATGGTGGTGATCTCGCCCGAGGGGCTCTATGATGAATAGGCGAAAGCATCAGCCAGCGAAAGCGTAAAGTTTAGTATCCGGCTGATCGTATGACAGTAGCGATGTGACACACACGCTACAGCTGATGTATCGCCTGCCACAATTAAAACGGGAGTGACTGAATGACCAAAGCCGAATTGTGACAACAGGTGCGGGAACAGTTTGAGCAGCACCTGCAAGTAAACCCGGATGCAGTGACGCTTTACGCTGCAGAGCGTGAACCTGAAAAAAACCTTGGAAAAAAACCGAGCTTGCTTGATCAAGCGTTTACACAGAACCTGACCGACATCGAAAAAGAACTACAGACTAAGGTCTAATCAGAGCGGCTACTTGTGTCGTCACGAGGATATGTCGATAGATAGAAAATCAAAATCGTGTTCTTGAAGTTTTAGCGGTTGCCGTCGCTGTGGTGATGATCGGTTCTACGGCGGCCCAAGCATTTTTCGATAAAGTTCGCGCATTATTGCCGCTGCCCTACCCCCACTTGTGGAGCGCGATGTGGGCTTCAATAAGGCGGGTGCTTGGGTTGTCGATATTGGCGACCCATTCCACCGCTGTCGGCACGGCGGCCAATTGCTGGAACCCGACGACGCTCAGCCGGCGTTCGCTTGGATTGGCGCGGAGGATCGAGGATTCATAGGTCTTTCCAGGTTTCGAAACGTGTCTGGATATGGGGCCACTCTGGTGACGCTTTCAGCTCCCGTATCAAGCTTTCATGCCCGGGTTTCGGTAGCAGATGCTGCCAGCGTTGTTGCTCCATCATCATTTGCTCGTCGCTGCGCAATTCCTCCCCGATCTGTGCGCCGGCCGCCGCCAATCGCCCTCGTGTCCGATCCCAGCAGTCATCGGACAAGGCATTATGGTTCATCGGAACAATAGGTAACCCGTGCTTAAGCCAGAGAAGCCATAATACGTGTAGACCGATGCACTGCAGCTGGCGGCCGGGCTCAAGTTTAATTCGGTTGATGTAAAGGCGATCACCTAGCGGACTAATACCGTAATCGACATACCCGACGCCCTGCTCAGCTATCTGGATGCTATCTATGAAGTTTGCCCCCGGGTAGACAAAGCCGATTTTGGATTCAACGCGCTCTCGGACTAAACGAGTCGTTGAGGCGCTTTCATTCAGTTTCTTTACCACGCGTCTACGAAAAAAATCTCGTAGCGGCTCAAAAATCGACATATGGCCAATCCTGCTTAGAACTCTAAACAACCTGTTTTACTACCGCTTTTTATATAAGAATTTCATAAGGTCTAGCATACCTCCCCTGAAGAAACATATTTCCTGCTGCACTCAATGGACCGGTTTGAGAGGGAGGCCTTGTTTTCCCGCAAGGACGCCCATGAACCTATCACGTCCAACTCGGACCTCTGTAATAATCAATGCCTCTCTGGTCATCCTGGCGGGCATGCTGAGCTATGAGTATCACCACATTTCCTCCTCAGTAAAAGCTTGTATGCGACTACACACAAGGACTCGCTCGAGGAACTGCTGACACGCCTAGGTGAGCAGCCAAAGATCATCGTCTCTCCACCGTGATCGCTGCCGAGGGTGTCTTCAGCCAGCAGGGCCAACCATTCTTTAACCTAGTAAGCCTCCTGCGCCCTTTTGTATTGATTCAGTGCTAAAAAAATACGTAGAAGACGCACGAGACTTACTTATCCAAGCAGGCACCACCGTATTTTTATAAAAATTATCAACCAGGAGGGCCAAGCACCACTATCACTTAGCCAGCATCGAGATAATTAGAAAAATTTTATAGGGATCGTGGTCACCACTCGAAGCTCATCGTAGTTACCTTCAATTTGACCACTCGTAGCTCGGTGATTATACCCGATTGCTTTGAAGTTCCACTTCTGCATAGGTCCCGATTGCACTAAATACGACAAGACTATTCCGTTTTCATAATGGCTGGCTCCGTCAATCCCTCTAACGTTGTATCCAGCAGTATGGCCATTGCGATCACCATCATAGTGAGTGCCATCAATGCCCCACCCCTTAGCATGCCATACTGAAAATGCAAGACCTGGGACGCCATATGCCCCTAAATCCAAGTCATAGCGGACTTGCCAAGACTTTTCGTTAGGGCCACTGTAATCAGAATATAGTGCGTTCGCCAGATAGTTCCCCGTAGACTCATATACATAGTCAAAATACTCGTTGCCAAGTACCTGTTGCCAAGCCAGTGTAACACTATGACCGCCATGACCTCCTGTTACAGCCAAACTATATGCATCATTCTTAATATAACCAAGGCGTTTTTCGCCCTGATCTTGCGTATGATAATAATTCAGAGCAGTTTTGAGTGAGTAACCCGATTCAACTGAGAGCTTATGCGTGACACCCAAATAACCTTGATCCCACATATTCTCAAACCTAGATCCATAGGCACTTATTTCAAGGCTTGGAAGGACTTGAGCTGTGGCACCAAAATAGTTCAATCGATCGCCAGTTATTGCCCTATTACCGTAGAATGAGGCAAAATCCTCAGAACGGCTTCCAGTTCTTATAATCGCTTTATCGAAGCTTCCTCCCTGAATCTTTAGCCCGTCCCACTCGTTGCTGGTAAACGCCGCACCTTGAAAGCTGGAAGGAAGAGCTCGATTATCCTTGGGCCGGAGCACTGGAGTGTCAACCATCATACGCCCAACTTTAAGTTCAGTCTTGGACACTTTGAACTTTACGTCAGCAACTCCCAGACGGCTCCAAGTAGGTACTGCGTCCCCATCACTATCTACTAGCACACGGTCACCGCCATTTGCTATGGCTCCGTGACCTCGCTCCAACGGTGCAGCACTGAATAAACTACCATCAATACCCACCCCTACCACACCTAGAGTGTAGCCTGAAGAGTAATTCAGCATTGCTGCTTGAACCCAAGTTATGCGGTCACGAGTGGTTTCGTTCCCCCAAGGTTTCTTTATCGTCAGATGGCTGCGACCGGATGTGCGCTGATTTGAGTAAAAATTTCGCAAGTTCAAAGAAAGATTAGAACCTTCAATAAAACCTTCGGCATCAGTACCTGAAGACGCAAGTGCGTACTGAAATCCGGATGTGAAAAAGCCTATTACTGCAACAACTAAGCAGCGAGATGCCATAACTGAAGTCCTGTCAGAGGTATGAACACGATAAGCGAGACACTGGGCGAGTCGTATCGTACACAAACCCGCCCTAACTTTATAATCCCAGCATTACCAATAGTTCTAGATTATTGGCGAGCTTAGCAACACTCAAACCGTCACCTGCCCTCAACTATCGAGAGCTGGGTAGTTGACCCTGATTTAGGCTCACGTTGCTTTTACGAATCTTGAGATATATGAGCATAATCACACTCACGCCCAAGAAGACTGACAGGATCGAAAATCCTAAATTATTGTTACCAGTAGTTTTAGCCAAGTAACCCATAAGATAAGGCCCCGCAAACCCACCCAGACCGCCGCAGGAGTTAATTATTGCGATACCGGCCGCAGAGCTTTTCCTTGAAAGCAACTGCGCTGGGATGGACCAGAATGGTCCGTAGAACGCAAATAGGCCTACAACAGCGACTGTCAGTGCTACAAGCATCGAGGGAATGGATGTAAGCCCATAAATTATTACGATGTAGCTTGCGATTACGATAAGCAGGGGGGCAGCCGCATGGAGGTAGCGCTCACCTTTTTTATCCGATCTCCGCGCCCAAAGATTCATAAGCAAACCGCCCACGAAATACGGGATTGCTGAAATCAAGCCAACCTGTGTTGCCGTTGACGTTACAGAGAGCTTCTGGATGATCTGCGGCAAGAAATACAATAGCCCCAGTGTGCCAGTCATATAGAAAAAATACAGTACAGAAAGGTACCAGACAGTTGGGTCAGAAAAAGAACTATGATCTTGCTTATTACTTTCAGTTATTCCTTCAGCATTGAGTTCCACCCGCAGAGCCTGCTTTTCTTCCGCAGTGAGCCAGCGAGCTTTTTCTGGGCTGTCCGTGAGGTAGAAATAGGTGATGGGCGCAAGCACGACGGCTGCGGCGCCTTCAATTATGAACATCCAACGCCAACCCTCCAAGCCCAAGCCTTTAAAGTTGTCAATCAGCCAGCCTGAAATCGGGCCACCTAAAACGAAAGCAAGAGGTATAGCAGACATAAACATGGCTACGTATTTAGCCATGCTCTTCTTAGGGAACCAGTATGTCATGTAGTAAATCAGCCCTGGGAACAATCCAGCTTCAGCAAGGCCTAGCAAGAAACGCAGTATGTGAAGTTGCGTTGCACTTTGAACAAAACCGGTCAATATGACAACTACCCCCCAAGTAAGCAAAATCCGGGAAATCCAAACTTTCGCACCGAACTTAGCAAGCAATATATTGCTTGGAACCTCAAATATAAAGTATCCAACGAAAAACATCCCTGCCGCTAACCCGTATACGCTCGCGTCAAATCCCAGCGTCGCATTCATCTCAAGCGCAGCAAAACTGATGTTAGACCGATCTATGTACGCGACAACATACAGCAGCAACAAAAACGGAATCAAACGCATTGTTACTTTTTTTAGTGCTGACTGACTTTCGGATCTCATTGTTGGCATTCCCATTCTGACCGACCTACTTGAATCGGTTTTTTGTGTAGCCCACGACCGATTACCGATGAATTCATTGGTAAATTATAGTGCAGGCAAGAGCAAATTTCACGAACGTAAATTTCACCCAAACCTTTCTATATTTTGGTATCTAGGGGGACTGTTATTTGGGCAGGCATAGCTTGAATCGACACGTGGGACTTATGGCTTGACCCGATCGTGCTGAAGCTTTTTATTTTTTATTCTAGTAAGTATCGGAGTGCCTCCTTTGAAGGCGCCGATAAGCACTGGCCTCGAGTATCTTGAACTTGGGCTCTTCCGAAAAGCAAAATATTCTTTGCCAAGGTATTAAATAAACTAATACCTTAAGGCGCAGAATGAGCACTGCGCGGGCGCAGCCTCTGATCGTGCGCTTAAGGCCGCATCACGACTGGGCATTTACGTAGCTGCTCCCCAATCCCTGCATGTCACGCAACCAGCCATTGGAAGGCATCTGAAAATTTTGAAGGAATGGCTGGATGTGCAGTTGTTTGATCGCTCACCAGGAGGTGTAACGCTGACCGCTGCAGGGATGGAATATTTATCGCAAGCACTTCACGTGGTGGTGGACGCCGGTACCCTGCTATCACACAAAGCGGAGGAGCATCGGATTCGCATCGTCTGAGCACCAGCCTTGACCTCTCGCAGGCTCAGACCCCGCATTGCTCAATTGCCGCTGCTGCAGCCTGGGCTCAAATCGCCATCGAACCAAATATTCGCTCACTTCAGTCGACTCTTCACAAGCCGATTTCGGAATTGCATATGATCAACCAGGGAACCTCCCAAGTTCCCGCAGGCCGCTGACCAAACCTGAGGCATTCCCTGCTTCCCCGCTTTCTTGGCGAAGCTACCCCGACGTCCCATCCTGACCGAATTGGTCTCTTGCCAGTTGAAATATGTGGGCGATGGTGCGTATTGGAATGCATGGTTGCAGGCCAAAGAGCTATCTCTCCAAGTCGACACGGACACTTCACATCTCAGTACCGACATGATCCTAAATCAAGCTCAACGAGGCTTGGGATTGCCTTGGCGAACAACCTGAGGTAGCAAATAACTGCGCCCTCCTCAACTGCTATCAGAAAACTCGGCAAGGTTCATTGATTTATTCACACGCCCTGCTGGACGAGACATATTCAGGTGCGATTTCAAAAAATATTTAGGTAGTCGATTCAGAAGTTTACCGCTGAAACAACGGTCAGTCTGACGCTGAGGATGCGAGACTGGGGATTGTTTTTGATATTGGGGTTAGATTTGACCTGCAATAGGTTAGTGACCGTTCTTCGGTCGCCGATCTCTGAAAGAAATCAAAAGCGATCAAAATAATTGATACTTCAATTATTAGTTAGACGTCATCCACTCCTACTTTCGATAGGTAGAGGCTCACACGGCAATAACATAGATTGACAGCCTGTCAATGCTAAACATTTGTCACATGACAAACCGAAGCGCCCGTGTTGATGATCGAGAAGGCTGCACTCTAATGACCTATTACAATCCAATACCTGTCGACCTCAACGTACTGATGAATCTACGCAAGTCTCTACAGGCGCATACCACAGCTGAGATTCGTTTTGACGCTGGCACGCGTGCGATCTATGCATCGGAGGCTTCGAACTACCGCCAGTTACCAATCGGCATTGTGATCCCGAAGACGATTGAAGATGTAGTCGCCACGGTTGCCCTGTGCAAAACGGCAGGTGTGCCAATTCTTCCGCGGGGAGCCGGAACCTCAATGTGCGGCCAGTCCGTCAATGCCGCAGTGGTGATTGATGCATCGAAGTACCTCCATTCGATCATCAGCATTGATGCGGAGCGTCGCATCGCAAGGGTTGAGTCAGGTGTAATCTGTGATCAGCTCAAGGATGCTGCCGCTACGGTAGGCCTCACTTTTGGGCCCGACCCGGCTACTCACAGCCGCTGCACACTGGGCGGAATGATCGGTAACAACTCTTGCGGTGCACACTCGGTAATGGCGGGGAAAACCGTCGAGAATATCGAGCGCCTTGAGATACTGACCTACGATGGCGAACGCTTTTGGGTAGGGCCTACTGATGAGGCAACCTATCAAGAGCATATCCTGGCCGGCGGTCGACGCGCAGAAATCGTGCAAGGTCTGAAAGACCTTGTTGACCGGTACGAGGATGAGATCCGCCAAGGATTCCCTAAGCTAAAACGGCGCGTGTCCGGCTACAACCTTGATCAGCTTTTGCCGGAAAACGGGTTCAACATTGCTCGGGCACTGGTAGGTGTCGAGGGTACTTGTGCAACAGTGCTGCAGGCAGAAACTCTTCTGGTCAAAAACCCGACTCATCGGGTATTGGTAGTGCTCGGCTACGAAGAGATTTACTACGCTGCCGACTCCGTGCCGCAACTGCTGCCACTGAACCCGATTGCGATGGAAGGGTTGGATGATGGCATCATCGGCGGCTTGAAAGAGCGAGGCATGAAGCTCGCTGATATCGCTGAGCTACCAGTGGGTAACGCCTGGTTGATGATCGAGTTCGGTGCACTGTCCACCGAGGCGGCGGTTGCCTTTGCGCAGCGCGTAGTTGATATCGCACCTGATCTGCCAGGGCGTCCCAGCGTTCGCCTGGTAACCGAAAAAGGATTGATGAACCGCATCTGGACCATTCGTGAAACGGGAGCCTCTGCAACATCACTTGGCTTGGATCCAAGCGCGCCGGACCCAGTTGTTGGCTGGGAGGACGCTGCCGTCGAGCCCGAGCACCTAGGCAAATACCTGCGTGAATTCAAAAGTCTGGTAGGCCGCTATGGTTACAAAACCAACCTGTACGGGCACTTCGGTGACGGTTGCATCCACTCCCGGATTACGTTTGACCTCAAGTCGCAGTCTGGCGTAGAAAATTGGCGCGCGTTCCTCGACGAAGCTGCCAGGTTGGTCGTTCGCTATGGTGGCTCATTGTCAGGTGAGCACGGTGATGGCCAAGCTAAAGGCGAGTATCTTCACATAATGTACTCCGCACCGATCATGCAAGCGTTCGCAGAATTCAAGGCGATCTGGGATCCGCTCAACCGAATGAATCCTGGGAAGCTCATTCATGCAATGCCCGTTGACGCCAACCTGCGCATGGGACCCGACTACGAGCGCCGCGAAGTAAAAAGCCAATTCACCTATGACGTCCGGCTGGGTGACAAGGGCCTGGCACGAGAAACTGAACGATGCATCGGCATGGGCAAGTGCCGCTCATTGAACGGCGGCACCATGTGCCCGAGCTTCCGAGCAACACGGGAGGAGAAGTACTCTACGCGCGGTCGCGCCCGCCTGTTCTTTGAGCTGCTCAAAGGCGAAGTCATTGAAGACGGCTGGAAGAGCGAGGAGGTCAAGGACTCTCTAGATCTATGTTTGAGCTGCAAGGGTTGCAAGACGGACTGCCCGACTAATGTGAACATCGCCCGCTACAAGACCGAGTTCCTCAGCCGCTACTATGCCGACAAGCGGCGTCCAGTCATAGATGCGATGATTGGGCGGATCGGTGAGTGGCTACCGCATGCCACTAAACTGTCGCCAGTGATCAACTACGCCATGGGCAACCCTGTTGTCCGCAATGTAAGTCGTTACTTTGGACTGTCGAAGTCAGCTCGGTTCCCCAAAATCGCCTCGAAGAGCTTCCGCTCCAGCGTAACTGCCAAGCGCCTGCTGAAGCAGCAGGCCGAAACCACTGGCACCGAAGTATTACTTTGGGTAGACAGCTTCAACAATGGCTTCACGCCAAAGGTGCTGGAAGCGGGTGTCTTTGTGCTTGAGGCGCTCGGGTTTACGGTGAAACTCATGCAGCGCCACGTGTGCTGTGGGCGCCCCTACTATGATGTCGGGATGATCGACCAGGCGAAATCCAATCTGGAGAAAATCCTCAATCAACTGGAGCCCGTTCTAGAGGAGGGTTGGCCAGTAGTGGTTCTTGAGCCAAGCTGCCTATCTGTGTTCCGAGATGAGATGCCTGGACTGTTCCCTGTTGATCCGCGGGCTAAAAAGCTTGAGAAGTCGATCATGACGCTAAGTGAGCTCATTCATAGTCGCGGGTTGAAGCTACCGACCATCGACGAAGATGTCCGCATCCACGGCCATTGCCACCAGAAATCCTGCGGTGGCATGGAAGCAGAACAAAATGTACTTGAGAAACTCAGCAGCAGAGGCCAAGTGATTGACGCGGGCTGCTGTGGAGTCGCCGGCGCCTACGCCTACCATGAAAAGACGGCTCCGATCGCGAAGATCATTGGCGAACAAGAGTTCAAACCTCACATTGATCGCATTCCGCAGGATGTCCCGGTCGTGGCTGATGGGTTCAGCTGCAGAGGCCAGATTCGCTCGGTAAGTGGTCGCGAAGCCCAACATCTCGCTGAGTATCTGGCCAAAATTCTCAGCTAGTGTGCCCTCTGTGGCAGCATGAACCGGAAAGACTAGTGAAACTTGATGCCGCTATTGAAAATAACGTTCTGCGCGAAGCGACTGTCGTCGCGGGTGGCAGTGCGACGAATCGCGAAATCGCCTGAGTCCATATCGTCGATCATTCAGAAACCACCAATTGGTTGTAACCTGGCAAATTACTGCTGCTCACGGGCTACAACTGGCCTGCGGCAGAAGATAATTCAGGGGAAATGGTTAGGCGGCTGAGTGAAACTGCCTAGCCGGAGTTTTTATGGCGGCCCCGCTTTTTCCAGAGCCCCAGTAGCCATTGACGAGACAGACAGTTGCAAATTGCCGCGGCTAGAGCTGCCTTCGGAAATCCAGTTCAGCGACATTATGCATGACGTTCTAACACGAATTATCAACATATAGGCTCAAATCATCCGCCGTTCCGACCTCCTCCATTGCACCATTATCAATCCTTCCCGACAGCCTTTACTGATGTTTTAGCCGGGTAAATATCGCGGGCAAAAAAAGAGGGTCTGACCAAGACCCTCAAAGCAGCCTAACGCCTGTATGAATGAGTTCTCAGACCCACCTTGTACCTACTACCTTCTCGATGGAGAAGACGAGGATTTCAATTAGCTTGTCGACATCAGCGTTGGTGTAGTTCAACGAGGGAGCAAAGCCCAGAATATCATCAGCAAAGGCACGGAACACCAAACCTTCGCTAAATGCATGGGCCAAGATTTTCTGACCGAGCTTTAAACTGGCGTCAGGCTTGGCTCTCGTTTGCTTATCTGCAACAAGCTCAAGGCCAGCCAGCATACCCTGGCCTCGCACCTGCCCTACGATTTCAAGTTTCTCAAGGCCACGCAGCCTTTCCTGAAAATACTCACCTACTGCGGTACCATTTTTAAGAAGGCTGTTTTCATATAAGTCCAGCGTCGCATTGGCGATTGCCGCGCTGACTGGATGGCCAGCATAGGTTTGACCATGACCGAAAGGAGTGCCATCAGATCCTGCCTCCGCGATCGCCGCATAAATCCTATCCGAAATAATGGTCGCGCCCATCGGCGCGTAGCCTGATGTCAGCCCCTTCGCCATGACCATCAAATCCGGACTGACACCCTCATGCTCACAGGCAAACATGGGGCCAGTGCGACCAAAGCCGGTAATGACTTCGTCCACAATCAGAAGAATTCCGAGCTCATCGCATGTCGCCCGCATAGCCTTCAGATAGCCGGCAGGCGGAACAATTACTCCCCCTGAACCAATGATGGGTTCACAGATGAATGCAGCAACTTCGTTTTGGCCGATTTCATGCACCTTGCTTTTGAGTGCGGCAACGGTTGCCTCAAGAACGGACGCTTCGTCTGGGCCGGCGCTGTGCCGGTAAAGGTAGGGCGCTTCAATGTGATGCTGGTTAGGCGTGGGCACATCAAAATAGCGGTGGAAAACTGGAAGTGCGGTCAGGCCGCTGCCCATGGCAGAGGAACCATGATAGCCGCGCTGCACTGCAATGAAATGCTTCTTACAAGGTCGCCCAATGGCATTGAAGTAGTAGCGTACGGTGCGGATGGCTGTGTCGACTGCGTCGGAGCCACCTTGTCCAAAAATGACATGATTCAAGCCGGCAGGTGTCAGCTTGGCCAAACGATGAGCGAGCTCGATAGCGGGTTCGCTACCGAAACCAAAATACCCCGTTGCGTAAGGCAGCTCTTCAAGCTGCCTTCTCGCGGCCTCAATGATCGTTCGCTGGCCGTAACCGGCATTCACGCACCAAAGGCCGGAGAACGCATCTTGAACGCGATGCCCGTTTACATCCACAAGATGGATACCCTCGGCACTTTTCCAGACGCATACGCCTTTCTCTTGGTGGTCCATCAGTGCAGTCACCGGGTGAAGCCAGTGCTGGTCTTTTTCCTGAAGGTTATTCATTAATGCCTCTACACAAAACACAAGTCGGGATGACTCTGCGCTCAAGGGGTGATTGAGGGCAGAGCGTACTAACCACCAAAGGTGATGGATTAATCTAAGCCGCCTTGGCAGACGTATTTGATGTGCATGTATTCCTCAAGGCCGTGAACGGAGCCTTCTCTGCCATAGCCCGAGTCTTTTACCCCCCCGAACGGAGCTGCTTCAGCAGCCAAAGCCCCCTCGTTTACGCCGACGATGCCGCATTCCAATGCATCGGAAACGCGGTGCACACGACGCATATCATTGGTGTAGAAGTAGGATGCCAATCCGAACGGCGAGTTATTGGCCATCTTGATGACTTCCTCCTCGGTTTCGAATTGGGTGATCGGCGCAACGGGGCCGAAGGTTTCCTCATGGAAGCACTTGGCGGATGGATCGACGTCTGCCAGAACGGTCGGCGCGTAATAGGTAGACTCAGATCGCTGCTCGGTGAAAAGACGCTTACCGCCAGTCAGAACCCGGGCACCACGAGCGACCGCATCGTTAACGTGCTCCTCGATCTTCGCGACAGCTTTGGCGTTAATCATTGGACCAATCTGCGACGTATCATCGCTCGCTGGGCCAACGACCAAGGCCGCTACGCGAGCAGCCACCTTCTCCAGGAATTGGCTGTAGACCTTCGATTGAACGTAGATACGATTTGGGCATACGCAGGTTTGACCACCGTTGCGAAATTTGGCAACCATCAAGCCTTCTACCGCTTGATCGATGTCGGCATCCTCGAACACGATGAACGGTGCGTTACCGCCGAGTTCCAATGCCAGTTTCTTGAGAGTGCGAGAAGACTCGTAGGCGAGGTGCTTGCCAACAGGAGTCGAGCCCGTAAAAGTGATTTTGCGAACGCGTGCATCGTCCAGCCATACGTCAGCAACGGCCTTTGAAGAGGCAGTGTTCACGATGTTCAGTACACCAGCAGGCACACCGGCCTCTTCTGCAAGCTTGACCAACGCCAATGCAGTGAGAGGCGTCTCTGCTGCCGGCTTGCAGACTACGGTACAACCGGCAGCCAGCGCCGGAGCGATTTTTCGCGCAATCATCGCTGCTGGGAAGTTCCAAGGAGTGATGGCAGCAACAACGCCAACGGGCTCCCGGTAGGCAAACATTTTCCGGCCACGTACCACTTGAGGAATGATGTCGCCGTTTGCGCGGGTAGCTTCCTCAGCAAACCACTCAACATAGCTGGCAGCGTAAGCGATTTCACCAACAGCTTCTGCAAGCGGCTTTCCTTGCTCAGAGGAAATGATCTTGCCCAGATCCTCAGCGGAAGCCATGATCAGGTCATTCCAGCGCTTCAGGATCACAGCTCGTTGCTTGGCTGGAGTGGCGCGCCAGGCATCGAATGCATCAACTGCCGCTTCAACTGCAGCCTGAGCATCTTTTTCGTTACTGTTTGGAACGAAAGCCACACGTTCCCCATTAGCAGGGTTGTTAACCGAAATAACTTCTCCCGACACCGCATCCTGCCATACACCAGCAATGAAGTTCTTGGTTAGGATCAATTCTTCGCGCTGCAGCTTAAAGCTCATAAAACCTCCAGAGAGATTTGAAAATCATTAGACATTATTCTTCGCGCAAAAACAGCAAAAAAAAACGCAATTTAGTGTTTCTAAAACAACTCGAGCTTTTTGAGTTACGCCCTAGCCCATTACGCCCAAAGACAAGCTTTACGAGCAGTAGCTTTAACCATTAGCTTAATGCTGATCCTATGCAAGGACCCGTCGACCAGCTACCTATTCAAGAAAGGATAAAATATATATTTTAACTATTTTTGGTAGGAGCACCGACATGAGCACCGGCTGTTTTACTTTCGAAAAAAATTCGATACGTTCGGCATTTCACAGTCCACAACTGATCAATCAGAGTAGTAAAAACTGGCTCCTCAGCTCGCAACGCATCCTCCAATCCGGCGCCGCAGGCACACTGAAGGATTGCATGGGGGCCCTTTACATAGCGTTCGTTGATGTCGTCCATCACTCGCATCAGTCGGCCCACACTCCAGCGACTGTTTGATCGCGAACAAGTCCTCCGAAAACTCACCGGGTTGCCGCAAATCAGTCAACAATACTTCTACCGTACTGCCGTAGAAGCCGTGACGGAAGAACCGCGCTACCCCATCGGTAGCCAGATGAGTACTCAGCAATGTGTCGCAGGTTGAATAAAGCAACTCGACAAGTTCCCCCTGACAGCGTCGCCCAGAAGGCAGATCGTACCGAACAGATTGGCGTCTTGTTTTGCGCTAAAGGCCACGCTAGGCTGCCCCCAAAGGGGGCAGCCTCTTGACGGTTAACCAGTGCTGCCTGCCCTATTAGACGACACCAGCTTCTTACGCTGCTCGAGAGGCTCTGACTGCGCAGCAGAGGGCTCTTCGCTCCACAGAATCCCGCTCACTCGCAGAACGCGCGGCAGTCCTTTAACTGTAAACCTGTCCAGCTCGTCCAGGCTCATGCTTTCGAGCTTTGCACGAATTTCTACGACTATCCGACCCGATGTTTGAATAGTCCAAAGGGTGAACTCGTGTAATCAGGAAATGCCCCGGGGGTTTTTCCTCGCTATATTGATCGAGGAGCGCGTCTTTGATGACAAACTCACCGATTGAAGTTGAAAGCCGTCCGACGGTTAATTCACCATTACGGCCATGGTGCGTATTGCCAGTTCGCCTGGAATGTTAATCATGTGCAGCTCCACACTGCTGAGAATGAAAGAAGTCCGCCAAATTTCAGGCTTGGGTGGGGGGGCTGTGAATGCCAACGGGCTTATGGGCAAGAAGTATCCCTATATTCTTTAAGTGAGGTGTAGAGATAGAAAACGCCAAATGACGATTCAATTCGGTCAAACTTCAGGTCCAACCAGACTCGATCTGAGCTGTTGCCGTCTGGCACCAGTCGAAGCTGAAAAGCGAACACGTCGGGCAACCATACTGAAATTAATGAGCCTAATTCTACCATCGGCCCAATACGCGCAGATAGATTGCTGAATGACTTTGGGGAGGCATTTCTCGCCTCAATGCTGATCGATAACTTCGGCTAACTCATCAACCTATCGGGCGCCAAGGGCTACTACATCTTCTGCGACCGTCAAGCGAAACGTATCGAACAAGTAATGGCCAACATTGAGTTTGGCTTCGGTGACGGCGGCTATCTATCCACGAGACAGCCCGCCGATTGGGGCGCACTGTAGCACCAGGCCTCGTTCCACCGATTTCATCCACCCCACATGGATCTCCGCATCTAATCCGGTCCCCGGTAGGCGCAGCCGCGCTGCCGTCCCCACAGGAACTGCCGCAACTGGAGAACCCACCCGCGGCACCGGCAACGCATCATGGAGACCATCCGCAATTACGGCTACGACATCATCATGCTCGTCGCTCTCCTGGTCGTGGCGTCGATGTTCATCGGCGCGTGCTATCACGCATACGGCACCGACGCGGAAAGCCACAGCGGTTGCAAGACCTTGGGCCAGTTGGGATCACGGTCGCCATCGGTGCAATGCTGCTCGTGACCGGTATCTGGCTCCTAACCGAAGCCACCGGCATCCTGTAAGGGGACTGGCCATGTCCGAGCACCAACACATCCGCGCCGACGGGACGGTCACGTTCCTCCCGCACCGGCTCAACCGCCACACAGTGGTTGTGCGCGGCCTCACCGCCGACGAGCTGTGGATTTTCCATGGTCTGTCCAGCGGCGCCGGCCTGCTGGTCGGCGCACCTGTGCTGGGTGTTCGGTACGATCGCGCTTGCGCCGACGTTCGTCGTTCTGGGCGTGGCCCTCGGCGTGTTCATGGGCGGCATCCTCTGCCGGCTCAAACGTGGGCGGCCCGATACCTGACTATACCGGCAGCTGTAGTGGCGGATCGCCACGCGTCATCCGCTCGCAGCCGGCTGGGTGGCCGATCATGTGCTGATCTTGCACTCGGGCTTCTGGTCCACCTGTAGGTCCCTGCCTAGGGGCGCGCGATGAGCCGTTTCAAGAACGAGATCACCCACCTCCAGGCGCACATCATGACGCTGCGACTGGGAGCGAGGTTACTTGTCATGGTCGCCCTGGTCAGACGCCCAGCGACTACCGGCGCACTACAGCCGTGAAACTCTTCAATTGAGACAGTCTTTACCCATCGCTATCGATCACGCAGGTAAGATGAGACCGGTCTATCGATGTGACACACGAGAGTATCCCCAGTCCGACACAAGAAAGGGTGAATATGCAATTGCCGCGCGTAGTGGTGTTTGGTGAAGCACTGACCGACGTGGTTCAACACTCGCCCGGACGGTGGCAGGGCTATTCGGGTGGCGCCCCCTGGAACGTGGCCCGCGCGATGAGCCTCCTCGACGTGCCCACTGCATTCGCCGGCTCGATCATTACCGACTCACTGGGCGATAAGCTCGCACATCAATCGAAGGCTGCCGGACTGGATATGAGATCTCTACAGAGAGTTGACGCTGACCCTCCGGTAGCGATCGTGCCCTCCAGCCATCCTCCCCGGTATTTCTTTGCGGGCGAGGCTGATCTACTTTTTGATGTGGACCAACTCCCATTGTGAAAATCTTAAGCGAGCATTAACGACGCTAGGCGCACAATTTGGATTGAGGCCCCTGCTACTCGAAGGCGGGGGAGTGATCAACGAAATCTTCCTGAAGGCCGGCCTTATCGATGAGATCAGCTTTTGATGCCCTGATATTGATCGTCTGAGCGGGGTGCCGAGCATATTGAGTACGGCCAGTGGGGCGAACGTCCTGCGTCATATCAGTACGCAAACGATTGAGGATAGTTTCATCTGCGTTGAGAAGGCGTCATCGCCGTTATAACATTCATCACAACGGAGACCCTCTCCGGCGAGAGCCCTCGTTAAAAGGGCCTACCGCTCAGCCTTAAAGGCGCTCGCTCCTGCATATCGGGCGCGGGGATTGGAATGAGCAGCTCAGTACTCCCTCCATCCACGAAGTAATGTGTCATTTATCATTTTCGTGCATAGCAGTATTTTACATTAGCAGCTTTTAAGGAAGATCCTGCGGAGATATTATCCCCCGCGCGAAGCCGCAATCCCATGAACTTCGGCTTCGTACGCTATTTACAATCAGTTAATGATCCAGGACAGCCTCCTGAACGTATTAGAAATGGAGGTCTTTACATAGCTGCTACGTAACTAGGTTTTTCACCAACTATCTACATACCGAACATCATACGGTGACTCTGGATCATAGAGCCATAAACAAAAGGAAGCTAATAATAGCTGAAATTGAATCATTAGATCTCCCTAGACCATCATCAG
>NZ_VYKD01000016.1:0-204051 GCF_032424295.1 Pseudomonas sp. JV449 | reverse complement strand
CCGCGTACGCTTCAAAGATCAGGTCGGCTTTAAGGCCGCCTCGCTTTGTTTTTGATCTGGGATCGCCCCGTCAAACACGCTGGCCGAACGCAGGCTTTGGAGCGTGGGTAACCCGGCAGGACGCCGGGTTAGCCGCACTGGGCCAAGGATGGCCCATTGCGGCGGCCCACGCTCCAAAGCCGGAGTGAGGGCACACCGAGCCTAGGCGAGGTGCCGAGTGTTGGGGCGAAGCGTTTTTGGTTACTTTTGGCGCTCTTCCAAAAGTGACCCGCTGTAAGAGCGGAACCCTAAGTGGCCGTTACCGCAGCAACGGATATGTACTCGGTCAAATCCAACGACATGGTCGGCCCGAAGGCCGCCACGGAAGCAAACCACAGACCTCTGAAAGTTGTGTAGATACCTATGACCATCGGAGGCCCCCTCCCACATTTAGGTCGCAGGGCATCAGTTGGATAGGCGTCGGCTCCCGAGCCGTCACAGGAACAATC
Source organism: Pseudomonas sp. JV449 (assembly GCF_032424295.1). Taxonomy (NCBI): domain Bacteria; kingdom Pseudomonadati; phylum Pseudomonadota; class Gammaproteobacteria; order Pseudomonadales; family Pseudomonadaceae; genus Pseudomonas; species Pseudomonas sp. JV449. The sequence continues at coordinate 203,563 of NZ_VYKD01000016.1, read as the reverse complement.
TCCCAGCCCCAACAAAAAAATGCCCCCCCCCGCCAAGGGATGGGCATTTTCCCTCCAACCATTACTGCTTGGCGTGCTTGGCCTGTACTTCAGGCATCGCCGAAGAATGATGGTTAAGAATTTTCCACTGGCCACCCACCTGCTCATAGACGAAGGTGTAGCGCGCCTGCACCTGACGCACCTTGCCATCCGACTCGGTCAGGGTGAAGGTGTAGACGCCACTGTCCATGGCCACGTTGCTGCCCAGCTGGCGGATCTCGCGGTAGTTGATCTGGCCCACCGGCTTGAGCGCCAGGAAGTGGTCGAAGTAGTCGGTGATCTGCTCCGGCGTCGTGCGCACCTGGTTGGAAACGGTCGGCTGCAACACAGCGCCCGGCGCGTAGAGGTCGACCACGGATTTCGCGTTGCCGGTCTGCAGGGCGCTGTTCCAGCGATCGAATAAACCGGCAATCTCGCGGTCTTTGACATTGGCCGGCGCCTGGGCGACTTCACGGTAGACATACGGGGCCGTCTCGGCGGCATGAACAAACGGTACGCTCAGGGCAAACATCAGGGCGATCGGGGCGATATCGAATTTCATTGCATTACTCCAGTGGTCGTCGTTGAGGCCACTTTGCCAACCTGCCCGCCAGCCGCCATCGGCCAACCGGAGGTATTTACCTATGCCATTTGGCAGATAGCGCCCAAGGGGTCCGACCATGTCTAATAGATCCCCCTCGCGCCCGCAGCAATGGAGCATCAACCATGCATGACACGCCCCATGATCCCGGCAGCGCCCTGGCCATGCGCGCGCACTTTCGCCAATCGCAAAGTCGTACGGCGCGCCTGCGCCTGTTGGTGGATACCGGCCAGGAATTGCGCCAACTGGCCCCCGACGCCATGCGCGAACGCGTGCTCGCGCGGGCCTGCGCGTTTCTGGCCATGGACCACGGGCTGCTGCAGGAGTGGGACGCCGAGGGCATCGCCTATACCAGCGCCCGCCATGGCACCCCGTCGCGCTTGGGCAGCCTGGCCGCCCTCGCCGACCGCAGCCTGCGCACGGCGTGCTGGCAGGAGCGTCCATCCGAGGACGTGCCCAGCGTGTTGCAAGTGCCGTTGCGCGCCGGTGACGGCGATGCCTTTGGTGTACTGGTGCTGGGCAATAGCGTCAGCCTGCGGGCGCCGGAGCACGAAGACAGCGAGTCCCTGCAACTGCTCGCCACATTACTGGCCGCCCACCTGGAAAACGACCGGCTGCTGAGCACCCTCAAGCTGCGCGACAAAACCCTGTCCGACCTGGTCAACCGCTTGCTCCGCGCCCAGGAAGACGAACGCAAACGCGTCGCCTACGACCTTCACGATGGCCTGGCGCAAACCCTGGCGGGCCTGCACCAGCGGCTGCAAGGCTTTGCCGGGCGCTGCCCGCCGCTGCCGGAGGCATTGGCCGCCGACCTGGAGGCGATTCTTACCCTGGCCCAACACTCGGTTGGCGAGGGCCGGCAACTGATTGCGGGCCTGCGTCCCACGGTGCTGGATGATTTCGGCTTGTTCAAAGCCCTCGATAAGGAAGCCGACCGCCTGCGTGACGCCGGCATCAACGTGGTGTGGCAGGCGCACTGTGAGACGCGCTTACCCAGCCAGGTGGAAATCGCCTTGTTCCGGATCGGCCAGGAAGCCATCAACAATGTGCTCAAGCATGCGCGCGCCAGTCAAGTGCAACTGGTCCTGGCGCTGCACGACGGCCAGGCGTCCCTGCGGCTGGACGACAATGGCCGAGGCTTCAAGGCAGAGCCATCAGCAGATGACGTCCAGCATCTGGGCCTCGCCACCATGCAGGAGCGCGCCAGCCTGTTGGGCGGCAGCTTCACCTGCGTCAGCACCGTCGACGGCGGTACCCGGCTGCACGCCCGCGTGCCTGCGCACTTGATTGGAGTCCCGCAATGACCCACGTCCTGCGCCTGGTGCTGGCGGACGACCATGAAGTCACGCGCACCGGCTTTGTCTCCCTGCTGGCCGGCCACCCGCAGTTCGAGGTGGTCGGCCAGGCCAGTGATGGCCTGCAGGCGGTGGAACTGTGCGAACAGCTTCTGCCGGATATCGTCATCCTCGACATCCGCATGCCCGGGCTCAACGGCCTGGGCGCCGCACGCTTGCTGCAACAACGCCTGCCGGCGGTGAAGGTGGTGATGTTCACCATGGACGACAGCCCCGAGTACCTGGAGGCGGCCATGAATGCCGGTGCGGTGGGCTACTTGCTCAAAGACGCCAGCCGCGCCGAGGTGATCCATGCGCTACAACAAGTGGCCGCCGGTGGCGAGGCGCTCAACACGGCGGTCAGCGCCCGGCTGTTGCGGCGCATGACCGAACGCCAGGCCAGCGGTGCCGCCCCCGGCGAACCGCTCACCCCACGGGAACGCCAGGTCCTCGGCTTGGTCGCCAACGGCATGAGCAACCGCGCCATCGGCGAACACCTGGGCATTACCACCGGCACGGCCAAGGCCCATGTCGAGCGGGTGATCGGCAAGCTCGGCGCGGCTGACCGTACCCAGGCCGCCGTGCGGGGCATCGCCTTGGGCCTGGTGACACCCACATGAGGCGGCCCAAATGAGAAAGCGTTGGGCCGACCTGCCGCTGCGCGGCAAGGCGCTGGTGGTGATTTCACTGCCACTGGTGGTGCTGTTGCTGTCCCTGGTGCTGATCTACACCACGGAACGCCAGACCGCCCGTGCCGAAGAGGATGTGCGCCGGGTTTTACGCGTGCAAGGCGATATCCAGGCCGTGCATACCCTGCTCGCGGAAGCCGCCGCCAGTGTGCGCGGTTACCTGCTCACCCGCCGCGAAGACTTCCTGCCCAGCTACCTGAACGCCAAGCCCCAGATCGAGTCGGCCCTGCGCCGACTGGACCGCAACGTACGCGATCAACGGGTGCGCGAGCAGCTCAGCGCGATCAAGCCGCTGATCGACGGCAAGGTCGACGGGCTGGAGGAAATGCTCAAGGACAGCGACGCCACACCGGAGTCCATCAGTGCCATCCTGATCAGCAACAAGCACATCCTCGATGCCCTGCGCCAGCACATCAGCACCATGCTCACCCTTGAGGCGTCGTTGCTGGCCGAGCGCAGCGCCGCCGCCTCCGAAACCCGCCAACGCTTGTTGCTGTCGACCTGGCTGGCGGCGATCTGCGGCTTGTTCGGGGCGATTGTCGCGGTGCTGTTTCTGTCCAAGGGCATTGTCGCCCGGGTGCAGAATGTGCAGCGCAATGCCCAACGCCTGGCCCTGGGCTCGCCGCTGCTGCCACAGCCGCCGGAAAAAGACGAAATCGGCCAGTTGGGCACCAGCCTGGTGGAGGCCGGACTGTTGCTGGCCGAACGCGAACGCGCCTTGCGCGACAACGAAGAACGCTTGCGGCTGATCATCGATGGGGTCAAGGACTACGGGATCTTCGCCCTCGACACGGCGGGCCATGTCACCAGTTGGAACAACGGCGCCGAGCGGATCAAGGGCTATACCGAACAAGAGATAATCGGCCAGCATTTCTCGCTGTTCTACCTGCCCCAGGAATGCCCGCAGCACCCGGACATGGCGTTGCGCGAGGCCACCCGCAACGGTGATTACACCGAAGAAGGCTGGCGCTGCCGCAAGGACGGCACGCGGTTCTGGGCCAGCGTGGTGATCACGGCGCAATACGACGGCACCGGCGCCCTGCGCGGTTTTTCCAAGATCACCCGCGACATCACCGACCGCCGCGCGGCGGAGATCGCCCTGCGCACCGCCCGCGAGGAAGCCGAACGCGCCAGCCGCGCCAAAAGCCAATTCCTGTCGCGCATGAGCCACGAACTGCGGACCCCGCTCAACTCGATCCTGGGCTTTGCGCAACTGCTGGACATGGACGCGCCCAAGGCGCAAAAGGCCGATGTCGGTCATATTCTGCGCGCCGGCCAGCACCTGCTCACGCTGATTAATGAAGTGCTGGACATCGCCAAGATCGAGGCCGGAAGCCTGGCGTTGAATATCGTGCCGATCCCGCTTGCGGGCACCTTGCAAGAGGCGCTGACGCTGGTGTCGCCCATGGCCGCCGACGCAGGCGTGCAGTTGCGGCCGCTGCCGGCACTGGCGGCGGATACGGGCATCGTTGCCGACCGCCAGCGCCTGACCCAGGTGCTGCTGAACCTGCTGTCCAATGCGATCAAATACAACCGGCGCGATGGCCAGGTGAGCCTTGAGGTCGATATCCGTGGACAACGAGTCAGCGTGGCTGTGTGCGATACCGGCAACGGCATCGCAGCCGATCATATGGGGCAACTGTTCAAGCCTTTCGAACGCCTGGGGGCCGACCCGAATGTGGAAGGCAGCGGCCTGGGCCTGGCACTGAGTAAAAGCCTGCTGGAGAACATGGACGGCCGACTCAAGGTGCAGAGCCAGCCCGGCGTCGGCTCGCGCTTCACCCTGGAACTGCCCTTCGTGCGCGTGGCCCACGCCCAGAGTATTGCCACGCCCGGCATCGACACCGAATTGAAGCGCCCTGCTCCCGTCGTCAGCACCTTCGAGGGCAAGGTGTTGTGCATCGAGGACAACCTCTCCAGCCTGGCGCTGATCGAAACCCTGCTGCAACGTCGGCCCGGCATACGCCTGCTGTCGAGCATGCAAGGCCAACTGGGCCTGGACCTCGCCGCGCAGCATGCGCCACAGCTGATTCTGCTGGATGTGTCGCTGCCGGACATCAATGGTTTGAAGGTGCTGCAACGCCTGCGTCAGTCACCGATCACCCGCGAAACACCGGTGCTGATGATCACCGCCGACACCAGCGACCTTACCCGCCAGACCTTGCAGGAAGCCGGCGCCACCGCGGTATTGAACAAACCGATCAACGTGCCGGCGTTTCTCGCCCACCTCGACCAAGCTTTTCCGGAGCCCGCGTGAACCTCGACCTGCGTATCCTGATCATCGACGACCAACGCCCGAACCTCGACCTGGTGGAGCAACTGCTGGCACGCGAAGGGCTGACCAACGTGCTGAGCAGCACCCAGCCGCTGCGCACCCTGGAGTTGTTCAACAGCTTCGAGCCGGACCTGGTGATCCTCGACCTGCACATGCCGGAGTTCGACGGCTTTGCGGTGCTGGAGCAACTCAACCGGCGCATCCCCCAGGGTGAATACCTGCCGATCCTGGTACTCACTGCCGACGCGACCCGCGACACGCGCCTGCGTGCCCTGGCCCTGGGCGCCCGGGACTTCATCAGCAAACCCCTGGACGCGCTGGAAACCATGCTGCGGGTATGGAACCTGCTGGAAACCCGGGTGCTGTACAAGACCTTGCGTACGCTGGTGCCGGCGGACCGGATTGAGTTGTTGCAACGTAGCGGATCAACGGCTATTCGACGCTGCTAGGGCGATTGACTCACAAATCCACCACGTCGCCACGCCGGGATGTTGTATACGGCGGCCCGACACCGGACAATCCCGCGCCCGTCCATTTCGCACTACAGGGATATTCCGCGCATGGCTGCTTCCAATAAATGGCTGATGTCATCGGTTGCTTATTACCTCGATTTCTTCACCGTTCCGCTGTTTGTGGTAGCTGCCCTCTATCTGGCGCCCTTTGAGCCCTGGCTGGCACTGTCGGGCCTGCTGGCCTGGACGCTGGTGGAGTATTCGGCGCACCGTTTCCTGTTCCATTCGCTGTATCGCCGCGAGCATTGGACCCACCATATCGACGTGCTGGCCTACATCGGCGTGTCCAGCTGGAAAACCAGTTCGACCTTCGCCGTGCTGTTGTTGCTCGCCTGGTCCATCGGCCTCACCTCGGCGTTTATCGGCGCGGTGACGGGCTATTTCGTCTACATCTCGCTGCACTACGTGATGCACCGCCCGCAGCATTGGGCCTACGCCTTTATTCCGGGATTGGTGGCCAATCACGACCTGCATCACCGCAAAGGCATCGAGAAGAACTTCGGTGTGTCTTCGCCGCTGTGGGACCATGTGTTTCGCACTTATATTCGGGTTGAGGCGGATGCAGAGCCGGCCTGAGCCCCCTCAGTGCTGATAAATCTCCCCAGGGGGGATGCCTCGGGGAGCAGCAATTTACTGCGCTCAAGGCAAAACGGCAGGATCCAGAGTTTCAAGCCCTCGGCGCTCTTGAAATCGAAAACGGGCAAGGGTTCGCAGAACGACTCTGTCCATGGATAGATCAGAACGGCGTGCCCGGCGTCCTTCAAGTAGAGGTGGGCGTACGCATGGAGCTGGTAAAAGTCGGCCTGGCTGAGCTTGTACTTCTCGAAACGGTTGCCTTTGGCGCGATCCAATAACTTCCATTTGGTGTCGAGCACCATTCGCGGCTGCGTGCCCTCTTGAACCAGCAGGTCGGGCTTCAGGCGGAACCAGTTCTCGTCCTTGTGCACCACCAGGTGCTCGCGGCTGACCTGGGTTTTCAGGCCAAAGCCGTCCTCCAACTGGCGCGCCAGATGCTTCGCCACATAGGCCTCAAAAACCGCCTCCATCGGAAACAACAACGACGGCACGTGATGCTGGCCGGCGCCCGGTACGGGGCTGTTGCCCTGCAGGATGAGCCGCGCCCATTCAAGGGCAGGTTCGTAATATGCCATGCCCCGGTCCAGCCGGATGCGTTTGAAGTCCTGCGCCACATCGGTGGGCAGCGGCACATCAGCGAAAACAAAACACAACTCGCGCGCCAGACGCTGATTGGCGGGCGCGCTGCACATACCCAGTGCTTTGCGCAGGGCCGCATGAATCAGGCGATTTTCAGCACGGTCCGGAGTGAACTCATCGTGCTCGGTAAAGAACCGGTCGCGCCGCACCAGATTCTCCGAGAGGTGACGCGCCATCACCAGCTTGCCGCGCAGGCTGGATAAGTTGGCTTGCCGGGCGGTGTAATCACTGCGCAGCCCTTTCCTGACGACATGCCTGACCGTCTCGAGAAACTGTTGCAGGAACACCTCGAGTAGCGGCATTCGGTCAGCCTGAAGATCGGCATTCAGCGTCTTGAGGTGACGAAAACCGCGCAGGCACTTGAGCATCTCGATCAGTTTCCGGCGCGCCAGGGACGCTGATGTTTCGCTGCCGATCTTGGGCAGGATCTCGATCTGGAAACCGCAAGGTGCACGCAGGACGCCCACATAGCTGGTCACCTGGATAACGCGCTGCCCTCGGCGGCTGGTCAGTCTGAGCCAGGCAGGTGCGTGCTCGTCGGCTTTCAGGCATTGCTCTTCCAGCCAGGCAAATACGCGCCCGGGGATTACCGTTGCGCTCACCCCGTCGCCAGACTCCACCAGCCTGCCGTACTCAAAGATCTGTACGGCACTCATTCGGCGACAGGCTTGAATAGCGTCGAATAGATACCGATGTACGCTTGCGGTATGTTGAAGGTGTCAGCATTCAGGCTATAGCGTGGCCGTAGCGCATACTCGTCCCACTCATCACTCGAACCAAACAGGTTCGTGGCCCCTCTGCCCGACTCAACATCGCGTACAAACTGGAGCTCAGGCGCTTTCTTTTGGTTGTCGCCCAGTACCAGCCTTATTTTCTGCCAATCGTCGAAAAAGTACTCCTCCAGCAGCGGGATGATCCGGGTTCTGAAAAGCGTGGCCAAGGCCCCGAAACGCTGCTCCGAGGACATGCCTTTCAATGGCGTGAAATAGGCATGCCCGATGGTGTGCTCACGGTCATACAACGCTTCGATGCGCATGTTCAGGGCGGTCAACAGTTGTTCCAGGTCAATCTGGTGATCGCCCTTGGACACCGTGACACCCTTCAATACACGGGGATCCGGCATCAGTTCGATGAACTCGAAGCGGCGGCGCAAGGCGGTATCGACCAGCGCCAACGAACGGTCGGCGGTGTTCATCGTGCCGATCACGTCGACGTTCAAAGGCACGCTGAACGGCTTGCCTGAATAGGGCAGTGTCAGTGTCACCGAATTGACCTCACCTTCACGCTTGTCGAGTTCGATCAAGGTGATCAGTTCGCCGAAAATCTTGCTGATGTTGCCTCGGTTGATTTCGTCGATCACCATCGCGTACTGATGCGCAGGGTCCTTCCTGGCCCGCTCGCACAGGCGCAAGAAAGCACCCGGTTTAATCTCATAACGAACGTCGCCGGTGGTGGTCGCATCCGCATGAGCAGCGGTGCTGTCGAAAATCACCGGACGCAGCCCTTCGACAAATTCTTCGTAGCCGTAAGACTGGTGGAAGGTAACGAATTCGAAGCGTTGCGAAGGGTAGTCGGCCTCGAGCAGACGTTGCAAGGTCCAGGTTTTGCCCGTGCCGGGCGGGCCGAAATAGATTTGATTGCGGGTGATGATATTGGCCTCAGACAGCGCACTGTCACCCAGCAATACGTCCTCTTCCATGGCGACAACCTCTTCGATGCGGTACTGATCCGGCCAATAGCCAATGCGGCTGGAACGCTGGCCTCGTTTTGCCGAAACGCCCTGTTTCTGCGCATTGGCCGCTTCAACCAATGCCACCAGTTCAGGGCTCAACTTCTGGTTCAGCGGCACGGCATCCAGGCCGTCAAACGCCAACCATCGGACTTCGACACAATCAAAGCGCACAAACAGTGCCCCCATCGTCGATCCCCGAATGGCGCTTTTTTCTTTCCCGCCGAATACCAACTGAGTGTTGGTGGCTTTCGTGGCCCACCAGTCAAAACCCAACTCATGAACCGCGATGGCAAGACGCACAAACAACTGCGTCATTTCGCTGCTCCACTTTGGCTGCCGTTCTCTGAAATCCTTGCAGCACTGAAAATGCTGCAACAGTTGCGCAGCGTTCGGCGTTGTAATCAAACCCAGTTGTTCGGCCACTTGGTTGTACCCGATTGGGAAATGGTTGATGGCGTGTGCGCTCCACTCGATGATTCCCGAGAAGCCTATCGCCAGGCCTTCTTCGGCCGACATGAGCGCAACAATCGGCGAGTCGTGGTAAGGCCCACGGATTTCGTCGTAGCGCCTGCGCAGGGAGGCATCGTCGAGTTTGGCGTCGACCAGATCGATCTTGACGAAGAAACCGTCAACGGCGTCGATGCCTACGGTGTAGGCCAGCTCCAGGGGAGCATCCGCGTACGGATAGATACGCGACCAGTTGTAGGCCACGAACTTTCTGTTCCACTGGTCTATGGGTCGGCGAATGGTTTTAGTGGTGCCTTGGGGGAAGAGACGCTCCTGTAAAGTCTCAGCCCACCGCTTGGTGATGTCATAGGCGTTGCGCAGTTGGCTGTAAGCGTCGCGATGGGTGGTATCGGTCTTGTCGAAGACCTTTTCGTGCCATTCGCTCAGGCATGCGAATTGGTCATGGGTAAAGTTGGTGGGTACCACGTGCTGAAATTCCTTCCCTTGAAAGTGATTTCATACTGCCATCAGTGCTTAAGGCTTGGATAGTAGCGAGGTCAAAATGTTTACGGAAAGTCGCGCGTCTGCTCCACAGCCTGCTTGGCGATTGTTTTTATTACGAACAAATCTAGCCGCCCATACACCTGCGCTGCCAACCTTATCTACGCTCTAGCCCGTGCCAGGAGGCGCATTGAAGAGTCCATGACGGACCCACTGTCTCCCGGCGCCTGATGCCTAGGAGATACCGATGAGAATGGAAACCCATCGCCCCCGGCCCGGGTTCGGCTGTGCGCTGTTTGGCGCGTTGCTGAGCCCCCTGGTCGTCGCGGCCCCCACGTTGTCTACGCAAATACCCTTCGATGTCACGGCGACCCCGCCCTTTTCCCTGTCCAGCCTGCAAGCCAACTTCGATGAAATGTCGTGGCAGACGTTCATCGCGCTGAACTGGCCGGCCCTGGACACGGGTCAACCCAACAGCGCTGTGCAGATCGGCCAGCAGGACGCGGCCACCGTGTGGGAAAGCTATAAGGAGAGCTATCAGATATTCCTGGCCCAAGGGCAGAAGCCGCTGCCCTTTCATGCGCCCGCCAGCGTTCCGAAAGCCTGTGAAGGCAAGGGTTCCGGGCGCTTGCTGCAACAGATGGGCAAGGTTCCGGATGTGCTCGACGAGTTTATCCAGCCGTTTGAAAGCGGCCCCCTGGTGGACCAGAGCGGCGTGTACACGCGCAATGAAATCGTGGTCAACCAAGCCATGTTCGACGGCATCGTCAACAACGGCCTCTACAGCATCCAGGGCCAACAGGCGTTTTTTGCCGCCAGCCCGACCAATGCCGTGGCGTTCAGTTGCGGTAACCCGAGCACCAGTGAGGTGGGTTCGCTGATGGTCAAGGCCGCGTGGAAGGTGTTGGACGGCAACGACAATCCCGCCAGCTTCCATAGTGTCGATGCCCTGGTGTATACGCCGGGCAACAGCGACCCGAGCAAGGGGCCGGTGGTGGCCGAGTCCTGCGTGGCCGAGCCGGTCGGGCTGGTGGGCCTGCATATCGTGCACAAGACCACCAGCGCGCCGCAGTGGGTGTGGTCGACCTTCGAACACGTCGACAATGTGCCGGAAAAGACCACGCCGCCCGCCGAGCGCAAAGGCCCGTACCTGTTCTACAACGCCAGCAGCCAGGCCGAGGTCAACCAGCCGCCGCCCCGGCCATGGAACCCGGCGGTGAAGGCCACGCCCTCGCAGATCGTGCGCGAGATACCGTTGACGGATGAAACCAAGGCCCTCAACACCACCTACCAGACCCTGCTGCGCACGGTGAATCCCAACAGTGTATGGGCCAACTACCAGTTGATCAGCACCCAGTGGCCGACGCTCAGCGGCCAGCCGCCGTGCCAGATCTCCGCAACCAGGCCGCTGGGCAACCCGGCGCCGTCGTTCCTCGCCAATGCCACGCTGGAGACCTATATCCAGGGCACCGTACCCCAGGCGTCGTCCAGTTGCATCGCCTGTCACGGCAATGCCGCCACCCACGTGACCCAGTCGCCGCGCACCAGCTTCGCGGACTTCACCTACCTGCTCGAACGCGCCCAATCCACCGGTGTGACAAGGAGTCAGCCATGAGTACCGACCTGGACAATTTCACCGGCCTGAGCGTGGTGCTCACCGGCATCGATCAGGAACTGCTGGCGCCCTCCGTGGACCCCATCGGCCTGCCCAACACCTTTCTCAACTTCATCGGCCCGCGCGTCGGCCAAAGCGTGCTCAGCGCCTTGCTGGCCCAGTACGCCGCGCTGGCGGCCGAGCAGGCGACACCGCAGCAAATCGGCACAGCGATCCTGATGCAGAACGGCCAACCGGCACCGACGCAAACCGCCCAGGTGGCACGCGCGATCATGAAGCTCTGGCTGCTGGGCGTGTGGTACCAGCCGTATACCCAGGGCGCGTTCCCGCTCGGCGAGCAAACCGTGGTGAGTGACGAGGCCTACACCCAGAGCTGGGCGTGGAGTATTGCCCAGGCCCACCCCATGGGCTACAGCGAGTTCTTCTTCGGCTACTGGAACAGCCCGCCGCCCAGCCTGGAAGACTTCACCGGGGTTAACGCCAGCACGCAGCCAGGAGCATCGTCATGAGTAGCGAACAAGCAGATGTGGTGATTGTCGGTGCGGGCCTTGCGGGCAGCCTCATTGCCTATCAATTGGGCCTGGCCGGGGTGCAAGTGCTGGTGCTGGAATCGGGGCCGGAGATCCCGCCCAATCGCAACCAGTACCTGGAGCGTTTCTATACCGCGACGTTGAAGACGCCCGAATCACCCTACCCGCCGGTGAGCACCTTGAGCCCGCTGCGCAAGCCGGCCGAACAGAACGCACCGCGCGCGACCATCGCCGACCTGATCAATGACAACTGGAAAAACCCCGAGGTCAGCTACCTGGTGCAAAAAGGCCCGCTGCCGTTCACCAGTACCTATGAGCGCGTGGGCGGCGGCACCACCTGGCACTGGGTCGCCACCTGCCTGCGCATGCTGCCGAATGATTTCCGGATGAAATCCCTGTACGGCGTGGGGGTGGACTGGCCGATCAGCTACAACGACCTGCAAAGCGCCTATTGCCGTGCCGAAGCGGAGATCGGTGTGGCGGCGAACGTGGCCGACCAGGCGTACCTGGGCATTACCTTCCCGGCCAACTATGAATACCCGATGACCAGCATCCCGCTGTCGCTGGTCGATGGCAGCTTCGTCAGCGCGGTGCAGGGCCAGTCATTCGAGGGCCTGCCCCTGGTGGTCAGCCCGACGCCGGCCGGGCGCAACTCGCAGCCGTATGCCGGGCGACGGGTGTGCGCGGGTAACACCAACTGCACACCGATCTGCCCGATCCAGGCCAAGTACGATGCCACGGTGACCATGAACAACGCGCTCAACACCGGCAATGTGCGGGTGCTGTACAAGACCGTGGCGAGCAAGGTCACCGTGGGGGCGGACAACAGCATCAGCGGTATCGAGTTCATCCAGTACCAGCTTGGTGACGGACCACCGACCGGCACCGGCGTTGCGGTGGGGCAACGTTATGTGATCGCCGCCCATGCCATCGAGACGCCCAAGTTGCTGCTCAATTCCACCAGCAGCGCCTGGCCCAACGGCGTGGCCAACAGCAGCGGCCAAGTCGGGCGCAGCCTGGCGGACCACCCGATCTACCTGGCCTGGGGCCTGATGCCCGAGGGCAAGACGGTGTTCCCGTATCGCGGCCCGGTGTCCACCTCCGGCATCGAAAGCCTGCGCGACGGCGCGTTCCGCAGCCAGCGCGCGGCCTGGCGGATCGAGATCGGCAACGAGGGCTTCAACTGGCCGATCGGCGATCCCTACACCACCGTCGCCGACCTGATTGATGGCACCAACGTCAGCAAGACCAACCCGCTGCCAAACACACCGGGCGCGCCCCTGGTGCTGTTCGGCACGGCGCTGGTGCAACAGCTGAACAACCTGCTCACGCGGCAATTTCGGATAGGCTTCCTGGTGGAGCAAGTGGAGGAAGATCCCAATAACGCCAACTGCTATATCGTGCCTTCCGGCCAATACAAGGACCGCCTGGGCATACCCCGCCCGGAAATCCACTACGACCTGTCCGACTACACCAAGGAAGGCTTCAAACAGGCGCGGATCCTGGCCAGCCATGTCATCACCGAACTGCTCGGGGCTACCGAACTGACTGCCGACATCCCGCCCGGGGTGTTCACCTACCAAGGGCAATCCTATTCGTTCCAGGGTGCCGGGCATTTGATGGGCACCTACCGCATGGGGGACGACCCCAAGACCTCGGTGGTGGACAAGACCCAACGCAGTTGGGACCACAACAACCTGTTCCTGGTGGGTGATGGCGTGTTCCCCACTACCGGCACCTCCAACCCCAGCCTGACCATCGCCGCGCTGTCGATCCAGGCCGGCGACACCCTGTGCAACGAGCTCAAGGCCGCGACAGTACAGGTGCAGGCCAACCAGCCATGGCAAGGCACTGGCGTGCAGATCAGCGGCCCGAGCCCGCGCCTGGTGCGGTATGTCAGCAGCAAGTGGCTGGCCAGCCCGGTGGGCGGCCTGGTCGATGGCAACGGCAGCCCCGGGCTGATCGCCAAGGCGGGCTACACCTTGCCGGGAGCCAATGAGGGCGCGCTGATTGGCCGTGTGAGCAGCAGCGGGACACCGTTTCTGGTGGGTGACCTGGCGGAGATTCCGGCGGGGCAGACCGGGGAATTGCAGCTGTGCATCAACGATGATCTGGAGGGGCGTTATGGCATTGGGTTGGGGGATAACCAGGGGGCGCTGACGGTGCAGGTGGGGTTCGGTACCACGTAGGGTCCTGGGCTGCGGGGAAAACCCGCAGCCCATTTTTTTTAGGTGGCTGGCAGACAGTCGAAAATGGCTACTCGCCACTACTTGAATCGATAGGTAAACTTCAAACCCATGCACCTCGGGGGCGGTCCCCGGTCTCTAATGTCATAGGAAACAGGTGGACATTCATGGAAGAAAGTCATATCTGGCTCGGCGAGCTATTAGCACGCGCACAGGCCAGTCAGCTTCAGAGCGAGATGACGGACGCTCAATTCCAGCAGGTTTTGCTCTATGTCCTCGCCGTGCAAATCGTGGACTGGGACAGCCCTAAATGGGTCAAGGAGCGGGAGACTAAGTACTGGGTCTACCACGACACCATTCAGGCCTGCGTGCACATGCTGATGGAGCACTGTGGCCTCGCCGAAAAAATCACTGCATGCGACGAACAGACCTACGAACAGCTATCAGTGCTGTTGGATGAGGTCACGGAGCAACTGGACGGAGAAGAGTGCCTCAACCTGTTCGACGCACTTTTTTATTTTCTTGCCACCCAAGCCCGTTTCGACCGCCGCCATGCCCAGATCAGCGGAGCACTCGCCACCGGCTTGGCGCGCGATGAAGGGCTGATCGACCTGGAGCCCTATAGTGGCGAAGCCTTCGTCAAGCATTTCGACCTCCATCAGGGCCGGTTTGCATACTTGCTTGTTGAAGGTAGCGCGGCCCTACACCACTTGACCCGACTCAGACTGATCGTGCAAGGCGTCAATGCCGAACTGATCCAAGGTCTGCCGAATGACTTCAAACGTGAGGGCCTGTCACTGCTGGATAACCCGGTCGACTTGAAACAGCCCTTCGTCTCACTGTTACAACGGACCGAAGAAGGCACGTTAACGGGGCGAACACTGATGGTGTTCACGCCTGGCCGGACCCCAACCCCCGCCTCCCTGGATAAACTCAAGCAACACCTGTCCAGCAATGACCTGCTTGAAGCCGTGTTCGATTTCACGAGCTATAACGACGCTGGCAACGCCACCCGCTACTACGCCTGGTTGTTGAATAGCCAAAAATCCCAGGCAGACAGAACGTTGTGCATCGACACACGCAAATTGCTGTCTGGGATTCGGGGGGTCAGCGCAGAAGAGCTCGCCTACTTCTCAGCAGCGATTTACCAGATATGGAGGTCAGATGGAGCGTTGCGCTTTAGCCAATACCCTGAGTCGAAGCTGCTGGGTTCACTCAAAGGGCTGTTTGCCCAATGGTTCGACACTGGGTATGAGGATGTCGACGGCGTTTGCGTAGAATTGGACACCAAGGATGTGCTCAGGACCCGCATCGGCGGGACTCGGGTTCCGCCCGTTGATCGAGTACGGGAAATTTCACTGCTCGACCGGCGCCCGCTGGAGCACCTGCTCGCGCAACCAGGCAGCGTATCTTCCTGCACCTACGTCATCGGTAACAATGGTGCCGGCAAAAGCCTGTTGTTGGCTTCTCTGGTTGACCACCTGCAGCAACAGTCCACCGCCAGTGTGGCCATTGTGGTCGGGCCGATTGACCGTTTTCCCTTGGGCAATCGCGAGAAGTATCCTCATTATCGCTACCTGGGCGACCGGACGAGTACCGGGTATTCATCGCAAACCATCGAGCGCAAGTTGATCGACCTGTTGGTCGAAACGGTCGAGATACCTGAGCGCCTGGCGTTGCTGGAAAACCTGCTTGAGCGCATGGGCCTCAAACAGCGCCTGTACCTTGCGCCCAATGGTGCATTCAACGAACTGCTGCGACCACTCGACCTGGCCGCCCAAGTCATTCCCCTTGCCCTCGCGGTCAGTGAACATGTTTCCCTCAAGGGACTGAGTCTCGCATTGAGTCGCCAAGGCCATTCCAACCTGCTGAAATTCACCGACCTCAGCTCCGGCGAACAACAGGTGCTGCTCTTGTTCGCCAAAATCATGGCAAGCGCCGGCCCCGGCAAAGTGCTGCTGATCGATGAGCCAGAAGTGAGCCTGCATGTCGGTTGGCAGCAGTTGCTGCCGAGCCTGTTCAGCCTGATGGCAGAACGTCTGCAAACCCGGTTCGTGATTGCCACCCATTCACCGACGCTGGTTGCCAATGCCAAGGACAACCTGAGCCATTGTTTTATGGCCAAGGACAATCAACTGACAGAAATTGCGCCTGAACAGCGCCACTCAGTAGAGACCATCCTGCTCAAGGGCTTCGAGACCTACACCCCGCACAACCGGGAAGTCGCCGAGCGCTGCGCGGCGCTTGTGACAGAGGCGATTCGAGCAACCAACCGGGGCCAGGCGGGTAAGTATGCCCAACAACATGAAGACCTCAGGAAAGCACTGGAATACATGACAACCATCATGAAGACCTCCGGTGACGCCGAAGACAAGCGCTACCAACAGGACCTGCAACTCATCGACCACGCGAGTCTTGCCATCACCGAAACCTTTGCCCTTGCGCAACAGGCGTTGCCAGCATGACCCGCCCCACCGGCGAGCCGAAGGCAGCGCTCCCCTACAGCGAACAGCGCAAGTTTCTGCACGCATTGCGCAAGGGGGCAAAAGCTTTTGATAAAACTATCTGGGGCAAGCTGGGCGACCCTGCCAAAGCTGACTGTGCGGCGCTCAAAAAACGCTTGCGCGTAGCGCTGAAAAGCCGCCAGGAGCCCAGGTGTTGTTACTGCAAGCGCTGGTTGCTTAACCATGCGAGTGCAGCACCCATCGAACACGTGCTGTCACGCGACACCTATCCTCAATTCGCCTTGCATCCGCGCAACCTGGCGATTGCGTGTGTCGATTGCAATTCGGTCAAGGGCAAGGCCGACTGGGGCAAGTTCCCTGGCGCCCCGGCGCTTTACCCCACGGCAGACGTCATGACCTTCTTTCATCCCCGTCACCATCGCTACGATGAACATATCCGCTTCATCCGTATGGAAACCAATCGCCAGGAGTTCGTCAGCTATCACGGCCTCACGCCCCAAGGACAACACCTGTGCACCCAATTACTCAGCGCTGTGGTCGGTAAGCGCAGCCTTAAGCGCAGCTACCCCGCGCTGGCGGGCTGGCAACGCACCATCGACGACTTGGATGCCCAGGGCGACTCAACAGACCGCCCAGAACTGCAAGCCTTTCGCCATGCCATGGAAATAACGATTGCCGAACGGCTGAACGACGGCGGCAAGGCCAGCGCACTGTGGGTGGTTCCAGATGACGCCACCAAAGATGCTGCACCTAAAACATCGGGCCGCAAACACACTCGGTCACGCAAACAGCAACTCGCTCATGATCCCATTCGCGCTATCCAGGAACAGCTTGCATTCGACTGATCGCGCAGACGTCAAGCTACACCGCAATCTGGATATGTAGCCTCAACACAAAGGACCTGAGAGGTTCGTTACACACGCAACAACAGTCTTTTGTCATCACGCCCATTGATAGCCCCCTAACGAAACCCCCATGCTAGAGGGCTAACCCCGCGCTTATATCATTCCGAATGATAGTTACCTTTGCTTCATTCGATTCGTGACATACCGCCTCGCCGCGCATGATCCGCCCATCTCAAATACATTGGCGGATGCACCTCATGGAACAGTCACTCAAACATTTGCGCTTCCCCCTGGCGATCCTGGCCGTGGTGGTGATGAGCGCGTGCGGCAAGACCCCGGAACAAGCGGCCGCCATGCCACCGGCAAAAGTCAGCGTGGCCAAGGTGCTTGAGCAGCCGGTCAACGAGTGGGATGAATTCACCGGTCGCCTGGAAGCGCCCGAAACCGTACAGATTCGTCCACGGGTCTCTGGCCAGATTGACCAAGTCGCTTTCACCGAAGGCGCTTTGGTCAAGAAAGGCGACCTGCTGTTCCAGATCGACCCGCGTCCGTTCCAGGCCGAAGTGCGCCGCCTGGAAGCCCAACTGGCTCAAACCAAAGCCGCCGCCACCCGCAGCGACAACGAAGCCCAGCGCGGCGAACGCCTGCGCCAGAGCAATGCGATCTCCGCCGAACTGGCCGACTCGCGCACCACCGCCGCCCAGGAAGCCCGCGCCGCCGTCGCCGGGATCCAAGCGCAGTTGGACCTGGCCAAGCTGAACCTGAGCTTCACCCGCGTGACCTCGCCGATCAGCGGCCGCGTCAGCCGTGCCGAAATCACCGCCGGCAACCTGGTGACCGCCGACGTCACCGCGCTGACCAGCGTGGTCTCCACCGACAAGGTCTACGCCTACTTCGACGCCGATGAACGTGTGTACCTCAAGTACACCGAACTCGCTCGCCAAGGCCGTCGTGGCGCTACCACCCCGGTGTACCTGGGCCTGTCGAATGAAACCGGCAACCCGCACCTGGGCCAGATGAACTTCGTCGACAACCAGGTCAACCCGGCCACCGGCACCATCCGTGGGCGCGCCGTGTTCGATAACAGCAAGGGCGAATACACCCCAGGCCTGTATGCACGCCTGAAGCTGGTCGGCAGCGGCACCTACTCCGCCGTGCTGATCAACGACGAGGCCGTCGGCACCGACCTGGGCAAGAAGTTCGTGCTGGTGATGGAAGGCGACAAGCCGGCGTATCGCGCAGTGGAACTGGGGCCGAAGATCGAAGGCCTGCGCATCGTGCGCAGCGGCCTGAACAAGGACGACACCATTATCGTCAAGGGCCTGCAACGCGCACGCCCCGGCTCGCCGGTCGCCCCGGAAACCATCCCGATGGCCAGCAAGGAAACCCTCGCCGCCTTGGCCCAACAACGACAAGCGCTTGAAGCCAGCAACCTGGAGCAAGTGGCGCCGGAAAAAACCGCGCCCAAGCTCGCAGCCGTTGCGTCTCCACGCGGTTAAGGGATACGACTCAAGATGAATTTTTCCAAGTTCTTCATTTCACGGCCGATCTTCGCAGCGGTGCTGTCGCTGCTGATCCTGATCGCCGGTGCGATCTCGCTGTTCCAGTTGCCGATCAGCGAATACCCGGAGGTGGTGCCGCCGACCGTGGTGGTGCGCGCCAACTTCCCGGGCGCCAACCCCAAGGTCATCGGTGAAACCGTGGCCGCGCCGCTGGAGCAAGCCATCACCGGCGTCGAGGGCATGCTGTACATGTCCTCGCAATCGACGGCCGACGGCAAGCTGACCCTGACCATCACCTTCGCCCTGGGCACCGACCTGGACAATGCGCAGGTGCAGGTGCAAAACCGGGTGACACGGACTCAGCCAAAACTGCCTGAGGAAGTGACGCGCATCGGTATCACCGTGGACAAGGCCTCCCCCGACCTGACCATGGTGGTGCACTTGACCTCCCCGGATCAGCGCTACGACATGCTGTACCTGTCCAACTACGCGATCCTCAATATCAAGGATGAGCTGGCCCGCCTGGGCGGCGTCGGCGACGTGCAGTTGTTCGGCATGGGCGACTACTCCCTGCGTGTATGGCTGGATCCGAACAAGACCGCCTCGCGCAACCTGACCGCCACCGATGTGGTCACCGCGATCCGCGAGCAGAACCGCCAGGTGGCAGCCGGTGCCCTGGGCGCCCAGCCTGCACCGTCTGACACCAGCTTCCAGTTATCGGTGAACACCCAGGGCCGCCTGGTCACCGAGGAAGAGTTCGAGAACATTGTGATCCGCGCCGGCGCCAACGGTGAAATCACGCGCCTCAGGGACATCGCCCGGGTCGAGTTGGGATCGAGCCAATACGCACTGCGCTCGCTGATCGATAACCAGCCGGCCGTCGCGATTCCGATTTTCCAGCGCCCCGGCTCCAATGCCATCGACATCTCCAACGATGTGCGCGCCAAGATGGCCGAGCTGAAAAAGAGCTTCCCGGCCGGCATGGATTACCGCATCGCCTATGACCCGACGATCTTTGTGCGCGGTTCCATCGAAGCGGTGGTGCACACCCTGTTCGAAGCGCTGATCCTCGTGGTGCTGGTGGTGATCCTGTTCCTGCAGACCTGGCGCGCCTCGATCATTCCGTTGGTGGCGGTGCCGGTCTCGTTGATCGGGACCTTTGCGGTGATGCACCTGTTCGGCTTCTCGCTCAACGCGCTGTCGCTGTTCGGATTGGTACTGGCCATCGGCATCGTGGTGGACGACGCCATCGTGGTGGTGGAGAACGTCGAACGTAATATCGAGCTGGGCCTGGAGCCGTTCCCGGCGACTGAAAAAGCGATGAGCGAAGTGACCGGGCCGATCATCGCCACGGCGCTGGTGCTGTGTGCGGTGTTCATTCCAGCGGCGTTTATCAGTGGCTTGACCGGGCAGTTCTACAAACAGTTCGCCTTGACCATTGCGATCTCGACGGTGATCTCGGCGTTCAACTCGCTGACCCTGTCCCCTGCCCTGGCCGCCGTGTTGCTGCGCGGTCACGACGCACCGAAGGATCGTTTCTCGAAGGTCCTCGACAAGCTCCTCGGTGGCTGGCTGTTCCGTCCCTTCAACCGCTTTTTCGAAAAGTCCAGCCATGGCTACGTGAGTACCGTACGCCGGGTGATTCGCGGCACGGGCATTGCCCTGTTCGTGTACGCCGGCCTGATGGTGCTGACCTTCTTCGGGTTTGCCCACACCCCGACCGGCTTCGTACCGGCCCAGGATAAGCAATACCTGGTGGCTTTCGCCCAACTGCCCGACGCTGCGAGCCTGGACCGCACCGAAAACGTGATGAAGCGCATGTCGGAGATCGCCCTGAAGCAGCCCGGTGTGGAAGCTGCGATTGCCTTCCCTGGCCTGTCGATCAACGGGTTCACCAACAGCCCGAACAGCGGCATTGTGTTCGTGACCCTGAAGCCGTTCGATGAGCGTAAAGACGCGAGCATGTCCGCTGGGGCAATTGCCGGTGCGTTGAATGGCCAGTACGCCAACATCGAAGAAGCCTACATGGCGATCTTCCCACCGCCGCCGGTACAGGGCCTGGGCACCATCGGCGGGTTCCGCCTGCAGATCGAAGACCGTGGCAACCTCGGCTATGACGAGCTGTACAAAGAAGTGCAGAACGTCATCACCAAGAGCCGTGGCGTGCCCGAGTTGTTCGGCCTGTTCACCAGCTACACGGTCAACGTGCCCCAGGTCGATGCCGCCATCGACCGCGAAAAGGCCAAGACCCACGGCGTGGCGATCAGCGACATCTTCGACACCCTGCAGGTCTACCTGGGTTCCTTGTATGCCAACGACTTCAACCGCTTCGGGCGTACCTACCAGGTCAACGTGCAGGCTGAACAACAGTTCCGCCAGGACGCCGACCAGATCGGCCAGCTGAAAGTACGCAACAACAAGGGCGAGATGATCCCGCTGGCGACCTTTATCAAGGTCAGCGACACCTCGGGGCCGGACCGCGTGATGCACTACAACGGCTTTATCACCGCCGAGATCAACGGCAACGCGGCACCGGGCTACAGCTCCGGCCAGGCCCAGGCGGCGATTGAAAAACTGTTGAAGGATGAACTGCCCAACGGCATGACCTACGAGTGGACCGACCTGACCTATCAGCAAATCCTCTCGGGCAACACTGCGCTGTTCGTGTTCCCGCTCTGCGTACTGCTGGCGTTCCTGGTCCTGGCCGCCCAATACGAAAGCTGGAGCCTGCCGCTGGCGGTGATCCTGATCGTCCCGATGACGCTGCTGTCGGCCATTACCGGGGTAATCATCTCCGGTAGCGACAACAACATCTTCACCCAGATCGGCCTGATCGTACTGGTGGGCCTGGCGTGCAAGAACGCGATTCTGATCGTCGAGTTCGCCAAGGACAAACAGCAGGAAGGCCTCGACCCGCTCGCTGCGGTACTGGAAGCCTGCCGCCTGCGTCTGCGGCCGATCCTGATGACCTCGTTCGCCTTCATCATGGGTGTGGTGCCACTGGTGTTGTCCAGCGGTGCCGGTGCCGAGATGCGTCATGCCATGGGCGTGGCGGTGTTCTCCGGGATGATCGGGGTGACCTTCTTCGGCCTGTTGCTGACACCAGTGTTCTACGTACTGATCCGTCGCTATGTGGAGCGCAGCGAAGCGCGCAAAGCGGCCAAGGCCTTGAAGCTGGAGACACAGCAATGAGTGTGAAAGTATTCCTGCCGAGCTTGCTGGTCCTGGCGCTGAGCGCCTGTGCCGTGGGCCCGGACTACAAGACCCAGACCCCGGAGGCGGCGAACATCACCGCCGCCGCGGACGCCAAGCAGTATGACCACGCCAAGTTCGAAGGCATCTGGTGGCAGCAGTTCGACGACCCGACCCTCAACCAGCTGGTCACACAATCGCTGCAAGGTAACCGTGATCTGCGCGTGGCGTTTGCCCGTCTGCGGGCCGCGCGGGCGATTCGTGATGACGCCAGCAACGACGCCATGCCGACCATTACCAGCCGCGTCAGCAGCGACCAGGGCAAGGGCCAGATCCCCGGCCAGACCACCCGCCGGGTCAAGACCGAGCGTTACGACCTGGGCCTGGACATGGCCTGGGAACTGGACCTGTTCGGGCGCATCCAGCGCAACCTGGAAGCCACCGACGCCGACCAGCAAGCCGCCGAGGCCGACCTGTACCAACTGCAAGTCACCCTGATTGCCGAACTGGTGGACGCCTACGGCCAACTGCGCGGCGCGCAACTGCGTGAACGCATCGCCCTCGACAACCTGAAGAACCAGCAGGACTCGCGCACCATCACCGTCAGCCTGCGCGACGCCGGTGTGGGTGACCAACTCGACGTGGAGCGTGCCGACGCACGCCTCGCAGCAGTGGAGGCCAGCGTGCCGCAACTGCAGGCCGAACAGGTGCGTGAGCGCAACCGCATCGCCACCCTCCTCGGCCAGCGCCCCGACAAGCTGACCGTGGACCTGGGCCCGAAAGACCTGCCGGCGATTGCCAAGGCGTTGCCGATCGGCGACCCGGGGCAACTGCTGCAACGGCGCCCGGACATCCTCAGCGCCGAACGCAAACTGGCCGCCGCCACCGCGCGTATCGGCGTAGCCAAGGCCGACCTGTTCCCACGGGTCAGCCTCAGCGGGTTCCTCGGCTTCACCGCCGGGCGCGGTTCGCAGATCGGTTCATCCGCCGCGAATGCCTGGGCCCTTGGCCCGAGCATCACCTGGGCCGCCTTCGACCTGGGCAGCGTCCGCGCCCGCCTGCGGGGTGCAGACGCCGAAGCCGACGGCGCCCTGGCAAGCTACGAGCAACAAGTGCTGCTGGCGCTGGAAGAGTCCGAGAATGCCTTCAGCGATTACGGCAAGCGTCAGCAACGCCTGGTCTCGCTGATCCGCCAAAGCGAATCCAGCCGCGCCGCCGCCGACCTCGCCGCGATCCGCTACCGCGAAGGCACCGTGGACTTCCTCGTCCTGCTCGACGCGCAACGCGAACGCCTGGCCGCCGAAGACTCCCAGGCCCAGGCCGAAGTGGACCTGTATCGCGGGATTGTGGCGATCTACAAGGCGCTGGGAGGTGGCTGGAAGCCAGACACCGTCGTGGCGACTGCGAAGTAACGTAAAGAGCTCCTTTGGTTGGTCGCATCCAGCCAATTTTTAGCCCCGTGGCCTATTTGGTCATGGGGCTTTTTTTGTTTGGAGCGTCCTAAAATGTTGAAAGTTACTTCTGTAAGCGAAACAAGAAGTCCTTCGTAGGTCACTTCCTAATACCGCGCTGCGCCTGGCAATCAGGAGTACATGCTTTTTATTGCGGCTGCCATTTCTTCTACAACACAGAAAATGAGGCCTTCTAAAAAAATGGATGCACCTTAAACTTTAAATATCGTCAGCTTAAAAAGACAGATATTTAAATAAAAATGAGCACCCTGAACCCACTCAAAAACAAGCACGACAACCTATATTACTCCTTATCAATTTTTATGAACCTTGATGTCCAAAGAAGCCTGTTTGTACTTTACCTGCTGCAATTTGGAATTACACAAGGGGAAATAGGCATTCTTCAATCTTTTTTATTCTTTTCTTCCGTAGCGTTAGAAATCCCATCTGGTTTGCTCGCAGATCGATATGGTCGTAAATGTTCTCTCATACTCGGCTTTTTAGGGCTATTTATAAGCGGCATTGGATTTCTGCTATTTTCCTCCTTTATTCCTTTCGCCATAATATTTTGTCTGTTCGGCGCCAGCATTGCCATGGGCTCCGGTTCGGACAGGGCATTACTGTATGATAACTTACTGGCCCAGCATCGCGCCGAAGAGTATCCTAAAATACTCTCACGCGCCCGTGCCATTGGTGCGATTTCATTAGGCTTATCTATGCTGCTTGGTGGCGTATTACAAGACACATGGTCTTGGAACAGTGTTTATATTTGTTTTGCGGCATCAAAGCTCATTGGAGCTGTTGTTGTGACATTCATTCCCGAAATGAAGCTCCCGGCGTTCTCACTGAATTTGAATAAAAAAAGTCACAAAATTAATGAAAAAACGGAGGGACATCTCACCTCGCTGATTAATTTTTTTCGGTCTAAAAAAGGCGCATTTCTTATACCTTTGTTTATTGGATATGCTTTATTCGAGCTTTCAACGATCCCCTTGTTCATCTATGGCCAACCCTTTTTTTCCATGCAGGGTTTAGAGGTACCTATCATCGCTGGCATTTATGCTGCTGTTGAAGCCCTGTCGGCATTAATGTTCATGGCTGCTGGCTTTTTTTGTTCTCGTTTTTCTCTCGGCATAATTGCTTTCTCTACCACCCTTATTGCCACCTTTCTTCTTTTCATTCTTTCATTGAATATCGGTACAACCACTTCGGTCGCAAGCTTCCTTCTAATCATGTCGCTCCCTGCCATATATGAAACCTCATACGAAACCTATATTCATGACAATATTGAGTCACACATCCGAGCATCGTGCCTATCTGTGGCGAATCTGGTTAACTCAGTTATTATCGGCATCTCCTATACTGTTTTCGGCGGTTTGTTGGATGCATATGGTTTTTCGGTGACGTTGATCATCGTTGCAGTCTCCTGTTTTGTTGGTTTATTGGGTGTAAGTACAACATTGCTGTCAAGTGGGCAAAAAGACCATTTAAAAAAACAAGAAGCTTGAATCGTCCCAGGTTTTCCACGGGGCCGTCGAGTCGTTGAACTATCGTGGTTTTAAACGGCAAATTTCAGCCAATCCGTCTTTCCCCAGTGCATTCAAACATGCGCTTCAGTGCCACTTGAACACCTCTTGAACGACATCGCTGACAGACCGTGGAGCGTGAGGCCCGTGCCCGCCCGGCCGGGGGAGCCGCTCCAGCACCTGGACGATTTTGCCGGTCTGATCATGGCGCACCAGCACAAAGCGCGGTAAAGGAGCGCTGCTGACTGCACGCTTGCGAATAATCCTGACGGGCAATTGTTCGGTAATTACACCACCTGTGGCCTTGGCCTTGTCCAGCGCCTGTTGAATCGCTTTCACATTTTCCTTGTACAACGGCCGGTTGTTTTTAGCCTGGTCCAGCAACGCAATGCCGAACAGGGTCGAATCGGCGTTATGCGCCTGGGGCGCCTTGGCGAACAAGCTCAAGGTCGCCTCCTGCACCTCGTCCCCCAAGTGGCGAAAGTGCTTGGGGTCCGTGGTGTTGCCCAGGTTGAGCAAGTCTGCAATGTCCTCGCGTCCGCCTTTGATCGCGCCGGAATAGACATAATCCTCATCACCGGGAAAACCATGGGCCTGCTCATGGATCAGTGTGTTGGCCATGGCATCGTCGCTACTCCCCATGCTGCGGTAATAGTCCGTGGCGCCGTTCACATTAACCTCTATGTATTTTTCCTGGCGATAGCCTGCTTTGTAACGGCTATAGGACGACGGCAGGAGCTGGGCCTGCCACTCCGAGCCTTCGTTTTCGAGGAAGTTGATGTTGGAAAGATCCAGCTTGTCCAAATCCACTTTCATGGTGCGCTGCTTGCGCGTAAAGGCAGCCACGACGTCCTCGGAATCCGCGCCGAAGAAGGTTTTGCACACGAATTTGAGGTCTTTCTCGAACTCAGGATCGGACAACGCACTCAAGGCACCATTGAGTCGCTCCCGGGCGATGGGCAGTGCTCGTTCAATGGCTTGACGGCTTTGCTCAAGGAGGGGTGTCGCGGCGGGCGTCCCGGCGGTCTCCAGGGTGGGCAGTTGAGCCGGGTCGTGAGGACGTGGTTGCTCACCGTCAACGGAAGGCCTGCGCATTTTCCGGGGACGCTCGGTGGCAAAAGGCGGCGCGCCCAGTTGCTCCTTCATCGCGGTCTTCCAGGTCGCACGGAGCTCCCCCAGCGGCCTGCCAAGACGAAAAACAGGGCGGCTGCTCAACCATTCGTAGCCTGCCTGTAACGGCTGCTCCAAACCCGCAACAGGGTTGAACAGGTTATTGCTCAGCGCACCAAACGCTCTGGTGGCCGCCGACATCTTGGACAAGGCAGTCTCTGCCCGACTGACAGCCTGCGCCCCTTCCACAACCTCGCCAGCGACCACGGAGCCGATCATCACAGCGTCGAGCGCACAGCCGGTGAGCGCGCCCAGCTCGGTCTTCACGCGCCCGTAGGCGATGTCGTCGTAGCATCCCTTGAACGGAATAAGCAGGTCTTCAATGGTCTTGACCGCTTCCTGCGTGCGCGCCTCGAAACGCTCACGCGGCGTCGTGCCGATGGCGGAGTCCAGGAGTTCCTGGCGATTGAGCACCAGGTCATGGCGCCGTACATAGGCGGCAAAATCCCTGGTTTTCTGCGAAAAGTATCCGCCGTCTGCCAATGATCCGCGCCCGCTGCCGGCCGGCAGGGTTTCGCGCAAGGCGCGTATCTGTACCTCGGACTCCCCGGCCCCATGGCCGTCCGCGTGGGATTGCAGTTTCGTCACCCACACACGGGGCACCTGCGCTTCGCCTCGGGCCAGTGCCTTGAGGAAATCGGGACGCTCGAAGTACTCGCCCCTCAAGGGCCAAAACTCAAAACATTTCGCATTGTCACCCTGTCCCGCCTGGACGATAAAACCATAGCGCCCCTTTACCCGCTCCGTTTGTTCCGCCGCATCGCTGATGGCCTTTCCTTCGGCGGTGATGGACTCGCCCTCGACCCGGTAAAACGTCAGTTCTTCTCGCTCAAGCAGCTGTCGGTCCTGATAGGGCATTTTGCTGAACAGTTCCTTGAGACGTGTGGTGATGGCTGAGGTGAACGTGTCGCCCCCCGACTTTACCGAACGGTCGAGCATGTCTTTGGTAAACCGAAGCCGATTAAAACCCGCCTGCAGGTCGGCGAGCTCTCCGCCCGTTTCTGCCGTAGTCCCGCCAAAGGGACCGTTGGCCACTTTTTGCGCATACTCACCGTTCTTCAACGCCCCCATCATATGCAGGTCGATCAAGCTCAATTCATGGGAGGGATCAGCCATGAAAAAAGGCATCGGATAGGTATCTCTCTGCACGGGCTTATCCAAGTCTCGCCCTGGGAACACCGCCTTGAGGTCCGCCTGGGCCAAGGCTCTGCGCGTCACGGGAGGGGTCTGCAGGACCGCAGTGGCCTTTTGCGTGGTCTGGATATAGTCCTTGTATTTGCCCGCGCTCTTGCGCAGATCTTCCACGGTGTAACGGTCATCGGCACGGCCCGCGATCACGCCATTGAGCACGCCCCAATCCAGCAACGGATCTGCCTCGGCCGCCTGGAACAACGGCACCAGTGTGGGTGTTGGAGGCTGGAGAGCCGCGCGCTCCAGCACTTGAGCATAGGTCAGGGTCCGACTCGATCCTGGCGCGAGGGCTTCAAGCAGGGCAACGGTTTTCCTCAACACCAGCCAGGCGGGAGAACCGATATGCACGGTGTCGGGGATATCCCGCACCAGAAACTCCGGCGCGACAGTCGCCAGGAATAGATGGCTGACAACCTCCACGGCGTCCGGACTCACGCCTTTGTTCTGCACCAGGTGCATGTGCAGGTCTTTGCGGGCATCGGCCATCTTGAGCCCGGCATTTTGCAGCGAGTACAGGTCATACCCCGCCACGTGATTTCTCTGCTGCCCCAGGTGCGGATCAATACGCAACAGATGGGCGGTGACCTGCAACTGATTGAGCTGCTGTTTGCGCAAACCATCGTGGGGAGCGTTCAGCCCTTCCAGCAAACGGTGCTGGCGGTACACCTTGAGATTCTTCTGGCTGCGTAACCGCCCAAGGATGTGCGCATCGACATCACCGGAAAGAGGCTGCTGTTTATCCAGCCACTGCGGGCCGACGAAGCGTTCAAAGGACCCAACCAGCGTTTGGCGGTCTTGCTGGCTCAGTTTCAGCGGCGAGTCCAGCGCCAGCCAGGGCCCGGTATAGTTGCCCATCGGCGGGCTGGAGGGAAGCGGATGGCGCTGCCAGCCAATCAGGTTGCGAATGACCTTGGCCGAGCGCGGGACATCCTGCCCGTCGGCGTTGGGTAGCGTCACGCGCAGCATCTGCAATGCATCGACTTCGCCCGTGGAATGGAGGATATGTCCGGTGGTTTGCGCCATGTCCAACAGCGTGTCGAAGCGTTTCTTCAAGCCTGGCCGGGCGGATACAGGCTCGCTCAAATCGATCCAGCGCCCTGCACTGTCCAATACCTCCAAGCGTCCATCGAAGATGCGTAGATGGGCGGTCTGGCTGTCGATTCCATATTTTTCCCAGGCCGCCTGCATGCCTGGACGATTTGCCAAAGCGGCCAGGGCCTTGCGCCCACGCTGTACATCGGTCGCCAGCGTGGATCTCGTGACGCTTGAAAAGCGGATCTCGGCGAGGTCGATAGTGTCCTGATCCGCCTTGCCCTGCACGTGGCGCTCCAAGGCAGCGATCCAGCGTTCCTTATTTCTGGCTTCCAGTATCGCCGTGTCGAGCAGGGCTTGCGAAAAATCGCTGATGCCCTGCAATTGGCCGGGGATGTGATGAACCAGCGTCGAAGGGCGCAGCAAAGGCTCCGGACGGATGACCTCCGGGGAACGATCTGGCTGAATCCCGGTGGCCGTGGATGGAAAACCCACTGCAACGGGTTCAGGCGTAGCAACGACCTTGGACATCAGGAGAACTCGCTTTCACGATTGAAGAGTGTCTACCCTGCCCCGGAAAACGAATGGATGGGATCGGAAAAGTCCTGGCCGCCAGCAGCCTGTGCGCGACTCAACGAGGTTCCCCCAGGATCAAACTGCGGTAATGCCCAGGATTGGACCCCACCCACTTGCGAAACGCCTTATAAAACGAACTGGTATCGGCAAACCCCAACCGCGCCGCGATCTCGGCAAAGCTGATCTGCGGTTCGGCCAGCCACACAATCGCCAACTCCTTGCGCACGCTGTCCTTGAGCCCCTGGTAGCTCTGCCCTTCTTCCGCCAGGCGGCGGCGCAGCGTGGAAGCGGAGATACACAGCGTGGCCGCAAGGCCCTCGGTCTCAGGCCAGGTGTCGGGAGGCATTTGCCGCAGGTCGTGCTTGATGCGTGTAGCCAGGCTGTCGGGGTTGCGGTATTTGACCAGGATGTTGGCCGGCGCATGGCCGAGGAAGCGCTTGAGTTCTTCCGGGCTGCGCTTGATCGGCAGGTCGAGGCAGTCGGCGGAGAAGATCATCCGCGTGCGTGGCCGATCAAAACGCAGGTTGTCGGAAAACATCACCTGATAGTCATCGCAAAAGTCCGGCTGCGGGCAGCGCAGTTCGATGGCCAGGATCGGGATGCGCCGGCCTGCCAGCCAGCAGGCGACGCCGTGCACGATCATCCAGTAGGTGAAATAGGTGAATGCGCGCTTGGGCGCTGGCTCGGGTTCTTGCAACACAATTTCCGCCAGGCTCTGTTGGCGCACCAGCTGGGCTGGCAGGTGTTCCAGCATCAGCGAGAGGAACCCCAGGCCGGTTTGCAGGCCCGCTGCCAGGCTGGGCTGTGCAATGGCGGCGCGACAAAGGAACTCGAGGCTACCGGACTTGAGCTTGCGCGGGTCCATGCCGAAGAACTCATCGTCCATGCGCCTGGCCAGCAGACGCCACAAACGGGCGTAGGCGGTGGCCGGAACGCGGGCCACGGGCTGTTCCAGCAATGCCGGATCGATCCCGACCTTGCTCAAGGCTTCGACGGTGGCCGGCCCCGGTGCGCAGCTCTGCAACAAGGCTTCGCGCACGAGATGGATGGAGATGGTGTCTTTTTCCGACATGGGAGGTTGGGCAATCCGGCGGCACTCGAGATGCCGTGCATCATAAGGTGGGTTGCGATTCGCCACCACCGTTCAGCCATTGTTCAGCAAACGTCAAGTTTTCCTGTTTAGCAATGAGTATCATTATGTTACAACTTAGCTTCCTACCTACTTAAGCTGCGGTGCCCGATGCTTGTTCCCTTTTTAATCATGCTGCGCGAAGGCATTGAAGCGGCGCTGATCGTCGGCATCATCGCCAGTTACCTGCAACAAACCGGCCGCGGCCAGTGGATGCCCGCCGTATGGATCGGCGTGTTCCTCGCCGCGGCCCTGGCCTTGCTGGTGGGCGGTGGCCTGGAACTGGTCAGTGCCGAGTTTCCGCAGAAGCAGCAGGAATTGTTCGAGGGCATCGTCGGCCTGGTCGCCGTGGGCATCCTCAGCTCCATGGTGTTCTGGATGCGCAAGGTCGCGCGCTCCATCAAGCATTCGCTGCACGCCTCCCTTGACCAGGCGTTGACCGGTTCCAAACACCAGGTCACGGCGCTGATCCTCATGGTGTTCTTTGCCGTCGCTCGTGAAGGCCTGGAAACCGTGTTCTTCCTGCTGGCTGTGTTCCAACAGAGCGAAGGCCCAGGCGCACCGATTGGCGCCCTGCTCGGCCTGGTCCTGGCGATCATCGTCGGCTTCCTGATCTACACCGGCAGCATGCGCCTGAACCTCGGTGCGTTTTTCCGCTGGACCGGCCTGTTCATCCTCGTGGTCGCCGCCGGCATCCTCGCCAATTCGGTGCAAGCCCTGCATGAAGCGGGCGTGTGGAACCACTGGCAGACCGTGCTGTTCGATTTCAGCGCCGAGCTGCCGATGGACAGCCCGCTCGGTTCGGTACTGGCCGGCATGTTCGGCTACCAGGAAGCGCCGACCGTCAGCACCCTGGGCGCCTATCTAATGTATCTGGTGGTGGCGCTGGTGATGTTTTTCCTGCCCGCGGCACCGCCCAAGCCTGCCGCCAGCCCTTCTTCCGTTTCCAGCCAGTAAGGACCGTCTCTTGTCCAACCCAACGCCTCAACCCGCTTCGCCCCCCCGCGCCCTGCGCTGGGCGGTAGCCGGCTCGGTGGTCGTGATGATCGCCGCCGGTGGCCTGTTCTATTACGCCTCGCAGCTGGCGGCCAGCAAGCGCCAGACCAACCACGATGAAATCGCCGTGACCATCCATGGCCATGCCTGCGAGCCCAATGCACTGACGGTGCCGGCCGGCCGTGCGAGCTTTCGCATCATCAACCGCTCTGACCGGGCGGTGGAGTGGGAAATCCTCGACGGCGTGCTGGTGGTCGAAGAGCGCGAAAACATCGCCCCCGGCCTGAGCCAGGTGATCAACGCCAACCTGCTGCCAGGCGACTATGCGATCACGTGCGGCCTGCTGAGCAACCCGCGCGGCACCCTGCATGTGACGCCAACCGCAGAATCCGACGCCCAGGCCAAGGCCAAGCCGTCGATGGTGGCGTTTATCGGCCCGCTGTCGGAGTTTCGCGTGTACCTGAGCAGCCAGGGCAGTGCCCTGGTCAAGGCCGTGACCGCCCTGCAACAGGCGATCGACGCCGGTGACCTGGCCCAGGCGCAAGCGCTGTACGTGCCGGCCCGTGAGGCTTACCAACGTCTGGCCCCGGCCTCGCAGCGCCTGGCCGAGCTGGACAACGCCATCAACGCCCGGGCCGATTACTTTGAAAAACGTGAGCAAGACCCGGCCTTCAGCGGCTTCCATCGCCTCGAATACAGCCTGTTCCAGCAACGCAGCCTTGATGGCCTGGGGCCGATTGCGCAGCGCCTGGTCACCGATGTCACCCGCCTCAAACAGCAGTTGCTGGCGCAGTCGCTGCCGCCGGAACAACTGGTGAGCATCGTGGTGCGTAACCTCAACAGCCTGGCGGATGTACGCGCCATCAGCGGTGAAGAAGAGCGCTACAGCCATGTCGACCTGAATGGTTTCGCCGCCAACCTGGAGGCCGCGCACAAGGTGGTCGAACTGATGCGTCCGCTGCTGACCAAGTCCGCCGCCGACCTGCTGCCGACAGTCGACAGCGCCCTCGCCGCCTTCGATGCCGAGCTCCAGGGCTTCAAGCTCGACAAAGGCTACGCCACGTATGACAGCGTTACCGCCGATCAGCGCAAGCAGATCGCCGACAAGGCCAAGGCTCTGGCCGCCGCACTCGATGGAATCGACCCCGCCCTTGGCCTTTCCGGCCTGCAGTGAAGACGACCGCACACATGAGTGATTCAGAACAGTTTTCAGCACAACGTCGCCGTGTCCTCCTGGGCATGGCCGCCACCGGTGCCGCCATCGCCGGCAGCACCCTGACCTGCCCGGCCATGGCGGCCGCCGCCGAGCAAGTCACCACCGCACCGCGCAGCGACAAGACCCAGGACCACCACGATTTTTTCGGCCAGCACCAGAGCGGCATCGTCACCCCACGCCCGGCCTGCGGCATGCTCGTGGCGTTCGATGTCCTGGCCAGCGACCGCGAAGACCTGGAGCGCCTGTTCCGCACCTTGAACGAGCGCATCGGCTTCCTGATGACCGGCGGCACCGTACCCCAGGTCGACCCGAAGCTGCCGCCCACCGATTCCGGCATCCTCGGCCCGGTGGTCACGCCGGATAACCTGACCATCACCGTGTCCGTCGGCGCATCGTTGTTCGATGAGCGCTTCGGCCTGGCCGCCGTCAAACCCAAGCGCCTGATCCGCATGGTGGGCTTCCCCAACGATGCGCTGGAACCGGCGCAGTGCCACGGCGACCTGAGCCTGCAATTCAGCTCCAACACCCCGGACACCAATATCCACGCCCTGCGCGACATCGTGAAAAACCTGCCCGACCTGCTGCTGGTGCGCTGGAAGCAGGAAGGCAGCGTGCCGCCCCAGGCACCGGCCAAGCCCGGCGAACCGGCACAAAGCGCGCGCAACTTCCTGGGTTTCCGCGACGGCTCGGCCAACCCCAACTCCAACGACAACAAGGCCATGGACCAAATTGTGTGGGTCCAACCCGGCAGCGACGAACCGAACTGGGCGGCCCATGGCAGCTATCAGGCGGTGCGCATCATCCGCAACTTCGTCGAACGCTGGGACCGCACGCCGCTGCAAGAGCAGGAAAGCATCATCGGCCGCGTGAAGACCAGCGGCGCGCCCATGGATGGCCAGAAAGAATCCCAGGTGCCCGACTACAGCAAGGACCCGGAAGGCAAGCTGACCAAGCTCGATGCCCATATCCGCCTGGCCAACCCGCGCACCCCGCAGACCCAGGCCAACCTGATCCTGCGTCGGCCGTTCAACTACTCCAACGGCGTCAATAAAAACGGTCAGCTGGACATGGGGCTGTTGTTCATCTGCTACCAGGCTGACCTGGAGAAAGGCTTTATCAGCGTGCAAACCCGGCTCAACGGCGAACCCTTGGAGGAATACCTCAAGCCGGTCGGCGGCGGGTATTTCTTCACCTTGCCGGGGGTCACGGGGCCCAAGGATTTCATCGGGCGCACGCTGCTCGCTGCAACGCCTTTTCAAACCACTGCCCACACCTAAAACAAACCAGAGCGGAACACGTCCCATGAAGAAGTCGACTATCGCGTTGTCGTTGTTAATGACCCTTTCGCCGCTGGCAGCGTTTGCCGCTACCGCGCCGTTGGACCTGGTAGGCCCGGTGTCGGACTACAAGATCTACGTCACCGAAGAAATCGGCGAACTGGTCACCCAGACCCAGGCGTTCACCGACGCCATCAACCAAGGCGACCTGGCCACCGCCAAGAAGCTCTACGCGCCGACCCGTGTGCACTATGAGTCCATCGAGCCGATCGCCGAGCTGTTCAGCGACCTGGATGCATCGATTGACTCCCGGGTCGATGACCACGAAAAAGGCGTGACCGCCGAAGACTTCACCGGTTTCCACCGCATCGAGTACGCGCTGTTCTCCCAGAACACCACCAAAGGCCTGGAAGCCCTGACGGCCAAGCTCAACACTGACGTCAACGACCTGAAAACCCGTGTCGACGGCCTGACCTTCCCGCCGGAGAAAGTCGTCGGCGGGGCCGCTGCGTTGCTGGAAGAAGTTGCCGCCACCAAGATCTCCGGTGAAGAAGACCGCTACAGCCACACCGACCTGTATGACTTCCAGGGCAACATCGACGGTGCGAAGAAAATCGTCGACCTGTTCCGTGGCCAGATCGAGAAACAGGACAAGGCTTTCCTGGCCAAGGTCGACAAGAACTTCGCCAGCGTGGACAAGATCCTGGCCAAGTACAAGACCAAGGACGGCGGCTTCCAGACCTACGACAAGGTCAAGGAAAACGACCGCAAGGCGCTGGTGGGCCCGGTCAACACCCTGGCCGAAGACCTGTCGACCCTGCGCGGCAAGCTGGGCCTGAACTGATACGACCTCCCGCGCCTGGCGCGGGAGGTCGTCGGCTCAACGGGTTGGCTGGAAGCCGTTCAGTGGCGTGCCAAAAGGCGCGCCGCTACGCGGGTCAATCGCATACCAGCGGCCGTTGTATGGCGTGGCGTGCATGTCGACCTCCCGATAACGCCCCGCCTTGCCCGCTGTCGGTGTCACCACGGGCGCCTCCGCGCCGCTCGCCTGCCCGGCTGCAACCAGCAGATACGCACGCAATTTCTCCTCGGCGGTCACCAGGTGTGGGACCGTCTTGCCCCACTTCATTGCCCCACCCGCCAGCAACGCCGGCAGTTTTACCAGTCCCTTGGTCGCGGCATTGATCATCTGCGGGTAACCATCCAGCGGGTTCAGCGCCGCACTGGTAAACAAACCGGACTGCTTGATGAAGTCAAATGCTCGATCGCTGAAACTCGCTCCAGCTTTCACCTGGGGCACTGCAATCGCCGATGGCTTGAGTCGTGTAACAAGCTGGGTCAGGCGGCTGGGCACCAGGGCCCTGGCAGAGCGGATCAGCGCCCGGGCCTGGCTACCCGCACCAATGGCCACGCCGACTACATCCAGTGCCAGGTTGGTCAGACCTGCGCTGATATTGCCTTGTTTGAACTCCTGATACGCCCCCACGAACGGCACGAACCCCAATAGAAAGGCATGATCGCGTGCCCGCGCCTCACGATGCTTCTCCAGCGGCAGTGACTCGCTTGCGCGTTGCAACATGCTTTCGGTGGGCTCGTAAAAGTTGTCCTGGGCGATCCTGTTGACGATGCTCGCTGTTTTTCGCGAACTGTAGGTGTCCGGGACGAACGATTCCGGCGTATGGCTGAGAGGTAATTCTCGCGCAGCAAATGCGCCGCCCAACGCCGACACGATCACCGCCTGGAACGCTGGGTTGGGATCAGGATGGGAGCCGTTGGCATAGGCGTCCAAATCAAGGTTCATCTGCGCGCCGCGCACCACCGGTAAATACACCAGGCCGTGGGGTGATGGAAAACCCTCGCGGTGAATGACGCCGTCGAGCTCCATCGCGTCGGTTAGATCCGTACGCTTGATGATCTTGCCGTTGGCGAACACCTCGAAATGCACGACCGTGGGTCCATGCTCAACGCGCATCAGGGTGCCGTGGCGCGCCCTGCTGGCGTCTTTGAGTGCGTCGGTCTCCTTGGCCTGGATCTCCCCGGTTTCCCGGCGCAAGGTGAAAAGTTCGACCTTGCCCAGTTCAAGCAACTTGCGATCCTCCAGAGGCAACTCGGCAAACATCAGCTTAAGCTTGGTGGCGTACGCGTCCTGGAGCTTTTTCCGGTGCTGGAGCACCGAGTTTTCCAGCAACTTATCCAGCTCGGGCAGACGGCGAATACGTGTATCGAGCCTGGCCCGCGCCGCCTCGGTTACCTGGGGGGGCCGCGCGTGCTGGTAAGGCGTTTTCGCCGCCGCCGGGAAAGCAGGCATGTCGTCACTGAGCACCCATTTGCCCGGTGCCAGGTCGCCGGTCATATAGGTCTCCACCAACGAGCGGGTGCGCGGTTCCGAGATCGGCAGGTTGCGACGATCCTCTGCACTGGCCACATGCACGGTCATGCCTTCCACTTCGGCCTGGGTGATACCAGGAAGCACGCGCAGCAATTCCTTGATCGCCAGCGCCTTGCGCGTCGGCAGTTCACTGCTCGCAGCCGTGAAGGCGGTGGCGACGTCTTCGCGCTGGCGGAAAAATACCCGCGCAGCCTCCTGGATATCCCCCGACGAGTATTCACCGTCACTGCGCTGCCTGATACAGCCGTTCAACACCCCCCAATCAGCGATGACTTTCAAGGCATTGAGTTGCATCAGCGTCGCCTGCGCGTCACTGACGGGTTCCAGGGTGGTCAAGTCGGTGACCTGCTGTTCATTCATCATCCTCGACGTCCCTGGCGCATTGTGATCGGCCAATGCGCAGCCCAGGCGCAGCTCCATCCAGGCCGGCGTGCCGATACTCACGGACTCGGGCACGTCGCGCACGAGCATTTCCGGCGCCGCCTGCGCCAGGCACACCTGGGCAGCCAACACCGCCAGCTTGGGTTCCAGGCCTTTGTTGTGCTGAAGGTGGCGCTCGATATCACGGCGTACCTGACTGAACGAGCGCCCCATGTTCGTTGGCTGGTAGATCGAATAGCCAGCCACTTCCCCGGGCTTGTCGGACATCGAGGGATCGACGTGCAGCTTGATCGCGGCGGTTACCAGTTGCTGGAGCAGCGTCCTGGGCAGCGTCGAGTTAGCGCCCTGGCCCACCTGCCAGCGCAGCGCGCCAGCCATTTGCTCGCCGAACGCCAAGGCATCCGGGCTGTCCAGCAGCCTGTCCAGGTGAGCCTGCGGGTCGGCCTGCAACGCCTGCAATGTGACCCCGGACAATGCGCTGAACCCACGAGCCAGGGGACCGCGCAGGCGGATGTCGGCCATGGTGCCCATGTGCTTTTGATCGTCTGCGGTCAAGGTGCCCGGCTTCCAGTCCCGGGGCAACAACGCGCCGTAGTCCCCCAATGGCGGCGGCGTTGGCAAGGCAGTGCGCAACCAGGCAACCAGGTTGCGCGTTTCACTCACGGTACGCGCCGAGCCCAAGCCCTTGAAATCCAGGAGCTGGCGCATGTCGTAGCGTGGCGTCGAGTACAGGGCGTTGCCCAAGGGCACGCTGAGCGCCGCCAGTGCCTCGAGCTCATCGTTCAGTTCCGGTACGGCTTCCACATAGCGGGTCAGATTCACCCAACCGCCTACCGGACTCAGGCGCTCAAGCCTGCCTTCAGACACCCTGAATGGCGCACCGGCCCAGGCAAAGCCCTCCTGCTCCAGCAGGCGAACCATTTGCGGGCACGTGACAAACCGCTGCAAACGCTCCACCGCAGCCTGGCTATGCCGGGGCAATGACGATGCCGGTGAAAGCTCGGTCTCATGATCCGACCAGTCCGTACGCGCAGTGTCCGGCAGTTCTTCAAGTTCTGCTTCAAGGCGATCGGCCAGGGCAAGGCGCTCCTCCAGTTCGCTGATCACTTGCCAGGTCTGCTCAAGGTTGCCGACAGTGATCTGGCCGAGCCCTTGGCGCGGCAGCCACAATGCGTCGTCTGACCCGATAAAAGGCAGCCCCTGGTCCGAGGGGTCCAGCAGTTCTCGAATCGGCCTCAGGGTGCGGGAAACTTCGTTCCAGCCGGAGTTATCGGTCAGGCTGAATCTGACGGCGCTGCGTACACCATTATGGTTGGCATAACCCTCGATATGATCGCGGTGAAAGGTCAGGGTCGCAGGTTCAAGGCGCTGCTCGGCAATCCACTGTTGCAACGCTGGTCGGTTCAGCAGGTGTTGGTACAAGCGCGTTGCCATGCCCGGACTGCTGTCCGGCGGCACCTCGACCATCGTGTAGCCGCTGCTTTCAGCGGCGGCAACGCGCTCAGCCAACTGAGTGTCGGCGGCGGCAGTGCGGGCCTGATCCCGGGGAGGCAGTCGCGTCCACGGGCCAGCCGCGGCCGGCGTTGCATCGGCAGTGGATCGCCGCCTGCGCAGGGCGGGTGGTTGAGTCGGTATGGGATCAGGCGCAGCAGGCACTGCGCTGGGTGGGGTGGGAAACTCCGGAACGGATGGGCGGCTGTGAGGCAGTAGCATCAACATAGTCATCGCTCTCTCGGATGAGTCCATTAAGAATGGATCCGTCCATCCGTGAACGGTGAGAGGCACTGTAAAGACGCTTATCCCAGGCTGGATATAGGAACTGTCCGATACCCTCTACGATTGCATTGCTGATGATTTCACAAGGCGGCTTAAAGGATTCGGTACAGCAATCGCTCAATCCTCACCCGGCTGACGCGACGCAGGAACTTGCCCACCGCCTGCGGATAATCCACCAGGGTTTGCAAGTCCTGGTAACGCTCGATCCGCGTGGTGTGCTGGAAGATCTGCGCCAGTTCCGTGCGTCGCGGCTCCAGCCACTGGCCTTGGGGGTCATCGACGAGCAAGGCGTTTTCCAGGTCGAGACGAAACGCCCGTGGGTTGAGGTTGTTGCCGGTGAGCAAGGTGTAGCGCTGATCGACCCACATGCCCTTGAGGTGGTAGGTGTTGTCGCCGTCGCGCCACAGGTGCAGGTTCAACTGGCCGCTGTCGATCACCGGTTGATGACGCTTGGCAAAGCGGCGCAGGCTGATTTCATACAGGTACGGCAGTGCCGAGATCACCTTGAAGGGTTCGCTGGGCGGGATGTAGAAATCGTTGGCGGTCTTGTCGCCGACGATGATGTCGACCTTCACCCCACGCGCCAGGGCGCGGTTGATCTCCCGGGTCACCGGCAGCGGCAGGTTGAAGTACGGCGTACAGATGGTCAGTTGGTGCTGGGCGCTGGCGATCAGCTCGAGGATCACGCGGTTCAACGGGTTGTTCTTGCCCACGCCGAGCAACGGGCTGACAGACAGGTGGCCGTTGGGCAACTGCCCTGCCGTGGTGTCGTAGGCCGCGTGCTTGAGACGGCTGCGCAGGTCGCCGATGTCGTTGCGCAGGCTGCGGGTGGTCGGCGGGTTGGGCAGGTCGAGGCGGTGCACGGCCTTGGAGGTCACCAGGCCGTGTTCCACCAAGTGCTGCATGGAATCCGCCAGGGGCTGGCTGTGGATCAGGTGGTAACGGTCGAAGCGGTATTTATCGAACTTGTGCAGGTACACGTTGTTCAGGCTGGCACCGCTGTACAACACGCTGTCATCGATCACAAAGCCCTTGAGGTGCAGCACACCGAACAGCTCGCGGGTTTGCACCGGTACGCCGTACACCGGCACTTCACTGGCATGGCGCTGCGTCATGGCCTGGTACCAGGCGCTGTTGCCCGGTTGCTTGCCGGCGCCGATCAGCCCGCGCTGGGCGCGCAGCCAGTCGACTACCACCACGATGTCCAGTTCCGGCCGTGCGGCCTTGGCGGCGTGCAGGGCGTCGTAGATCTCCTGCCCTGCCTCGTCCTGCTGCAGGTACAACGCGACGATGTAGATGCGGCGGGTGGCCGTGGCGATGTTCTCCAGCAGGCAGCGACGGAAAGCGTCAGCGCCGGACAGCACGTCAATGGCGTCGGGAGTCAGGGGAAAACCGCGCAGTTTGGGCAACAGGGAGCGTTTGAAGAACGACGGCATAAGGCTCGCAATGGGTCGAATCCGAAGAGGCCCCGAGCTTACACCATGGGGGTGCTCAGGTCTCGCAGTGGCAGAGAGTAAAATTCTTGTTGACCAAGAAGAACGATCGTTCTACTTTTGAAGCCATGAACGATATGACTCATAACGAAACACGCGACATTATCCTCGACGTCACCGAGAAGTTGATCTATCGCCACGGCATCGCCGCCACCGGCATGGACTTCCTGGTGAAAACCGCCGGCGTCTCGAGAAAAAGCATTTACCGTTACTTCGCCAATAAAGATGAGCTGGTGATCGCGGCCCTGCAGCGCCGTGACGAGCGCTGGATGCACTGGCTGCGCGGCGAAGTGGAGCGCGTCGATGGCAGCGGCGCACGCTTGCTGGCGCTGTTCGACGCGCTCAAGGCCTGGTTCGGCTCGGCGGATTTTCGCGGCTGCGCCTTTATCAACACCAGTGGCGAAACCGGCGACCCGCACGACCCGGTCCGCCTGCTGGCCAAGGCCCATAAACAGAAACTGTTCGAGTACGCATTCGAACTGTGCCAAGCACATGGTACCCCCGACCCCGAACGGCAGGCCGCGCAACTGCTGATCCTGATCGATGGCGCCATTACCGTTGCCCTGGTCATGGGTGATTCAACAGCTGCCGATAATGCGCAATGCATGGCGCGAACGTTATTGGGACTGTGAACGCACCCGCCTGGCAACTTTCGATAACGCTGTATGGTTTTAAGGAGCCGCCTGATGTCATCTACCGCAGAAACACGTCCGCCCTTGCCGCCGTTTACCCGTGAATCGGCGATTGAAAAAGTGCGCCTGGCCGAAGACGGCTGGAATTCCCGCGACCCGCACCGGGTGTCGCTGGCTTACACCCTGGACACGCAATGGCGTAACCGTGCCGAATTCGCCCATGACCGCGAAGAGGCCAAGGGTTTTCTCACGCGCAAATGGGCCAGGGAGCTGGATTATCGGCTGATCAAGGAGCTATGGGCCTTTACCGACAACCGCATCGCCGTGCGCTATGCCTACGAATGGCACGACGACTCGGGTAACTGGTTCCGCTCCTATGGCAATGAGAACTGGGAATTCGACGAGAACGGCCTGATGGCCAATCGTTTCGCGTGCATCAACGACCTGCCGATCAAGGAGAGCGAACGCAAGTTCCACTGGCCGCTGGGACGGCGCCCGGATGATCATCCGGGGTTGTCCGAACTCGGGCTTTGACTGAAGCCGCAAGCTTGAAACTTCAAGCTTGCGGCTCATTGCTCAATCCTGATTGAGGCCCACCCGATACAGCACGCCATCGTCCTCATCCGTCAGCACATACAGAAAGCCATCCGGCCCCTGCCGCACATCGCGAATGCGTGCCTTCAAGCCGCCCAGCAAGCGCTCCTCATGGATAACCTTGTCGCCATCGAACTGCAGACGAATCAGTTCCTGGCTGGCCAGCGCACCGATGAACACGTTGTGCTGCCACGCCTTGAACCGGTCGGCGTCGTAGAAGGCCATGCCACTGATGGCCGGTGATTTCTCCCACACATGGTGGGGCGCTACGGTGCCTTCTGCGGTCTTGCCCTTGGCCTCGGGAATCGGTGTCAGCGAATAGTTGATGCCGTGAGTCGCCAGCGGCCAGCCGTAGTTCTTGCCGCGCTCGATAATGTTGATTTCATCACCGCCGCGCGGCCCGTGTTCGTTTTCCCAGAGCGTGCCACTCCATGGGTTCAGCGCCAGCCCTTGCGGATTGCGCTGGCCGTAGGACCAGATCTCGGAACGTACCCCGGCTTGACCGACAAACGGGTTGTCATCGGGCACGCGGCCATCCGGGTAGATCCGTACGACTTTGCCCTGCAGCTTGTCCAGGTCCTGGGCGGTCGGGCGGTCGTTGTTTTCCCCCAGGGTCACGAACAGGTAGCCATCGCGGTCGAAGGCCAGGCGCGAACCGAAGTGGTTGCCGGTGGAGAGTTTCGGCTCCTGGCGCAGGATCACGTTGAAATCGGTCAAGCCACTCATGTCCTTAGCCAGGCGCCCGCGCCCCACTGCGGTGCCGGCCGTACCGCCCTTGCCACCGCCTTCGGCGTACGTCAGGTAGACCATGCGGTCCTGCTTGAAGTCCGGCGACAGCACCACATCGAGCAAACCGCCCTGCCCCTTGGCCCACACCTCAGGCACGCCGGTCAACGGCGCAGACAGCTTGCCGTCCGGACTGACAAGGCGCAGGCGCCCCGGACGCTCGGTCACCAGGAACCCTTGCTGGTCGGGTAGAAACGCCACGGCCCACGGGTGATCGAGGCCTTTGGCGATCGGGGTCGCGGTGATGCTGCCTTGTTCACTGGGGAACTGCTGCCCATCGGCGGCATAAACGGCCGTCTGCGCAAGCAGGGTGGTGGCGCACAGGGTGGCGAGCAGGGTTTTGCGTATAAACATAAGACAGCGTCCTTACCGGCGATTGCCGTTGGCATCATAGGTGGGGGCTTTGGAGTCGGTGGCTGGGCGGCTGGGGGCCGCATCGCGTTGCGGGTAGCGATTGCCGATACCACCGTTTTCCAGGGTCGGTGCGCGCGGCGTCGGCACGGTCTGAATACCACGCACCGCCGGCGTATTGGGCTGGGTGCCCTGCATGCTGTTGGGATTGGCCCGGTGGATCGGGCCGGTATTGGAATCGCTTCTGCCGGGCAGGTTTTGCGCGAGGGCAACTGGCCCAAGTGCCAGGCCCAACACCAGCACCGCGAGATGACGCACACAGCTGTTCATGACAAAGCCTCTCTGGGGCGAGGAGTACGTGCTTTCGATACCACGCTACGCCCTGGGTTCGGCTTTCGTAACTAAATAGTTTCTGATCAGGTGTAACGAGATCTGTCCGCGCATCTGCCCGGCGAAACTTTTCACGCAGCCTTCGAGTCACCAGAACACAGCTTCTTGTTAAGGAATCGCACGTATGCCACGGGCAATCTGGAAAGGCGCCATCAGTTTCGGCCTGGTTCATATTCCGGTATCGCTGGTCTCGGCCACGTCCGCACAGGGCGTGGATTTCGACTGGCTGGACAAGCGCAGCATGGACCCGGTGGGGTACAAGCGCATCAACAAGACCACCGGCAAGGAAGTCACCAAGGAGAATATCGTCAAGGGCGTGGCGTTTGAGAAAGGCCGCTATGTGGTGCTCAGTGAAGAGGAAATTCG
The DNA here is from genome assembly GCF_032424295.1 of Pseudomonas sp. JV449. Lineage (NCBI taxonomy): Bacteria > Pseudomonadati > Pseudomonadota > Gammaproteobacteria > Pseudomonadales > Pseudomonadaceae > Pseudomonas > Pseudomonas sp. JV449. The sequence continues at coordinate 161,182 of NZ_VYKD01000016.1, read as the reverse complement.
CTCGGCCCACCCTAAATCGACCCAGACCATCGAGATCATCGCCTTCGTCGACAGTGACCAGATCCCGCTGCCGAACATCGACACCCCCTACTTCCTGGCCCCGGACAAACGCGGTGGCAAGGTCTACGCGCTGCTGCGCGAAACCCTGAACAAAACCCGCAAGGTCGCCCTGGCCAACGTGGTGCTGCATACCAAGCAGCACCTGGCGGCAGTGATGCCCCTGGAGTCGGCGCTGGTGCTGGTGATGCTGCGCTGGCCCGCCGAGGTGCGCGGCCTGGATGAACTGGAACTCCCCAGCGACGTGACCAAACCGAGCCTGGCCAAGGGCGAGCTGGACATGGCCAAGCGTCTGGTGCAAGACATGAGTGCAGACTGGCAGCCCGAGGACTATCGCGACAGTTTTCAGGAAAAAATCATGGCGCTGGTGGCGAAGAAGGCCAAGGCCGGCAAGATCGAAGACGTCGAATCCCAGGAAGGCAGTGAGGAGCGCAAGTCGGCCGATGTGATCGACCTGACCGAGTTGCTCAAACGCAGCCTGGCCGGCAAACCGACGACGAAAAAACCGGCGGCAAAAAAAGCCGGCAAAAAGGCCTCTTGAGCCTGCCATCTACAGGAGAACCCCATGGCAAAGCCCCTGAGCGAATACAACCGTAAACGCGATTTCGAGGTCACCGCCGAGCCATCAGGCAGCTCACCGGGCCGTAAACGCAAGGCATCGGCACTGAGCTTCGTGATCCAGAAGCACGATGCGCGCAACCTGCATTATGACTTTCGCCTGGAACTGGACGGCGTGCTGCTTAGTTGGGCGGTGCCCAAAGGCCCGAGTCTGGACCCGAGCCAGAAACGCTTGGCTGTCCATGTTGAAGATCATCCCATCAGCTATGGCGGATTCGAGGGCAGTATCCCGGCCGGCCAATACGGCGCCGGCGACGTGATCGTGTGGGACCGCGGTGTGTGGAAGCCCCACGACGACCCGCACAAGGCCTATGCCGCCGGCAAACTCAAATTCACCCTGGTCGGTGAGAAGCTCTCGGGTGACTGGGCGCTGGTGCGTACGCGCCTCAAGGGCAGCGGCGACAAGGAGCAGTGGCTGCTGATCAAGGAAAAAGACCAGCAGGCACGCCCCGCCGCCGACTACGACATTGTCCAGGCCCAACCCAAAAGCGTGCTCAGCGGCGCATCCGTGGGCAAAACCAAGCCCAAACCACGCGCAAAAACACAGAAAGCCACAGCCGCCTTACCCGATCAATTCGCGCCGCAATTGGCAACCCTGGTTGACCGCGCGCCCGAGGGCGATTGGCACTACGAAATCAAGTTCGACGGTTACCGCATGCTCGCCCGCATACGCGACGGCGAGGTTCGCCTGTTCACGCGTAACGGCCACGACTGGACCGAACGCCTGCCACGCCAGGCCAAGGCCTTGCACGCCCTCAAGCTCAAGGACAGCTGGCTCGATGGCGAGGTGGTCAGCCTCAATGGTGATGGCCTGCCGGACTTTCAGGCGCTGCAAAATGCCTTTGATATCGGCCGCAGCCTGGACATTGTCTACTACCTGTTCGACGCGCCGTTTTTAAACGGCAGCGATCAGCGCCAGGCGCCGCTGGAGGAGCGTCGCGCCGCGCTCAAAGACGCCTTGTCCGGCAGCCGCAGCAAACTGCTGCGCTTCTCCGAAGCGTTTGCCGCCAACCAGCAGGATATTTTCGAAAGCGCCTGCGACCTGGCCTTGGAAGGCGTGATCGGCAAGCGCAAGGGCAGCCCCTACGTCTCCACTCGAAATACCGATTGGATCAAGCTCAAATGCCGCCTGCGCCAGGAGTTCGTGATTGTCGGCTACACCCGCCCCCAGGGTTCGCGCAGTGGTTTCGGCGCGCTGCTGCTGGCAGTCAATGACGATGGCGGGCTGGTCTACGCCGGGCGGGTGGGCACCGGGTTCGACCAGGCCTCATTGAAAAACATCTACGCCCAACTCACCCCTCTGGAGCGCAAGGCATCGCCTCTGGAAAAACCCCTCACCGCCGCCCAGGCACGGGGTGTGCACTGGGTGGAACCGCGCCTGGTCGGCGAAGTGCAATTTGCCGAGTGGACCCGCGAAGGCGTGGTGCGCCAGGCGGTCTTCGTGGGGTTGCGCACCGACAAGCCCGCAGGGCAGATCATCCATGAACAGCCGCGCACGGCAAAATCCCTCAAAGCGCTGAAAAGCCAGAAGCCCAGCAGCGGCGTGAACATCACTCACCCCGAGCGCGTCATCGACCCGCAAAGCGGCACACAAAAACAGCAATTGGCGCAGTTCTACGAAGGCATCAGCGAATGGATCCTGCCCTTCCTGCGCCATCGCCCCGTGTCCCTGCTCAGGGCTCCGGAAGGCATCGAGGGCGAGCAGTTCTTCCAGAAGCACGCGGAGCGCCTGGCGATTCCGAACATCAAGCAACTGGACCCGGCACTGGATCCAGGCCATGCGCGCCTGATGGAGATCGACACGACGAAAGCGCTGATTGGGGCCGTGCAAATGGGCACCCTCGAACTGCATACCTGGGGCGCCACCTCGGACAAGATCGAAACCCCGGACCTGTTTGTGCTGGACCTTGACCCGGACCCGGCGCTGCCCTGGAAAACCATGCTGGAAGCCGCTCAGCTCACCTTGTCGGTACTCGACGAGCTGGGGTTGGAAGCCTTCGTCAAGACCAGCGGCGGCAAAGGCTTGCACCTGGTCATACCGTTGGCGCGGCGGGATGGCTGGGACAGCGTAAAGGCCTTTGCCAAGGCCATTGCCCATTTCATGACCGAGCAACTGCCCGAGCGCTTCACCGCCACCTCCGGGCCGAAAAACCGTGTAGGCAAGATCTTTATCGATTACCTGCGCAATGCACGAGGCGCGAGCACCGTGGCGGCTTATTCGGTGCGCGCACGCCCTGGGCTGCCGGTGTCGGTGCCGGTCAGTCGCGAGGAATTGAAGGGCTTGCGCGGCGCTCAGCAATGGACGGTGGCCAACCTGCACCAACGCTTGCACGGGCTGAAGGTTGATCCTTGGGCCGGCTACGCCAATCGGCAGAAGATCAATAAAAAAATGTGGGAAAAGTTGGGCGCAAAGCCACCGGAGTGACTAACGCCCGGGTCGACTTCAAATCAGTATGAAGATGAGTGCCAGTGCCGCGAAGATCGCCCATTTTTCCAGGTAGTAACGTGTGCGGTTGCGTTTTTTCAGCTCTTTACCACGCAAGCGAATCTTGTACAGCCGGTTAAACGCGCGATTGAGCCCGCCGGTCTTGTCGCCTGCATCGTTGGGCGAGCCTGCAGCGGCCATGACGTTACGACTGAACCAACGGTTGAACGTGGCAGCCCAGCGATATTTCATCGGCCGCTCGATATCGCAAAACAGGATGATGCGGTTCTGCTGCGTGGTGTTTTCGGCGTAGTGGATGTAGGTCTCGTCAAACATCACTGCCTCACCGTCACGCCAGTAATAGTTCTCGCCGTCCACATTGATATAGCAGCCCGGATCATTCGGGGTCACCAGACCCAAGTGATAACGGTACGAACCGGCGTAGGGGTCACGGTGGCGCACCAGCTTGGAACCCGGTGGCAACTCGGCGAACATTGCCGCCTTGATCGAGCCGATGCCCTGTAACAGCTCGGTGGTACGCGGGCACAGCTTCATCGCCGAAGGATGGCTTTCGCCGTACCATTTCAGGTAAAAGCGCTTCCAGCCAGACTTGAAGAACGAGTTGAAACCTACATCGTTGTACTGGTCCGAGCGCTTGATTTCACCCTTGTGCATGAGGTTCAAACCCTCCTCGCGAATCTCCTTCCAATGCGCCTCAAGGGGGCTCAAGTCAGGAAAGTCACTGGGTGACAGGTAGGGGCGGCCGGGTAGCCTGGAGCACAGGTACAGCAAGCAGTTGATCGGGGCCAGGAAGGTCGAATGATCACTGAGTTGGCGGCCCAGCTTATGCCGCACCCGACCACGCATGTGTACATACGCAATGGAGGCAACGTAGAGAACAACAATGATGAGTTTCAAGGAATTTCGTTCACATGTCAGAAGAAAACAGGCTGCTCCTGCGCGCCCACAACGGCTGAGGATGGATAGCAGCGTCTGAAATCACAATTCACACAATTGGCACGACCGGCTGAGTAATGACCCGATACGTGGTCCGTGGCAGTTATTTAGCCACAGTTTGTAACCAAAAGTTAATCAAGAATTGTGAAAACCTGTCTAGTGAATGTGCCAGGCAGACGCCTTGACGGGCAGGCCTTGGGGCACGGCAACCACCGATCATCGAACGGCGAAAGATGGTAAAAGGCTGCACCGCCGGCAACGTCCGGCAATTACCCCTCAGCAAAAAGGAATTTGTATGTCAGCCCTTTCAGATCCGGATAGTCAAGCCCTTCAAGGCGCCTGGGAGCAAACCTCACTCGAAGACAGTGGCGTACTCAATCCCATCGATGCCCACAGCGCTCCGGGTGCTTTAACCACCATCAGCGGCGACCGCTTCGAAGTGAAGACCGTCAGTGGCGAGGTGTTGTTGGCGGGCCGGTTTTTCCTCGACAGCAGCACGGTTCCCAAAAGCATTACCTGGGTGGACGCCCTGGGCGATGACGCCGGTAAGCACCTGCCCGCCAGCTATCGCCTTGAGGGGGATTCATTTGTGTTCATTGCTGCGGATGAAGGTATGCCCAGGCCCATCGTGTTCAGTACCGGCCCAGGCCAAACCATGCGCACTTTCGTGCGCCGCGCTTGATGCTGTGCGCCATCCGAACGCGCGACAGCATTTTCACAAAGCCTTCACTTTCAGCCCTATAGGGTGAAGCCTACCTACTCCAGTAAATCCCTTGGCCCGCCAGTGCGCGGGCTTTTTTTTGCCTGGTGCGAATCGGCTCAGGCGGGACGCCTGGTGGCGGCCAGCGTGAAGCACAGGGGCAACTGGGCAGGCTGGTGCTCGTACTGGTCGTAAAGTTCTTCGCGATTGGAGTGGGCATATTCCTGCAGATGGTCGATCTGCAATTGCGCAGCAATCGCCGCGCTCACCACATCCCCCAGGGTGTGCACATACCAATAGGAGGTCGGCCCCGCCACTTCGCCCTGCCCCTCATAGACAATCGACTCCTGCAGCACAAAAGGCTCACGCTGGAAGTACGAACTGGCCGGCAACAGTGGGTCTGGCGCGCGCGGGTCGAACATTTCCAGAAACGGGTGGGTTTCATACATCACCAGCGTGCCACCGGGTTTCAAGGTCCTCGCAACATGGCGCATGAACAGCGCCACATCCGGCATCCAGCCCAGCACGCCGATAGTCACCAAGGCAATGTCGAAGCGCTCGTGCAAGCGGGATGGCAACTGGTGGATATCGCTTTCGATGAATTCCGGGTTGTGGGGCGAAACGTCGGCAAGCTCACGGGCCTGCTGCAGGAACGCCCGGGATTGATCCACACCGACCACCGAGCACGCGCCCAGGCCAAACAGCGACAGGCTTTCGCGACCGTTATTGCAGCACACCTGCACCACCTCTTTGCCGGCAACGCCGATGTCTTGCAACAGCCCGGTAAGGGTGGGGTCCAGGCACGAAAACCCAGGGTCGCGGACCCCGTTAAGCAGGGCGCTCCAGGTCTCGGTGGTTTTATGCAGGTCGGCGGATTGATCCCAGGCGTCCTTGTTGCAGGCAATCGCCTGTTGAGCTGAGGGCATGTCCATTGCGTCTCCAGATAAGTCATACGGCGAGGCAAAGAAAATAAGCCACAAGCCCGCAGATTAAAACCCCAGCAGCAGGCGAAACTAAATGAACTGCGCGCAGGTCACTAGCGCAATGAGTGTTCAGCCTTTGAACGCCCCCTGCGAAGTCCTGATCGTGGCCAAACACGCCGACCTGCGTAATACCCTGTCCCTGGACAGCCTGAATTTTTTCCTGGCGGATGTGCGCGACGGCCTCGGCCCGTACCTGGCCATCTACTTGCTGGCGGTGCACAAGTGGGATCCGGCCAGTATCGGCGTAGTCATGACCCTGGCAGGTATCGCGGCGCTGATCACCCAGGGCCCGGCGGGTGCCCTGATCGACCGCACACGCAGCAAACGCGCTGTGATTGCCGTTGCCGCCCTGCTGGTGACCGGCAGTTGCCTGCTGCTGCCCTTCGTCAGTTCATTCAGCCTGGTTGCCTTGACCCAGGCGGCCAGTGCCATCGCCGCCTCGGTGTTCGCCCCGGCGATCTCCGCAATTTCCCTGGGCATTACCGGGCCACGTGCGTTCACCCGGCGCACCGGGCGCAACGAAACCTTCAACCATGCCGGCAACGCTGTGGCGGCGCTGTTGGCCGGTGGCCTGGCGTACCTGTTCGGACCCGTGGTGGTGTTCTACCTGATGGCCTTTATGGCAGTGGCCAGTGTCGTCGCGGTCAGTTGCGTCTCCGCCAAGGCGATCGACCATGAGGTGGCCCGGGGCTTCGACCCTGCCCACCACAGCGACCATGAGCAGCCGTCCGGCATTGCGGTCTTGCTGGCCAACCGGCCGTTATTGCTGTTTGCCGTCTGCTGCGCCCTCTTCCACCTGGCCAATGCGGCGATGCTGCCAATGGTCAGCCAGAAGCTCTCGCAGATCAACCTGCAGATGGCCACGCCGCTGACCTCGGCCTGTATTGTCGCCGCACAATTGGTGATGGTGCCGATGGCCTGGCTGGTGGGCAGCAAGGCCGACGTGTGGGGGCGCAAGCCGCTGTTGCTGTTCGGCTTCATGATCCTGCCGCTGCGTGGCGTGCTCTATACCCTGTCCAGCGATCCCTACTGGCTGGTGGCAGTGCAGATGCTCGACGGTATCGGCGCGGGGATCTTCGGTGCGCTGTTCCCGGTGATCGTCAAGGACCTGACCCAGGGCACCGGGCGTTTCAACGTCAGCCTGGGGGCGCTGTCCACCGTATTTGGGCTGGGCGCGGCCTTGAGCAGCAGCCTGGCCGGTTTTGTGGTGCAGCAGGCCGGCTACAATGCGGCCTTCCTCACCCTGGCCGGGGTGGCGGGCGTCGCGTTGGCGCTGTTATGGCTGGCGATGCCAGAGACGCTGGCCAAACCCTTCTTCGCGCCTCACGCAACTGCGGCCTGATATAAGCGACACTGTGCGCCGAACCCAAACAGCAAATGGAGTTGCCCCTATGAAGAAATACTTCCTGTATCCGCTACTGCTTCTGCTCGCAGGATGCAGCACGGGGCCCTATCTGCATCCGGAGTCGACGGTGGGCAGCAACGCCCTGCTTTCGCGCACCTGCCCCGGCCCGAAAGCGGCGATGAGCTATGCCCCACTGGCAGAAGAACTCAACTGGGTTCATGTGCTGGTCTATGTTGCGCCACCCGGCACATCCAGCTGGCCGGGTAACCAGCGCTCAACCGCTGCTGAACTGCGCCTGTTCGGACGGCTCTACCCATCCAATAACACAGCAGCCGTCAAACAGGCCGACCCGACGCTTTGGGTCAGTGCAGCGTCGCCCGTTGTCACGGTCACCCTGGCGAATGGGCAAAGCTATCCTGTCACCATTGAACAACTCAAAACCGGTTTCGACCCCAGGAAAACATTCCACAGCGGGTTCAAAGGGACAGCGTTGGGCCAAGGCGACATGGATGATTTCACGCTTACCTTCCCGGACATATTCGTCAACGGTGAAAAAGTCCCTATGGCACCGATTCACTTCAAGAAACGCGAAGAGCGTTATGCGCCTGTGTTTAATTGCTGACGGGCCGGGTTTCTGGCGCTCAGCCGACTCTGTTATCGTGCGTCCTTCGACCGCAATGGAAGCATCGAAGAATGAATTCCTGGAAGACGCTGGCAATCGCCCTCATGGCATCGATCAGCACCAACGCTATGGCATGGTATGTGGAGAACCCGGTCGAGAGAGCGCTGAGCGCCACCACCCTGTTCCCGACCATTGTCCTCGGCGGGACCACGGCATTTACGGTCTACTCGCCCTCAGTAATGAAAAAAGCGAAGGATGATGCCCTTACATTCATTGGCTCCGAGGGCGAAATTCGCGGCGCTCAGTTTGAGCAGGCATCTCTACACTACCGCTCGGCCCCTCACACGCGCCCCATGACCGACATGCAGCTCGCGCAGGCAATCGCAACAACTTACTGAGCGCGGCTTCGTCGAGAATGGCTTGCCACATTCAAAGCGCTGAACATCCGTCGTCGGCCGCCATACAACTGTCGCCTGACATATGCGATAATGCGCGCCAAATTCCAACACACATCCCCCATTTTTTGCTCAGCGACCGGGTTTCGCGCCTTGATGTCGCTGTTGATGCATGCCTGAAGGCTCCTGCCGCCACGCTCGCAACCCATTGATAGGTAAAGTAATTGATCTCCACAGCTAACATCACCATGCAGTTCGGCGCCAAGCCGCTCTTTGAGAACGTCTCGGTCAAGTTCGGCGCCGGCAACCGGTATGGTCTGATCGGTGCCAACGGTTGCGGCAAGTCGACCTTCATGAAAATCCTCGGCGGCGACCTCGATCCGTCCGGCGGCCAGGTCATGCTGGAGCCGAATGTGCGCCTGGGCAAGCTGCGCCAGGACCAGTTCGCCTACGAAGAATTCACCGTGCTCGACACCGTGATCATGGGGCACGAGGAGCTGTGGAAGGTCAAGGCCGAGCGCGACCGTATCTACTCGCTGCCGGAAATGAGCGAAGACGACGGCATGGCCGTGGCCGAGCTGGAAACCGAATTCGCCGAGATGGACGGCTACACCGCCGAATCCCGTGCCGGTGAACTGCTGCTGGGCCTGGGTATTCCCCTGGAACAGCATTTCGGCCCGATGAGCGAAGTGTCCCCCGGCTGGAAACTGCGTGTGTTGCTGGCCCAGGCGCTGTTCTCGGACCCGGAAGTGCTGTTGCTCGACGAACCGACCAACCACTTGGACATCAACACCATCCGCTGGCTGGAAAACATCCTGACCCAGCGCTCCAGCCTGATGATCATCATCTCTCACGACCGTCACTTCCTGAACAGCGTGTGCACCCACATGGCTGACCTGGACTACGGCGAGCTGCGCCTGTTCCCGGGCAACTACGACGAGTACATGACCGTGGCGACCCAGTCCCGCGAGCAACTGCTGTCGGACAACGCCAAGAAGAAAGCGCAGATCTCCGAGCTGCAGTCCTTCGTCAGCCGCTTCTCGGCCAACGCCTCGAAAGCCAAGCAGGCGACCTCCCGTGCCAAGGCGATCGACAAGATCCAGCTGGCCGAGGTCAAGCCTTCGAGCCGCGTGAGCCCGTTCATCCGTTTCGAACAAACCAAAAAGCTGCACCGCCAGGCGGTCATCGTCGAGCGCATGGCCAAAGGTTTCGACGGCAAGCCGCTGTTCAAGGACTTCAGCTTCCAGGTTGAAGCCGGCGAGCGCGTGGCGATCATCGGCCCGAACGGTATCGGCAAGACCACCCTGCTGCGCACCCTGGTCAACGAACTGACCCCGGATGCCGGCAGCATCAAGTGGACCGACGCCGCGGAGCTGGGCTACTACGCCCAGGACCACGCCAGCGACTTCGAAAACGACATGAGCCTGTTCGACTGGATGGGCCAGTGGACTCAAGGCGAGCAAGTGATCCGTGGCACCCTGGGGCGCATGCTGTTCTCCAACGACGAGATCCTCAAGTCGGTCAAGGTGATCTCCGGTGGTGAGCAAGGCCGCATGCTGTTCGGCAAGCTGATCCTGCAAAAACCGAATGTGCTGATCATGGACGAACCGACCAACCACTTGGACATGGAATCCATCGAGGCGCTGAACCTGGCGCTCGAGAACTACCCAGGCACGCTGATCTTCGTCAGCCACGACCGTGAGTTCGTATCGTCCCTGGCCACCCGCATCATCGAGTTGAGCGCCAACGGCGTGATCGACTTCAGCGGCACCTACGACGACTACCTGCGCAGCCAAGGCGTGGTGTTCTAACAGTAGCGACCTGAAACCCTGGGAGCATGCTTGTTGTGGCGAGGGAGCTTGTTGTGGTGAGCGGGCTTGCCCCGCTCACCACAAAAGCCCGCTCGCCACAGTAAGCCGGTTTCTCAGCCGAAGTAGTTAGCCTGCTTCCTTTTCCCCCAAGCCCTTGCCATGATGCGTTCACCGCCCGCCCGCGAACGAGTGCCCATGTCCAACGCCTCCTCCTCCCTGTCGATCACCCTGCAGATCGTCTCCATCGTCTTCTACACCTTCATCGCCTTTATCTGCATCGGCCTGCCGATTGCGGTAATCCCGGGCTATGTCCATGAGCAACTGGGCTTCAGCGCGGTGGTGGCCGGGATTACCATCGGCTCGCAGTACCTGGCAACTCTGCTCAGCCGTCCCATGGCCGGGCGCATGTCCGACAACGTCGGCACCAAGCGCGCGATTGTGCTGGGGCTGGCGGGCATCCTGGTCAGCGGTGTGTTGACGTTCTTCGCCACCCTGGTGGACAGCCTGCCCAGCCTGAGCCTGGGGATTCTGATACTCGGCCGGCTGTTGCTGGGCGTGGCCCAAGGCCTGATCGGCGTGGGCACCATCAGTTGGTGCATGGGCCAGGTCGGGGCGGAGCACACGGCGCGGTCGATTTCGTGGAATGGCATTGCCTCCTACGGCGCCATCGCCATCGGCGCGCCGCTCGGAGTGGTGATGGTCGCCGAATATGGCTACACCAGCCTGGGTATCGCGCTGTCGGTATTGGCGGCGCTGGGCCTGGTGCTGATCCGCAATAAACCCTCGGTGCCGGTGGTACGCGGCGAGCGCCTGCCGTTCTGGGCGGTGTTCGGGCGCATTGCACCCTTTGGTGCCAGCCTGTGCCTGGCGTCCATCGGCTACGGCACCCTGACCACCTTTATCACCCTGTATTACCTCAATCGCGGCTGGGCCGGCGCGGCGTACTGCCTCACGGTGTTTGGCGTGTGTTTTATCCTCTCGCGGCTGCTGTTCATCTCCGCGATCAGCCGGTTTGGCGGCTTCAGGGCGGCGATTGCCTGCATGATCATCGAGACCCTGGGCCTGACGCTGCTGTGGCTGGCACCCTCCACCGGCGTAGCCTTGATCGGTGCAGGGCTGACCGGCTTTGGCTTGTCGCTGGTGTACCCGGCGCTGGGCGTGGAGGCCATCAAGCAGGTGCCCAACAGCAGCCGCGGTGCGGGCCTGAGTGCCTATGCGGTGTTTTTCGACCTGGCCCTGGCGATTGCCGGGCCGTTGATGGGCGCCGTGGCGTTGAACCTGGGTTACAGCTGGATCTTCTTCTGCGCAGCGCTGTTATCGGTCACGGCGCTGGGCGTGACCTTGCTGCTCAAGCGCCGCGCTTACTGATCGGCGGTCTGCAAACCGGCGCGGGTAGCCTGGCCGAGGGTGTGGGTGAAAAAACGCCCGGCCTCGGAGATCAGGTCGCGGTGGATGCCTTCGCGGTCGACGCCATCGGCATCGGTGCAGATCGCCGGCATCGCGGCCAGTTGGTCGCTGTCACACGGCGCCATGAACACGAAGTGCCCTGCCCCCGCCAGCAGCTTGAAGTCCGGTGGCTCCGGCAGTTTGCGTGCCAGGGCGGCGGCGTTCTTGTCGACCGCCACCAGCTTGTCGCCGTCGCCGCTGTAGAGCAGCACCGGCACATGCACGTCGGCCAGGGTGTGGCGGCCGAACATCAGGCTCAACGGCGCCATCAACATCAAGGCATGAATGCGCGGGTCGGATTGCGGTTGCAGGTCGTCACGGTCCACCACCAGTTCGCCCTTGGTGGTGCAGGCATCACGGTCTTCGGGGCGTTCCTGGCAATAGCGACGCAGGCGGTCGAAGTCCGGCTTGGCCCCCGCCAGGATCAACGCGGTTTCGCCACCGGCCGAATAGCCGATAACGCCCACCTGATCGACGTTGACGAACGGCGACAGCATCGGGTCGCCCAGGGTCGCGGTGATTGCTTCGGAAATCTGGATCGGCCGGCCGTACAGGTTACTCACCGTGCCCAGGCGGCTGTGGTCCTTGTAGTTATCGCCGGGATGCAACACCGCGACCACCACAAAGCCTTTGCGCGCCAGGGAAGTGGCCAGGTCATGCAGGGCCAGCGGCGTACCGGTGTTGCCATGGGACAGCATCAGCATCGGAAAGCGGCCAATGGCGATCTTGGAATCTTCGCTGGCGGCGACGTGATAGGGACCCAGTTGCGTGCTGTGTTCATCGTCGGTGGACGGGTAGAAGGCCACGGCTTTCATCGGCTGCAGGTCCAGCGGGTCGAGAAAGGTCATGCGATGGAAGCCCACACTCCAATGGGGGTGCGGCGCGGGCGCGGCGTGCACTGAAATCAGGCCGCCCAGCAGGGAAAGAACCATAACGGCACAAAGACGCATCATGAGGATGTCCACCTTTGCTGCGTGACCACGTTCAACACCCGCGGCATGTCTATATGAAAAGTCCATGGTTCAAGGCACTCGCATCGGGTGATAAACCCATGCGTGCATAACCTGGGCCAACGTAATGACAGCGGGTAAACGAAAAAACTCCGTATTCCGGTCGTTTCAGGCGACAAGAATACAGAGTTTAGGCGCCCGGCTTCGGATTGAAACCGAGCAGAGGCGAAATTTACACAAGCCTTACGCAGCAGCGAACAATTGTTCGTTGATGAGCACGTTGGCGTCGCTCAAGGCCTTGCTGCGGAACTCATCGCCATAGGCCAGGCCATGGGCGCGGACGAATTCGATGTCGGTAATGCCGAGGAAGCCCAGCATCACTTTGAGGTATTCCTCGTGGGCCACACCGGTTGCCTGGCCAACATGCAGGCCGCCGGAGGTGGACACAATGATGACTTTCTTGTTACCGCACAGGCCTTCAGGGCCGGCTTCGGTGTAACGGAAGGTCTGTCCGGCAACGGCGATGCGGTCGATCCAGGCTTTCAACTGGGTTGGAATGGTGAAGTTGTACATCGGCGCACCGATCACCACGGCGTCGGCGGCGAGGAATTCGGCCAGGCTGTTGGCACTCAGGTCGGCCTCGTGCTGTTGTGCGGCGTCACGCAGTTCGGCGGCGGTGCCCAGGGCGCCCAGGGTCGCGCCGGAGAAGTGGTTGATGCCTTCGCTGGCGAGGTCACGGTAGGTCACTTCCACACCCGGCTCGGCCGCCTGCCAGGCCTTGACCACGCCAGTGCTGAGCTGACGGGAAGCCGAGTTGTCGCCGAGGATGCTGGAATCGATGTGCAACAGTTTCATGGTGGATCTCCGAGTGTGGGATCGACAGTGGCGATCAGATGGAGGGGATGCTACGCATGAAACCAATAGTCGATAAGACGCCTGAAATGCGATAGTTTGTCCCACTGACAGGACAATAGGCTGACCATGCAAGACCTCAACGACCTCTACTATTTTGCCAAAGTCGTCGAAGCCGGTGGCTTTGCGGCGGCCGGGCGGCTGTTGGGCATTCCCAAGTCGCGGCTGTCGCGGCGCATTGCCGAGCTGGAAGAGCGCCTCGGCGCGCGCCTGCTGCAACGCACCACGCGGCAACTGACCCTGACCGCCGTCGGCGAGCGCTACCTGCGCCATTGCCAGGCGATGCTGCTGGAAGCAGAGATGGCCGACGAGGCCGTCGCCAGCATGTCCAGTGAACCGCGCGGGCGGCTGAGGGTGACGTGCCCGGTGGGGCTGGCGCAAAACATAATGCCGGATGTGGTTGCGGGTTTTCTGGCTGCCCACCCCCAGGTGCAGCTGGAGATGACCCTGGTCAACCGCCGTGTCGACCTGGTAGCCGAAGGCATCGATGTGGCGCTGCGCGTGCGCGAACTGGGCGATGAAGACCCGCTGCTGGTCACCAAGCGCCTGCGCCCCGCCCAGACGGCCCTGGTCGCCAGCCCGAACTTTTTGCACGGTCGGCACATCAACACCCTCGACGACCTCAAGCAACTGCCGATACTCGGCGCGCTGGAAGCAGACCGCATGGTGCACCAACGCATCCTCGATCCTGAAGGCAACCCCCACGACCTGGTGATGGAAGCGCGCCTGGGCGTCGATGACTTCAACGTACGCAAGGCCAGCGCCATCATGGGCCTGGGCTTTACCGTGCTGCCGCTGATGTACTGCGAAGAAGAACTGGCCAGCGGCCGGCTCGTACAGTTGCTGCCGGAGTGGTCATTGCCGGGCGGCTGGCTGCAGGCCGTCTACCCGCATCGCCGCGGCGTGCTGCCGGCGATTCGCGCCTGGATCGATTACCTGGAAGAAGGCTTCAAAAGCTGCGGAGACCGCCTGCTATGAAAATGACCGAAGCACAGGTCGCGACGTTCTGCCTGAGCCTGCCCGGCGCGCGGGAAGACTACAAATGGGGCGGCGTGCGGGTGTTCTCGATCGCCGGCAACAAGATGTTCGCCCTGCAGAATCTGCGCGGCGACTCGCTGGCGTTCAAGGTCGACAAGGACTTGTTCCTCGGCCATGTGGACCGTCCCGGCATCCACCCGGCGCCGTACCTGGCACGCGCGCAGTGGATCATCATGAACACGCCCTACCCGCTGGGGGCCGAGGAACTGCGTAGCCTGTTGCAGCGCTCCCACCAGTTGGTGGTGAGCAAACTGCCCAAGCGCACACAGGTGGGGTTGCTGCTAGAGAACGGACAGTAGCGTGCCACCGAGGAACAACTGGTCCAGCCAGAACACCTGGTGCAACAGCACGATCACCCAGAACAGCACCTGGTAAGACACCTTGCGCGTCTTGTGCCGGAACACCTGCTGGGCAATCAGCGCCCCCGGCCAGCCGCCCGCCAGCTCCACGGCGTGGAGGATGTTCTCCGGGGTGCGCCAGCTGTCGGTGCGGGCCTTGCGCTTGTCGCTCCAATACAGGAAAAACGCGATGACGCTGACCACCCCATAGGCCACCAGCGGAATCACGGTTTCGCCGCGTTGCCACACCAATACTGCCCCCACCAGCGGCGCCGCGCACAGCAGCACAAAGATCGCCGCTTTCAGGCGCGGATGCTGAATCATCATGCCTTGGCCGCTGCCCAGTCGATCCAGCCGAATTGCCAGGTCGCCAGGATCAGCAGGCCGAACGCAATGCGGTACCAGGCGAACGCCGCGTAGCTATGGCTGGCGATGAACTTGAGCAGGCCCTTGACCGCGATCATCGCGAAGATGAACGAGGTGACGAAGCCGATGGCGAACACCGGCAGGTCCGCCGGCTGGAACAGGTCGCGGTATTTGTAGCCCGAGTACACCGCCGCACCGACCATGGTCGGCATGGCCAGGAAGAATGAAAACTCGGTGGCGGTCTTGCGCGACAGGCCGAACAGCAGGCCGCCGATGATAGTCGAGCCGGAGCGCGACGTACCCGGGATCATCGCCAGGCACTGGGCAAAACCGACCTTGAGCGCGTCTTTCCAGGTGATGTCATCGACGCTTTCGGCGTGCACTTCATGCTCGCGGCGCTCGGCCCACAGCATGACGATGCCGCCGATCACCAACGCGGTGGCCACGGTGATCGGATTGAACAGGTAATGGTGGATCAGGTCGGCAAAGATCACCCCCAGCACCACGGCCGGCAGGAACGCGATCAGCAGGTTGACCGTGAAGCGCTGGGCGTTGCGCTGGGTGGGCAAGCCGGTGACTACATCGAGGATCTTGCGCCGGAATTCCCAGACCACCGCGAGGATCGCACCCAGCTGGATGATGATGTTGAACGCCATGGCGCGTTCGCCGCCGAAGTCGAGCAAATCGGCGACAATAATCTGGTGTCCGGTGCTGGAGATCGGCAGGAACTCGGTAAGCCCCTCCACGACGCCAAGAATCAATGCCTGAATGGCGGTCCAAAAATCCATGCTTCCCCCAAAGGTCATGCGCTGTGGCATGCCTTATCAATCTTTTAATGGTTCACTGACGAGCGCACTCAAGTGCCCGGTGTTGACCATGGTCAATGCCGGCCTGCAAAAATTCTGTGAAAAATCAGGCAGTACTCAGGTTTTGCGATTTCAGGCCGAAAGCCTATCAGACGAGGCGTAAAAGTCGATGCGACGCCCACAATTATAAAAAGCCCGGAGTGACAGGACGATGAACAGTTTGCGCAATATGTCGATCAGCCGACGCCTCTGGATGATCCTGATCGTCGCCGTGCTGATGCTGATGGCCCTGGGTTTGCTGATGCTCAAGCAGATCCACGACGACCTGTACCAGGCCAAGCGCCAGCAGACCCAGCACGTGGTCCAGACCGCCAGCGGGATCCTGACGTTTTATCACAGCCTCGAAACCACCGGGGTGATGACCCGCGAAGCCGCGCAAAAACAAGCCCTGAGCGCGGTGCGCGGCTTGCGCTATGACCACGACGACTACTTCTGGATCAATGACCTCACCCCCGTGATGATCATGCACCCGGCCAACCCCAAGCTGGACGGCCAGAACCTCTCGGCCATCCGCGATCCCGACGGGTTTGCCGTGTTCAACGAGTTCGTGATCCTGGCCAAGGCCAAGGGTGCCGGCATCATCAACTACCGCTGGCCGAAACCGGGTGCGGAGGCGCCAGTGGCGAAAACCTCGTATATCCAGTTGTTCGAGCCGTGGGGCTGGATCATCGGCTCCGGCGTTTACGTGGACGATGTGCAGGCCGAGTTCAACAGCCAAGTGTGGAAGGCCTCGTTTATCGTCCTCGGCATCGCATTGGTGATGGCCCTGCTGGTCTCGCTGATTGCCCGCAGCATCGTGCGCCCCCTGCAGGATGCGGTGAACGCCATGGGCAACATCGCCAGCGGCGAAAGCGACCTGACCCGCAGCCTCGATACCCACGGCCGCGACGAAGTCACCCAACTGTCCCAGCACTTCAACACCTTCACGGCCAAGCTGCGCCAGGTCGTCAGCCAGTTGCAGGTGTGCGCCAACGCCCTGGGCCAGTCCTCCACGGAACTGGGCAACAACGCGACCCAAGCCCATGACCGCAGCCAGCAACAGTCCCAGCAGATGGAACTGGTGGCCACCGCCATCAATGAAGTCACCTACGGCGTGCAGGACGTGGCCAAGAACGCCGAACACGCCGCCAGCGAAATGCGCGATGCCCAGGCCCAGGCGCAGCAAGGCCAGGTCAATATCGACAGCAGCCTGCAGCAGATCGACCAGCTCTCCACCACCATCAGCCAGGCCGTCGAAGTGATCCGCACCTTGTCCAGCGAAAGCACGCAGATCGGTGGTGTGTTGGAAGTGATCCGCTCCATCGCCGACCAGACCAACCTGCTGGCCCTCAACGCCGCCATTGAAGCCGCACGCGCCGGGGAACAAGGCCGTGGTTTTGCCGTAGTGGCCGATGAAGTCCGCCTGCTGGCCCAGCGCACGCAAAAATCCACCGCCGAGATCCAGGCGATGATCGAGCGCCTGCAAGGTCACTCGGAAGCCGCGGTCAAGGTGATCAGCGACAGCCACAGCGCCTCGCAACTGACCATCGAACAAGCCGGCCAGGCCGGTGCCAGCCTCACCGCCATCGGCCAGGCGCTGCACAACCTCAACGGTTTGAATGCCTCGATTGCCAGCGCCACCCTGCAACAGGCCCATGTGGTGGAAGACATCAACCAGAACGTCACCCAGGCTGCAAGCCTGTCCCACAGCACCGCAATGGCGGCCGAGCAGTCCAACGTGGCCAGCGTGCATTTACGCGGGCTGAGCGAACAACTCGACGGCCTGCTGCGCCAATTCAAGGTCTGACGCCGCTCCAGATGTGGGAGGGGCAAGCCCCTCCCACATTTGCCCTCCGATGTTTTGAAGATCGCTCACCTCTGGTTACAATCCCCGCCCTCTCCCACTCTCCCAAGGAACCGCCATGTCCGGGCTTGAACTGTTCGCCGCCGCCCTGGGGGTGATCGCTGTCTGGCTGACGGTCAAGCAAAACCCCTGGTGCTGGCCCATCGGCCTGGTGATGGTGTTGCTGTACACCTGGGTGTTCTATGACGTGAAACTCTATTCCGACATGCTGCTGCAAGTGGTCTACGCCGCCCTGCAAGTCTACGGCTGGTGGCAGTGGACCCGCGCCGGCGAGGTCAAGCAAGGGCGCCAGGTCACCCGCCTGGGTTGGCCGGCAATCATGATCAGCATGGCCATCGGCGCGGTCGGCAGCCTGCTGCTGGGCGCTGCGATGGCGCACTGGACCGACGCCGCGCAACCCTGGCTGGATGCCGCCCTCACCGGTTTCAGCCTGGTGGCGCAAATGTGGATGGCGCAGAAACGCGTGCAATGCTGGCCGCTGTGGATCGCCGTGGACGTGATTTTTGTCGGGCTGTTCCTCTACAAGGGCTTGTACCTCACCGCTGCGCTCTACGCCCTGTTCACCGTGATCGCCGTGCAAGGCTGGCGTGAATGGCGCGCCGACCCGGCGTTGCAACCATGAAGGTGGTGGTCCTGGCCGGCCCCGAATCCAGCGGTAAAAGCTGGCTGGCCGCCGAGTTGCACGCGCATTTCGGCGGGCTGATGGTGCGTGAATACGTGCGCGATTTCATGGACCGCCACCAGCGCGACACCAGCCTGGCGGATATTCCGGCCATCGCCCACGGCCAACTGGCCTGGGAAGATGCCGCCCGCGCCCGGCAGCCGCGCCTGCTGGTCCTCGACACGCACCTGCTGACCAACAAACTCTGGAGCCAGACCTTGTTCGGCGACTACCCGGCGTGGCTCGACGATGAACTGCTGGCGCGGCATTACGACCTGCACCTGCTGCTGTCGCCGGATGATGTGGAATGGACCGCCGACGGCCAACGCTGCCAACCGGAACTGGCCGACCGCCAGGCGTTTTTCCAGGACAGCCTGGCGTGGATGCAGGCGCATCGACAGGCGGTGGTGGTCATCAGGGGGAGTTGGGAGGAGCGCCGCACCGCCGCCTTTGCTGCGGTAGAACAGCTGTTGTAGTGAGCGGGCTTGCCCCGCGCTGGGTGGCGAAGCCGCCCTAAAACCAAACACCGCGACCTGTCTGGCAGGCTGCGGTGTTTTTTATTGGGGCGGCTTCGCCACCCAGCGCGGGGCAAGCCCGCTCACTACAACACCGGGGTGGTTAGTAGCCCAGCGACAGGCCGGTGTTACGACGCGGGTCATTCGCCCCATAGAAGCGGTTGTTACCCACCGGCTTACCCTCCAGGGACGGTGCCCCCACCAGGATTGCCGCCAAGTGGTTCGCATCCTGCGGCCCGGCAAACTTGTGGCCCCAGCTTTCCAGAATCTTCTGGGTGTCCGGGCTGATCGCGAAGGTCTCCAGGTTGGTGGTTTCCGGCATCCATTGCTGGTGGAAACGCGGCGCGTCCACGGCTTCCTGGATGTTCATCTTATAGTCGATGACATTCAGGATGGTCAGCAGGGTCGCGGTAATGATGCGGCTGCCGCCCGGTGTACCCACCACCATCAAGGCCTTGCCGTCCTTGGTCACGATGGTCGGGCTCATCGACGACAGCGGCGCCTTGCCCGGTGCGATGGCGTTGGCTTCACCCTGGACCAGGCCGTACATGTTCGGCACCCCGACCTTGACGGTGAAGTCGTCCATTTCATCGTTGAGGATCACCCCGGTCTTGCTCGCCATCACGCCCGCACCGAACCAGTCGTTGAGGGTGTAGGTCACCGAGACCGCGTTGCCCCACTTGTCGACGATGGAATAGTGGGTGGTGTTGTTGCCTTCATGGGGCGACACACCGGGTTTGATCGCCTGGGAATCCCCGGCCTTCTGCGGCTCGATGGCGTCACGCAGCTTGGCCGCGTAGTTCTTGTCCAGCAGATGCTCGATCGGGTTCTTCACGAAATCCGGATCGCCCAGGTAGCTGTTACGGTCCACGTAGGCGTGGCGCATGGCTTCGATCTGGTAGTGCAGACCCTGGGCCGAGTGATAGCCCAGGTCGGCCATCGGGTAGCCTTCGAGGATGTTCATGATCTGGCAGATCACCACACCGCCCGAGCTTGGCGGCGGTGCCGAGACCACGTGGTAGCCACGGTAGTCACACTCGATGGGCGCCAGTTCGCGGGTCTTGTACTTGTCCAAGTCGGCCTGGGTGATGATGCCCTTGCCGGCCTGGCTGGAATCCACCAGGGCCTTGGCGACCCACCCTTTATAGAAACCGTCGCTGCCCTTGGCGGAGATTTCCTTCAGGGTTTTCGCCAGGTCTTTCTGCACCAGCTTCTGGCCGACCTGCATCGGCTGGCCGTTGTGCAGGAAAATCCCGCGCATATCCTTGTCTTTTTCGAACTCGCCGGTGGCGGTGTGCAGCAGATCGATATCACCCTGCTCCAGGGCAAAACCGTTTTCCGCCAGCTTGATCGCCGGGGCAATCACCTGGGCGCGCTTGAGGGTGCCGTACTTGCTCAGGGCCAGCTCCATGCCGGAGACGGTGCCGGGCACGCCGACGGCCAGGTGACCCTTGGCACTCAGGCCTTCAACGACATTGCCGGCCTTGTCCAGGTACATATCGGCGGTGGCCGCCAACGGGGCCTTTTCGCGGAAGTCGAGGAAGGTCTTGCGCCCATCCGCCAGTTGCACGGTCATGAACCCGCCGCCGCCCAGGTTACCCGCCGCCGGGTACACCACCGCCAGCGCATAGCCGACCGCCACGGCGGCATCCACCGCGTTACCGCCGGCCTTGAGTACATCCACGCCGACATGCGTGGCCAAATGCTGGGCGGTCACCACCATGCCATTTTCACCGGCCACCGGGGCCTGGGACGCGGCTTGTACGCCGCTGACCGTCAACACCAAGGCGGTGGCAATCAGTGTGCGGCTGAAGGGTTGGTATTTCATCCATGGCTACTCTAGTTATTGAGATGCACCAAAATAGCCCGTCCCGAATTTAATCCCCAGCGCAATGGCGTTTTTATTACAGAACCTGTCGGTCACAGAACGGCACGTACAAAGCCGCGTTGCAGATCCTCAATCAACGCCGCCATATCTTCCAGACCGATATGCAGGCGCACCACCGGGTTCAGCCCACGGTCGGCCGCACTGTCGCGGTCGCCGGTGTCGGCCACGGTGACCAGGCTTTCATAGCCGCCCCACGAAGCGCCCAGGCCGAACAGCTGCAAGCCGTCGATAAACCGCTCGACGTAAGCGGCGTCTGCATTCATCAGTTCAAACGACAACAACCCATTGCTGCCGGTGAAGTCCCGGCGCCACAACCCATGCCCAGGATGCCCGGGCAAGGCCGGATGGAACACGCGCTTGACCTGCGGTTGCGCCTGCAACCACAGGGCGATGTCCACGGCCTGGCGTTCGTGCACATCCAGGCGTGATGCCAGGGTGCGTGCGCCGCGCAGGATCAGGTAGGCGTCGTCGGCACTCACCGCGTTGCCGAAGGTGTCGCTCATCCTGCCCAGCGCAGGCCAGGCCGCTGGTGTGGTGCACACGCTGCCCATCATCACGTCGCTGTGGCCGCCGAGGTATTTGGTCAGGGCCATGATCGAAATATCCGCGCCCAACGCCAGTGGCCGGTACAGGTAGCCCGAGCCCCAGGTGTTGTCGACGGCGAGCAGGATGTCGCGTGGCTTGCACAACGCGGCAATCGCCGGCAGATCGCACAGCTCATACAACAGTGAGCCCGGCACTTCGGCGTAGACCAGCCGGGTGTTGGCTTGCAGTTGCGCTTCCAGCCCCTTGCCATCGGGTGCGAAGTAGCTGACCTCGATGCCGAACGGCTGGAGGAATTCACGTGCCAGCTTGCGCACCGGGGAATACACCGCGTCGGTGATCAGCACATGATCGCCGGGGCGCAGGTAGGCCAGGAACACCTGGGCCGCCGCCGCCAGGCCCGTGCCGTAGAGCCGCGTGCGAAAGCCGCCCTCCAGCTCGGTGACCAGGTCTTCCAGCGCATGGGAGGTCGGGTTGCCACGCGCGCCGTAGCTGAGCACCCGCTCGCTGTCGCGGCGGGCACGGGCGTCGCGCATCTGCGCCAGGTTGTCGAACAGCACGGTGCTCAGGCGCGTAATCGGCACATTGACTGCGCGGCCGCCATGACCTTTTTCGGTACGCGCGGCATGGATCAAGCGCGTGCGCACCCGCGACACAGGTGCCAACGGCTGGAGGCTGGCGATTTCCGCTTCGCTCATTTGCGCGAGCAGGCCGATTTCCCAGGCCAGGTACTGGCGCGCGGCGTCCTTGTTGCCGTTGTGACGGTCGTGGGTGAAAAACAGGAAGTCGATGCACTCGGCGTCGGGCGGTGTCTGCGGATCCTGGTTGACCGGCAGGCCGGCCGAGGCCCAGGCAGCGAAGCCACCGTCGAGCAACCGGGCCGACAGGCCTTCGGCAGCAAAGGCCGCCAATGCCGGGTCATCCGCCACCAGCACCAAGGGACGATGGTCGGTCTTGAGCCGCGCACGAATCGACCAGCGGGACCCGGCAATATGGCCCTTGCGGTAGGCCATGCTCGGGCGCAGGTCGATCAGGTTCACATCGCTCAATTCCAGCGCCAGGGCCTGGGCGCTGATCAGCGGCAACGGCTCATACGCCACCGTCGGCAACACCGGCAGCGCCAGACTGCTGTCGATACCACCGCTGAGCACATAGGCTTGGTGCCCGAGTTGACGCAGCCAACTGGCGACAATCGGCGCACGCACGCCATCGCTGTCCACCAGCACGATGCGCGCCTGGCGCACGCCGATATACAGGTCGGTGGCCTGGATCAACTGCCCGCCCGGCGTATGTTGCGCGCCTGGCAACGAGCCGAGGGCAAATTCCTCAGCAGTGCGCACATCACACAGGAACAGGCTGCGTTGCGCGTCCTCGGCCCACAGCCGGACTTGATCCGCTGACACCTCGACCACCCCTGCCCGCCCCGCCAACTGCCGTGCCGCCAGACGCTGCGAGGCGAGGTCGCCTTTGACCTGATCGGCATAGCGCCGAGTACTGCCATGTTCCAGCTGGAAATCTTCCAGGTACCAGCCCTGGGTACCGTTTTCCAAGGCATAGACAGGGTTTTTAAGGCCCAGGTTGATCAGCGTCTGGGCGCCGATAATGCTGCGGGTGCGTCCTGCACAGTTGATAACGATGGGCGTGCGTTCATCCGGCACCAGATCCTGTACGCGGTAGCCCAGCTCACCGTTGGGGCAGCAGATGGAACCGGGGATGGTCATCTTGCGGTACTCCTCGAACGGTCGCCCGTCCAGCACCACCAGCGGCTCGCCACTGGCTTGCCAATCGGCCAGTTGCCGGGCGGTGACGTGAGGCGTATGGCTGGCCTCTTCGACCAATTCGCCAAAGGCCTTGGACGGCACATGCACACCGGCAAACAGCTGCAACCCCGCCGCCTGCCAACCCTCGGCACCGCCCTCCAGCACATGCGCGCGGCGGTAGCCCAGCGCCTGCAAACGCGCGGCAACCAGCGCCGCCACCTCGCCGCCATCCTGGTCATAGATCACCAGCCTCACCTGCGGGTTGGGCGCCAGGCGGCGTACCTCCAGCTCCAGGCGGCTATAGGGCAGGTTCACCCCATGGAACAGGTGGGCTTCGCCGTATTGCCCGTGTTCGCGCACGTCGAACACGGCGATTTCCTGCCCATCGAACAGCCATTGCTGCAGTTGACGTGGGGTGATGGTCTGGCTCATGGAAGTCCCAACAATTAAGAGAAAAGTGACGGCAACGCGTCAGGCATAGGCCTTGATCGACGGCGCCATCTGCGAGGCGTTGTAGTTGAGGATGCGGCCGTCCGCGTCCACACCGTAGCGGCCGTTCAGGGATTCCAGCGGCAAGCCATACAGGTGGAAATGCAACGTTGCCTGCTCACCTTCAACCTTGATGCCATGCAGGTCTTCACCGAGGAACGAGATCGACGTGCCCGGCTGCACAATCACTTCCTTCTCCAGGCTCAGAGTGGTGAAGCCCGGCTCGTGGCCTTGGTCATTGCGTACATAGACGTAGTTGATCTCCTGGCCTTCCACCGCGCTGATGATCGCCCAGGTCTCATGGTTGTGCGGCAGCGTGCTTTTGCCCGGCAACAGCGAGTTGAGGTACAGGGTCGGCGTATCGCCGTCGTCGTTGAGACGATAGCGGAATGCGGTGCTGCCCTGCCCTGGCACAGGCGCGGGGAATTCTTCGAAGTTGAACAGGTCGCGGCGCTCGGCCAATTGTTCCAGCAGGCCGACGATGTCCACCAGGGCTGCGCGGTCTACGCCGCGCTGGTTGATGACGCGGATCTGCTGCAAAAACGCCTCGATCACGGCGGCACGGTTTGCGTTGCTCATCACGGTTTTCCTCTTATCAGACTGACAGGCTGTAACGGCTCAAATGGGTCAACAGGTACGGGTCATGGTGGATGGGGCCACGGCGCCCCGAATCGCCCAAGGCATGGCGCAGGAACGTCCGGGTGCGTTCGTTGCCAGGGTTCTGGAAGATCTGCGTGGCGCTGCCATGCTCGACAATCACGCCGTTTTCGGTGAAGTACACGACGTCGCTGATCTCTTCGGCGAAGCGCATTTCATGGGTGACCAGCACGCAGGTCATGCCCTCTTCGGTCAATTCGCGAATCACCGTCAGCACTTCGCCGACGGTTTCCGGGTCGAGCGCCGAGGTCACTTCGTCAAACAGGATCAGCTCCGGGCGCATCGCCAGGGCGCGGGCAATCGCCACGCGCTGCTGCTGGCCGCCGGACAACTGGCCGGGGTACGCATCGGCCTTGTGCTCCATGCGCACCTTGGCCAGCAGCGCCCGCGCGTCTTTTTCCGCATCGGCACGGCTGCGACCGAGCACCTTGCGCGGGGCGATCACCAGGTTTTCCAGCACCGACAAGTGCGGGAACAGGTTGTATTGCTGGAACACAAAGCCGACGCGCTTGCGCAACTCGATGCGCTGGGCTTCCTGGACCAGGCTGTCGACCTGGGTCTGGCCCACGCGAATACTGCCGCGCTGGGGCTGCAACAGCCCGGTGATGCAGCGCAGGATCGTGGATTTGCCCGAGCCGGACGGGCCGATAATCGACACGGCCTGGCCACGCAGCACGTCGAGGTCGATGCCCTTGAGCACCGGGTTGGCGCCGAACGACAAGTGCACATCCCGCAGGCTCACCAGGGGTTCAGTAGAAGGCATAACGGCGCTCCAGGTGTTGGGTCAGGCGGGAAATCGGGTAGCAATAGGCAAAGAACAGCACCAGCAGGCTCAGGTAGATCACCACGGTAAAGCCGGTCATGTTCACGGTGTTGCTGGCGATCTGCGCGGTGTCGATCACGTCATGCACACCCACCAGCGAGGCCAGCGCGGTGCCCATGGTGACTACCGCGTAGAGGTTCATCCACGGCGGCAACATGCGCTTGAAGCACTGCGGCAGGATGATCGAGCGAAACAGCTGGCCACGGGTGAATGCCAGGGACCGCGCGGCTTCCCATTGGGTGCTGGGGATCGAACCGATGGCGCCCCGGAAGATTTCCGCCACGTTGGCGCTGGCCGGTAACGCCAGGCCGATAGTGACCTTGACCCAATCGGGGAACGACACATAGCTGCTGCCGATACGAATCTCGAACGGGAACACGTAGGTAGTGAAATAGATCAGCACCAGCCACGGCGCATTGCGAAACACCTGCACCCACAGCCGCGCCACAAAGCCCAGGGGCGACAACGCCAACGCACCGATCACCAGGCCCAGCACCGACCCCATGCCGATCGCCAGCAGGCTGATCAGGATATTCTGGCCAAAGCCTGCGACCAGCGCCGGCGAC
This sequence comes from Pseudomonas sp. JV449, assembly GCF_032424295.1. Taxonomy (NCBI): domain Bacteria; kingdom Pseudomonadati; phylum Pseudomonadota; class Gammaproteobacteria; order Pseudomonadales; family Pseudomonadaceae; genus Pseudomonas; species Pseudomonas sp. JV449. Next base: position 135,608 of record NZ_VYKD01000016.1, on the reverse strand, counting down.
CACTGCCACAACGCCGACAGCACGGGAAATGAATCAATGGCCATAGCCGGGCATCCTCAGGCGCGCTTCAAGCCAGCGCCCCACACAATTGACGATAAAACTCAGCAGGCCGAAAAAGCTCAGGATCAGGAGCATCAGCTCCAGTACGTTGTCACTCTGGGTCCAGATCATGATCGCCGCGTAGGTGATGTCGCCCACCGCAATCGCGGAGGCCACGGCGGTCATCTTCACCAGGTCAATCAGGTTGTTGATCAACGACGGCAAGGCAAAGCGCAGCGCCAGGGGCAACTGCACATTCCACAGCAACTGGCGGCGGCTGAAGGCCAGGGAGCTGGCGGCCTCCAGCGTGACGGCAGGCACCGCTTCGATGCCGGCGCGCAAGGCCTCGGCATGAAACGCGCCCTTGTGCAGCGAGATCACGATCACCACCCAGGCGAACGGCGTCAGCGGGTTGGCCGCGCCGACCGCCTGGGTCAACAGCATGTTCAACACCAGGAACGCGCAGTAGAGCTGCACCAGCGTCGGCGTGTTGCGCGTGACTTCCACAAACACCCGCGCCGGCTTGGCCAGCCACGGGTTGCCTGAAGTCAGCATCGCCGCCAGCGTGATCCCCGCCAGCAGACTGCCGAGGATCGTGAACAGGCACAGCAGGCCGGTGGTCAGCGCGCCCTGGACCAGGCTGCCGCGCTGATAGGCGTCGAGCAGGAAGGTGTAGTTCAGGCCGATACGCGCGGCCCAATCGACGCACAGCTCAAGCAGATGGCTCATCTCCATTGCCGGCTCAAGCACCCTTGAACTGTTTCTGCAACTCCACCAGGGCCGGTGATGCCGGACTGATGCGGTTGCGGGTCTGGGCCTCGATCAGCCAGCCGCTGCGGTGTAGTTCCTTGACGATCGGATCGAGCCTGGCCTGGGTGTCGCCTTCGCCACGACGGGTCCAGATCACCGACGGTGCCGGGTTGAGCTCCGGACCAAGGACGCGGTAGTCCTTCCATTCGGCACTGTCGTTGATCAATGGGTTGATCAGGGTAGAGTCGTGCACCGCCGCGACGCAGTTGTTGCCCCGCAGGGCCAGCAGCGATTCGGACGAGCTCTTGAACGCCTTGAGCTGCGCGCCGAACTCGGTCAGCGGCTTGACGTAGCTGCTGCCCTGGGAGGTGCACACGGGTTGGTCCTTGAGGTCTTCCCAGCGGGAGAACTGGCTGTCTTTGAGCACCGCAGCCGCACCGCCGACGCGGTAGAACGGCGTCGGCACGAAGCCGAGGATTTCACCGCGTTCGGCGGTCCATTCCATATTGGCGATGAGCAGGTCGACCTTGCCCTGTTGCAGGAACTGCACGCGATTGGCTGGCAATACCGGCACCAGCTGCACCTCGGCCTTGAGTTGACGGCCCAGCTCATTGGCCAGGTCGACGTTCAAGCCCTTGGGCTGTTGCGTCGCCGGATCGATGCTGCCAAACGGCCCGCCGGACAACAACACGCCCACCACCAGCACATGGCGCTGCTCGATCTTGTCCAGGGTCGCATCGGCCTGCGCCGCCACACTTCCGCCCAGGGCGATCATCGACCCCAGGGCCACCGGCAACCATTTCTTGAACATCATTGGACTTCCCCCTGGCGAATGATCGGCGTACCCCGACCTGATGGAGGGGCATGCTAGGGAGAGTGCGCGGGCAACGGAAATGCAAATATCTCATATCGTTATAACTTGCCGTATCTGCCCCGCCTTCGTTTTTGGCATAACCCTTTATTTATTGGACCACGAAAAAATAATCTTCAGAAAAGCATAAATATCTGTAATGTTTAACTTCACGTCCTTGATATAAAACCGCCCCTGGAAATGGCCATGTCGACCCTCGACCTTGAACTCCTGCGCACCTTTATCGCCGTGGTCGACCACCACAGTTTCGCCGAAGCCGGCACGCACCTGGCGCGCACCCAGTCGTCCGTGACCCAGCATATGCAGCGCCTGGAGCAGCAAGTGGGGGTCAGCCTGTTCGAGAAGCGCGGCCGGCAAAAACAACTGACCGAGCCCGGCCTGCAACTGCTGCGTCATGCGCGGCAGATGCTCGCGCTGAATGACGATGCATTGAATTCCCTGCGCGAGAGCAGCCTGAGCGGTGTGCTGCGCATCGGCTCGCCCCACGATATTGCCGACACCATCCTGCCGCCGATCCTCAGCCATATTGCCCGCTCGGCGCCGCGCCTGCGCCTGGAGATCGACGTGGGCCGCAGTCCGTTCCTGATGGACGACCTGCACCGGGGCAAGGTGGACATGGTGATCTCCACCCGCGCCGACCCGAACCTGGAAGGCTTTGCGCTGCGTACGTCGCCGGTGTGGTGGATCTGTTCGGCGCAGTACATCCACCAGCCGAGCGAGCCGCTGCCGCTGATCCTGGTGGATGAGCCGAGCATCTACCGGCGCTACGCGCTGGAGGCGCTGGAACGGGCGAACATTCCCTGGCGCCAGGCGTACCTGGCGTCGAACCTGATCGGGATTAAAGCGGCCACTCGCGCGGGCCTGGGGGTGACGCCGCGCAGCATGGAAATGCTCGGCCCGGACATGCGCGTGCTGGGCGAAACGGATGGGTTGCCGAGGTTGCCGGAGGTCACGTATTACCTGTGGATTCGGCCGAATACGGCGAACCCCATTGCGCGCAAGGCGTATGACTTGATTCGGGGCAGCCAGGGCCTGTAAAGACGGGGCTGGCATCTGGATTTTATCCCGTTAGAATCATCGCCATTCCCGCCTGCCCCCCCCCCCTGACACGAGCCCCTTCATGAGCTTTGATTTCGATACGATCCACCCCCGCCTCGGCACTGGCAGCACCAAATGGAATCGCTACCCCGCCGATGTGTTGCCGATGTGGATCGCCGACATGGACATCGCCGCGCCGCCCGCCGTGCTGCAAGCCCTGCACGCGCGCCTCGACCAGCAGATTCTCGGCTACAGCGTGGCCGGCCCGGATGTACGCGAGGCCATCGTGGCCGACCTGTGGGCCAAGTACGCCTGGCGCGTGCAGCCCGACGACCTGCTGTTCCTGCCTGGCGTTGAGCCTGGCTTCAATATGGCGCTGCACGCCTTCGTCCAACCGGGCCAGCCGGTGGTGCTGCAAACCCCCAACTACCGGCCGATTCGCCTGGCGCCCGGCCACTGGAACCTGCCGCGCATCGAAGTACCGTTCGAGTTGAACAACGCCGAATACATCACCCCCATGCCCGCCCTGCGCAAGGCCCTGACCGGCGCCGGCGCACTGCTGCTGAGCAACCCGCACAACCCCATCGGCAAGGTCTTCCCCCGCGAAGAACTGCTGGCCCTGGCCACTGCCTGCCTGGAAAACGGCGCGCTGATCATCAGCGACGAAATCCACGCCGAACTGTGCTTCGACGGCCGCCGCCACATCCCCACCGCCAGCCTTAGCCCTGAGATTGCCCAGCGCACCATCACGCTGATGTCGGCGAGCAAGGCCTACAACGTGGCCGGCCTGAAGACCTGCTTTGCGGTGATCCAGAACGCCGGGATCCGCGAGCGCTTCAACCAGGCCCGCTGCGGCATGGTCGACAGCGTCAGCCCCCTGGGCCTGGAAGCCACCCGCGCCGCCTACAGCCAGTGCGGTGAATGGCTCGACGCGCTGAAGCACTACCTGCAAGCCAACCGCGATTACCTGCTCGACGCCGTGCAAACCCGCTTGCCCGGCGTGGTGATGCATGCGCCGCAAGGCACCTTCCTCGCCTGGCTGGACTGCAGCGCCCTGGGCCTGGACGACCCACAGCAGTTCTTCCTGGAGCAGGTCAAGGTCGGGCTGAGTGCGGGGATCGAATTCGGTGACGACAGCCAGCAGTTCGTGCGCCTGAACTTCGGCTGCCCACGGGCTTTGCTGGAAGAGGGTCTGCAACGTATGGAGCGTGCGCTGCAGCAGCGCTGAGGCAGACTTTATGAATGTGGGAGCAGCGCTCCCACATCCGGTGGGCTTCACAGCTTGGCGATGGACACTTCGGTGGACTTCACGAAGGCAATCACTTCGCTGCCTACCTTCAATTCCAGGTCACGCACCGAGCGGGTGGTGATCACCGAGGTGACGATGCCGGACGCGGTTTGCACGTCGATTTCGGACACCACCTCCCCCAGCAGGATTTCCTTGATCACGCCCTTGAACTGGTTGCGCACGTTGATCGCTTTAATAGTCATGTCGGCTTTCCTTTTGGCTGTTGGGTCAATCCGCACGAATGCGCAGGCCCTCAAAGTGCGCTATCACGCAGAATATTAAAAGGAATATATAACTCTTTATTTATTCCATAAACGCATATGAACACTGTTGCCTTACCAACATCTGATCAACAATTTGCTCCCCTGGTAGCAGCTGCCGAGCCCCGGCGAGGCTGCGTCGGCCGCGACTCGAGCCTGAATCGGCAGCGCGCCTGACGCAGCCTCGCTTGCGCTCGGCAGCTGCTACGGATGTGGATAAGGCGATATTTACGGTTAAGACGTTATCTACGCGGGGGAGCGCTGGCCTTGGCATAGAGACTGCATATTCCTGGAAAGCATGATGGAACATGCCGAATCAGTTTTCTGAATATAAGAAAAGCCTTCTCTCAACGCCTTGTCCGGAGCTGTTCCATGAAACCCTTCACCCAGCGTGTACTCGGCGCCTGCGCCCTCGTCCTGAGCCTGCAGGCGCAGGCATATGCCGCCGAAACCGATCCCGCCGAAGTCAACCTCGACTACGCCTACTACTCGCCGGTCAGCCTGGTGCTCAAGCACTTCGGCTGGCTGGAACAGGCCCTGCCCCACAGCAAGGTCGGCTGGGTACTCAGCCAGGGCAGCAACCGCTCCCTGGAATACCTCAACAGCGGCGGCGTGGATTTCGCTTCGTCCGCCAGCTTGTCCGCCGTGTTGAGCCGCGCCAATGGCAGCCCGATCAAATCGGTGTACGTCTACAGCCGCGCCGAGTGGACCGCCCTGGTGGTGCGCAAGGACTCACCACTCAACAGCGTCAGCGACCTGAAGGGCAAGAAAATCGCCGCCACCAAAGGCACCGATCCGTACCTGTTCACCCTGCGCAGCCTGCAACAGGCCGGGCTGAAAAAAGACGACGTGGAGCTGGTGCACCTGCAACATCCCGACGGTCGCACCGCCCTGGAAAAAGGTGACGTGGACGCCTGGGCCGGCCTCGACCCGCACATGGCCGCGAGTGAAATCCAGGCCGGTTCGCGCCTGCTGTACCGCAACAAGGACTTCAACAGCTACGGCGTGGTGAGCGTCACCGAGCAGTTCGCCAAGGCGCACCCACAGACCATCACCAAGGTGCTCGGGGCGTATGAAAAAGCCCGGGATTGGGCGGTGAAGCACCCCGATGAATTCGCCAGGTTGCTGGCGGATGAATCCGGCCTGCCGCTGGAAGTGGCCAAGCTGCAATTGTCGCGTACCGATCTGAGCACGCCGTTGTTGAGCGCCAAGGATGTGCAGTCGTCGAAGGCGGCGGCGCCGATCCTGGTGTCCGAGGAATTGGTGCGTCGTGGGGTGAATGTGGACCAGGTGATCGATCAACTGATCGACCCTTCGTTTGGCCAAACCCTGTCGAAGCAATAAGGGGCGCGCGATGACCAGCAAAAGCCAGGCATTGCCCCTTCCGGCCCCCGCAGTCAGCCAGCGCAGCGCCTGGCCACGACGGTTCAAAGGCCTGGTCTTGCCGGTGCTGATCCTGATGATCCTGGAAGGGGTCGTGCGGGTGGGCTGGCTGCCGTCCTACCAGATGCCGGCGCCCAGCGAGATCGCCGTGACCCTCACCGACCTGGCCGAGGGCGCCTTGTGGAAACACATCAGCGCCAGCCTCGCCCGCGTGCTGCTGGGCTTTGCCATCGGCGCCGGCCTGGCCCTGGTGTTCGCCGCCTGGGTCGGTTTGAGCCGTGAAGCCGAAGCCTATCTGGAACCGACCTTCGCCGGCCTGCGTTCGATCCCGAGCCTGGCCTGGGTGCCCTTGCTGCTGCTTTGGCTGGGCATCGATGAAACCTCGAAGATTGTGCTGATCGCCATTGGCGCGTTTTTCCCGGTGTACCTCAATGGCGTCGCGGCGATTCGCGATATTGATCGCAAGCTGGTGGAAGTCGGGCAAATGTACGGGTTCAGTCGCCGCCGCCTGGTGCGCCGGATCCTGCTGCCCGCCGCCCTGCCCGGCCTGTTTACCGGGTTGCGCAGTGGCTTGAGCCTGGCGTGGATGTTCCTCGTGGCGGCCGAACTGATCGCGGCGACCAAGGGCCTGGGTTACCTGCTCAGCGATGGGCGGGAAACCTCTCGGCCCGACATCGTGCTGGCCGCCATTATCGTATTGGCGCTACTGGGCAAGGTCAGCGACGGCCTGCTGGCGGCGTTGGAGAAACGCTGCCTGGCCTGGCGCGACACCTTCACCGGCCAAGGAGCGGAACAATGAGTACGCAGCCGTTATTGGACATTCGGGTGGAGCGTAAAAGCTTTGCCAGCACCACCGTATTGAAAGATGTACGCCTGGCCTTGCAGCCGCGCGAAGCGGTCAGCCTGCTGGGCCCCAGCGGCTGTGGCAAAAGTACCCTGCTGCGGATCGTCGCCGGGTTGGAAAAGGACTTCCAGGGCGAACTGCGCAGCCCTGACGGCAACGTGGCGTTCGTGTTCCAGGAACCGCGCCTGATGCCCTGGCTCACGGTGGAGCAGAACATTGGTTTCAGCGATGACAACCGCTACGACAGGGCCTGGGTCACACAATTGATCGAGGAAGTCGGCCTCAAGGGCTTCGCCCAGGCGCTGCCCAAGGCATTGTCCGGCGGCATGGCACAGCGGGTGGCGATCGCACGCGGCCTGTATTCACGTCCGCAGGTGCTGTTGCTGGATGAACCGTTCAGTGCGGTGGATGCCTTCACCCGCATGAAGCTCCAGGACTTGCTGCTGCAACTGGCCGCGCACCACGCCATCGCCCTGTTGCTGGTGACCCATGATGTGGACGAAGCGCTGTACCTGAGTGACCGGGTACTGGTGATGGACAACCGGCCCAGCAGCATTCGCCAGGAGCTGACGGTCGACCTGCCGCATCCGAGGGATCGGCGTGACCCGCTGCTGGCCCGGCTCAAGGCGCTGGCCTTGACCGAGTTGCAGCGTGCCCACGTGATCTGAGGACTACTCCTAACCTGTGGCAAGCCCACTCACCACAATAAGCTTGCGCAGGCTCACCCAATAACCCATTCGAGAGTGCACCTCCACACCCCACGTGATCTGAGGACTACTCGTAACCTGTGGTGAGCAGGCTTGCCCCGCGTTGGGCTGCGCAGCAGACCCAAAACCAGGCGCTGCGGTTTACCTGACAGAACACAGGCATCCTGATTGGGGCTGCTTCGCAGCCCAGCGCGGGGCAAGCCCGCTCACCACAGCAAGCCCGCTCACCACAGCAAGCCCGCTCACCACAATAAGCCCGCTCACCACAGCACGCAGGCTGGCCACAAACCCGCATCATGCCGCCTTGCGCAGGCTCACCCAATAACGGGTCCGAGATTGCATCTCCAACCCCAGGGTCGAGGCCAGCAGGCTGAGGATGCGGTCGGTGTCATCCAGGCGAAAACTGCCGGTCACCCGCAGCGTTTCCAGGCTGGGATCCCAACGCAATACGCCCGGACGATAGCGTTCCAGCTCGCGCAGAAAATCCCCCAGCAACTGGTTCTGTGCGGTCAACACGCCGTCGCGCCAGCCTAATTGCAGCACATCGAAGGGCACTGAGGCGCCAAGCCCGGCGGCTTTCAACGGCGCTTGCTGGCCCCCCTGCAATGTCGCCAGGTTTGCGCGCAAATCACGCACCTGCACCGCGCCCTTGAGCACCGACACCAGGCAGCCGGAAGGCAGTTGCCGCACGCACACCTCGGCCTGGCTGACGAGCAATTGGCCGTAGCGGGTTTGCACCGTCATCGCCGCCTTACCCGGAACGTTCAGCGCCAGCTCACCGTCGACCAGGGTGATGCGCCGTTGTGCCAGGTCCACGTCTACGGCTGTAGCGGTATTGAGTTGCAGGCTGCCCCCTTCGGCCAACGGCAGGCGTTTGCGTTCGCCGGTAGCGGTGTGCAAATCGGCACGCCAGGCTTCGATGGGCAACTGGCGGCTGATCAGCCAGGCCGCCGGCACCAGCGCCGCCACCCCCAGGGCGCGCTTGAGCACGGCACGTCGCCCCGGTTGCGGGCGGTCGAGGCTGGCCATGGCGAGCGCCTGGGGCAAATCGCTGAAACGCTGGCGCAGGGTTTGGGCTCTTTGCCAGGTCTGTTCATGCTGGGGATGGCTGTCGCGCCAGTGCTGCAAGGCGGCGTGATCACGCTCGGTGGCCGCGCCGGATTCGAGCAGCGCCAGCCACTGGGCGGCGGCGCGCGCGACGTCGCGGCTCACAGCTCCACCAGCAGGCAATGCTCGTAGGCCTGGGCCATGTAGCGCTTCACCGTACGTTCGGACACGTCAAGGCGCTCGGCAATCTCGCGGTAACCCAGGCCTTCCAGCTGGCTCCATAGAAACGCACGGCGCACCAGCACGGGCAAGCCGTCGAGCAATTCATCCAGGGCTTGCAGGGTTTCCAGCACCAGCCAGCGCTGTTCGGGCGACGGCACACAGGTGTCGGGCAAGGTAGCCAGGGCATTCAGATACGCCTGTTCGAGGCTGCGGCGCTGATGGAAATTCACCAGCAGGCGCTTGCCCACTGTCACCAGGTACGCCCGGGGTTCCTGCATCTGCGCAATCGGCTGCGCACTGGCAAGCACCCGCAGGAACGTATCCTGGCTCAGGTCGGCCGCATCCCAGGCATTGCCCAGGCGTCGCCGCAGCCAGCTTTCCAGCCAACTGCGATGGTCACGGTACAAGCTCGATAGCGTCAGTTCAGGAGCGTGCGTGGGGACAACAGCATCATTCATGGCAACAACCTGCACGGCGCGATTGAGTCTCAAATGAGATTCATTCTATTTAATATCGTGCCGGGACACCATGATCTTTTCAACTTCGCGTTTACAGCATCGCCGCCTTCTGCCGCAGCAGGTCAATAAACAAGCCCAATTCGCGGCTCACCCCCTCGCCCTTGCGCAACAAGATGCCAAACGGCGCCAGCCGCACGTCCAGGGCCACCGGCAGCGCGACCACCAGGCCCATTTTCAGATAATCACGCAAGGCACTTTCCGACAGCACCATCACCGCGTCGGTCAGTTGGATCAACTGCTGCATGGAGTACACCGAGCTGCATTCGATGATATCCGCCGGGCTTGGCAGCGCCAGGTCTTGCAGGGCCTGGTCGAAACCGATACGCGCCGGGCTGGTTTGCGGTTGCAGGATCCACGGCCAGTCGCGCACCAGCTCTGCCAGGGATAGCAGACCGCGTCGGACCAATGGGTGGCCGGCGTGCACCACCACCAGCAGACGCTCGTTGCCCAGGGGTTCGAAGCTGTAGTGCTCGCTGTCGGTGGCGGCGTTGCGCCGGGAGATGGCCAGGTCGATGCGCCCCTGCTCCAGCAGTTGGATCACCTGGTCGCTGGTGTCGCCCATGATGCGGATACGCAGTTGCGGGTTGAGCGCCTTGATCTGCGCAATGCAGTCCATCACCAGGTCCGGCGCGGCGCCCATGATGGTGCCGATAGACAAGTAGCCATACCCGCCCTGCTGGCGCGCCATCAGGTCTTCGGCGCAACGGTCGAGACCGCTCAGTGCCGATTCGGCAAAATTGATCAGTTGCTGGCCGAGTGCCGTAGGACGCATCCCCCGTGGCAGGCGCTCGAACAGGTCACAGCCGAACATGTCCTCGATCTCGCGCAGCATGCGCGTGGCCGCCGGTTGCGACATGTTCAGGGCCTGGGAGGCGCGGTGCAGGTTCTGGCTGGAACTCAGCGCCACCAGCATATGCAAGTGCTTGTAGCGCAGGCGGTTGAACAGGCTGGGGGAGATCGTGGAACTACGCATTTTTTTCCTTATTATCGATACCCTGAGGTTATCGGTTGTAAGCGAGATTCGATTTGTAGCGCATTGCTCGGCCGCCGTACAGTCCGGTCCATAAGAACAAAACAACGGACCTCCTCATGAAAACCCTGCCCGCGCACCTGCTCGCCAAGATTTCCTGGCGGCTGCTGCCCTTCCTGCTGTTGATGTACATCATGGCGTTTCTCGACCGCGCCAACGTCGGGTTCGCCAAGCAAGCCTTCCAGGCCGACACCGGTTTGAGCGCTGCCGCCTTTGCCTTTGGCGCTGGTGTGTTTTTCGTCGGCTACGCGCTGCTGGAAGTGCCGAGCAACCTGATCCTGCACCGTGTCGGCGCCCGTCTGTGGATGTGCCGGATCATGGTCAGTTGGGGCCTGATTTCGGCGGCGATGGTGTTCGCCCATGACGAAACCAGCTTCTACGTACTGCGCTTCCTGCTGGGCGTGGCCGAAGCCGGGTTCTTCCCCGGCGTGATCCTGTACCTCACCTACTGGTTCCCCCAGGCCGTGCGCGGCAAGGCCATGGGCTTCTTTTACTTTGGCGCGCCCCTGGCCTTTATCTTCGGCAGCCCATTGTCCGGTTTGCTCTTGGAGATGGATGGCTTCGGTGGGATTCACGGCTGGCAGTGGCTGTTCGCCGTGGAAGGTTTGATGGCCAGCGCGGTAGGCATCTGGGCCTACTGGTACCTGGACAATCGCCCCGCCGACGCCAAGTGGCTGAGCGTGGACGAGCGCCAGCAAATCCAGAGCCTGCTCGACCTGGAAGACCAACACAAAACCTCCCATGGCCGCAGCCTGCTGACCGTGTTGTGCCAACCCTCGGTGCTGTACCTGTGCCTGGTGTACCTGCTGATCCAGGCCAGTGTGTATGGCGTGGTGTTTTACCTGCCCACCCAGGTGGGCGGCCTGCTCGGCACCAAGGTCGGCTTGATGGTCGGGCTGGTTTCGGCGGTTCCCTGGGTCTGCGCGCTGTTCGCTGCCTGGTGGATCCCCGGTTATTCCGACCGCACCGGCGAACGCCGCCGCACCGCCTGCCTGACGTTATTGATGGCGGCCGCCGGCATCGCCTGCTCGGTGACCTTCGCCAACCCACTGCTGGGCATGCTCGCGCTGTGCTTTGCCGCCTCGGGTTTTATCGCGGTGCAGCCGGTGTTCTGGACCTTCCCCTCCAGCTACCTTGCCGGCAGCGCCGCCGCAGCCGGCATTGCGTTGATCAATTCCTTCGGTGCCCTCGGCGGCTTTATCGCCCCTGTGATCAAGCAGTGGGCCGAAGGCGCCTTCGATTCCCCGGCGGCCGGTTTGTACTTGCTGTCCGCCACCACGGTACTCGCTGCATTGCTGGTACTGGGCATCCATTCACCCGGCCGCACCGCGTCGAACACGCCGGCCACTGTTTAATTCCAGGAGTCATACCATGGGTCATCTCACCATCAAACACGTGCGCGCCTTTGTCCTGCGAGGCGGCGGCGCCGATTACCACGACCAGGGCGACGGCCATTGGATTGACGACCATATCTGCACGCCCATGAGCAAATACCCGGAGTATCGCCAGAGCCGCCGCAGCTTCGGCATCAACGTGCTCGGCACCCTGGTGGTGGAAATCGAAGCCAGCGACGGCACCGTCGGTTTTGCGGTGACTACCGGCGGCGAACCGGCGGCGTATATCGTCGAAAAACACCTGGCACGCTTTATCGAAGGCGCACGTGTCACGGACCTCGAGAAGATCTGGGACCAGATGTACCAGTCAACCCTCTACTACGGTCGCAAGGGTTTGGTGATCAACACCATTTCCGGGGTTGACCTCGCGCTGTGGGACCTGCTCGGCAAGATCCGCCAGGAGCCGGTGCACCAGTTGCTCGGCGGCGCGGTGCGTGACGAGTTGCAGTTCTACGCCACCGGCGCGCGCCCGGACCTGGCGCAGAAGATGGGTTTTATCGGCGGCAAGATGCCCCTGCACCACGGGCCCAGCGAAGGCGAAGAAGGCCTGCGCAAAAACCTCGAAGCCCTGGCGACCATGCGCGAACGGGTCGGCCCGGAGTTCTGGTTGATGCTCGATTGCTGGATGAGCCTGGATGTGAACTACGCCACCAAACTGGCGATAGGCGCCCATGAACACGGGCTCAAGTGGATCGAGGAAGCGCTGTCTCCCGACGACTACTGGGGCTACGCCGCCCTGCGCAACAACGTGCCAAAAGGCATGTTGGTGACCACCGGCGAACATGAAGCCACGCGCTGGGGCTTCCGCATGCTCCTGGAAATGGGCTGCTGCGACATTATCCAGCCGGATGTCGGTTGGTGCGGCGGCCTCACCGAGCTGGTGAAAATCTCCGCCCTGGCCGATGCCCACAACGCAATGGTCGTGCCCCACGGCTCGTCGGTGTACAGCTACCACTTTGTTGCCACCCGCCATAACAGCCCGTTCGCCGAATTTCTGATGATGGCACCCAAGGCCGATGAAGTGGTGCCGATGTTCCACCCGCAACTGCTCGGCGAGCCGGTCCCGGTGAATGGCCGCATGCGCTTGTCGGTGCTCGACAAGCCCGGTTTCGGCGTAGACCTGAACCCGGATTGCCAGTTGCACCGTCCGTACAATCGCTGAGGAAAACGCCATGAATATGCCCCGTAATGGTTTCAAGGCCGCCCTGGCCAAGGACGCCACCCAATATGGCATCTGGGCCGGTTTTGCCACCGGCTACGCCGCCGAGATCGTCGCCGGCCTCGGCTACGACTGGATGCTGATCGACGGCGAACACGCGCCCAATACCGTGCCCAGCGTGCTCAACCAATTGCAGACCGTGGCCCCGTACGCCACCGCACCGGTGGTGCGTGCGGTCAACAGTGACGCCAGCCTGATCAAGCAACTGCTCGACGTCGGCGCCCAGACCCTGATGATCCCCATGGTGGAAACCGCCGAACAGGCCCAGGCCCTGGTGCGTGCCATGCGCTATCCGCCCCATGGCATTCGCGGCGTCGGTGGCGGCCTGACCCGCGCCACCCGTTGGGATGGCGTGGCCAACTACCTCAATACCGCCCATGAAGAGCTGTGCCTGATCGTGCAAGTGGAGTCGCGCCTGGGCGTGGAAAACGTCGCGGCGATTGCTGCCGTGGAAGGCGTGGATGCGGTGTTTATCGGCCCCGCCGACCTGTCCATCGGACTCGGCCACGCCGGCAACCCCGGCCACCCCGAAGTGCAGGAGCGCATCAAGCATGCGGTGGAGGCCACCCTCGCCGCCGGCAAGGCCAGCGGCATCCTGGCGCCCAACGAAGACGACGCACGCCGCTACCAGGCCTGGGGTTGCCGCTTTATCGCGGTGGCCATCGACATCAGCCTGCTGCGCCAGAGCGCCCTGGCCACCCTGGCCCGCTACCGCCCTGCGGCTGAAACGAACGCGCCATCGCGCACTTACTGAGGAGCTGCCCATGTCATCCGTTCCCGTGTACCAGAACTTTATCAACGGCCGCTTTACCCCAAGCCAGGCGCACATCGATGTGCTCAACCCGGCGACCGGGGTCTTGTTGTCCAAGGTCCCGGCGTCCACCGCCGACGACGTCGACCAGGCCCTCGCCGCGGCCCGCAGTGCGCAAAAAGACTGGGCGCGCAAACCCGCGATCGAACGCGCCGGGCACCTGCGCCGCATCGCCGCCAAGCTGCGGGAAAACGTCGCCCACCTGGCCCGCACCATTACCCTGGAGCAAGGCAAGGTCAGCGGCCTGGCCGAGGTCGAAGTGAACTTCACCGCCGACTACCTCGACTACATGGCCGAATGGGCGCGGCGCATCGAAGGCGAGATCATCACCAGCGACCGCCCCAACGAAAACATCTTCCTGTTCCGCAAACCGTTGGGCGTGGTGGCCGGGATCCTGCCGTGGAACTTCCCGTTCTTCCTGATCGCCCGCAAGCTGGCCCCGGCGCTGCTCACCGGCAACACCATCGTGATCAAGCCCAGCGAAGAAACCCCGAACAACTGCTTTGAATTCGCCAAACTGGTGGCCCAGACCGACTTGCCCGCCGGCGTGTTCAATGTGGTGTGCGGCGATGGCCAGGTCGGCGGTGCTCTGACTGCCCACAAGGGCGTGGACATGATCAGCTTCACCGGCAGCGTCGCCACCGGTTCACGCATCATGGCCGCCGCCGCGCCGAACATCACCAAGCTCAACCTGGAGCTGGGCGGCAAGGCGCCGGCCATCGTGCTGGCAGATGCCGACCTGGACCTGGCGGTCAAAGCCATCCGTGATTCGCGCATCATCAACACCGGCCAGGTGTGCAACTGCGCCGAGCGCGTGTACGTGGAGCGCAAGGTTGCCGACCCATTCATCGAGCGTATCAGCGCGGCCATGTCCGCGACCCGCTACGGCGATCCGCTGGCCATGGCCGATGCGGAAATGGGTCCGTTGATCAATCGCCAGGGCCTGGACAGCGTCAACCGCAAAGTGCGCACCGCCCTGAGCCAGGGCGCCACGTTGGTCAGCGGCGGGCAGATCGCCGACCTGGGTGCCGGCTTTCACTTCCAGCCGACGGTATTGGCCGGGTGCCGGGCCGATATGGAGATCATGCGCGAAGAGATCTTCGGCCCGGTGCTGCCGATCCAGATTGTCGACGACCTCGACGAAGCCATCGCCCTGGCCAATGACTGCGACTACGGCCTGACCTCGTCGATCTACACCCGCGACCTCGGCAAGGCCATGCACGCGGTGCGCGAGATCGACTTCGGCGAAACCTACGTCAACCGCGAAAACTTCGAAGCCATGCAAGGCTTCCATGCCGGCGTGCGCAAATCCGGGATCGGCGGCGCCGACGGTAAGCACGGCCTCTACGAGTACACCCATACCCATGCGGTGTACCTGCAGAGCTGAGGTGGTGAAACGGGTCGGCGCGCGGTAGCGTGCGGGCCTTTCCTGACAAAATCCCACAAGGATTGCGCGATGCCCCTGACGCCTTATAGCGGCCCCATCATCGACAGCCACCTGCACCTGTTCGACCCACGTCGCCCTCAGGGCATCCCGTGGCCCGAGCCGGGCAATCGGCTGTACGCCGCCCATTTACCTGCCGACTACTGGGCCCTGGCCGGCCCACACAATGTGATCGGCGCAATTGCCGTGGAAGCCAGCCCGTGGCGCGACGACAACCGCTGGCTGCTGCACACCCTACGCCGCGAGCCGCGCATGCTCGGTTTTGTCGGCAACCTGGACCCGCTGCACGCCGACTTCGCCACCGACCTCGAGGCCGTGGCGGATGAGCCGCTGTTCCTCGGCCTGCGCTACGGCAACCTGTGGGACCGCGACCTGCTGCACGACCAGACCCGCCCGGGGTTTATCGACGGCCTGCGCCAACTCGCCGCCACCGGCCGCAGCCTGGACAGCGCCAACCCGAACCCGCGCCTGCTCAAGGGCCTGCTGCAGCTGAGCGAGGCATTGCCGCAGCTGCGCATCATCGTCGACCACCTGCCCAACGCCCAGGTACCCCTGGGTGAGGAGGCGGCGTACCACGCCGACCTGCTGCGCTTGGCCGAGCGCCCGAATGTGTTCGCCAAGCTGGCGGAAATTCCCCAGGTCGGGGCGCTGGGCTTGATCACCGACACTGCGTTCTACCACGACCGCCTGGCCGTGCTGTGGGAGGCCTTTGGCGAAGAGCGCTGCTTCTTCGGCAGCGACTGGCCCAACAGCGATCACCTGGCGGATTTCGCCACCACCCTGGGGCTCGTCAAACGCTGCATGGCCGACAAACCTGAAACCGTGCAGGCCAAGTTTTTCCTGCATAACGCCGTGCGTATCTACTCGCCTACGCCCCCCCATGGAGCGCTGTGATGCAGACCCGCGCTTTTCGCATGCACCTCAATCCGGGCCAGGCCGATGAATATCGTCGGCGTCACGACGAGATCTGGCCGGAACTGGCCCAAGCCCTGCTCGACGCGGGCGTGGTGGATTACCGGATTTTCCTCGATGAGCCGGCCAATGCGCTGTTCGCCGTGCTCACCCACGAAGACGCCCACGGCCTGGATGAACTGCCCCGCACCGCACTGATGCAACGCTGGTGGCGCCATATGCAGGACATCATGCCCAGCCATGGAGACGGCTCGCCGGTCAGTGTCGACCTGCTGCCGATGTTCCAGCTGAGCCGCCCTTGAATTAACCGACCCACAACAACAATAAAAAGGATTCGACCACGTGGAAATCATTCTCCTCGGTGTGATTCTGCACTTTATCGGCGGCTTCGCTTCCGGCAGTTTCTACATCCCCTACAAGAAGGTGCGCGGCTGGGCCTGGGAAAGCTACTGGATCACCGGCGGCCTGGTGTCCTGGCTGATCGTGCCGCTGATCGCCGCCCAACTGACGGTGCCAGGCTGGGTGGAAATCCTGCGCAATGCCGACACCGGCACCCTGCTCTGGACCTACCTGTTCGGTGTGTTGTGGGGCATCGGCGGCCTGACCTTCGGCCTGACCATGCGTTACCTGGGCCTGTCCTTGGGCATGTCGCTGATCATGGGCCTCACCTCGGCCCTCGGCGCCTTGATGCCGGCGCTGTACCGCGACCTGTTCACCCAGGACACCGAAGGTACCCTGACCTCGATGCTGGCCTCACAAGGCGGGCATTGGGTGCTCTGGGGCGTGGCGGTATCGCTGATCGGCATCGCGGTGTGCGGCAAGGCCGGGCTGATCAAGGAACGGGAAGTGTCCGCAGCGGTGAAGTTCGCCAGCGTCAGCGAATTCGCCCTGGGCAAGGGCATGCTGGTGGCGGTGATTTCCGGCGTGCTGAGTGCCTGTTTCAGCTACGGCATTTCCGCCGGTCGCCCACTGGCGGCGGCAGCGGTGGAACATGGCGCCAACAGCCTGTTCCAGAACAACGTGACCTTCATGGTGATCATGTGGGGCGGCCTGACCACCAACGGCATCTGGTGCCTGTGGCTGAACTGGCGCAACCGCACCTTCCATAACTACACCGACCGCAGCACCCCGCTGCTGGGCAACTACCTGTTGGTGGCCATTGCCGGCACGCTGTGGTTCCTGCAGTTCTTTTTCTACGGCATGGGCGAAAGCCGCCTGCAGAACGACGCCAGTTCCTGGGTGCTGCACATGTCATTCATCATCATCGTGTCCAACTGCTGGGGCCTGTATTTCCGCGAATGGCACGGCACCAGCGCGGCCAACAAGGGCGTGCTGGTGGCGGGCATTGCGGTGATCCTCGGCGCTATCGCCATGGTCGGCTACGGCAATTACCTCGGCTGACGCCGCTTGATTTTCTAGGAGTATTTTTATGTTGCTTGCAGACAAAACCGTGATCATCACCGGCGCCTCCCGTGGCATCGGCCGCGCCGCCGCCCGTGAGTGTGCCCGCCAGGGTGCCCGCGTGGTGATCGGCCACAGCGGCAGCGGCCAAGGCACCGAGGCTGCGCATTCATTGATCGAAGAGATCAAGGCCTTTGGCGGCCACGCCATCGAAGTGGGCGGCGATGCGGCCAACCCGGACACCGGCGACACGCTGGTGGCCGGCGCAGTGCAGGCCTTCGGCAGCGTCGACGTGTTCGTCAACAATGCCGGCATCTGCCCCTTCCACTCGTTCCTCGACATGCCCCGCGAGGTCTACCTGAAAACCGTCAACACCAACCTCAACGGCGCCTACTTCGCCGTGCAGGCGGCGGCCAACCAGATGAAAAACCAGGGCCGTGGCGGCGCGATCATCGCCGTCAGTTCCATAAGTGCGCTGGTGGGCGGCGGCATGCAAACCCACTACACGCCGACCAAGGCCGGCCTGCATTCGTTGATGCAATCCTGCGCGATTGCCTTGGGCCCGTATGGGATCCGCTGCAACTCGGTGCTGCCGGGCACCATCGCCACCGACATCAACAAGGAAGACCTGGCCGACGAAGAAAAACTCGCCTACATGACCTCGCGCACGCCCCTGGGCCGCCTGGGCGAGCCGGACGATGTGGCCGGGCCGATCGTGTTCCTCGCCTCGGACATGGCGCGCTATGTGACCGGTGCGTCGTTGCTCGTCGATGGCGGCCTCTACGTAAACCTGCAGTAACCCCGCGCCCTAACAAACACCACACTTCCACTGTGGGAGGGGGCTTACCCCGATAGCGCAGTGTCAGTCGGTACATTAGTGACTGATACACCGCCATCGGGGCAAGCCCTCTCCCACAAGGGATCTCTGTGTGCCTGAAGTTTGTGTTGTACCTAATAAAAACAACAATTCCAGGAGTACTTCCATGCGCACCACCCTCCCCCTGGCCCTGCTCTGCAGCGCCATGTCCACCTGTGCCTTCAGTGCGGGCCTGCTCGACCCCAACTCCCCGGCCATGCTCGGCGATTGGAACGGCCTGCGCCCGCAACTGGCCGAACAAGGCTACGACTTCACCCTCAAGTATGTCGGCGAAGTCGGTGCCAACCTCAGCGGCGGCTACAACTCGCACACCACCGCGCGCTGGAGCGACCAGTTGATCCTGGGCGTCAACATGGACCTGCAAAAACTCCTCGGTTGGCAGGATGCGACCTTTCGCATCGGCATCGGTGAGCGCCATGGCAAGGACATCACCAACGACCGCGTGCACCAGCCCAACGCCACCGGCCTGACCTCCACCATGGAAGTCTTCGGCGGCGGCAATGCCTGGCGGCTCTCGCAGTTCTGGTACGAGCAGAAGTTCTTCGAGCGCAAGTTTGCCCTGAAACTGGGGCGCTTCGGCCATGGCGAAGACTTCGACCAGTTCCCCTGCGAGTTCCAGAACGTCACCCTGTGCGGTTCCCAGGAGGGCAACTGGAACGGCGTGTGGAACAGCTTTCCGATCAGCCAGTGGGCGGTGCGGGCCAAGTACCAGTTCACCGATGAGTTCGCCATGCAGGTCGGCGCCTACGACAAGAACCCCGGCAACGCCGAAGCCAGCAATGGTTTCAAGCCGTTTATCAGCGGTTCCCAGGGCACCAGCTTCCCCATCGAGGCCATCTGGAAAGGCCAGCTCGCCGGGCTGAATTCCGAGTACCACGCCGGTTACTACTACGCCAACGCCGACACCAAGGACATGCTCAAGGACGCCGACGGCAACTACGCCGCC
Organism: Pseudomonas sp. JV449; assembly: GCF_032424295.1. Classification (NCBI taxonomy): domain Bacteria; kingdom Pseudomonadati; phylum Pseudomonadota; class Gammaproteobacteria; order Pseudomonadales; family Pseudomonadaceae; genus Pseudomonas; species Pseudomonas sp. JV449. The sequence continues at coordinate 116,607 of NZ_VYKD01000016.1, read as the reverse complement.
AGCTCACGAAAGCCCTACCGGATGTATTCCAGCAACAGCGGCTGGTGGCTGTCGGGCCAGCAGCAATTAACCACGGTCGACGGCAACGCCAGGCGCGGGCTCAACGTGTTCGCGAACCTGACGGTGAATGACCCGGACAAAAGCGTGATCAAGCACCTGATCCAGGTCGGCCTGATCTACCGTGGCCCCTTCGATTCACGCCCGGACGACACCTTCGGCCTCGGCGCATCGAAGTTGCAGGTCAGCGACCGCTATACCCGCAATACGCAGATGCTCAACGGCGCCAATGGCGTGACCGACATCGATGACCCGCTGTACGTGCCCGAGCAGCGCCGCGAGTACAGCTACGAGATCAACTATGGCGTGCAGGCGACGAAATGGCTGATGGTGCGGCCTAACCTGCAATACGTGAAATACCCCGGCGGGCTTACGCAAACCACGGGCGCAGTGGTCGGCGGCGTGCAATTTATCGCCGACTTCTAGCCGTTCTCTGCATCAAACACCTGTCCGCGTCCCACGACGCTGGCAGGTGCCAGAACCGCCCCCGGCGCCAATACCGCATTAGCGCCAACCCGGCATTGATCCCCCAGCAACGCGCCAAACTTGTCGCAGCCGCTGCGCTGCAATACCCCGTCAACCCGTACCAGCACTTCCTTGTCGTCCCGCTCGTTGCGGTAGTTGGCGACGATACTTCCCGCTTCGAGGTTGACCCCATGGCCCAGCACTGAATCACCGACAAAGTTGAAGTGGGCCAGCTTGCTGCCACTGAACATGAAGGTGGTTTTCAGTTCGGCGCCGGGGCCGATGATGCAGTACTCATCCACCCAGCAACCACCGCGCAGCAGCGAGCCGCTGGCGATAAAGCAATGGGCGCCGATGATCAGGGGCGGCTTGAGCAAGGCACCGGGTTCGACGATGGCGGTACGGTGGATGGCGACTTCGTCCTTCACGCTGTACTCGTCGACCGGCAGTTCGGCGAGCATCTGGCGAACAACGGCCGGCGCCTGGGCGACCAGGGCCCAGGGCGCCAGGCCGGCCCACGGGGCCAGGGGGGATTGAGCAAGGTTGGCGATGTAGTCGGTGAGTCGAATCAAGGTCGAGCCCTCACGTGGTCAGAGACAGTCAAGAAAACCCACATTGGCGATCATTCGACCTCGAGTACAGCACTTCCAGGCCCTCGCCTCTCATAGACCGCGCTTGCGCAGCCACTGCAAAAAGCCCTTCTTCACCGGCACCACCGGCGCGTCCTGGGTCAGGACCTGGGCGGCATGCAGGCGGAATTCCAAGAGTGCCTTCATCGCCTCGCTAATGTCGCGGCGCGCGTCCAGGCACGGTTTCAGGTATTCGTTCTCGATGCGGTACAGCGTGCAGAACGTCTTGGCGGAAAAGTCCGCCAGCACGGCCTGGTCGGACAGGATCCCGGCCTCGCCAATCACTTCTCCCGGCCCCATGCGCCCGGCTTCGAATACATGGCCGCCCTTGGTCAACATCACCGAGACCACGCCGGACTCGACGATAAACAAATGATCACTGACCTCCCCCGCCGGCAGGATCATCTCGCCGGCGCGGTAGGTGTGCAGGGTCATGTTCTGGCTGAAGGTGTCTTTCTCTTCCTGGCGCAGGGTGGAGAAAATCGATGAACGCTCCAGCAACGCCCGCGCGGCGGACATGGCCGGCGGCGCGCTGCTTTCGGTGGCGGACAGCACAGCCACGCCCGCCGCTTGCAGGTGCCGGAACGCCAGGTCATAGAGCTGGTTGCGCACCTCGCGCTTGAGGGCCATGGCTGGCACGAAGCCGCTGATTTCATACTCCACGCCGCCACTGGCAGAGGTCTTGAACGCCACGCTCGGCGCCGGCTTGGCCAACAGTGGCCGACACCCCTGCATCGCACGCTCCAGCGCCTCGATCACGGTTTGCGGGCGCGCATGGGGGCTGACCTGCAGGCTGACCGCCAGGCCGAACATATCCGCCGGGCGTGAGAAGTTGATGATCTTGGCCTTGGCCGCCAGGGAGTTGGGAATCACCGCCAGGCTGCCCTGGGAGGTTTGCAGGCGCGTGGCACGCCAGTCGATGTCGGTGACCCGCCCTTCGGTACCGTCGATGGAGATCCAGTCGTCGATCTGATAAGGCTTGGTGGTGTTGAGCACGATCCCGGAAAACACATCGCTCAGGGTACTTTGCAACGCCAGGCCGACGATGATCGCCACCGCACCGGAGGTGGCCAGCACTCCCTTGACCGGCAGGTCGAGCACGTAGGCCATGGCGGCGATGATCGCGATGAGGAAAATCACCGCGCCCATCAGGTCCTGCAACAATCGCCCGGTGTGACCCACCCGCTGCATCATCACCGCGCCCAGCAACACCGTCAGCGTGCGCGCCGCAAACAGCCACCAGCCGATCTGCAAGGCCGTGGCGGCCAGGTGCAAGGCGGTACTGTCGGCATAGGGCGCAAGTTGCATGGGGTTCATGCCGTCGTTGAACAACACGGCACTGAACACGGCAAAAATCGCCAACCGCGCAGCCAGCTTCCAATTGGCCAGGTCGGCAGAGATCAGGCGCCACACGGCGATGTCGATAAAGATCAGCGCCACGGCGCAGAACATCGGGTGATCAGCGATAAATGAGGGCATCCAGGCGACTCCAGGGCGAATGACGGGAAGATCGCATGAAATAGAGGTTGCGGGTATAGCGCAGAAAAAATATTCGGGCAATGGCACAGTGATTCGAAAACCACACAGACAGGAGAGCTTTAACTGAGGGGTATAAGCATATACAACTTCCTTCAGATAATTCTGAAGAAGCGTCTAAACACATTACAAGCATCACGAACAATTCAAACCACTCAATCTAAACACGCTCATGACCCAACACCACAAGAAATGTACTACATGTCTTTGGGACGTGATTGCTTTGAAAATAACCACATTTAGTACGAGGCTGTAAGCGAAAGCCAATAGGAAATTAATTATGACCATCGCAAAAGACATTTCAATTATTGGGGCGGGCCATATGGGGTATGCAATCGCTACTGGTTTAATACAATCATCTCCAAACATATCGATAGCAGCTATTGACCTTGATCATGTCCACGACAAAGAAATGGAAGATGCGGGCATCCATGTAATAAACAGCTTACCAGAGCATTCAGCTTCGAAAATCATGATTCTGGCCATCCCACCCCAAGCATTTATAAAATTCGCAAAAATCAATTCGCAGATTAAGCATCATGCCGGAATAACAGTTTCAGTCATGGCAGGAATCAATCTATCTGATCTCGTAGGCCATCTAAAAACCTCCCAAGTCTGCCGAGCCATTCCAAATCTTCCTTGCGCCGTCAACGAAGGCATGAGTGTATTAATGTACGCACCTCGAACCACGCAGAAAAACAAGCGAGTCGTTAACGAACTATTCTCGAAACTCGGTAGTTTTCTCATCGTGGAAGAGGAAAAGCTCATAGACGATGCAACAGCGTTGGTAGGCGGAGGTCCCGCCTACGTTGCTTACTTTGCACAAGCTCTTATTGAGTACGCTTTGATGGCAGGTTTCGACAAACCTGACGCTTATTCCATGGTTGCGCAAACTCTGCGAGGATCCTCAGCGCTTCTGGAGTCGTATAAAGAGTCGCCAGCAAAAATTTGTGAAAACGTCATGACGCCAAATGGAACAACAGAAAAAGCAATAAGCTTTTTCAAGGAGAAAAAGGTACAAGCAATCATTATGGACGGGCTGAAATACGCCTGTGCACGCTCAAGAGAACTTGGACGGAGACCTTAGGTATGCTGGGATTAATTGATCATGGCTCGGCAGGTAATTTTCACGTTGAAAATAACTGTAAGAAATGTCTTGATGAGCCCTATAAAACTTATTTTGGCTTAGGGCAAAGCGTGAGCCTGACTCAGGCTCCTGACGTATTTAAAGTGAGCCGTGCAGGCATAAAACTAGGAAATCACCTAGTACAATCATTAAATCCAAAAAATCTCAATAGCAGCTTTTTGGATATTGGCACAGGAAGTGGAGTCCTTGCGCTATTGATGCGCAAGCTCGGTGGCAATGATATTACAGCTACAGATATCTGCGAAAAATCCATTGCACAGGCAAAAATCAACGAACATCTCAACTTCAAACAACCGACCATTTCCTTTTTTGTGAGTGATTTATTTGATGGTCTTTCGGAACAACGATTCCAAACTATCGTTTTTAATCCTCCTGGTTGGCGAACACCCTCTCGATCACTGATTCAGCGACTGGAAACCCTAGGTCGGACAGGCCAGTTGCCCATACGTAGTATGTTCTACGGTGATGAGGTTATAAGCCGCTTTCTTGATGAGTTACCAAAATATCTTAACCCCACAGGGGTAGCAATTGTCGGGTTAAACTCGCTGGTAGGAATACGCGACATTTTGGAAAGGTACAACCAAAAATATAGCAACACCCCTCCATTAACCTATAAGTTAATTGAGCGACATACGCTCCCACTTATTCATTATTCAACGCACTGGAAAGCACTAGAGGAACACTTAAAATTAGAGTTTAAAAAGTGGGAGGCTTTGGATTTAGCCACATACTCCACCGGTAAAAATGGCGATATTTACTGGTCATATGAAATTATCGAATTTTCTCATCACCAGAAATAACCGATCATGAACGCATATAAAACATCTAGATCAACGCACGCGCTTTCCATATTTTTATGTGGACTGGCAAACTTTCTTCTGGGGATCTCATCCCTTTACTGGAGAGGACTCAGCGATATTTCACCCACAACATTGATCGCCTATCGAATCACACTATCCGCTGCCATCCTCACTCTTTTCGTCGGTTTGTTTCGTAAAAAAAGAAACATAAAAAAACTCACTATAAAATTAGTTCTTCTACATTGCATTGCTTCGTTACTCATCGCAGTAAATTGGGGAGCTTTCATCTGGGCCTCCATTCACGGGCTTTTTTTAGAAAGTGGCCTTGGCTATCTGTTAGCTCCTTTCTTTTCTATTGCCTTAGGGATAACACTTTACCACGAATCAATCACTTTTAAAAAAGCCCTCTCCGCACTAATCGCATTCAGCCTTATAATCGCGCTAATCATATTCTCCAACAACCTAAACCATTTGACTTACATTATAATTTCCACAACATGGGGGCTTTACACCTACATCAAAAAACTCACCCCCTTAGACATGGTAAGCGGACTGCTTGTAGAAACCATATTCTTAACTGCATGCCTAACAATAGCTACTCTAGCATTCAGCCTTCCAGTTATGTATCCCAGCGAGTTTTTCACCCACTCAAACAAGCTAATCTGGCTCGCGGGCGGAGTATCCATAGTTCCTTTATTAATGCTATCTTACTCAACAGGAAAAATACCGCTATCCCTAACTGGCCTCCTACAATTCATACTGCCCGCCACGCTTATTTTAGTTTCAATACTCACACACACTCAAAAAACATCAGACGCACCACTAGAATAACCATTTATAACAATGAGCGATTTTAATCGCCCTCATAACTTACAAAACAACAAGCACCCAAAATTCTAAAAACAGGCCTCACAAATGAACAGAAGCTATGATGTTATCGTTATCGGCCTTGGAATTATGGGGGCCGCTGCTTTGTGGAGAGTCGCATCAAAATGTACCAGATCATTAGGAATCGACGCATCCGGCCCCAACCATTGCCACGGGTCCTCCCATGGAGCGTCGAGAATATTTCGCCGGGCGTACTGGGAGGGCGAAAAATATCTTCAACTACTTAATCACGCTGATTTGCTGTGGAAAGAACTGGAGCACGTGACTCAAAGACACCTGCTTTTTCGCACGGGAGGAGTTTTCATCGGAGATAAATCCAGCCGTATAGTGTCCGGAAGCATTGAAACCGCGAAAAAGGGAAAAATTGAGCATGAGGTATGGATCGCTTCAGATGCTAGAAAGCATTTGCCAGCATTCAACATACAGGATGAGATGGTAGTTGTTTACGAGCCTGGTGCATATGCAATTTCGGCCAGCGAGGCGAGACTGGCAATGCTGAACGATGCCGTTCTACATGGCGCTTTCACTGAATTCGGCAACAATGTCGTAAAACTCGAAAAAGATGGCACTGGCGTGCGTGTAACGACCAAAAGTGGATGTATTTATTTTGCTGGCTCGGTAATAGTCACAACAGGACCGTGGATCACTACCAACCTTATGCCGGAGCTCACTAGGTTCCTAGAGCCACGTCGAGTACCAATTTATTGGTTCAAACCAAAAGCAGGCTGCGAAACTCCGTTTTCTCAAGAACAATTTCCCATTTTTCTTTACGAGAGGCAGGATGGCGGACTTCTCTACGGAGTTCCCTCAATAATTAGTAATGAACCCGGCGTAAAAATCGGCTTTCACAATAGGCAGCAAAGTCCCTCGCTCCCCGACTGGGAAAATGTTCCCGTACAACATAGATATATAACGGAAATCCCCCCAATCATAGAGTCCATATTCCCTAAACTTGAAGGCATCCCGACACAAGCAAAAAACTGTTTCTATACAATGAGTCGCGATGAATCTTTTTTGATAGGAAAATCTAAAGCACTTGAGTCAACCTATTTCGCTTCTGCGTGCTCAGGACACGGATTTAAATTTGCGCCGGCTATTGGGGATGCCTTGGCTAATATGGCCATTGGTCAACAAGCAAGCTTTTCGCTATCAGCTTTTTCAGTCGATCGATTTAACTGAAGTCGCCTAATCTTTAAAGATTAGGGCATCCAGGCGACTCCAGGGCGAATGACGGGAAGATCGCATGAAATGCCGTTCCAGGGTATAGCGAAAAAAAGTGGGAGGAGGCTTGCCTCCGATAGCAGAGTGTCAGGTTGAACATCTGTACCTGATCCACCGCCATCGGGGGCAAGTCGAATCGTCGCACCGCCCCTCCCACATTGGCCTTGTGGCCGACCTTAATCCTGCATCCGCCCGAAACGACCCGATTGGAAATCCGCAAACGCCTGGTGAATCTCCTGCTCGGTATTCATCACAAACGGTCCATGCCCAACGATAGGCTCGTCAATCGGTTCGCCGCTGAGCAGCAGGACCTTCGCGTCGTCGTTGGCCTCCAGGATGAGTTGGCGGCCATCGCGGTCGAACAACGCCAGTTGGCCTTGGCGTGCGACGTCTTCGCCATTGACCAGCACCGTGCCGCGCAGGATCACCAGGGCAGTGTTGCGCCCGGCGTGCAGGTCGAGGGTGACGGGCTTGCCGGCGTTGAGGCGCAGGTCCCACACATCGATCGGCGTGAAGGTGCGCGCCGGTCCCTGGGTGCCGGCGAATTCACCGGCGATCAGGCGCAGGTGGCCGGCGTCGTTGGCCAGGGGCAGCACGGGGATATCGCCGTCGACGATGGTCTGGTAGCCCGCGTCGGCCATTTTGTCCTTGGCGGGCAGGTTGACCCACAGTTGCACCATCTCCAACGCACCGCCGCTGCGGGCGAAGGCGGCGGAGTGGAACTCCTCGTGGAGGATGCCCTTGGCGGCGGTCATCCATTGCACATCGCCCGGGCCGATTTTGCCGCCGGCGCCGGTGGAATCGCGGTGTTCGACTTCGCCATCGTAGACGATGGTCACGGTTTCAAAACCGCGATGGGGGTGCTGGCCGACGCCGCGACGCTGGTCTGTCGGGTTGAAATCGGCCGGCCCGGCGTGGTCCAGGAGCAGGAATGGGCTGATGTGCTTGCCCATCGAGTCGTAGGAAAACAGCGTACGCACGGGAAAGCCGTCGCCGACCCAATGGGCGCGAGGGCTGGTGTAGATGCCGATGAGTTTTTTCATGGTAGTCCTCCAAAGTGCATACACCTTAAAACTCGCAGCAATTCGGCGCTAGACGGTAAAAATAACCTTGATCGTCCTACCGGCAGGACGATCTACGACTGCAGCCTCACAAAAACAGCGTTAATGATAATGACTCGTAGTAATATCCGCCCTCTCCCGCTCAACCCTCGAGGGCTGCAATGCCGTTTGCCCCTGCGCCTGCCGCACCGCGCGTACTGGTGGTGGATGACCACCGCAAGATTCGTGAACCCTTGGCCACGTACCTGCGACGTTACACCTTTGAGGTGCGCACCGCTGAAGACGCGGCCGGCATGTGGCAATTGCTCAAGACCCAGGCGTTCGATGTGGTGGTGCTCGACGTGCTGCTGCCGGATGGCGATGGCTTTGAGTTGTGCAACCAGTTGCATCGGCGCAGCAACACCCCGGTGATCCTGCTGACCGCCCGCGACACTGCCGCCGACCGCATACGCGGCCTGGACCTGGGTGCCGACGATTACGTCACCAAGCCGTTCGAGCCCCGGGAGCTGGTGGCGCGTATCAACAGCGTGCTGCGCCGTCAGGGCCGCGCGACCGGCCCCACCGCGCCCGGCACTGGCGCACGGGCCTATGAGTTTGCCGGCTGGCACTTCAGTGTGACCAGCGCCACCTTGCGCCGCGACGGCAGCCCGGCCATCCAGCTCAGCACTGCCGAAAGCCGGCTGTTGCAAGTGTTCCTCGCCCACCCCAACACCCTGTTGCCCCGCGAACGCTTGATCGACCTCACCGCCGCCGCCGACAGCGATGTCAGCGACCGCGCCATCGACCGGCAAGTCAGCCGCCTGCGCCGCAAGCTGGCCCAGGGCGATGCCACCCCGGAACTGTTACGCACCATCTGGGGCGGCGGCTATCTATTGGCGTCCGAGGTCAGCGAATGCACACCTTGAGCCGGCTGTGGCCGCGGACCCTGGCACGGCAGTTGAGCCTGTTGTTGCTGCTGGCACTGCTGGCGTCGAACGCCATTGCGATGTTGTTCCTGCAGCGCACCGGCAGCCTGATCCACCCGCTGTCGCGCAGTTTCAGCCTGGAACGCCTGGGGATTGCCCATCACACGGCAATCGACCTGACCTCGAGTGAAACCGCGCACCTGCTGGCCGGCATGAGCACCGACGACACGCGCTTCTGGATCGGCCCCACGCCGGAGGTGGCGCCGTTTGCGCAACGCCCGGAAGAACAGCGCCTGGCCAACGAGCTGCGCCACCAATTACAGCTGGATAACAGCGCCGCCATCGGCATGCAGTTGGAACGCATCAGCGGCGCCGACGCCCGCACCCATGTGTTCAGCCCCGCCGGCTGGGCGCCGTTGCGCCTGCGCAGCAGCGTGCCGCTGCCCAACGGTACCTACCTGAATGCCGTGCAATACCCCGCCGGCGCCTATGAATGGGGTCGCGTCCTGGCCTACAGCCTGCCGGTGACGACCCTGCCGGTGCTGCTGATCGTGATGTTTTTCATTGCCCGCGTGGTGCGCCCGATCAAGACCCTGGCCAAGGCCTCCGAGCGCGTCAGCCGCGGTGAATGGATCGCCCCGCTGCCGGAAACCGGCCCACAGGAAGCCCGCGACCTCACTGCCGCCTTCAACACCATGCAGGCCAACCTCGCACGGCATGTCGAAGGCCGCACGCGGATGCTCGCAGCGGTCAGCCATGACTTGAATACGCCGATCACCGAACTGCGCCTGCAAGTGGAATTGCTGGAGCCCGGCGCAGCCCGCGATGACATGCTCGAAAGCCTCGCGGAATTGAGTGCCATGGTGCGTGAAACCCTGAATTTCGTGCGCGATGACACGGTGCAGGAACCTACCGCTACGACTTCATTGAACGACCTGCTGGATGACCTGGCCAAGCGTTACCAACGCCTTCAGCAGCCCGTCACCTGGGCCGGCGCACCGCCCTTGCTGCTGACCTGCCGCCCGCTGGCGCTCAAACGTGCACTGACCAACCTGATTGACAACGCCCTGCGCCATGCCGGCGATGCCGACCTGAGCCTGGTTCGCGAGGACAACGGCTGGCTGCGCATCGAGGTTCTCGACCACGGCCAAGGTCTACCCGAGGCGTGGTTGAGCAAAGTCTTCGAGCCCTTCGTACAACGGGGTGTCAGTGACGGCGGCGTGGGGCTGGGCCTGGCGATTGCACGGTCGTGCATCCAGGCCCATGGCGGTGAACTGGTCTTGGAGAATCGCCCACCGGCCGGCCTGTGCGCGGTGGTGCGATTGCCCACCGCGCTCTAGAAGTTGAGCGTGGCGCCCATCCACAGGGTGCGGCCGTAGTTCACCGTGCCATAGGTTTCATCGTCCAGGCGCTTGTCGGTGAGGTTGTTCAGGGAGGCGTTGAGGGTCAACGAATCGCTCACGTCATAGGAGCCGCCCAGGTCGGCGGTGGTGTAGCCCGGCGCCGGTTCGTCGGTGGTGATGGTGTTGCCGGTTTCCTCGCCGTAGTAGCTCAGCGAAGCCCAGGCCTGGGTGCGATCGTTAATGGTCCACTCGGTACGCACATTGGCTTTTTGCTCAGGGGTGAGGGCCAGGGGCGCGCCTTTGTTGGCGCCGCTTTTCTGCTCGGAGTCAGTGTAGGTGTAGTTGGCTTTGAGCAGCACGCTGGGGTTGATGTCCCATTGGCCGTTGAGCTCAACGCCCTGGATGATCGCCTTGTCGACGTTGACCCGCTCCATGATGGTGTAGCCGTTCCAGCGCCGGTCGGTGGTGACGGTGGAAAGCTTGTCCTGGAAGTCGTTGTAGAACAGCGTCACGCCGCCGGACAGGTTGTCGCGGTTGCTCCACAGCGCCGAGACTTCATAGTTGGTGCTGGTCTCGGGCTTGAGGTCCGGGTTGCCGAACATCACGAAGCGGTTGCGGCGCAGGTAGGCGTAATCCTCGACGACCGCACGCAGCTCGGGGGCCTTAAAGCCACGTGCAACACCGCCCTTGAACGTCCACTGCTCGGTGGCGCGCCACACCCCGTAGACCCGCGGGCTGAGGTGGGCGCCGTACTCTTCGTGCTCATCCAGGCGCAGGCCGGTGGTCAGGGCGAAGCTGTCGGTCATCGACCACTCGTTTTCCGCGAACAGGGCTTTTTGCACCACCGAGAATTTATAGTCGACGCGGTCACCGAGGCCCTGGTTCCAGTCGGTGAGCTCGCTTTTATTCCATTGCACGCCCACGGTGCTGACGTTATGGGCGGTGGGCACCACCAGCTTGGCGTCAAACACGCTGTTCTTGATCTCGGGTTTGCGCCCGTAGATGTCAGTCTGCGCCGGTGTCGCCTTGCCTTCACGGCTGGAGGTTTCCTGGGACAAGGCAATGTCCGAGGTGGCCCAGCCCCAGCGGCCCTGGTGGGACAGCGACCAGTGATCGCGGTTGTTTTCCTGTTCGCGGGTGGCCCAGTTGGCGCTCATGCCGTCGCCATTCTTCAAGCGCGTGGCGCCGGCTTCCAGCAGGATGTCGTGGTCGATAGTGGGGGTGAAGGCCAGGCGCGCGGTGAGGTCGCGGTGGTCAGCCTTGCTGAAGCCATTGGTCTGCTCGATGTCGTCATCGGCCTGGCGATCCAGGTAGCGGCCCCACACCTGCAAACCGAGGAAATCTTCCTTGAGCGGACCACTGAGGTAGAACTGGGTCTGGCGTGCATTACCCTGGTCGCTGTGCTGACGCGCCGAGTAGTCATACCCGATGGAGCCGCCCCAGGTCGGTGAGACCTTGCGCGTAATCACGTTGATCACCCCGCCGATGGCATCCGAGCCGTACAGTGACGACATCGGCCCGCGCACCACTTCAATCCGCTCGATGGCCGCGGCGGGTGGCACAAAGCTCTGTTCGTAGCCACTGTTGCCGTTGACCCGCGATTCCCGCGCACTCTGGCGCTTGCCGTCGACCATGATCAGGGTGTAGTCGGCCGGCATGCCCCGGATGGAAATGTCGGTTTCATTCGCACCGCCGTTGACGGTCACGCCTTCCACATCTTTAACCGCGTCGCCGAGGTCGCGGTAGGACTTGCGACGCAGCGCCTCGCCATCGATCACGGTGACCGAGGCCGGTGCGTCTTCCGCACTTTGCGCAAAACCGGATGCAGTCACCACTACATCATTGAGTTCCAGTGCAACAGGCTCATCGGCGTGGGCATGAAGACTGGCGGCAACCAGCAGGGCCAGGGGCGAGAAACGAAAAGCAGGCAGCATGGGCGAAGACCTTCGGATTAGACTCAAAAGAGAATCGTAATCATCCAGCCCCGAATAACTTGGACAAAGTGTGACAGCTCAAGCCGCCGCGACCTCTGCGGTACGGCGCTCACGCAACAGATGGAAGGCCGCGAAAGCCGTCACGGCAAAACACGCCTGGATCACGATCATCGGTGTTGCACTGCCGTCACGCAGATGGCTCAGTAACAGGCCGCTGCAGGTCGCGCCGAACATCTGCGCAAAGCCCATCAAGCCGGCCGCCAAACCGGCACGGTGAGCGTTGGGCATGACCCCTCCGGCCACAGACCCGGGCAATACCAGGCCGCCGCCGAGGGTCGCCAGCGCAATGGGAATATCCAGGCCCAGCACCGACAGGCCAAACAGCGCATAAATCACCAGTGCGGCAATCCCGCCCATGGCTACCAGCGTCACGCCCATCGCCACAATCCGTTGCGGCCCCAGGCGCTGGATGTTGCGTCGGGTGTAGGTGGAACCGATGATCAGCATCGACACGATCAGGCCAAAATTGATGCCGTACTCCAGGCTGCTCAAGCCCAACAGATTGATATACACCGCCGAGGAACCGGCGATCACCGCGAACATGGCGCCATAGGTACACGCCAGCGCCACGGCGAACGCGCGGTACTGGCGGCCCTTGAGCAGGTCCAGGTATTGCCCGCCGAGGGTGCGCCAGTGGCCGGCCTTGGGGTCGAGGAAGTGGTTGCTCTCGCGAAAGAACAGCAGCGCCAGCAGCAGCACCCCACTGCCAATCACCAGTGCCAGCAGGATCGGCGCACGCCAGCCCAGCAGCTTGATCAGCAGGCCGCCGACCATCGGTGCGACGACGATGGCGTACAGCATGCCGATCATGGTCAGCGCCAGCGCCGGCCCCGCCTCGGCCTTCCACACGTCACGCACCACGGTACGCGCCAGTACCAGCGCAGCGCAGGCGCCGAGGCCTTGCACGACGCGAGTGGCGATAAATTGCTGGATGTCATTGACCAGCAGCATCGACAAGGTCGCCAGCACATACAGCAACAGCCCGCCGATCAGCACCGGACGGCGGCCGATGCGGTCCGACAGCGGGCCAAACAGCAGTTGCCCCAGGCCAAAGGCGGCGACAAACGCCGACAGTGCCATCAGCGCCGAACCCGGTGGCGCCAACAGGGCGTGCTCGATCAGACCCAAGCCTGGAATGATCAATTGGGTCGAGACTTCACCCAGCGCCGTCAAGGCCACCAGTAAAAACAACAAGCTTCGCGATGGGGCCGGGGCGTTCGACATGGGGATTATCCGAGGCTGGATTTATTTATATTTCGACCATAATATGCGTAAAAAATTATGTCCATAATTTTTTGCCCAATGGTAATCCCCGGAGCCCGACATGATCCCTCTCCCCTCGCGCCTTCTCATGCCCCTGGCCGTGTTGATCGTCCTCAGCGGCTGCAACAGCCAGACCGACACCGCCGCCCAAGCGCCGCAACCGCGTCCGGTACTCGCCGCCAAGGTCGAAGCCGCCGGCACTCAGCAAAGCGCCTATACCGGCGTGGTGGCTGCGCGTACGGAAAGCGACCTGGGCTTCCGGGTCAGCGGCAAGGTCATCGAACGCAAGGTCGACCCCGGCCAGCACGTTTCCCGTGGCGACACCCTGCTGGTGCTCGACATCGGCGACTTCGAGCTGGCCCTGCGTTCGGCGAAAAACCGCGTCAACGCCGCCCAGGCACAACTGCGTCAGCGCCGTGACGATGAAAACCGCTACCAGCGCCTGGCCAGTACCGGTGCCGTGTCACGACAGATCTTCGACCAGTCGGCGACTAACTTGCGCGTGGCCGAGGCCGAGTTGGCCGCGGCGCAATCCGACGCCAGTCAGATCGAGAACCGCCGCACTTATTCGGTGCTCAAGGCCGATGGCGACGGCATCATCACCGACGTGCGGGTGGACCGCGGCCAAGTGGTCGCCGAAGGGCAAATCGTCGCGCGCCTGGCCCATGACGGTGCCCGCGAAGCCATCGTCAACCTGCCGGAAAACCAGCGCGACCAGGCCGCGCAAAAAGCCCTGGCCTTCCCCTTCGGCGCCCCGGACCAGGCGGTGACGGCGACCTTGCGCGAACTGTCGGCCAGCGCCGATCCCACCACCCGCACCTACCGCGCCCGTTATGTGCTGCACGGTAACGTCGAGCGCTTCGCCCTCGGCTCGACCATCACCGTGCGCCTGCAAGGCGACGGCCAGGCACAACAAACCCGCGTACCGATCGGCGCCTTGCACGATGCAGGGCAAGGCACCGGTGTGTGGTTGATCGGCGCGGATGACAAGGTCAGCTTCGCCGCCGTCAAGGTCGCCAGCCTCGGCCAGGAAGACGCCCTGCTCAACAGCGGCGTGAACCCCGGCCAGGTCGTCGTCGCCCTCGGTGCGCACCTGTTGCACGGTGGCGACGCGGTGCGCCTGTTGCCCGCCCAGGTGCTGGCCCTCAACCGCAAACAGGACCAATGAGCATGCGCGGCATCAACCTCTCGGAACTGGCGGTCAAGCACCGCGCAGTCACGCTGTTTTTGATCATTGCGATCCTCGCCGCCGGGATCTTCTCGTTCGGCAAACTGGGACGCGCCGAAGACCCCTCGTTTACCGTCAAGGTCATGACCATTACCGCCGCCTGGCCCGGCGCCACTGCCCAGGAGATGCAGGAGCAGGTGGCCGACCGCCTGGAGAAGCGCCTGCAGGAACTGGACTACTACGACCGCGTCGAGACCATCGCCCAGCCAGGCTTTGTGTCGATGCGCATGACCTACAAGGAGTCCACGCGCCCCAGCGAAATCCAGGAGCTGTTCTACCAGACGCGCAAAAAACTCAGCGATGAAGCCGCGAGGCTGCCCAACGGGGTGATCGGGCCGTTCTTCAACGATGAATATTCCGATGTGTACTTCGCCCTGTACGCCCTGGAGGCCGAGCACTTGCCCCATCGGCAACAGGTGCAGATGGCCGAGGCCTTGCGCCAGGGCCTGCTCAACCTGCCGGGGGTGAAGAAGGTCAATATCCTCGGCGAGCAGGCCCAGCGGATTTTTGTCGAGTTCTCCTATGAGCGCCTGGCGACCCTGGGGATCAAGCCGGAGCAGATCTTCGCTGCCCTCGCCGCGCAGAACGCCGTGGCCCCGTCAGGTTTTGTCGAAACCGCAGGCGCGCGCGCCTATATCCGTATCGACGGTGCCTTCGATAGCCTGGCGCTGATCGAAAACGTGCCCCTGGAAGTCAACGGTCGCGTGCTGCGCATTGCCGATGTAGCCAGCGTCAGCCGCGGTTATGAAGACCCGCCCAGCTATCGCATCCGCCACCAGGGCGACCCGGCGCTGATGCTCGGCGTGATCATGGAAAAACACTGGAACGGTCTGGAGCTGGACAAAAGCCTCAAGGCCGAGGAAGCCCGGATCCAGGCGGACCTGCCGTTGGGCGTGAACTTCGCCAAAGTCTCCGACCAGGCGAAAAACATCAGCCTGGCGGTGAATGAATTCATGCTCAAATTCTTCGTTGCCCTGGCGGTGGTGATGCTCATCAGCCTGCTGGCCCTGGGCTTTCGCGTCGGCCTGGTGGTGGCGGCTGCGGTGCCGCTGACCTTGTCGGTGGTGTTTGTGATCATGCTGCTCACCGGGCGTGAGTTCGACCGCATTACCCTGGGTGCACTGATCATTTCCCTGGGCCTGCTGGTGGATGACGCCATCATCGCCATTGAAATGATGGTGGTAAAACTGGAGGAAGGTTTTGACCGGGTTCATGCAGCCACCTTCGCCTGGAGCTCCACGGCGGCCCCGATGCTCACCGGTACGTTGGTGACGATCATCGGCTTTCTGCCGGTGGGATTTGCACGGTCCGGTGCGGGGGAATACGCCGGCAATATCTTCTGGATCGTCGGCTTTGCGCTGATCTCGTCCTGGCTGGTGGCGGTGGTGTTCACGCCGTACCTGGGTGTGAAGTTGCTGCCGCAGATCAAACCGGTGCCCGGTGGCCACGACGCGATTTACGCCGGGCGCTATTACCAGAAACTGCGTGATTTGGTCGAAGCCTGCGTACGCAGGCGTTGGCTGGTGACCGGGTTGGTGATCGCTGCCTTTGTACTGTGCGTACTGGGCATGGCCGTGGTGAAGAAACAGTTCTTCCCCAACTCCGACCGTTCCGAGCTGATTCTTGAGGTGTATATGCCGCCCGGCAGTGCCTTCAAGAGCACCGAGGCGGTGGCGGCGCAGTTGGAAAAGGCGCTGCTGCAAGAGCCGCAGGCCAGCATGGTCGACACCTATGTGGGCGGTGGTGCACCGCGTTTCTTCCTGTCGCTGAACCCCGAAATGCCGGACCCGGCGTTTGCCAAGCTGATCGTGCAGACGCCGGACTCTCACGCCCGTGACGCCTTGAAGCTGCGCATGCGTGAGCGAATTGCGGCCGGTGAGTTTCCGGCGGCGCGGGTGCGGGTCACCCAGTTGCTGTTCGGCCCGCCGGTGCCCTTCCCCGTGGTGTTCCGCGTGTCCGGCCCCAATGTGGAGGTGCTGCGCGGCGTGTCCGAGGACGTGCGCAAGGTCGTTGCCGCCAACGCGCTGACCAAGGACGCCTTTCTCGATTGGGGCGAGCGCACCAGCGGTTATCGCCTGGTGCTGGATCAAGACCGCCTGCGCCTGCTCGGTTTTACCCCCAACGAGGTCAAATCCCAGCTCAACGCCTTGCTCAGCGGCAACCCGATCACCGAAGTGCGTGAGGGCAACCGCACCGTGTCCGTGGTCGCCCGCGCCCAGGGCAACCAGCGCGAGAACCTCGGCAACCTCAACAACATGACCCTGACCAACAGCGCCGGCACGTCGGTGCCCCTGGCCCAGGTCGGGCAGTTCCAGGCGGTGATGGAAGAGCCGATCCTCAAGCGCCGCAACCGCGCGAGCACCGTGGAAGTGCGTGCCGACATCATCGACGGCGTGCAACCGCCCGACGTGGAAATGGCCGTGTACAAAGACCTGCAACCGCTGATCGCCCGGCTGCCGGCCGGTTACCGGATCGACATCGGCGGCCCGGTGGAAGAAAGCGCCAAGGCCAACGTTGCGCTGGCGGCGCTGTTCCCGATCATGATCCTGCTGACCCTCACGGTGATCATGTTCCAGGTGCGTTCCTTCGGCGTGATGTTCATGGTCTTCGCCACCGCGCCGCTGGGCTTGATTGGCGCGGTGCCGACCTTGCTGCTGTTCAACCAGCCGTTCGGGTTCAACGCGATCCTGGGCTTGATCGGGATCGGCGGGATCCTGATGCGCAACACGTTGATCTTTACCGACCAGATCCGCCAGAACCAGGAGCATGGCATGGCGATCCACGCGGCGATTGTCGAGGCCACGGTGCGGCGCGCGCGGCCGGTGATATTGACCGCGCTGGCGGCGGCGCTGGCGTTTATTCCGCTGACGTTGTCGGTGTTCTGGTCGTCCCTGGCATTCGTGCTGATTGGCGGGGTGGTGGTGGGCACGGTGTTGACGCTGTTGTTTCTGCCGGCGCTGTGCAGCCTGGTGCTGGGGCGGGAGAAGACAAAAATTGTCGAAACGCCCCACGTAAGCGCCGGATAAGCGCTACTCCCCTGCCCTGAAAACCGCTGCAAAGTCCCTCGCCTGAATACACAGTGCGAGGGATTGCAGATGGTGGTTTTCGTTAAAGCCCCGGTTGAAGGGGCTGTTTCATGATCGAGGTGACCCGCCAAGCCATTGGCTACCTGGTGCTGGCCGCCATGGATTCAAAGACGCGGGACGTCGAATCCGTTCTCAGCGACTTCGGGCGCTGCCTCAATACCTACGAGACCTGGGCGGAAAGCTTCTTTAGCTTTTCGGCCCTGGATATCGAACAGGTCTTCAAGGTCGGGGATGAAGTGGCGCTCATCGCGCCGATCAACCGCGCCATCCTTCCCAGCAGCACGACCGCAATGTGCCAGGCAAACGGCACGTTGACCCTGGTGCATATGTTCCAGAGCGCTCGGTTCGTGCCCATTGGCAATACGCCCGTGATGGTGCAACGCATCGATCCAGAGGGCGGCCCCCTGGGCGAGCCGATCCACAAGACCATCGGCCCCAGCGGCATCCTCGAAATCACCGAGTGTGATCGCAACCAGCAGTACCGGGTCAGCTTCTACCCCAACGTCTCCAAAGACCATTTCAAGGCGCTGTATGCCTCTTATCAGTCGGTTATCGCCCCGCTGGACAGTTGGTTGCGCAGTGAATGGGAGACCACCTTCGAACCGTTGTGGAAGGGTTACTCCGAAGCCAGCTTCCCCAAGCGCTACCTCGCCCTGCATCAAGCCTATGCCCGCGGCTTCGGCGAAGCGCTTTATTCACTCTGGGACACTGTCAAGCAGCTGTTTCAGTGGCTTGGCGACCCGCTGGCTTATGCCGAACAACTGTTGCACTACCTGTCAGCGGACGAACTTGAAAAGCTGCTGAGCCTCGGCGCCGACGCCCTCGCCAAGGGCTTGTTGGTGCTCAGCGACGAGCCGCTGCTGTTCATCTATCTGTCGGCAATGGTCAGCTGGATGCGTCTGTTGCCACCGCCCTATATGAACGAGTTGCTCGGGGAAATCAGCGCCGACGTATTGATCAACTTGTTGCTGTGTCTCGCCACTGCCGGGATGGGGATGGCGGTTCGAATAAGTACCAACGTGCTGGGCGGCATCAAGTCTCAACGTGCGCGCCGATGGTTGGAACGCATGGCTGGGCAGTTCGGAAAATCGCCCATGGATGAGCATGTCGAGCTCGCCAAACCGGTTCTGCTGGGTGGCCCTGCGACGTCGATCAAGACTGTACCGGTTGCGCCGTTGAAGGCGGGGGAGCATGTGGTTTCGAACCCGGTGCCGGCGGTTCGCAGGAAGACTCAGCAGACGGTGTTGGTCAGGCAGGAGCCTGTCGATGATGTGCCCGTTTCAGGGAAGAACCCGAACGGGGATGCGACGGCCCCTTCGGATAAGACCGTCACCAACGGCTGCCCCGTGTCGATGGTTACCGGGGAGGAATTGATCACCCTCACCGACGGCACGTTGGATGGAATCTTGCCGTTCGAGTGGACACGGTTGTACCGCACCAGTGCGGTGGAAGTGGATGTCGGGTTGGGGTTTGGCTGGAGTCATTCGCTGGCGCATCGGCTTGCGGTGTCGGGCGATTCGGTGGTGTGGACGGACCATGAGAATCGCAGTACTTCGTTTCCGATGCCGACCGTTGCTCGGCCTGCAATCACCAACAGCTTGGCCGAAGCAGCGATCTATTTGGGCGCATCGCCAGATGAATTAGTGCTGGCCCAGGCATCACGGTTTTATCACTTTCGCGACGGTGTGCTGGTCTCGATCAGTGATGCGTACGACAACTGGCTGCGGATTTCTCGGGATTTTCTGGGGCGTATCGAGCGGCTGGATAACGGTGCGGGGTGTGCGCTGTTCCTGCGCTATGCGTCGGGCCGCATCGTCGCGGTGGACTACCAGGTGCAGCGGGCCGAAGACCGTGGTCCGTATGTCTGGATTACTGAGCAGAGCATTGTTTCCTACGCCTATGACGATGCTGGCCGACTGGTCTCGGCGACCAATGCGGTAGGTGAAAGCGAGGTTTATCGCTACGACGATCAGCACGTGATTCTTGAACGTGGACTGGCCGGTGGGGCGAGTTTCTTTTGGGAATGGGAACGGCCGGGCAAGGCTGCGCGATGTGTGCGGCATTGGGCCAGTTTTTCCCAGATGGATACGCGGTATGTCTGGGGGGACGACGGCCGTGTCACGCTGCACAACGCCGATGGCAGTCAGGAAGTGTATGTCCATGACGACCGGGCGCGGCTGGTACAGCGGATTGATCCGGACGGTGCCCAGCATTTCAAATCCTACGACGCTAAAGGCCGGCTGACGGTTGAGCAGGATCCGCTGGGGGCGGTGACGGCGTATCAGTATGACGAAGCCGGACGTTTGGTGGCGTTGTTTCCGGGGGATGATGAGCCAACAACCTACGAGCATGACAATGGCTTCGTACGGGTTGTAAGGCGGGGTCTGGCGGTCTGGAAGTACGAGCGTAACGACCAGGGCGATGTCATCCGCAAGATCGATCCCGATGGTCATGTCACCGACTACAGCTACGACAAATACGGGCAACTGGTTGGGGTTTGGTACCCGGATCACAGTTGTCAGCGGCTGGTGTGGAATGAGCGGGGGCAACTGATTGAGGAGCAGCTGCCCAATGGCGGGATCAAGCGGTATCGCTATGACGATCTTGGCCGTCAGGTGGCGCGCGAGGATGAGCATGGCGCGCTGACCCAGTATCAGTGGGACAGCGTGGGTCGCTTGGTTCGCGTGGTGCTGCCCGGTGGGGCGTGTCGGGAATACAGCTACAACCCCTACGGAAAAATCACCGCCGAACGCGACGAACTGGGCCACGTCACCCGCTACGAATACGCCGACGGGTTGCACCTGATCAGTCGGCGCATCAACGCTGATGGCACTCAGGTCAACTACCGCTACGACAACGTGCGGTTATTGCTGACCGAGATCGAAAACGAAGTCGGCGAGACCTACCGACTTGCTTATCATCCCAACGGACTGATCCAGCAGGAAACCAGGTTTGATGGGCAGCGTACGGCCTACGTCTACGACCTCAACGGCAACCTGCAGGAAAAGACCGAACACGGTGACGATGGCAGTCAGCTCGTTACCCGTTACGAGCGAGACCACGCCGGACGCCTCGTCAGAAAAACCCTGCCCGACGGTAGCCTTGTTGAATATGCCTACGACCGCCAGGGCAACCTCCTCAGCGTCGATGACGGCCACTGGGCGTTGGCCTACGAATACGACCAACAAAGCCGCCTCACCGCCGAACACCAAGGCTGGGGCACCTTGCGCTACGGCTACGACGCCTGCGGCGAGCTTCAACACCTGCGCCTGCCGGACAACAACCGCCTGGTGTTCAACCACAGCAAAGGCGGCCACCTCGCCACCGTCGAATTAAACGGCGCGCTGCTGACGTCTCATCTGTTCAAGGCCGGCCAGGAACATCAGCGCCAACAAGGCCAACTCCTCAGCCACTACCACTACGACGACCAGCACCGCCTGCACGCCCACGCGATCACCCAGCAACAAGACCATCTCTACCAACGCCAATACGACTATGACAAATCCGGCAACCTCACCCGACTGCTCGACACCCGCAAAGGCGAACACCGCTACCACTACGACCCACTAGGCCGCCTCACCCGCGCCGACCACTCCCAAGACCTGCAGGAACGCTTCGGCCACACCCGCGCCGGCAACCTGCTGATGCAAGACCGCCCCGGCCCCGACATCGTCGCCGGCAACCGCCTGATGATCCAGGGCGACCGCCACTACGACTATGACGCCTTCGGCAACCTCATCCGCGAGCGGCGTGGCAAAGGCCATCAACTCGTTACCGAATACCGTTACGACTGCCAGCATCGGCTGATAGGCATCACCCAACCCAACGGCCAAACCGCCAGCTACCGCTACGACCCGTTTGGGCGGCGCATCAGCAAAACCGTGGACGGCCTAACGACGGAGTTTTTCTGGCAAGGCGACAGGCTGATTGCCGAGCACCATGCGGATAGCCATCGCAGCTATCTCTATGAACCCGACAGCTTTCGTCCACTGGCCCTGTTGGAAGGTTTCGGCCCAGAAGAAACGAAGCCGTACCACTACCAACTCGACCATCTCGGCACACCGCAGGAACTCACCGACCCCGGCGGCGAAATCGTCTGGTCCGCGCATTACCGCGCCTACGGCCAGATCAGCCGACTCGACAAAGGCACAATCGACAACCCGCTACGTTTTCAGGGTCAGTACTTCGATCAGGAAAGCGGGCTGCACTACAACCGCCATCGCTACTACAATCCGGATGTTGGATGTTACCTGACGCCAGATCCGGTGAAGTTGGCGGGTGGGATCAACGCGTACCAGTACGTGCCCAATCCTACGGGGTGGATTGATCCGCTGGGCTTAAGCACCTGCCCTGGTGACGAATGCAAGCCTAACGCTGCTCCTATTTTTCCGAAGCCTAGCGTTAATGAAGGCGCGCCCGCTCTACCTCAACTGCCGAGCACTCAGCGACAGGCGAGAATAGATGAACTGACAGAGGTAAATGCAAAACAAAAAGTACTGGGTTGGGAGCAGGAATACGATATGCACTCGGTTGAAAAGCATGGCCCAGAGATACCAGACAACGCTTTAAGGCAACGATCTATTGATGGAACGAATCCAACCACAGGGGAGAGGGAAACTATCAGTTCCAGCTCCCAATTTAAAACCTGGAGAATGCAGCTTCACGCTCTAAACAAAGCCATGGGTAGGATGCAAAGCAATTCACCATCTCCTACAGGTCTTGATGGAGCGGGTAACCCAGTGGTTATCGTCGAGCTACCCGGAGCTGGACGAGGCTACAAACCTAACCGGCGGGACGCAAACGATCCTAAGTACATTGAAAATATGGACAGAGCGGAGGTCAGATTTGATATAAACAATCCAACTCGGCCATTTACCGCATTCCCTAAGTGAGCAGAAAATGCTGAAATGCCCATTCATGAATACACCTTACACTCCTAATATTTCTCATATATTGGGAGCCTTATCGATATACGACCTTGAGGATACAGTTGGCAAAGAACTATGGAAGTACGACCCTAACAATGAGAAAGACAGAGAGATAATTATTATTTCTTTTGTCCTGAAGAAACTTATGCATTTATCATACAGACATCGCTTCGTATTGATGTCTGCACTCCGAGATGTGCTAGACAAACCCGACTTTGACTTTTCGAAAGAATTCGAAAGCGATTACGACGAATACATAACTATGGCTTGGGACGAAACAGAAATCACCGACCCTAGAGGCTTCTTCGCCGATATCTACCGTTTAGCCAATGAGGTCTGGAAAGACGACCTGCAAAAAGCCAGCCTCGAAGACCAGTCGACGTGGTAGCGCCACCATTCTCCCTGACACCCCAACGCCCCCTGTGGGGAGCGAGCTTGCTCGCGTTGGGCCGCAAAGCGGCCCCAATCAAAGCAATGCGGTGTTTCAGGTAGATTGGCGGTGTCTGGTTTAGGGCTGCTACGCAGCCCAACGCGAGCAAGCTCGCTCACCACAAGTGTTCGCTCACGAGGGGGGTTACGTTGCCCTTAGATCCCAGCCAACGCCAAGTCCATAGCAAAGTAAGTAAAGATCAAATCCGCCCCCGCCCGCTTGATCGATCCCAACGTTTCCCGCACAACCCGGTCCTCATCGATCGCTCCCGCCTGGGCGCCGAATTTGATCATCGCGTATTCGCCGCTGACCTGGTACGCCGCCACCGGCAGGCGCGAGGCTTCGCGGATGTCGCGGATGATGTCGAGGTAGGCACCGGCCGGCTTGACCATCAGTGCGTCCGCGCCTTCCTGTTCGTCCAGCAGCGATTCGCGCACGGCTTCGCGGCGGTTCATCGGGTTCATCTGGTAGCTTTTGCGGTCGCCCTTGAGCGCACTGCCGCCGGCTTCGCGGAATGGGCCGTAGAGGGCCGAGGCGAATTTGGTGGAGTAGGCCATGATCGGGATATGGGTGAAGCCGGCTTCATCCAGCGCACGGCGGATGGCCTGGACCTGGCCGTCCATGGCGGCCGAGGGGGCGATCACGTCGGCCCCGGCGCGGGCGGCGGCAACGGCTTGCTTGCCGAGGTTGACCAGGGTCGCGTCGTTGTCGACATGGGCACCGTGCATCACGCCGCAGTGGCCGTGGTCGGTGTATTCGCAGAAGCAGGTGTCGGACATTACGATCATGTCCGGCACCGCGTCCTTGATGATCGAGGACATCCGCGAGACCAGGCCGCGTTCCTTCCAGGTGTCGCTGCCGTTGGCGTCCAGGTGGTGGGACACGCCGAAGGTCATCACCGACTTGATACCGGCACGGGCATAGCGCTCGATCTCGGCAGCCAGCTTCTTTTCCGGGATGCGTTGCACGCCGGGCATGCTGGTGATCGGCACGAAGTCGTCGATTTCTTCTTCGACGAAAATCGGCAGCACCAGGTCGTTGAGGGTGAACTCGGTTTCCTGGAACAAGCCACGCAGCTCCGGGGAGCGGCGCAGGCGGCGTGGACGGGCTTGGGGGAACTGGCTGGTCATGGCTGTCCTGAAAAAGTGGCGGGAAATCTTTGGGGCGAAAGCTTATGCCCCAAGGCCCCGGCAGCACAAATGCCCAGGGGCCAACAGTGTATTGCGGGGGCCGTAATAATGTATTGATCTAGAGCTGTAGATGACCTTCGATACACACCGTAACGGCGCCGCCGACCCAGATTTCATCACCCTGGCGCTCGACGCGAATACGCCCCGCACGCCCCATGGCCGTGCCCTGGCTGACCACGTAGCACTCAGGTGCGAGTCCTTCGCTGAGCAGCCATTGTGCGACGCCCGCATTCAGGCTGCCGGTGGCAGGGTCTTCCTGGGCCCCGTCGCCTGCGACAAAGGCACGCACCTCAAACTGCGCGTCCACGTCGTCAGCCGGGTTGCAAGGAGCAATCACCCCGACGGCCAGCCCAAGCAGCTGCGAATAGTCCGGCTGCAAGGCCAGGACCTGATCACGGTCAGCCAGCATCACCGCGAGCCACCCCGCGCCATTGTCGACCCACTGGCTGCGCACAATGGCCCCCGGCGCCAGGCCCAATCCCAGGCGAACGCGCTCCAGCAGCGCGGAGTCCACAGGGCCGGAGCGCATCAACGGCGGTGCAATAAACGCCAGTTCATCGCCTTGACGCCGAATACGCACCAGGCCGATTCCACACTCCTGGATAATCTCCTCGCCTTGGGGTACCCCACCCGCCTTGAGCCACGCATGGCAACTGCCCAGCGTCGGGTGCCCGGCGAACGGCAGCTCCTGCAAGGTGGTAAAGATCCTCACCCGGTAGTCCGTCCGAGCATCGCGCGGTGTCAGCAAAAACGTGGTTTCACTGAGGTTTGTCCATTTGGCGAAGTCAGCCATCTGTTGGTCGCTGAGGCTGTCAGCACCCAGCACGACGGCCAGCGGATTGCCCTTGAGCGACACGCTGCTGAATACATCCAGTTGTTTGAAATCGAAAGTCGGCATGCTTCAGCTCGGAATATTCAGGCCACGGATGACCGCCGGCCGGGCGACAAAGCCGTCCAGCGCGCGCAGTACGTTAGGGAAGTCGGCAATGCCCACCAGATCGCCCGATTCATAGAAACCGATCAGGTTGCGAATCCAGGGGAAGGTGGCGATGTCGGCGATGCTGTAGTCGTCGCCCATGATCCAGGTGCGGCCGAGCAGGCGCTTTTCCAGCACGTCCAGCAGGCGACGGGATTCCGCGGCGTAACGGTCGCGGGGGCGCTTGTCTTCGTAGTCCTTGCCGGCGAACTTATTGAAGAAGCCCAGTTGGCCAAACATCGGACCGATGCCCCCCATCTGGAACATCAGCCATTGAATCGTTTCATAACGTGTCGCCGGATCTTCGGAAAGCAACTGGCTGGATTTTTCCGCCAGGTAGATCAGGATTGCGCCTGACTCGAACAGCGCCAACGGCTGCCCCGCCGGGCCGTCGGGGTCGATGATCGCGGGGATTTTGTTGTTGGGGTTCAGGGACAGGAACTCGGGGGAAAACTGGTCCTGGGTCTCGAAACTGACCTTGTGCGCCTCATAAGGCAGGCCCAGCTCTTCGAGCATGATCGAGACTTTTACCCCGTTGGGCGTGGGCAACGAGTACAGTTGCAGGCGCTCCGGATGCCGGGCGGGCCATTTGCTGTTGATCGGGAACGCGGCGATCGGGTTCATCGGGAAACTCCCTGGCGGAAAGCCCCCATGATAATCATCTGTCCCACGTCCTGCATGGGTCATCAATGCGCAACATCAGCGGGCTATTATCCCCCGTGGGCGAACCAATACGCCCGCGTGCACTCTTAAGTGCGCTCAAACGGTGAATGGAGGCACCTCGCTGTACTGACACGGAATACCCGCAGGACGCCCCAGGCGTCATTGGGGCCAGGCTTGTCCGCCTTAACGTGACGCACGAAGACTCGAACCCATAATGACGATCAAGCCTCTGCGCCTTGTGCAACGACTGAAACACTACGCCTACATCATGTTGCCCCTTTTGCTGGTGAGCGGCGCCATGGTTGCCGCCCTCGACGCCCGGGAAAGCCGCGCCCAACCGGTGGACGGCGTGCAAACCCTGGTGTTCCTGCGCCACGCCGAGAAACCGGCCGGCGGCCTGGGCCAACTCAATTGCCAAGGGTTGAACCGAGCAATGAACCTGGCCACCCTGCTGCCGGAAAAATTCGGCAAGGCCAACTTCGTGTTTGCCGCCAACCCGACGCGCAATGTCGAGGAAGGTGAGCTGGACAATTCCTACAGCTATATTCGCCCGTTGATGACCATCAGCCCCAGCGCCATCAAGTTGGGCCTGCCGGTGAACATCAAGTTCTCGGCCAACGACACCAGCGACCTGGCCGACGAGCTGGTGGAAGACAAATACCACAATGCCACCATCTACACCGCGTGGTCCCACGGCTACCTGCCGGAGCTGATCAACAAGGTGGCCAGTGAGGCCTCCGGCGAAAAACACACGATTACCGACGACTGGTCCGGCAGCGACTACGACACGCTGTACGTACTGACGCTGACCTGGCACAACGGCAAAGCCTCGTTGCTCAGCCGCAACTACAAGCAGGGCCTGAACGACGGTGAAGAAACCTGCCCGCAGCCAACACAGGTGAGTGCCGATAGCTGAGGGCGTATGATGCACCGCTATTGACTCATTTGCGGACCCTCCCCCATGCCCAACCTCGCCTCCACCCAGCCCGTCCGGGGCTGGTCGTTCTGGTGGAAACCTGCCCTCTTCCTATTGGTGGCCTGCGTCGGCCTCTACTACGTGAAGTGGTCGCCCTACTACTTCAAGGCGTTTGTCGCCGCTGACAACCACAGCATCGGCGCCTCGATCCTCAACGATCAACAAAGCTCGCCATTGGCGGCAGCGCTGGCCTACGCCCAGGTGTATTTCCTGGCGATCTGGAAGGCTGCCGTACTGGCGGTGATCCTCGGCTCGCTGCTGCAAGTGCTGATCCCCCGCGACTGGTTGCTGCGCCTGTTTGGCCGTGCCGGCCTCGGCTCGACCTTGCGCGGCGGGCTGTTCGCCTTGCCGGGGATGATGTGCAGTTGCTGCGCGGCGCCCGTCGCGGCCGGTATGCGCCGCCAGCAGGTGTCGGTGGGCGCGGCATTGGCCTTCTGGATTGCCAACCCGGTGCTGAATCCGGCGACGCTGGTGTTCATGGGTTTTGTACTGGGCTGGGGCTTTACCGCGTTGAGGCTGGTGGCGGGCATTGTGCTGGTGGTGGGTGTGTCACTGGTGGCACAACGCATCGCACGGCCGGACCAGGTGCCGGAAGTTGCCTTGGACGCGGTGGCCGAGGCCAGCCAGGTCGAAGCGCAACCCTTCTTCAGTCGCTGGCTGCGTACCCTGTGGCAGCTGTTCTGGAGCACCATACCGATCTATATCCTGGCGGTGCTGGTGCTCGGTGCCGCACGGGTGTGGCTGTTCCCCCACGTGGACGGCGCCATGGCCAACAGCCTGGTGTGGCTGGTGCCCCTGTCGATTGTCGGCACGCTGTTTGTGATTCCTACAGCGGCAGAGATCCCCATCGTACAAACCATGATGACCCTGGGCATGGGCACCGGCCCGGCCGTGGCCTTGCTGATGACCCTGCCCAGCGTGAGCCTGCCGTCGCTGTTGATGCTGCGCAAGGATTTCGATGCGCGGGTGCTGGTGACGGTGGCCGGGTTGACCATGCTGGTGGGCGTGGTGTGCGGGTTGATCGGCGCGCTTATCCTCTGAGGGCGCGCTCGCGCAGATAGGCCGTGACTGCGCCCTGCTCTCCCGCAAACTCGATGCGTGCGCCTTTGCTTTCACGCTGGAAGGCGTACATCGGGTCGTAATACTCGCGCAACAGCCCTTCAATCCAGGCGCGATGCAGGTCCACGGCGCCGCTGCGCAGCTGTTCCGCCAGAGCATCCTGCATGATCGCCTGCAACCGCTGGAAACGCTCGCCGCCCAGGCGCTTGTGGATATTGGCCAGGCCCTGGGTCAGGCGTTCGGCAAACAACGCCTGCCCCTGCTCACCAAATACCGCGATGAATTCTGCGCAAAGGTCAATCACGTAATCGCGCAGGATGCGCTCGACACGGCCTTCGACGCTGTCTTCCAGCCACACCATCGGAAAGGTCTGCATGCCCTTGTGCAACGGCAACGGCAGCGCGCAGCTGCCGATCATGCGGCTTTCATCCTCGACCACGAACTGCTCGATACCGCCCGCGCGTTTTTTCAGCAGGTCCACCGCCAGGCGGTTTTCGAAGTCGATAGTGGAGGGTTGCGCCGTGGCGCGTTTGCCGAAGCTGGAACCGCGGTGGTTGGCATGGCCCTCCAGGTCCAGGGCGTTGCGCAACTGGCCCAGCACCTCGGTCTTGCCGGTGCCGGTCATACCGCCCAGCAACACGAAATCACAGTGGGCGGCCGCCTGGTCAAGGGTATCCAGCAGGAAGGTCCGCATGGCCTTGTAGCCACCGCCGACCCGGGGGTACTCGATGCCGGCTTCGGTCTTCAACCATTGCTGCACGATCTGCGAGCGCAGCCCGCCACGGAAGCAATACAAGAAACCGTCAGGATTGGCCTGGGCAAACCGTGCCCATTGTTCGATGCGTTCAGCCTTGATCGTCCCCGACACCAGCTCATGCCCCAGCACAATCGCGGCTTGCTGGCCCTGCTGCTTGTAGCAGGTGCCGACGCGTTGACGCTCGTCATCGGTCATCAACGGCAGGTTGATCACGCCGGGGAACGCGCCCTTGGCGAATTCGACCGGTGCACGGGTGTCCATCATCGGCCGGTCGTTGAGGAAAATGTCGCGGTAATCGGTGATGTCAGTTGCCATCAAACCACCTCTACCGCGTGGGTCTGTCGCTCAACCAGTTCGCCGATGGGCTCAAGGTTCAGGCCCAGCTCGGCGGCGACCGCATGGAATTCTGCGTCGCCTTCAGGCGCGACCGCGATCAGCAGGCCACCGCTGGTCTGCGGGTCGCACAGCACGCGTTTGTGCAATTCCTGCAGACGCCCGACCTTGCTCGAGTAGCTGTCGAAGTTGCGCAAGGTGCCACCCGGCATGCAGCCCTGGTCCAGGTAGTCCTCGATCCCGGGCAGACGTGGGACTTTGTCGTATTCGATACGTGCGGTCACAGCGCTGCCGTCCGCCATCTCCACCAAATGGCCCAACAGACCGAAACCGGTGACATCCGTCATTGCCGTCACACCGGCCAGCTTGCCGAAACGGCTGCCGGGTTTGTTGAGGGTGCACATCCAGTCACGGGCCAGGCCGATATCCGCCTCACGCAACTTGCCCTTCTTTTCGGCGGTGGTGAGGATGCCGATGCCCAACGGTTTGGTCAGATACAGACGGCAGCCCACGGTGGCGGTGTCGTTGCGCTTCATATGGCGCTTTTGCACGATGCCGGTGACGGCCAGGCCGAAGATCGGCTCGGGCGCGTCAATGGAGTGCCCGCCCGCCAACGGGATGCCGGCTTCGTCGCACACCGAGCGGCCGCCACGGATCACTTCACGGGCGATCTCCGGCGCCAGCACGTTCACCGGCCAGCCAAGAATGGCGATGGCCATCAACGGGTCGCCGCCCATGGCGTAGATGTCACTGATGGCATTGGTGGCGGCGATGCGGCCGAAATCGAAGGGATCATCGACAATCGGCATGAAAAAGTCAGTGGTGGAGACCACGCCACGCTCATCGTCGATGGCGTACACCGCCGCGTCGTCGCGGGAGGTGTTGCCCACCCACAGGTTGGGGTCAAGGTTCTGCGCGCCGCTGCCAGCCAGGATCACTTCCAGCACCTGGGGCGAAATCTTGCAGCCACAACCCGCGCCGTGGCTGTACTGGGTAAGGCGAATCGGCTCGTTCATGGTGGACCTCAAGCTATCAAGTGGGCGGATTCTAACAGACAGCAAAAGGCCGGCTGGGCTCTTGTGAGCACCGCCGGCCTTTGGGGTTGCAGCGTTACTGCCGGGCAGCGAGCAGACGCTTGTGACGGTTGCGCCGAGCGATGTTCAGGCACTCGATGGCCGCCGAGAAGGCCATGGCCGCGTAGACGTAGCCTTTAGGCACATGGGCGCCGAAGCCTTCGGCGATCAGCGTCATGCCGATCATGATCAGGAAGCCCAGGGCCAGCATCACCACGGTCGGGTTGTCGTTGATGAACTTGGCCAACGGCTCGGCCGCCACCAGCATCACGATCACCGAGGTCACCACGGCGATGATCATGATCGGCAAGTGCTCGGTCATGCCCACGGCGGTAATGATGCTGTCGATGGAGAACACCAGGTCAAGCAACAGGATCTGCCCGATGGCTGCGGCAAAGCCGATGGCCACGACATTGCCGGTGCTGGTCTTTTCTTCGGGCTCAGGGTCCATGCTGTGATGGATCTCGGTGGTGGCCTTCCAGACCAGGAACAGGCCACCGGCGATCAGGATCATGTCCTTCCATGAGAACGCCTGGCCGAGCACTTCGAACACCGGCGTAGTCAATTGCACGATAAACGCAATGGTGCTCAACAGGCCCAGGCGCAACACCAGCGCCATGCTGATACCGATGCGTCGCGCCTTGGCCCGATGTTTCTCCGGCAATTTGTTGGTGAGGATCGAGATAAAGATCAGGTTATCGATGCCCAGCACGATTTCCATCACGATCAAGGTGGCCAGGGCAATCCAGGCGGTAGGGCTGGCGGCCAGTTGTAAAAGGTAATCCATAGGTCAGTCCTGACGTTGTGCTGGGGAGATTAGGTTTCTTTGGTGTTCGATTCAGACTCGTTTTCTTCCTGATCGTCCTTTTTTTGTGGATTGATCAGGCCATTTGTCGCTTCACTCAACGCCTGCTCGGCAGCTTTCTGGGTGTCATCGATGGCTTGCTTGGCCGACTCGGTGGCTTTGCCCATGACCTGTTGCGCGCTTTTTTCGACCTGATCGCAACCGCTGATCATCACCAATGAAAGCGCAAGCAACGATGCCGCGCTCAGGAAATTGAGTTTCATCATGTCTTCCTCGTTAGAACCATTGGGTCCAAATAGTGGCCCCGCGATAGCGAGGCATTCTATGCAGGCAAACAGTTCAGGAAAATTCGTATTTTCCTCGCGTATACTTCGGTTTTTACGAAGCGACGATCATCATGCTCAATTACCGACAGTTGCATTACTTCTGGGTAGTGGCCAAGACCGGCAGCATCGTGCGCGCCTGCGAGCAACTGAACCTCACGCCCCAGACCATCAGCGGGCAGATCAGCCTGCTGGAGCAAACCTACGGGATTGCGCTGTTTCAGCGGGTAGGCCGCCAGCTTGAACTCACCGAAGCCGGGCGCCAGGCCCTGCCCTATGCCGAACAGATGTTCCAGACCGGCAATGAACTGGAGGCGATGCTGCGCGCGCAGCCCGATGAGCAACAGATCCTGTTTCGGGTCGGGGTGGCGGATGTGGTGCCCAAGTCCATCGTGTACCGACTGATCGCGCCGACCATGGAATTGAGCGAGCCCCTGCGCATTACCTGCCGTGAAGACAAACTCGAGCGTTTATTGGCCGACCTGGCGATCCAGCGCCTGGACCTGGTGATCTCCGACAGCCCCATGCCCTCGCACCTGGATATCAAGGGCTACAGCCAGAAACTGGGGGAATGTGGCATCAGTTTTTTCGCCACCCAGGCATTGGCTGACAGGTACGCCGGTGACTTCCCACAGTGCCTGCACGGCGCGCCCCTGTTGATTCCCGGCGCGGAAACCGTAGTACGCAGCCGTTTGCAGCGCTGGTTTGCCGAGCAGCAGATCCTGCCCAGGATCATCGGCGAGTTCGATGACAGCGCCTTGATGCAGGCCTTTGGCCAATCCGGCAGCGGGATCTTTATCGCGCCCAGCGTGATCGCCGATGAGGTGGTGCGCCAGTACGGGGTGGCGTTGATTGGCCAGACCGATGCCGTCACCGAATCGTTCTACGCGATCTCGGTGGAACGCAAGGTCAAGCACCCCGGCATCGTGGCGATAACCGAAGGTGCACGGCGAGAGTTGTTTACCGCCCTGCCCTGAGCGTTCAGGCGTTGGACGCGGCCGCTGGCCTGGCGGTCATCAGCCACAGCGCCAGCAGGATCGACACCAGGATAAACCCGGAAGCGGCAAAACCCAGGCTGCCGAGGCCGAGGGTGTCGATCACATGCCCGCCGACCATGGCCCCCAGGCCAATGCCCAGGTTGGCCCCGGCGATATTCAACGACGCCGCAAACGCCGGCGCATGGGGTGCGGCCTTCATCAACCGCACATGGCTGACCAGGAACAGCGCCGCCTGGGTCACGCCCCACACCGCCATCGCCGCCGCCAGGCCGACCGTGGAGTGGATCGCAGGTACCAGCGCGACCATGCCGGCGATCATGAAACCGCAGAACACCGTCGAGGCAATCAGCGGGTGACGGTCCACCGCACGCCCGCCCAGGGAGTTGCCGATCAGCCCCACTGCGCCAAAGCCCATCAGGCACCAGCCCACCAGCGTGCCGTCGAAACCGGCCAGGCGCTCAAGGATGTCCGCCAGGTAGGTATACGCCGTGAACATGCCGCTGAACACCAGGACCGACAACAGGATATGGCCTTGCATCAGCGGGTTGCGCAGGATCTTGAACTGCGAGCGCAACGACACCTGGTCGTTCTTCGGCTGGGTCACCGGCAGGTAGATAAACAGCAGCAAGGCCTTGGCCAGCGCGACCACGGCGAGGATCGCAAACGCGGCGCGCCAGCCGAACATATCGGAAATCAACGTGCCCACCGGGATACCGAACACCGTGGCGCAGACGATGCCGAAGCCGATTTTTTCGATGGCGCGCCCGGCGTATTCGGGGCCGACAATATCCACCGCCGTTTCACTGGCCAGGGCCCAGAACACCGGCAGGCCCAGGGCCGGGATCAAGCGCGCCAACGCCATCACCCAGATATTCGGCGCCAATGCGGCCACGGTATTGGCCACGCCGAACAGGAGCAGGATGCTGATAAACAGACGCTTGCGGGGGAAACGGGCGCAGTACGCGGTCAGAAACGGACCAAAGCCCGCCACGGTAAAGGCAAACAAGGTCACCAGCAGGCCAGCCTGGGACACGCTGACGTTGAGGTCCCGGGCGATGGACGGCAACAGGCCGACGATAACGAATTCTGTGGTCAGCACGGTAAAACCGGCGGCCGACAGCAGCAGGATGGGAAACAGCATGAAAACTCCAGAAACGACGACATCAACGACAGCCCGAAGGGCCCGCTGACGGAGAGGAAAGGTGAGAGGGGAGAATCTTAACAGAGTATGTCCGGCTTTTGCGAAGCCCCGGTGACCCAATGCCGCAGCGGCCGGGACAGGTCCAGCGGCATGCTAGACTTCGCGCCCTGCTTCCTACAGCTCTTTCCGCCTGCATTGCTGCGCCCTTAAAAAAACTAGAGACAACCTTTATATGACTGCTGCCCCTTCCCTTTTCCAACGCCTGGCCCGCATCAGCCTGGTCACGCAAATCGTCATCGGCTTGATCGCCGGTATCCTGCTGGCCCTGCTCTTGCCGGAGGCGGCCAAGGCCGCCGGGTTTATCGGCAAGGTATTTGTTGCCGCGCTCAAGGCCGTGGCGCCGATCCTGGTGTTTGTGCTGGTGATGGCGTCGATCGCCAACCATAAACACGGCCAGGAAACCCATATCAAGCCGATCCTGTTCCTGTACCTGCTGGGCACCTTTGCCGCCGCCGTGGTGGCGGTGATTGCCAGCATGTGGTTTCCCTCATCGCTGGTGCTCGCCACCCATGACGCCACCGTGAGCGCTCCCGGCGGCATCGGCGAGGTCTTGCAAAGCCTGCTGTTGAGCGTGGTGGACAACCCCATCAGCGCGCTGATGAACGCCAACTTCATCGGCATCCTGGCCTGGGCCATCGGCATGGGCATTGCCATTCGCCATGCCGGCGAGACCACCCGCACGGTGCTCGACGACCTGTCCAACGGCGTGACCCTGATCGTGCGCGTGGTGATCCGCTTCGCCCCGCTGGGTATCTTCGGCCTGGTGGCTTCGACACTCGCCACTTCGGGCTTCGGCGCCCTGCTCGGCTACGCCCACCTGCTGGTGGTACTGATCGGTTGCATGCTGTTCGTGGCACTGGTGGTCAACCCGGCCATCGTGTTCTGGAAACTGCGCCGCAACCCGTTCCCGCTGGTGCTGATGTGCCTGCGCGAAAGCGGCATCACCGCGTTTTTTACCCGCAGTTCGGCGGCGAATATCCCGGTGAACCTGGCCTTGAGCAAACGCCTGGGCCTGCATGAAGACACCTACTCGGTGTCGATTCCACTGGGTGCCACGATCAACATGGCTGGCGCTGCGATCACCATCACCGTGTTGACCCTGGCGGCCGTGCACACCCTCGGCATTGCCGTGGACCTGCCGACTGCCGTGCTGCTCAGCGTGGTCGCGGCGATCTGTGCCTGCGGTGCGTCGGGTGTGGCCGGCGGCTCGCTGCTGCTGATTCCCCTGGCATGCAGCCTGTTCGGTATCCCCAGCGAAATCGCCATGCAGGTGGTGGCCGTAGGCTTCATCATCGGCGTGTTGCAGGATTCGGCGGAAACCGCGCTCAATTCGTCCACCGATGTGCTGTTTACCGCGGCGGCGTGCCTGGGCAAGGAAGAGCAGTCGGTTTAAAACAGCCAGCGTAAGCAAGCCCGGCGCCGTTCTTCAATGAAGAACGGCGCCGGGCTTTTTTTGTATGGGCTGGTCGGGTTTTCCGTGCCACGTGCTGGCTCGCAACCACGACAAACATTATGTAACACTGCCAACAGATGCCTCGGTCGATAAGGATTGTTCACCGCCATGCTCGGACAGCACCCCCTGATTCAAAAACTGTACGACTTCGTATACGCCGAACAGGCCGCCAACTGGCAAAAACTTCAAGAGGTATGGGAACGTCCCTTGAAGGACAAGTTGCTGCAGGGCTGGACACAGGGCTTCGTTCGACTCGAACGTGGCGATACAGCCAAATTACTGTGGGCCTACCTCGACGACAACGAATCGCGCTTTCGTGCAGGTGACTTGCTGCGTCTGCATCTGGGCGATGCCCAAGGCCCGCTGCTATGCCAGGCCATGAAGTTCGAAAAGGAAGAGGATGATCGCTGGCTTCTCAGTTCGGATCAGGCAATGCTCATTTGGGAGAGCTATCAGGAAGGTGTTTGCTACGCGGACCCTGATGGCATGGACCTGACGCCGAAATATCTTCAAACCTTGCAGGATATTGAGAGCGACGTACACGGTAACAACGCGATTCTTCCTTTGCTCGGCGATGCTCCCAATATCGGCTTCCATGACGCGGACCTCGAATACGCCGAGCAGATCGCGCTCAAAGAGGGCTGCAACCAGAAACAAGCCGAGGCCGTGGGTTTTGCCTTCGGTGCTGAACAGGTCGCCTGCATTCAAGGTCCACCCGGTACCGGCAAGACCAGAGCCCTGGCCCTGATCGCTCAATTGCTGGTCGAGCGCGGCGAACGGGTGTTCATCACTTCGCATACACACATGGCCATCAACAACGCTCTGAGTAAGATTGCTGCGCGCGATGTGCCGACCGTCAAGGTCGGTGGCCGCCGGGAAGACCTCGACAAACACGTGGACTGGGCAGCCGAACCGGCCAGATGGGAAGGGATGCCAGAGGCAGGTCAAGGTTATGTGATTGGCGCCACGCCTTTTGCAACGTGTTCCTCATTGTCCAATTACAATTTCGACACGGTGATCTTCGACGAGGCCAGTCAGATCACCGTACCTCTCGCCCTGATGGCGATGCGCAAGGGCAAACGCTTTATTTTCATCGGCGACCAGAAACAACTTCCCCCCGTACTGCTTTCTCGCTCGGTTCTGTCAAAAGAATCCATGTCTGTGTTCGCCCGCCTGACGGCTCAGGATGCCGATCACACGGTAATGCTTGAAGAAACCTACCGGATGAATCGCTGGCTGACCCAGTGGCCCAGCCAAATGTATTACGGCGGGCGATTACGCGCCGCCGGGCGAAACAAGGACCGTCTCCTGTCGCCCATTCATCAGGCAGATGTCAGCGAAGCGCTTGATCCGCAAACCTGCGCGGTGTTCATCCCGACGCAGGACGCAAAAGCGCGGAACCGCAACCCAGCAGACGCCAGGTGCGTCGTCCAGTTGTGCCGGCAAGCGAACGACATGGGGCTGCCACTCCATGAAATCGGCATCGTGACGCCCTACCGTGCTCAGGGTCGAGCCATTCGCAAGGCGCTGGCCAAACAGTTCGGCAGCGAGGCCGCCAGTACAATCGTCGCGGATACTGTCGAGCGTATGCAGGGTCAGGAGCGGGAGTTGGTGATCCTGTCCCTGTGCAGTGGCGACGAAGCGTTTATCAGTGCAATCGGGACATTTTTCTTTCAGCCTGAGCGCCTGAACGTTTCCATCACACGCGCGATGACCAAGCTGATCATCATCGGGCCGGAGCTGCAGCACGGGATCATCTGTTCCAGCGAAACAGCACAGGCCTGGGCTGAGCAATACCGCCAGTTGATCAGCCAATGCCATAAGGTAAATTTCCCGCTATGACTCTTTTCATACCCGAATGGCAGCGCAGCAGCGGCTCCCAGCAACAGTGCAAGCGGGTACTCAAGAAGCTTGAGGATGACTACGTCGTCCGCAAATGCCTGACCCAAGACAGTTGGGCACCGGATTTTTTCCTACAGCGCGGTGAGCTTGAGTGGCTGGCGCTGATGGTGTGCGAGTTGCCGTACGATACGCTGGACCCGGACCAGCTGTTTTTGACCGCAGAGCAGACAGCATTCAGCCAGATGCTGGAGAAACTGGGAACATTCGAAACCCAGGCCGGTATCCCGGCCATGCGCAAGATGGTGGTGATGTGGGGCTGCGACTCCGAGCAAAGTAAAATCCTCTGGTCAAGGCATTGCGAAGGTCGGGGAATCTGGCTGATGTCGAAGAAGACGTTCCTTGAGTCCGGTGCAGAACAACTGCCCAAGCTGCTCAAGGCACTGTCTTCGGAAACCCGGCAGACCCTTATGGGCCGTTACTTTTCCGAGGCCGAAATAGCCGGGCTCCGCTCAACACGCCGTCAGTTTTCGCGCGACAACAGTGCCCGCACGCTGCGCTACTTTCTGGACCCTC
Source organism: Pseudomonas sp. JV449 (assembly GCF_032424295.1). Lineage (NCBI taxonomy): Bacteria > Pseudomonadati > Pseudomonadota > Gammaproteobacteria > Pseudomonadales > Pseudomonadaceae > Pseudomonas > Pseudomonas sp. JV449. The sequence goes on along the minus strand of NZ_VYKD01000016.1, from coordinate 79,404 downwards.
AGCAAGAGTGGGCCAGCAAGCTCGACCTGGACCTTCCGGATGAGCAAACGGAAATGGCGGGGGATTTTTCCGTGCGGCTGATCAATGGTGTAGCGGGCAGCGGCAAAACGCTTATTGCTGCCAGTCGCGCCTATATCCTGGCCAGGAAATTCCCTGACCAGCAGGTTCTCATGCTGATTCACAACGTTCCTGTCGTGAAAGATCTGAAACACCGCCTGCAGCGCGTCTATGGGGAAATCCCCAAGAACCTCACCATCATGACGGCGCTGGGCTGGATCTCAAGGCAATGGAGGGCGCTGTTTAAAGAAACACTGAAGATGCCTAAGTTCACTACCGAAGCCATAGGCCTTATTCAGCATTTTCGCGACACGGAATACCGGGAACTGAAACCGGACAATAACCAGTTGCTTGATGAGTTCAACTTTATAAACGACAACGTCGTCATCGACGAGCCTGATTATCTCAAGGCAGAACGGGCAGGCCAGGGCTTTGCGCTGCGCAAAGAGGAGCGACAACAGGTCTGGGCGCTGTACGAACGGGTGACCAAAGCCCTGTTCAATCAGCATGGGCTGCGTTTATGGAGCTCGCTCCCCCGTGATCTGTGCCTGGCCAATCGCCCAGACACGCTGGAAGCCTATCAGCACATTCTGGTGGACGAGGCGCAGTTCTTCGCACCGTCGTGGTTCCAACTGATCAAACTCACCCTGGAAAAAACCGAGGGAACGCTGTTTTTATGCGCTGATCCGAATCAGGGCTTTCTGAAGAGCCGCCTTAGCTGGAAACGAGTCGGCCTGGATGTGGCGGGCAAGACCAAAAAGCTGCGCAAATCGTATCGCACCACCCAGGCCATACTAAGCGCTGCCAGCCAGATGTTGGCCGATATTACACAGACCGATCCGGACGAGTATCTGCAACCAGACTTCGACGGTATGGAAGCAGGTACACCGCCGCTGTTTGTTCTGTCGCCCTCTCCACAGGATGCCGTTGTCCAGGCCTGCAATGAAATTGGAGCGCATCGGAACAGCTATGAATTACCGTTGTCGGCGATGTTGCTGCTGTATGGCAAGGGCATAGACAAAGCGTTGTTAATGAAAACCCTGAAGAAGAGTTTCGGCACCGAGCGAATCTGGGACATGAATGATCCAGACGTCGTCCCCGGTCATGATGAGACGCTGCGAATCGCGACAGTTGAAAGTGCAACCGGACTGGAAGCCAACGTAGTGTTTCTGGTTGGGCTGGAAAAATTGCTCAGGATTATCGAGCAGAAGGCTGGCATCACGGCGGACGAGCTGGAACGGAATGCTCGCAAGCTGTATATGGCGATGACTCGCGCAGGCCAACGGCTTGTGCTGATCTCGTCTACCCCGCTACCGGAGAAAATTGCGGGGGTGTTTGTCCACACCGGGATGGAATAAAAAACGCCCAGGGTCATTCGACGAAGAACGGCTCCGGGCGTTTTCCGATGCCTGGGCTTAGAAAGCGCCCATGTAGTCACGCTTGCCCACTTCTACACCGTTGTGACGCAGCAAGGCGTATGCGGTGGTGACGTGGAAGAAGAACTGCGGCAGGCCGTAGGTCAGCAGGTAGGACTGGCCGCTGAAGCGCTTCTCTTTCGGCGTGCCTGGGCGGGTGATGATCTCGATGCCTTCCTTGCCGTCGACTTGCTCGGGCTTGATGGTGTCGACAAACGCCAGCACCTTGGCGATCAGCGCTTGCAGGTCGGCGAAGGTGACTTCGGTGTCTTCGTATTTCGGCACTTCGATCTCAGCCAGGCGTGCGGAAACACCCTTGGCGAAGTCGACGGCGATCTGCACCTGGCGCACCAGTTGGAACATGTCCGGGAACAGCCGCGCTTGCAGCAAGGCGTTGGGTTCGATGTTCCTGGCGGTGGCGTGGGCTTCGGCTTTGTTCAGCACATCGCTCAGGGCGCTGAGCATTTGCTTGAAGACCGGGATGGAGGCGGCGTACAGGGAAATAGTCATGGCAGTCTCATGGGTAGTGGCAGGGTTGGAACCAGCGGCGATTATAGACACGCCAGGCGCTTGTCTTTTATTTTTTCCGGCTTACGCTAGGCGGGGGCGTTCTCAATTAGTTTCCTCGCCGCGCTGGGCCTGGCCCGCTTTAAGGCGACAACGCGGCGGGGAAACTAATTGAGAACGCCCCCATTCACTGCATAGGGAAAGCGCGATGACCGCCGAGCACGATACCGACACCCCTGAGCCGCGCCTGAACAGCACGGAAATTCGCGTCCTGGGTTGCCTGATCGAAAAACAGGCGACCAACCCGGAAACCTATCCCCTGACCCTCAACGCCCTGGTCCTGGCCTGCAACCAGAAGACCAGCCGCGAGCCGGTGATGAACCTGAGCCAGGGCCAGGTTGGCCAGAGTCTACGTGCGTTGGAAGGCCAAGGCTTCACGCGCCTGGTGATGGGCAGCCGTGCCGACCGCTGGGAGCATCGCGTGGACAAGGCGCTGGAACTGGTGCCGGCCCAGGTGATCCTGACCGGGCTGCTGTTCTTGCGTGGGCCGCAGACGGTCAACGAACTGCTGACCCGCAGCGGGCGCATGCATGACTTCGAGGATGCCGAGCAGGTGGTGCACCAGTTGGAGCGCCTGATTGCCCGCGGGCTGGCGCTGCTGGTGCCGCGCCAGGCAGGGCAGCGGGAAGATCGCTATACCCATGCGCTGGGGGATCCGGCGGACATCGAGGTGATTATCGCGGCGCGGGGAAGCCCGGTGGAGCGCTCTGCCGGCGCAGTCTCGCTGGATCGTATCGAAGAGCTTGAAGCACGAATTGCAGCTCTGGAGGAGCGGCTGGCGCAGCTGGAACAGGCCTGACACGGTCAAACATGTGGGAGGGGCTTGCCCCCTCCCACATTTAGAGCTGCAGTGGCCTTCAGTTGCGGGCGAAGGCTACTGCTGCCTGGAACTGTTCATCCGTAGGCCGCACGCCGGTATAAAGCACAAACTGCTCCAACGCCTGGATCGCAATCACCTCCAGCCCAGTGATTACCCGCTTGCCTTTGGCCCGTCCACGCACGATCAGTGGCGTTTCGGCGGGGATCGCCACCACATCGAAGACAGTGTCCGCTGCATCCACGGCATCCGCCTCGAACGCCAGGGCATCCGCCTCGGCCCCGCCGGTCATGCCGATGGGCGTCACGTTGATCAGCATCTGCGGGCGCAAATCGCCCAGTTCCGCCTGCCACTCATACCCCAGGTTATGCGCCAACGCCCGGCCCGCCGCTTCGTTACGCGCCACGATCACACCATTGGCGTAACCGCCATCCCGCAAGGCGCTCGCCACGGCCTTGGCCATACCGCCACTGCCACGCAGGGCGAAGGTCGAATCCTGCGGCACGGCGTGTTTCTTGAGCAATTGTTCGACGGCGATGTAGTCGGTGTTGTAGGCCTTGAGATGGCCATTGGTATTGACGATGGTATTCAGGGAGTCGATGGCTTGAACCGAATCGTCCAGTTCGTCCACTAAGGCAATGGCGGCCTCCTTGAAGGGCATGGACACCCCGCAACCCCGGATGCCCAACGCACGGATACCACCTATCGCGCCGGGCAAATCCTGGCTGCTGAAGGCTTTATAGTAGAAGTTCAGCCCCAGCTGTTCGTACAGGTGGTTATGAAAACGCAAGCCAAAATTCCCAGGGCGGGCCGACAGCGACATGCACAGTTGGGTGTCCTTGTTGGGGTGCATCTGCATGGATAACTCCTTTGAGTAAGCAAATCGGTACAGACCTTACACAACCTTTACTTAGCGGCCGTGCTGTTTTTCAGAAATACGTTGTCTTAAAAGTATCCCCGCGACATTACTTGAGTCTATTGATTGCAGACCACAAGCGCAGGGGCTAACCGAGGAATGACCATGATTCGTACAATCCCCAAGATCGCCTTGCTGGTAGGTGCACTCGCTATGGCAGGCCAAGCCTCCGCCCATGGTGGTGGATGGGGTGGCCCAGCCGTCTTGGGTGCCCTGGTCGGCGCCGCCGTAGTGGGCTCCGTGGTGGCCAGCCAGCCCCGTGAGGTCTATGTGCAGCAGCCGGTCTACGTGCAACCACAGCCGGTGTATGCCGCGCCCCCGCCCGTCTACTACGCACCACCGCCACCGGTGTACGTGCAGCAGGAGGTCTATTACCGCCCGGCGCCGGTCTACTACGGCCCACCGCGTGGCTACTATGGCCCGCCCCACGGCTATTACCGCCGCGGCTGGTAAGTCTCAACCGTCAGCTATGCAACAGGCCTCGCCCACCCGCGGGGCCTTTTCTTGTGGGTAACGTCCGGATTTATCCTGCCAAGGTCGCTCTGAGGACAATGGCCGGGCTGCAATCCCACATGATTAAGGTCGAAAGTCTACTTGCCCGAACGGGGCTCACGCTGTCATGTTTGTGTCACGACACACTCCCACTATCAATCCTGTCCACTCCATAACAACAAGGACGACTGACCATGCCCACACAAAATCCGCACCGCACCGCTGGCCTGTGTACGTCCAGCAAGGTCTACAGCGCCCTCACGGAGCTCAAGCACCTGGAAGGCCACCGCAGCGCCAAGTTCCTCGCGCTGCTGGCGGAAAACCTGGTGCACAAAGGCCTGCTTAATGAGCAGGAAGTGGTGAGCATGCTCGATCAAGTGGTCGACTGAGGCCTTTTGTTGATGTCGACTATCGAGCCAGATGATTTTTCCTGAGCGCCTGTGCCCCGTAAGGTGACCTCCATAGCGATTGGAGGTCCTTATGCCCACTGTTCAAATCATGTCCGTCATCGGCAGCGCCGTCCCTGCCCCGCTTCGAGAGCTGGGTTTATTGGCTTGCTGGTACGTGGTGCGCGACGGCGAAGCCATCAGCGGCCCGCTGACGACTAAAGACGCAGCGGAGAAGCAGTTACAAGCTACAAGCTACAAACTTGAAGCTTGAAGCTTGAAGCTTGAAGCTGCCCCTCTACGGCAACGGCAACTTGACCCGCGGCTTGCTTTCGACAAACAACGCCCAACTGGACATGAACAACGCCGCCACCAGCGGCCCGATCACAAATCCGTTGAGGCCGAATACCGACAGGCCGCCCAGGGTCGAGATCAGGATCAGGTAGTCCGGCATCTTGGTGTCCTTGCCCACCAGGATCGGGCGTAATACGTTGTCCACCAGGCCGATCACAAACACGCCGAACAGGCCCAGCACCACACCCTGCCAGATCGAACCGCTCAACAGGAAGTAGGCGGCCACCGGCCCCCACACAATGCCCGCGCCCACGGCCGGCAGCAGTGACAGAAACGCCATCAACACCGCCCACAGCAACGCACTGGGAATGTCCAGGAACCAGAAGATCAAACCACCCAGCGCCCCCTGGGTCACGGCCACCAGCACGTTGCCCTTGACCGTGGCGCGCACCACCCGATTGAACTTGAGCTGCAACCGACGCTTCTGCGGCTCGGCCAGCGGCACCGCCGTGCGGACCTTGCGCACCAGTTCCGGGCCGTCCCGCAGCAGGAAAAACAGCAGGTACAGCATGATGAAAAAACTCACCAGGAAATCAAACGTGCCCTGACCGAAGCTGAACGCCTGGGTCGCAAAGAACTGGCTGCCCTGCATGGCGCTCTTGACGATCTTCTCGCGCAGCCCTTCCAGGTTGCCCATGCCGAAGCGGTCCAGCAGGTGCTGGAAGTACGGCGGCAGGAAGTTCTTGAACTGCTCGATATAGCCGGCCACATCCAGCTTGCCACTCTCGACGTTTTTGTACAGCGTGGCGCCCTCTTGCACCAGCAATGCGCTGGTAATGATCACCGGCAGGATCGCGATCACCAGGCACACCATCAAGGTGGCCAGGGACGTCAGGTTGCGGTTCCAGCCGAAGCGCTGCTGCAGGCGACGCTGCATCGGCGCAAAGATGATGCCGAGGATCACCGCCCAGAACACTGCACCGTAGAACGGCAGCAATATCCAGATAAAGGCGACGGTCACCAGGGCCAGCAGTAGCAGCAGGGTCTTGAATTGCAGGTTGGTTTGATTCATGTCCGATCCATGTCAGAAAAGCAGGCCGCGCGTGTGCGTCCAGCTGCTTAGTCCACCGCAAATCCCGGGAGTGCCATCTTTGTTGCGGTAAGCGTAGACCCAGATCAATAAAGCCCGGCACATGTTGGGCTACGCTCGCGGCCTTTTGCGATCCGATCCCCATGCCTCTCGTCCTTGCCCCCGAACTGCTCGCCCCCGCCGGCACCCTGAAAAACATGCGCTACGCCTTCGCCTACGGCGCCGATGCAGTCTACGCCGGCCAGCCGCGCTACAGCCTGCGCGTGCGCAACAACGAGTTTGACCACGCCAACCTGGCGCTCGGCATCCAGGAAGCCCACGCGCTGGGCAAGCGGTTCTATGTGGTGGTGAACATCGCGCCGCACAATGCCAAGCTCAAGACGTTCCTCAAGGACCTCGCCCCGGTGATCGCCATGGGCCCGGATGCGCTGATCATGTCCGACCCAGGGCTGATCATGCTGGTGCGCCGGCACTTCCCGATGATGCCGATCCATCTCTCAGTGCAGGCCAATACGGTGAACTGGGCCAGCGTGGAGTTCTGGCAGCAGCAAGGAATTTGCCGGGTGATCCTGTCGCGGGAGCTGTCCCTGGAAGAAATCGGCGAGATTCGCCAGCAGGTGCCGGCCATGGAGCTGGAAGTGTTTGTCCACGGTGCCTTGTGCATGGCCTATTCCGGGCGCTGCCTGCTCTCGGGCTACATGAACAAACGTGATGCCAACCAGGGCACCTGCACCAATGCCTGCCGCTGGAAATACCAGGCCACCCCGGCGGTGGAAAACGCCACGGGCGATATTGTCCAGGTGTATCAACCGGAACCCACACTGGGGATCGGCGCGCCCACCGACCAGGTGTTCCTGCTGCAGGAAGCCAACCGCCCCGACGAACAGATGCCCGCCTTCGAGGATGAACACGGCACCTACATCATGAACGCCAAGGACCTGCGCGCCGTGCAGCATGTGGAGCGCCTGACCCACATGGGCGTGCATTCGCTGAAGATCGAAGGCCGCACCAAATCGCATTTCTACTGCGCCCGCACGACCCAGGTGTACCGCCAGGCAATCGATGATGCCGTGGCCGGCCGTGCGTTTGACCGCAACTTGATGACCGACCTGGAATCCCTGGCCCAACGCGGCTACACCGAAGGTTTCCTGCGCCGCCACGTGCACGACGAATACCAGAATTACCAGAACGGCAGCTCAGTGTCCGAGCGCCAGCAGTTTGTTGGCGAATTGACCGGCGAGCGCCGCGGCGAGTTGGCCGAGGTCAAGGTGAAGAACCGCTTTGCCGTCGGCAATCATCTGGAATTGATGACCCCCGCCGGCAACTTTCACTTTGACCTGTCCAGTCTGCACAACGCCAAGGGTGAAGCCATCGAAGTGGCGCCGGGGGATGGGCACACGGTGTATGTGCCCCTGCCAGCGCAGGTGGATCTGCGCTTTGGGTTGTTGATGCGCGATCTCTAGATCCTGAACTGCCCCACCAACTGCCCCAACCGCTGGCCCAGGTCCGCCAGACTGCGCGAGGTCTGGGCGCCCAACTGGGTTTCATCGGCCACGCTGTCCACCGCCACGGCAATCTGATGCACGCTGCGGTTGATCTCTTCGGCGACGGCGGTCTGTTCTTCGGCAGCGCTGGCAATCTGCGCGTTCATCGAGTTGATGGTGCCGATCAACTGGGCCATGGTGTCCAGGGACGCCCCGGCTTCGTTGGCCTTGGCCGAGGTGCCGTCGCCGGCATCGCTGGAGCGGCGCATGGCATCCACGGCCGCTTCGGTGCCTTTTTGCAGGCGGTCGATCATGCCCTGGATTTCCTGGGTGCTGGTTTGCGTGCGGCTGGCCAGGGCGCGCACCTCGTCGGCGACCACGGCAAAACCGCGCCCGGCCTCCCCTGCCCGCGCGGCCTCGATCGCCGCGTTGAGGGCCAGCAGGTTGGTTTGTTCGGCAATCGAGCGGATCACGCCGAGCACGCTGACAATCGACGACACGTCCTGCTGCAGGCTGTCGAGGGACACACCGCTGCTGCGGATGTCATTCACCAGCGCATGGATCTGCGCGATGCTGCCGTCCACCACGCGCTTGGCGGCCTGGCCTTCGGCGTCGGTCTGTTGCGCGGCCACGGAGGCGCCCTGGGCACTGCGCGCCACTTCTTGCGCTGCGGAGGACATCTGATTGATGGCGGTGGCCACCTGGTCGGTCTCGTGACGCTGGCGTTCCATGGCCTGCTCAGAACGCTGGGCCTGGTCGGACACCTGGCTGACCAGGCCGGTGAGTTGGGTGGTCATCTCGGTGATCTGGCGCACCAGGCCATGGATCTTGTCGACAAAGCGGTTGAACGCACCAGCCAGGTCGCCCAGCTCGTCCTGGCTGGTGATGGCCAGGCGGCGGGTCAAATCGCCTTCGCCGGCAGCAATGTCGTCGAGGTTGGCTTTCATCAAATGCAGCGGGCGCAAAATGGTGTTGGCCAGCAGCATGCCGGCAGCGGCGATCACCAGCAACACCACCACGGCCACGCCGAGGATGCTCAGCAGCACGCCTTCCATGCGCGTTTTCACTTTGGCTTCGACCACCGCCACCTGGGCTTCGATGCCATCCAGGTTCACCGAGGTACCGATGACCATGTCCCACTTGGGCAGGTATTCGGTGTAGCCCATCTTGGGCACCAGTTCGGTCTGGCCGGGCTGGGTCGAGCTGTATTGCAGGTAGTGGGTGCCGTCCTTGCCGACCTTGACCAGGTCGCGGTTGACGTAGACACCGTTGGGATCACGGTTGTCCTTGAAGCTCTTGCCCACGCCGTCGGGGCTGTTGCCCTTGAACAGGCGGATGGTCTCGGAGTCGTAGCCGAAGAAGTAACCGTCCTTGCCGTAGCTGGTGTTGGACAGCAGCTTGACCACCTCGGCCCGCGCCACCGTATCGCCGGGGGCGGCCGCGTCATAGAGCGGCTTGATGGTGGTCATGGCCACTTCCACATAACTTTGCAGGGTGGCCTTGGCGTTGTTGAGCAGGCGCTGGCGGGTTTCATCCACCTCATTGCGCGCCTGGCCCTGGAGGATCCACACGGTGGTCAGGCTGATGACCACGGCGAACAGCAACACCGGCACAACGGCGAGGGACAGGACTTTGGCCTTCAGGCTCAGACGCATGGCTTTTCTCTCTTATTGGGCGACTTGAGAGGTTATCGGCCAGCGCCGGTGAATCTGTAGATCAGAGCGTCATCGCCGCCAACCAGCCAAACGCCAGCAATGGGAGGTTGTAGTGCAGGAACGTCGGCACCACGGTGTCCCAGATATGGTGATGCTGGCCGTCGATATTCAGGCCGGAGGTCGGGCCCAGGGTGGAGTCCGAGGCGGGCGAACCGGCATCACCCAGCGCCCCGGCGGTGCCGACGATGCACACGATGGCCAGCGGGCTGAAGCCCAGTTGCACACACAGCGGCACGAAAATCGCCGCCAGGATCGGTACTGTGGAAAACGACGAGCCGATGCCCATGGTCACCAGCAGCCCCACCAGCAACATCAACAACGCCCCCACCCCACGGCTATGGCCGATGAACGCCGCCGAGGTTTCCACCAGCGAGCGTACGTCGCCGGTAGCCTTGAGCACTTCGGCAAAGCCTGACGAGGCGATCATGATGAAGCCGATCATCGCCATCATCTTCATGCCTTCGGTAAACAGGTCGTCGGTGTCGCGCCAGCGCACGATGCCCGAGACCGAGAAGATCAGGAACCCGGCCAAGGCGCCGATAATCATGGAGTCCAGCCACAACTGGATGATGAACGCCGAGGCAATCGCCAGGCCCGCCACCGCCAGGGTCAGCGGGTTGTACTGCACCGCCACTTGCTCGACCCGCTCGATTTTCTCCAGGTCATACACGCGCTTCTTGCGGTAGCTGATAAACACCGCCACCAGCAGCCCGACCACCATGCCCAGCGCCGGCAGGCTCATGGCGTGGGTGACGTTGACCTGGCTGATGTCCACGCCGCTCTTGGCCACGTTGGCCAGCAGGATCTGGTTGAGGAAGATATTGCCGAAGCCCACCGGCAGGAACATGTACGGCGTGATCAGGCCGAAGGTCATCACGCAGGCGATCAGGCGGCGGTCCAACTGCAATTTGGTCAGCACATACAACAGGGGCGGCACCAGCAACGGGATAAACGCGATATGGATCGGCAGGATGTTCTGCGACGCAATCGCGACCACCCACAGCAGGCCGATCAGCAGCCATTTGACGTGGTTGCCGCCGCTGGCTTGCTGACGGTCGACCAGCAGCAAGGCCCTGTCCGCCAGGGCGTGGGCCAGGCCGGACTTGGCAATCGCCACGGCGAAAGCGCCGAGCAAGGCGTAGGACAAGGCCACGGTCGCCCCCCCTCCCAAGCCACCGTTGAACGCCTTGAGCGTGGCCTCGATGCCCAGGCCACCGGTCAGGCCGCCCACCAGGGCGCCGACAATAATGGCGATGACCACATGCACGCGGGACAGGCTGAGCACCAGCATGGTGCCGACCGCGGCGATGACTGCGTTAATCATGGTTACCTCAAGCAGAAACATACAAAACAGGCATGCCCGCGCCCGGGCGGCCATCGGATGGCAGCCGGCGTGCAGGCTTGAAGGAGGTCTTATTAGAGGGCGCGCACTGTGCAGCAGGTCGCGCCTCATGTCAAAAAGCGACGCCGCTTTCAGGTTTAAATTGATCGTTTGAATAAAGAAAATTCCAGATCGGCCGATAACCGTGCTCTATGTGTTTTCAGGTAAGGATGTACCGATGTCCCTCAGACAGCTCTCCATTCAATGGAAAATCACCCTGCTCGCCGGCCTGTGCCTGCTGGGGATCGTGACCCTGCTGGTGGGTTTGTCGTTGTACCGCATGGCGCAGAGTTCCGAGCAGGTCAAGGCTTCCAGCATGCAGATGCTCGATGAAGCGGCCCAGGCTCGCATCGAGGCCCAAGGTGAGGTGCAGGCCGCGGGCATCCGCCGGCAATTCATGGACGCCTATCAATATGGGCACGGGTTTTCCCGCCAGGTCCTGTTCCTGCGTGAGCAAGCCGAAAAACGCTTCCTCGACGCCTTCGACACCCGCGAAGACCTGACCCGCCAGGTCAAGGCCGCCCTGCAGGCCAACCCGGAACTGCTGGGGCTGTCCCTGGTATTCGAAGCCAATGCGCTGGATGGCAAGGATGAGTTGTTTGCCGACCAGGCCGAACTGGGCAGCAACGACAAGGGCCGCTTCGCCCTGTACTGGTCGCAGCCGACGCCGGGCACGCTGACATCGATGGCACTGCCGGAAAGCGACATGTCCGACACCCGCGTCGGCCCCAGCGGCGAACCGGCCAACGCCTGGTTCACCTGCCCGCGCAGCACCTTCAAGCCGTGTGTGATCGAACCGTACTTTTATGTGATCGACGGGCAAAACGTGCTGATGACCAGCATCGTGTTTCCGTTGACGGTCAATGGCAAGGTGATCGCTTCGCTGTCGGTGGACATCAACCTCAACAGCCTGCAGGCCGTGAGCCAGCAGGCCAGCCAGAAGCTGTATGACGGCCAGACCCAGGTCAGTATCCTCAGCCCCACCGGTTTGCTTGCCGGCTACAGCGCGGACGCCAGCCAGTTGAGCAAACGCCTGGATCAGGTCGATACGCAAAGCGGCGCGCAATTGATCAGCGCCCTGGCCGGCGGGACACAGACCCGCAGTCTGCGCACCGACCATCAACTCAAGGTGCTGGCGCCGTTCGCGCCGATTCCCGACGGCAAGCCATGGGGGGTGTTGCTGGATGTACCGGAAAAAGTCCTGGTGGGGCCGGCTGAAGCACTGAAGACCCAGATGGACGCCGATAATACCCGCGGCACCCTGCTGGAACTGGGCTTGGGCCTGCTGGCTGCCGTGATCGGCCTGATCCTGGTCTGGCTGATGGCCCGCAGCGTGACCCGACCGATCCTCGGCGTGGCCCATATGCTTGAAGACATCGCCAGCGGCGAAGGCGACCTGACCCGCCGCCTGGCGTATGACAAACAGGACGAACTGGGCCAGCTCGCCGGCTGGTTCAACCGTTTCCTCGACAAGCTGCAACCCATCATTGCCGAAGTCAAACGCTCGGTGCAGGACGCCCGTGGCACCGCCGACCAGTCCGCCGCGATTGCGACGCAAACCAGCGCCGGCATGGAGCAGCAGTACCGCCAGGTCGACCAGGTGGCCACCGCCTCCCACGAAATGAGCGCCACCGCCCAGGACGTGGCCCGCAGCGCCGCCCAGGCGGCCCAGGCCGCGCGGGATGCCGACCAGGCTACCCGCGACGGCCTGACAGTGATCGACCGCACCACCACCAACATCGGCCAACTGGCGGCCGATATGAGCACCGCCATGGCCCAGGTCGAAGGCCTGTCTGCCAACAGTGAGAAGATCGGCTCCGTGCTCGAAGTGATTCGCGGCATCGCCGAGCAAACCAACCTGCTGGCGCTCAACGCGGCAATCGAAGCCGCCCGCGCCGGTGAGGCCGGCCGGGGGTTTGCCGTGGTCGCCGACGAGGTACGCAACCTGGCACGGCGGACCCAGGAGTCGGTGGAGGAAACCCGCCTGGTGATCGAGCAATTGCAGAGCGGTACCGAAGAGGTCGTCGGCTCCATGGGCAACAGCTATCGCCAGGCCCAGGGCAGTGTCGAACAGGTCGGCGAGGCCGTTACCGCCCTGCGCCAGATCGGCGATGCGGTCACGGTGATCAGCGACATGAACCTGCAAATCGCCAGCGCTGCCGAAGAACAAAGCGCGGTGGCCGAAGAGATCAACCACAATGTGGCGACCATTCGCGATGTGACCGAGTCGTTGTCGGAACAGGCCAATGAGTCGGCGCGGGTGAGCCAGGCGTTGAACAGCCTGGCCAATCAGCAGCAGGGGTTGATGGACCAGTTCCGCGTCTGAGTGATCGCTCCCACGCGTGGATACCGTCTTATCCAACACCACACACATCCGTAGCAGCTGCCGAGCCTTGGCGAGGCTGCGTCGGCCGCGACTCGAGCTTGAGTCGCCAGCGCGCCTGACGCAGCCTCGCTTGCGCTCGGCAGCTGCTACGGGGGTGGGGCCGTGAGGTGGATTGGTTTTCGTAGCAGCTGTCGAGCGCAAGCGAGGCTGCGTCGGCCGCGGCTCGAGCTTGAATCGGCAGCGCGCCTGACGCAGCCTCGCTTGCGCTCGGCAGCTGCGGATTTGCGCGGTGTTGGATAAGACGGTATCTACGGGGGTGTTTTCAGATCTGGCGGCGTGGCAATTCGATCAGTGCCTTGAGCCCGCCCAGCTCGCTCTCCTGCAACTGCAACATCCCGCCCCACACCTCGACAATGTCGCGCACGATCCCCAGCCCCAGGCCATGGCCGTCGATCTGTTCGTCCAGGCGTGCACCGCGGCTGAAGACCTGGTCACGCTGGGCCTCGGGAATCCCGGGACCGTCATCTTCCACCGCCAGCAGGTAAGCATGCGGCGTCTCGCTGACGCTCACGCGCACCTCCGCATCCGCCCATTTGCAGGCGTTGTCCAGCAGGTTGCCGAGCAGCTCCAGCAGGTCTTCGCGGTCCCAGGGCAGTTGCAGACCCGGCGCGACGTGGTAACTGAGGTCCAGGTGTTCGCCATGGATCATGTTCAACGTGGCGAGCAGGCCGGGCAGTTCTTGTTCACAGTCGAACAAGGCACCCGGCAGGGTTTCGCCGGCCAGCCGGGCGCGATTGAGTTCACGGTTGAGGCGTTGTTGCACCTGCTCCAATTGTTCGCGCAGCAGTTTGCTCAGTTCGGGGTGATCCTTGAGCGCCTCGCTCGAGGCGGCGCTCAACAGCACCGCCAGCGGGGTTTTCAGCGCATGCCCAAGGTTGCCGAGGGCATTGCGCGAACGTTTGAGACTGTCTTCGGTGTGGGCCAGCAGGTGGTTGATCTGGGCGACCAGTGGTTCCAGTTCCAGCGGCACCTGGGTGTCGAGTTGCGAGCGTTGGCCTTGTTGCAGTTGGGCGATCTGGTTACGCGCGTTTTCCAGCGGGCGCAAGGCGCGACGTACGGTGACTCGCTGCAAAAACAACACCAGCAGCAGTGCCGCCAGCCCCAGCACCAGGCCGATCCGACGCATCAGGCGAAAACTTTCCCGCACCGGGGTGTAGTCCTGGGCCACGCTGATGGAAATCGATTGGCCAAAGCGCTTGTAGTCCGAACGCAGCACCAGCAATTGCTGGCCTTCGGGCCCCAATTGCAGGTTGCCCTTGAGCCCGGCCTCGGGCAGTCGGGGCAATTCCTGGTCCCACAGCGAACGGGAGCGCCAGTGAGTGTCGGCAAAATCGATACGGAAATAATGCCCGGAAAACGGCCGCTGGTAGGCCGGCGACAGGCGCTGCTCATCCAGTTGCACACCGTTGGGCCCGCGTACCAGGGCGACCAGCAGGTTCTCGGCATCGTTGCGCAACCCCGCTTCCAGGTAGCGTTGCAAACCGGCCTCGAACAACCACAGGCTGGTTTGCGCCAGTACCACGCCGACGATCACCATCACGCTGATCAGGCCCAGGCTCAGGCGGCGCTGAATCGACTTCATGCAGGGCTGGCGCCAAAGCGGTAACCCTGGCCGCGCCGGGTTTCGATCACGCTGCGGCCGAGTTTGCGGCGCAGGTGGTTGACGTGCACTTCCAGCACGTTGGAGTCGCGCTCGGTCTCGCCGTCGTACAGGTGCTCGGCCAGGTGGCTTTTCGAGAGGATCTGTTCGGGGTGCAGCATGAAGTAGCGCAACAGGCGAAATTCTGCGGCGGTCAGTTGGATCTCGTCGCCATCGCGCAGCACGCACTGGCGGCCTTCGTCCAGGTGCAGGCCGGCAGCTTGCAAGGTGGGTTGGTTGGCCTGCCCGTGGGAGCGGCGCAACAGCGCCTGGATGCGCAGGTGCAGCTCTTCGGGGTGAAACGGTTTGCTCAGGTAATCGTCGGCACCGGCCTTGAGCCCTTCGATGCGCTCGGCCCAGGAATCGCGGGCGGTGAGGATCAACACCGGGGTGGTCAGCGCGGCGGCGCGCCATTGCGCCAGCACCTCAAGGCCGGGCAAACCGGGCAGGCCGAGGTCGAGGATGATCAGGTCGTAGGGTTCGCTGCGGCCCTGATACGCGGCGTCACGGCCGTCGGCCAGCCAGTCGACGGCATAACCCTGGCGCTGCAGGCCGGCCAGCAGTTCATCGGCCAGGGGTACGTTGTCTTCCACCAGGAGCAGGCGCATCAGTCTTCCTCATCTTTGATCAGTACACCGTTGGTGGCGTCGAGTTTGATCTCGCGCACCACGCCGTCGGTGGTCACCAGTTCCACTTCGTAGGCATATTGGCCGTGCTTTTTCTCAAGCTCGGCTTTCAGCAGGCGCGAGCCGGGATACCGCGCCATGGCCTGCTGCAACAGTTGCTCCAGAGGCAGGATCACCCCCTGCTGGCGCAGCGCCAAGGCTTCGTCCTGGTTGAGGTCGCGGGCCTGCAAGCCTGAGCAGAACACCACCAGCACCAACGCCACTCGACTGCCGGCGCGTAAATTTACCTTCATTACGTATCCTGATGATTCTTGAGAACCTGCCCGGTAAGCGCGTCCAATTCGACCTCCCATTCAATGCCGTCGGCATCTTGCAGTTCGACTTCATAGACATACTTGCCGTAAGCCTCGTCCAGGTCGGTGTCCAACAGCGTTGAACCGGGGTGCAGGGCCTGGGCTGTGGCTTCGAGCTGGTCGAAAGCGACAATTGTAACAGTGGCGGGCACGATCAGTGGTTTGTCGGGGTCCACGGCTCCGGCCTGAGTCGCCGTGGAGGCGATGATAGCGGCGGCGACCAGAGCAGTGAGGCGTTTCATGATGAGTCTCCGTTACACGATGTTTTTCCTACGCCGGCCACGGTAGCGGCTGCAACTTAACTGAAACTGAATTGCCACCATGGCAATTTCCAGCAGGCGCGACGGGCTACGATGTTTATTCAGGACTCACGCGGTATCGTTAACGTTTTTCGCGAGCACGCTTGCGCCTACACCTCGCTTCAACAGAGACCGGTATGACAGCCATCCATATCAAGTTCCCCGCCCTGACCCTCAAGGCCGGCAAACGCGCCTTTGCGCACATTCGCGAACAGGGTCTCAAGCCTGCGGATGTCGGCATCCTTCCCGGTGCGGCCGGCGGCCCCAAGGCGCTGGGGATCCAGGGCCTGGACCTGGCGCTGTTCGGCGACTGGCTGCCGCGCGCACCGCGGGAGCGGGCGTTGATCGGCGCATCGATCGGTTCCTGGCGGTTTGCCAGCGCCTGCCTGCCCGACCCGGTGCAAGGCCTGCTGGACCTCGGCCGCCTGTACAACGAACAACGCTTTGCCAAAGGCGTGACCATGGCCGAAGTCAGCCGCAGCTGCCAGCGCATGCTCGACGACCTGCTGGCCGGCCGCGATGCACGAGTGCTGGACAACCCCGACTACCGGCTGAACATCATGGTGGTCAAGAGCCACGGCCTGCTCGCCGATGACCACCGTGGGCGCCTGGGTTTGGGCCTGTCATCGGTGATTGCCGACAACCTGCGCGGCCGTGCGCGGCTGGCGCGGCATTTCGAGCGGCTGATCATCCACGACCCGCGCCAGGCACCGCCGGTGCACCCGCTGAAGGATTTTCCATCGCGCTTTCTTGAGCTGGACATGGGTAACCTGCGCCAGGCGCTGCTGGCGTCCGGGTCGATCCCCATGGTGATGCAAGGCGTGCGCGACCTGCCCGGAGCCGGCACCGGCACTTACCGCGACGGCGGCCTGCTGGACTACCACCTCGACCTGCCCTACCACGGCGACGACATCGTGCTGTACCCGCACTTCACCGACCGGGTCATCCCCGGCTGGTTCGACAAGGGCCTGCCATGGCGGCGCAGCAACCCACAAGGCTTGCAGGATGTGTTGCTGCTGGCGCCGTCCAGGGACTACCTGGCCCGCCTGCCCCACGGCAAACTGCCGGACCGCAGCGACTTCAAGCGCTTCATGGGCGACGACCCGAGCCGCAACAAGTACTGGCAAACCGCGATGAGCGAGAGCCGGCGGCTGGGGGATGAGTTTCTGCAGCTGGCCGATAACGGTGGCCTGGGCGAGCGCTTGCAGGCGCTTTGACCCAGCGGTATGCGCGGCATGGGATCAAGCTGTTAAACTCGCCGCCTGCCAGATACCTGACCGAGCTGAAAATACTGTGGAAATCTTCAAAGAGTTTACCTTCGAGTCCGCCCACCGCCTGCCCCACGTACCGGAAGGCCACAAGTGCGGGCGCCTGCATGGGCATTCGTTCAAGGTGGCGATCCACCTGAGCGGCGACCTGGATCCCCATACCGGCTGGATTCGTGACTTCTCGGAGATCAAGGCGATTTTCAAGCCGCTCTACGAACGCCTCGACCACAACTACCTCAATGACATCCCAGGCCTGGAAAACCCCACCAGCGAAGTGCTGGCCAAGTGGATCTGGACTGAACTCAAGCCGCTGCTGCCGGAGCTCAGTGCGATCCGCATCCACGAGACCTGCACCAGTGGCTGCATCTATCGCGGCGAGTAAACCTGCGCTGTTAAAAAACCACCCTTGCGGTGGTTTTTTTGTGCCTCCCGTAGCACCCTTCCACCCTTGCCCTTCTTCGCGACCGAGGAGATGTCCATGGAAACTACCTGGCTGGCCCAGGCCAAACGCTTGCAAGCATTGGCCTCCACGGGGCTGCACTTTTGCACCGATGATTTCGAGCGCGAACGCCTGGAAGAAATCGCCGAGATTGCCCACAGCATGCTGGCACAACTGGGCAACGTGCCGCTGGAGCGCATCACCGGGCTGGTGTCGGATTTCGCCCAGCGCTATTCGACGCCGATGATCGACGTACGTGGCGCGGTGATCGAGGGTGAGCGGATTCTGCTGGTGCGCGAGGCCACCGACGGTTGCTGGGCGCTGCCCGGTGGTTATGCCGATATCGGGTTGTCGGCGGCGGAAAACATCATCAAGGAAATTCGCGAGGAAGCCGGCCTGAGCGTTACTGCGCGTGCACTGTATAGCGTCACCCACAAGGCCAAGGGGCTGTACCGGCCGGATGTGCGGGATTTCTACAAGTTGTATTTCCTGTGTGAACGGGTGGATCAACTGGCGCCGGTGGCCGGGTTCGAGACCACCGAGGTGGGCTTTTTCAGCCTGGACGAGCTGCCGCCGCTGTCCCGTGGGCGCACCATCGAAAGTGATCTGGAGGCGGCGTTCGCCTTTCATCGCGGCGAGACCACGCAGACGCTGTTCGACTGATCCAATTTGTATCACTGCTGCACCGCTTTCGTGCCCGTCTGGGCACAACGAACACTCCCGCCTGCATTCCCCGCCTGTTTGGCTATAAATACTGTGCACGGTGCACAGTGGCGACCGTGCGCCTGTCACTGCCGGTGATTTGGCACGCCCGATGCAACAGGCCTGCGTCACTCATTCAGGGAGCACGCACATGACGCAGCAAGAACCGGGCAACGATTACCCCTTAAGCGAAGTCCCCATGCATGCGCGCAAAGGCCTGGCGTCGACCGCCATGGTGCTGCTGGGCTTTACCTTTTTTACCGCGACCATGTTTGCCGGCGGCAAGCTCGGGGTGGCGTTCAGTTTCACCGAGATGCTCGGCGTGGTGGCCCTGGGTAACCTGCTGTTGGGTATCTACGCCGCAGGCCTGGGTTACATCGCGTTCAAGAGCGGGTTGAACTCGGTGTTGATGGGCCGCTTCTGCTTTGGCGAGGTGGGCAGCAAGCTCAGTGACTTGATCCTCGGGTTCACCCAGATCGGCTGGTACGCCTGGGGCACCGCCACGGCGGCCGTGGTGCTGGGCAAGTATTTCGAGCTGAGCCAGGGCAGCGTGCTGGCGTTGATGGTGCTGTTCGGCCTGGTGTTTTGCGCCACGGCCTACGTGGGCTATCGCGGGCTGGAGATTCTTTCCTACATCGCGGTGCCAGCCATGGGCCTGTTGCTGTTGCTGTCGATGTGGGTCGCCACGGTGAAAGTCGGCGGGCTGGATGGGCTGCTGGCGGTGGTGCCGACCGGCGAGCTGGATTTGTCCACGGCGATCACCCTGGTGTTCGGCACGTTCGTCAGCGGCGCCACCCAGGCCACCAACTGGACGCGATTTTCCCGCTCGGCCAAGGTCGCGGTGCTGGCCAGCCTGATCGGGTTCTTTATCGGCAATGGTTTGATGGTGCTGATCGGCGCCTATGGCGCGATCGTCTACCAACAGCCCGACGTGGTCGAAGTGTTGCTGCTGCAAGGCTTTGCCATGGCGGCAATGGCCATGTTACTGCTCAATATCTGGAGCACCCAGGACAACACCATCTACAACTTCGCCGTGGCCGGCTGCAACCTGCTGCGCACCAAGCGGCGCAAAACCGTGACCTTGGCGGGTGCGGTGATCGGCACCTTGCTGGCGTTGCTGGGTATGTACGACATGCTGGTGCCGTACCTGATCCTGCTGGGCACGGTGATTCCGCCGATTGGCGGGGTGATCATGGCGGACTTCTTCTACCGCTGGCGCGGCCACTACCCGCGCCTGGCGGATGCGCGCCTGCCAGCCTTCAACTGGGCCGGGCTGGTGGCGTACGCAGTGGGTACCGTGCTGGCGTTCAACTCGCCGTGGGTCGCGCCGTTGGTGGGCATCGCTGCCGCGTCGCTGACCTACGTCGCGCTCACCGCCGTGCTGCGCGTGCCTTTGGCTGATGCCCGGGCATGAGCCTGACCATTGCGGATGTACTGGCGTTGCCGGGACTGGAATCCATGCGCCTGCGCGCCGGCGCTGCCGCCCTGGATAACGTCGTGCGTTGGCCTTATGTGGCGGAAAACAGTGGGATCGCCGAGTGGGTGCTGGGCGGTGAATTGGTGTTCGTCACCGGCATCAACCACCCACGGGATGAGGCCAACCTCCTGCAACTGCTGGACGAAGCCTGCCAGCGCCAAGTGGCCGGGTTGGTGATCCTGACGGGAGCGGCGTATATCCAGGCAATTCCCCAGCGCTTGCTCGACGCCGCCGAAACCGCCGGCATGCCGCTGATCGAACAGCCCTACTCGCTGAAAATGGTACTGGTGACCCAGGCGATTGGTTCGGCGCTGATCCAGTCCGAGCAACTGGGACGCTCGCGGCACGACGTGCTGGAGCGCTTGCTGAGCGGGGATTATCAATCCCTGGATTTGCTGCTGCATCGGGCCGTGCAATTGAATATGCCACTGGCCGGGCATTGGCAGGTCGCCCAACTGCAATTGGAAGGCAGTGAGTTGCTGTTTGCCCAGGGTGACGCGGCACAGGTGGAGGCACAGCTGGCGCGGCAACACGACGGTATCAGTCGGCGCTTGCGTCAATTATCGGCGGTACTGCCGGTACTGGGGCGCGCCGGACAATGGACCCTGCTGCTGCCGGCACCGGATGCCGTCACGGCCTTGGCCAACCGCCAGCAACTGGCCAACTGGCTGAACCCGCTCAACCTGCGCCTGGCGCCGCTGAAATTGTTTATCGGCCTGAGCGCCGCTGCACACCCACCCGCGCGCCTGGCCCAGGCGCAGGACGAAGCACGCCAGGCATTGGTGGCGGCACGACGCTTCAGCGAGCGTGCCGGGCTGTGCGTGTATGACGAACTGGGCGTGCTCAAGCTGCTCAGCGGTGTGCGTGATCGCGCCCTGCTCGACCAGTTCCTCAATGAACGCCTGGGCCCGCTGCTGCGTCACGACCTGCACCACGGGCCCAGCCTGATGCCGACCCTGGAAGCCTGGTTTCACGAGAATGGTAACCTTGTGGCTGCCGCCCAGCGCCTGGCCTTGCACCGCAATACCCTGACACACCGTGTCCAGCGCATCGAAGCCCTGTGCGGTCTGACATTGGATAACGCTTATGACCGCCTGGACATCGGCATCGCCCTGATGATCTGGCGGCTGTCTGCCTGATTGTTTTTAGCCAAGAGGAACTTGCCCATGCACATCATCAACGCCCGCCTGCGCAACCGTGAAGGCCTGCATGATCTGCACCTGGAACACGGCCGGATCGCCAGCATCACCCCACACACAACAGCGCCGGCAGTGGGGCCCAATGACCTGGACGCAGCCGGCAACCTGGTGATACCGCCCTTCGTCGAACCGCACATTCACCTCGATGCCACCCTCACCGCCGGCGAACCACGCTGGAACATGAGCGGCACCCTGTTCGAAGGCATCGAGTGCTGGGGTGAACGCAAGGCCACCATCACCGAGGAAGACACCAGGACCCGCGCCAAAAAAACCATCCAGTCCCTCGCCGCCCACGGCATCCAGCATGTACGCACCCATGTCGATGTCACCGACCCCGACCTCACGGCGCTCAAGGCCATGCTGCAAGTGCGCGAAGAAAGCACGCACCTGATCGACCTGCAAATCGTCGCCTTTCCCCAGGAAGGCATCGAGTCATACCGCAACGGCCGCGAACTGATGGAAGAAGCTATTCACCTGGGCGCCGATGTGATCGGCGGCATCCCCCACTTTGAATACACCCGCGACCAAGGCGTGAGTTCGGTGAAGTTCCTGATGGACCTGGCCGAACGCACCGGCTGCCTGGTGGATGTGCACTGCGACGAGACCGACGACCCGCACTCACGCTTCCTCGAAGTACTTGCCGAAGAAGCCCGCAGCCGCGACATGGGGGCCCGCGTCACCGCCAGCCACACCACGGCCATGGGTTCCTACGACAATGCCTACTGCGCCAAACTGTTCCGCCTGCTGGGGCACTCCGGGATCAGCTTCGTCTCTTGTCCCACCGAAAGCATCCACCTGCAGGGTCGCTTCGACAGCTTCCCGAAACGCCGTGGTGTCACCCGGGTCAACGAGCTGCTGGAGGCCGGCATGAACGTATGCTTTGGCCAGGACTCCATCGTCGATCCCTGGTACCCGCTGGGCAACGGCAACATCCTGCGCGTGCTGGAAGCCGGTTTGCACATCTGCCATATGCTCGGCTACCGCAACCTGCAAAGCGCCCTCGACCTGGTGACCGACAACAGCGCCAAGGCCCTGGCCCTGGGTGACCGTTACGGCCTAGAAGCCGGGCGCCCAGCCAACCTGCTGATCCTCTCGGCCGACAGCGACTACGAGGTGATTCGCAGCCAAGGGCTGCCGCTGTACTCGATTCGCCACGGCAAGGTGTTGATGAAACGCCAGCCGGCGCAGGTAGAGTTTGTCTAAGCACCCAGGTCAGACGATTGAGTCGAGATCCAGCGGCTGTGCCCTCCCCAGCTCACTCTGCGCAGCGGGAGGGATGCTCGCGACCTGAGGCAACGCCTGATTTTCACGATGGCGGAACCAGCGCTTGAGACTGGGTTGCAGGTTGGAGGAGTGGCTATGGCTGCCGTAGACATCACGCGCGTCGAGACGACGCCAGCGCAGGGTTTGCAGGCGTTCGCGACTGGTGTGCAGGCGGTCGATCTCAGCGTTCAGCGGCTCATGGTATTCATAGGCACGGTCGTTGGCCGGGCGCTGTCGAGCCAGTTCACGCCGCTTGTCTTGCAGTTGCTTGCGCATGGTCGCAAGGGCGTGGTCGAGCAGTTCAAACTCCCGTTGGGTCACCAGAGGACCGTTGCTATCCACCGCTTGTTGCCAGCGACGCAACGTCGCCCAGGCGGCCGGGATGTAGCTGGCGGTCATGAAATGCTGCTTGTATTGCACCAACTGTTTGATCAGGCCTTCGCGATCGGGCATGTCACCGCGCGTTTGCCATGCCCGGTTGCGGCCGGCTTCTTCAATGGACTCGCAGCCCGGCTTCCACAGCACGGACGAATGCGTACCGTCCGGGAGCATGATCGGCATGAAGTGCTGTTGATCGCCGTGGTGTTGGTAGGGGTTGCCGCCAATACGCACCAGGCCGGCGGCGAACAACAGGCCCCCGGCCGTGGGGGCGCTGAATAGCGTGACGGCACCGGGGATCCAGAGTTTGGCGGTGGTGTTCATCCAAGGGGCCGGGACGCTGGGGACCGGGTCGTTGTGGTTGACGATGCGGTGGTGGACCAACGTGGAAGCGCCGGCAGTGAATTCGGCATCGGCGGCGCGGGGGGCGCCGTAGGTGTAGAGGAGGATGTTGTAGTTACGCTCAGGAATACGACGTAACGCTTCTGCCAGTAACAACGCAATTGCGCCGCCCAAGCTATGACCGCAAATGACTATTCGTTGGCCTATGTGAAATTGACTGAGGTAACGCAGTACGAAGTCACGCACAGCCCGGTAAGCCTGATAGAAACCTTCGTGTGCCTTGCCGACCCCGTCGGCGAATGCAACCTGATGGGCGTTTGCATCCCGTAGTGCGTCGGCCGTGCTGAACGTTCCGCGCACTGAAATCAGGATCACCTCATCGTGATGGGTGATGAACGCCTGGGTGTCAGTGCCGTCTTTTTCGTCATCAAAGAAGTGCAAGCTTGCGGGATGTTCCTGTTTTTCGCCCAACTCCGGGCGATTTTGCAGGTACAACTCAGGGTCGAAGGGCAGGATTTCGAAGCGCCTGGAATAAGGGACATCTTCATAAAGAGGGAGAAATCGCCGGGTTTGCTCGGGATCAACTCGCCAGGCTTCACGGTATCCAGACAGTTGCTTGCCAAACAGATTCCCAACGCTGGGGTCCAGCGGGAAATGGACTTTATCAACGGGTTTCTTTGAGGGTTCCTGCCCAAAATCGCAGTAACTCAACGCTGCAAACAAAGCCAACTGATACAGGTTCAAAGCACAGAACTCATCTTCAGTGGAGAGCATCGGGCGCAAGGCTCGCAGCGGTCGGACTTCGAGAACGGTATGCTGGCTGGGGAACAGCACGATACCCGATAAGGTTGGCTGGGGCGGGCCAAAGCCCAGGTCGGCCATCATTTTTAATGCGTGGCGCTGGGGGCGGTGGGGTGTTTTTTCCACGGGGGGAAGATGGGCGATATGGCGAACCAGATCGCTTACTTCAACTTGGTAAAACCGATCTGAGCTCTGTCGTCCTGGATTGCTTTCAGTTCGCCGACCATCGACGCTTGAAAAACGGGTTTGTTCAGCTCGCACTTGAAGATCGGTGATCGGTAATGGATAGCTGTCTCGCTGCTGCAATGTTGAATAGTAGCCCCTCCCCGCCTCATATGGAGCATCTAAAACCAGCACGACAGGACCGCGACACTGCCCCTCCAACCGTGCAAACCCTTCTCCATTCAAATGGCCTTTGTACCGCTGCCCTGCGCTGTCAACAACATCATATCTAAGCCCTCCATAGGCTTTCCCATCACCTGATTCATCCACCAGACAAAAACTCAGCCAACCTCCATGCAATGCGCAAGCAGGCATACTTTCATCAAAAAAAGGGTGCTTCCATTCTTCCATCGTCATGCCTGGATATCCTTATTCAGTACAAGTTGGATAGATGTCGCATATACGCCCATCGGGCATTGTGATGGGCTTGAAGTCGGTAGTATTCCCGTTACAGAACGCATAAAGATCATCAAAATCCGTCCCTAGACAACGCTTCCACCCACCAGGAAAACGAATCCAGTTATCGCCCATGTAAGGTCGCTCTTCGGGATTGAGTCCTACTTTTATCAGTACCTTTTGTCCTCCCAGTTCATCTCGCAGCAAACCACCTCTCGTACCAGTGTTAGATAGCGCCCCACTGTCACTCAAATATCCACATTTAAGGACCTTTATGATTACGTGCTTCCGCCCTGCAGTCCGAAACAACCACTGACACTGCCAAGACAGCTCCTTAACTCCCGACTCCGGCATTCCTGGCCGATCCCCCTCCAGAAGATCCCGAATGGAAATCCCCCCTATATCCCCCCCAACGTCCGAATCCCGCTTGCCCCACTTCGCATAAAGATCAAAATCCACACTTCGCAGCACCAACGGACACCCCTGTACCGTCTCACTCAGAGGCAACTCATAACTCGCACGACTCGCCACCGGCTTGTACTCGGTAAAAAAGACCTTCCGCTCCGGCCTCTTGCCTCGGCGCCTTGGCAAGGTGCAGGTCTCACCTGTTGCAGGCCCATAGTTGGCGGCAGTTTTAAGTTTAAACTCCGCCGGTAAATCCACCTCCAACGTAAAGCGATCAACCGGCTTCATCGCACATCCCGAAAGTCCCGCCATCGCCAGCGCAAGCAGCACGCCCCATACACGCTTACTCATCCTTGTTCTCCAACATGTGCCACTGCTGCTTAACACGTTCAAAGTGATCCTGCGGTGTTTCTCCAACCGTCGGCTGCCAACGAATCCCACTGCTGCGAGTGGCCTCTTCCAGCCGTCGCACGACCAGAAACTCCAGCTGTTCCGGCTGGCTCCATCGCCAACTGCGAGCCTGTTCCAACACTTGGGTCAGCCAGACCCTGGGGTCTTGGAATTCAACCAATGCCGCCAGATCTTCACTGTGTTCAGCCAGCAGGTAACGCAGGATATTGGCGTGCAGGATGGCGCTGGCATTCGGGTTGGGCGTGTTCAGCCAAGGAGCTGGCTCGGGCACCGGATAGTCACCGGGGGCAGGGTTGTCACCACAGTGCCAACTGCCTTCATGCCAGTAGCACACACTGATCAGTGGGCCGAGGAATGCTGGCCAGTGTTCAAGGCCCAGATGGTTCAGTGCGCGCGCCAACGTACGATTGTCGTGAAGGCGGTACAGCGTCCGGTTATTCTCCGGTCCGACCAGCAGCCGGTCGCGCCAATGCCGGGACATGTCCGTCAGGTCCGCGTCTGGCAAGCTGCCCAGCCAGCCCCAATTCATCTCTGGTTCTTGCAGAAGATCGAGCAACGCGGGCTCCCCTACCTGATCCAGCAACAGGATCACGGGGCCAGCCGTGGCCATTTCCGCCAGTGGGGTTTGTGCGTAGAGGTGGCAGTACGCCGGAAAACCGCGTGCCGCCAACATTGGCTGGCACGCTGCGTTATTCCCCTCAAGCATCAGGCACAGCCTGTGCCCCGCCTGTTGCTGTTGGCTCATCCATCGGCTTGGAAGGTTTTCCATCAGGCTGCCCTCCCGCCGACAGTGCAGAGGCCTTCGCGGCAGTCCTCGCATAGCGGGCAGAAGTCCGCATCCAGTTGCCTGGCCAAGTGCATGATGGCGCCCTGTGTGGCGGAGATTTTCGGGCTCTGCGCAACCAACAGGGCGTTCGCAGACCCGGTCGCGGACGGGGTTCCACCGAGGGTGATGGGCCGACTGCTGAAAATGCCGCCTGCCTGGATCACCAGGTGCTCTCCGCCGGCCTTGAAACTCAGTTGTACGCCCGCGTCGATCACCAGGCTGGCGCCGGCCTTGAGATGCACCTGTTGCCCGGCTTCAATCACCAGGGTTTGCCCGACATAGGTCCGGCTGTCGCCCTGCACGTCCAGATGATCGCTGGCCTTGAGCACAACCTTGCGGTCACCGGTGACGTGACGGTGCTCCTCGCTTTCCAGGTGCGCCGTACTTAACCCTCGAATGATTTCACGCCGCTCACCGGCCACTTCCAGGCGACTGTCATGCCCCACCTGCTGCTCCAGGTCCCGCTGGGCACGAAGGTAGATGAGCTCCTTGCCACGGCGGTCTTCCAGGTGCAATTCGTTGCCGCCGCCTCCGCCCGGGGTGCTGCGACTGCGCAAGACGCTGCGGGTCTTGTGTTGCGGCAAGGAATAGGTCGGCATGTGCAACGCATTGGCCAGGCAACCGTTGATCAATGGTTGGTCCGGGTCGCCCTCCAGGAATGTCACCAGCACTTCCATACCCACCCGCGGGATCATCGTTGCGCCAAACCCGTCTCCGGCCCAACCCGATGCCACCCGCACCCAACAACTGCTTGTGTCATCGCTCTTGTCCAGTCGGTCCCAGTGAAACCGTACTTTTACCCGGCCGTATGCATCGCAATGCACCTCCTCGCCGGCAGGCCCGGTCACCGTGGCGGTCTGGGTGCCGTGGATGGTCGGCTTGGGGTGCTTGAGAGGGGGTCGATACGGCGCACTCCAGGGTGTCGCGGTGAAACGGTTGCGATACCCCTGGAATGCATCCACCTCACCTGTCCCATCCTCCAGCACCTGCGGTTGATAACCCTCGTGACGGACCGAAGTGATCAACCATAAATCATTGCAGGCCGGATCCGGATGGTCGTGCAGCTCAAGAAAATGCCCACTGCGCAGCACCGCTTGGTCGCTCCTGCCCAATGCCCGATATCCGCCGATCTGAAGGCGCTCCAACCCCCTGCGAGCCAGGCGCGCGCCCCGTGCATGGCCGGTAAACCCCGCCGGGTAGCGGTAGTCCTCAAGGGGTTGCGCTGAGGCAGAACCCGCGCTGTCTTGCAGACATAAGGACGGATGCTCGAAGTCATGATCACGACGCACCGTTTGCTGGCTGCGGGTCGCCAGGCGTACGTCGAAACGCTGGATAACCCGTGTCTCGGCCAGCGGCCCGCCGGCAGCTGAATAACGCTGCGCAGGCAGGCGGTGGAACACGGTCTGGTCGTCGCCAAACACCAGCACATGCTGGTGCTCGCTGTGACGGAAGTGGTAGTGAATGCCCTCCTCTTCACACAGCCGCTGGATGAAATGCAGGTCGGTTTCCGCGTATTGCACGCAGAACGTCCGCGGCGGGTAGACCACCGGCCCCAACTCAAAGGCATAGCGGTCGGCCAGGATGCCGTGGTGTTCGAGGACTGCCGCGATGATCTGCGGAACACTGCGCTGCTGGAAAATCCGCTGGTCGCGTCGATGGGCAAGGTAGGCGAGATGCGGCGCCAACGTCAGGTGATAACGGGTGAGCCGCCGCCCGGGATCATCGCGGCCAATCGCGTAAACCTGCCCGTGCAGGCCTTCATTGGCATCGCCAAAAACCAGGTAGGCAGGCTGGTGGAGCAGTGACTCCAGGTCCAGTGAAGGGTTTTCGCTGACCACCTGCACCTGGATGAAAAACGGCTGATCAAGCACCTCCTGACCGTTGAACGCCAGTACTTGAAAGTCAGTCTTTATGCCTGGAAGGATTAATTTGAAACGTGACGAAACAAACGCGTTAACCATCCGTTGTTACCCGCCAATATCGATAGTTATTACCGGACTGAGATACCTCCCCCGCCAAACATGAAATAAGTTGCCGAGGAAAAGCGCCTGAACGCCTTGAAGCTTAGCGTTTCCAGGAAAAAATCGGCCCCCAAAAAATAAAAAAGAAGTTTCGTACGACTGAGATTGAAGTGTCTTTTACAAAATAATAAATCAAGTCAATGAGCCACTTCTCAAACATAAGAAATGCCCTACACCAACTTTTATCTGATCAATTAATTAATAGCGAAACAGCTGACACCCACTCAGGGCGTCAACTGCTCAAAAGACTTCATGTCCGAGGCCGTGCAGTCCCGAACAGACTGACGCTCAGCAGCGTATCGACCTGGGTGTGCAAACGTACCGGCGCAGTGCCACCCGGCATCACCACCGCGACTTCACCTCCCTCAACCCAACCCGCTCGCCACGCCGCACAGGCCACGGCACTGGCGCTGGTGCCGGAGGACGCCGTGGGGCCCTCTCCCCGCTCGAACACCCGGGCAACCACCCGGTTGCCGGATTGCCTGGCGACCCATTGCAAATTGACTCCGGCCAAGCATGGCTCGCCGCTTCCTGCCGGGGGGGGCGAAGGCAATCGCCTGCAACGGTTCGAACAGCGCTGGCTGTTGCATCTGCAGATTGTCCGGCAAGGCTGACATGTGTTCGACCAGGGTCACACAATGAGGATTGCCCACACGCACAAACTGACTGTGCGCCCACTGTGGGTTGATTGCCGCCAACGCCTTCACATGGCTCAGTTCAATGTCGCCTTGGAACACCTGCTCAACCCCCTGAGCACCCACGGCCGACGGCCCGAACCCGGGCAACCCCAATGCCAGCCAGAATCCAGAGCGGTGCTCATAGACGGCAGGTTCGACCCGAGTCACCAACGGCGACACCCCGTCAGGCTGGTCATGATGCACGCGCAAATCACAGGCCTCGGTCATCAAGCCCTGGTCAGTAAGCGCCTGGGCAAAAATCGTCAACCCATTGCCACTGCGCTCGGCCAGGGAGCCGTCGGTGTTCACGATCAACAGGTCAAACGGCGGCTCGGCCTGGAACGGGCCCACCAGCAAGCCATCGCAGCGGTGGGCCTTGGCATTGGCCGGGCGCGGCGTCGAGCCCCACTCGCATTCAGACCTTATGGCCGATGCAGCCCAAGCCTCGCGAGTCCTCGCGGCCTGCGCCGCGCTGTCGGGCACCTCGATACCCCGCTGTCGTAGGAACGACGGGCTGGCGACCCCGTAAATGTTGCCACGTGCGTCATAGAACTGGGTCATGGCGCCACTTGCCTTGCAATCTTCATCGGTGCGTCCGCTCGGTTGCCTATAGGGTTGGACCAGCAGCGTATTACACAATGCAGGGTGTGTGGGAGGCGGCCTGGAAGGTGGTAATCCACCGTGAAAACCCGGGGGTTCACCAGCTCCCACAGGGATTACACACCTTCCAGAACGCCTTCCGCAAAGACACTCCGTGTGTGGTTGCCAACGCCCATGGCGTTCCAGAATTGCAAAAAAACTCATCGCCGCTGATCTCGGGGGGAACCCGGCTCGCCCCCCAAGGCCTGATGTGCAAGGATGTCGCGCCGGACATCGTTCGCTGAACGCAAAACCAAGGATTTTTTCATGACTGCCATCCCCACCTCAGCACCCGTGGTTCCCGGGCGGCTGGAACAAATGTCGACCCGTATCGCATTTTTCATCGCCGGCTTCGGCATTGCTGCCTGGGCGCCGTTGGTGCCATACGCCAAAGCACGCGCCGAACTGAGTGAAGGCACTCTGGGCCTGCTTCTGTTATGCCTGGGGGTGGGGTCTATCATCGCCATGCCGGCCGCCGGTGCGCTGGCGTCTCGTTATGGCTGCCGACGCGTGCTGAGCGCCGGCACGATCATGATATGCCTGGCCTTGCCCATGCTGGCCACGGTCAGCTCGATTCCGTTACTCATCGCCGGATTGTTCCTGTTTGGCGCGGGCCTTGGCACGGTGGACTCCACGGTGAACCTGCAAGCGGTGATTGTTGAGCGCGCCAGTGGCAAAACCATGATGTCGGGCTTCCACGGCTTGTTCAGCCTGGGAGGGATCGTCGGCGCGGCCGGGGTTGCCGGGCTGCTGGGGTTGGGTCTGTCACCTCTGCAGGCGACCCTGGTGGTGATCGTCATCATGGCACTGGCGCTGCTCAAGGCCGGGCCCCATTTGTTGCCCTACGGCAGTGAAAGTTCGGGTCCGGCATTTGCGATCCCCCACGGCGTAGTACTGTTCATCGGCTGTCTGTGCTTTATCGTGTTTTTGGCAGAAGGCGCCGTACTGGATTGGAGCGCCGTGTTCCTCAGTGCCGAACGCGGTCTGGACGAAGCTTACGCCGGCCTGGGTTACGCAGCCTTCGCCCTGACCATGACTGCCGGGCGCCTGACCGGCGATGCCATCGTGCGGCGCCTGGGCGCGACCCGTGTGATTGTGATCGGTGGTGCACTGGCCACTGCTGGCATGTTGCTGGCAACGTTATTGCCAGCCTGGGAAACCGCATTGCTGGGGTATGCGCTGGTAGGTGCCGGTTGTTCGAATATCGTACCGGTGCTGTACACCGCCGTCGGCAAGCAAACGGTGATGCCGGAACATATTGCCGTGCCTGCCATCACGACCTTGGGGTATGCCGGGATTCTTGCCGGCCCCGCAGTGATTGGCTTCATTGCCCATGGCAGCAGCCTGAGCAGTGCCTTTGTGCTGATCGCAGTGCTGCTCGCCGGTGTGTCCCTGAGCGGCAAGGTCCTCAAGGTATGACCCCCGCACATCAGCGCGCTTTGCGGGCCTTGTCCTGTTCCAGCCAACGCTCGAGGCTTTTGTTACTGAGCCAGCCGTCTTTTTGCGGCAGACCAAACAATCGTGTGCCGTTCGCACGTATCAGCGAAGGCAGCAGACCAGGCCGCTCAAGAATGTTCTTCGCCGTGTAGACACAGAGCTCGCTGTACCTGGGCCGAGGCATGCCGGAGGAAGGATCCAGCACAGGCGCACCCTCTTGATCAACGGCATGCGGGTCCTGCATGACGGCCTTGAGCATGGCGATTTCAACGTACTGGTGTTGTTCAAAGAAGAACGTCCGGTCCTGCGATTTATCCCTCAATTGTTCGAACTGGCCCTGCAGGGCCAGCACCACCTGGGTATTGCTCTGGGCATGGAACGGGTCCTGGCTGAACACACTTGGCGAGCTGTTCCCCTGTAGCGTTTGGGCTGCCGCCCTGAGACTGTCCGGGGTGATATCGCCGTCGCGGCTCAAAATTGCATCGCTCAACCGCGGGCGCTTGAGAATCTCGCTGACCACTTGAATCGTCCGGTCCAACTCCTCGCTTTTCCCCATACGTTCGTCTGCAACACGCTGCAATGACGAGCAGGTCAAACGCCCGTCGTTCAGGAAGGGGTACAGCCTGCCAAAATCTTTTTCCAGGCCCAACGCCAGTTGGCTGTCGGTGGACGTTACGCCGGGCTGGGCGAGGTTCACGCGCGTAGCAGCGGGCAGGTTCTGCAGCGCTCGCTGGCGCAGCACCGACATTGTTCCGCGCAGCACCAGAGGCAACCGCGACACGCCGTCGAGGCGCGCAGGAACAGCCCCCTGTCAGGTTTCAGAGGGCGTGAGCGGCGCTGGCACTGTAGACCGTAAAGCCGGCTCATCCAGTGCCAAGGGCAGACCATGAGGGGGTGCACCCTCGATCGTCATGGGTTTTCTCCAACGCGTTTCCGGTGATCACCACCCCCAGACGGAATCAGCGAATGGATTCCACCGGCAAGCACCCCATGTGTGGTTGGACAAACACAACAGTTCCGGACAACCGATGAATACCAATGACAGCATGTAAACAACGACCAGAAGGTACGGTGATTCCCACCCTTACCGACGCAACCAGGTCGTCAGGCTATTGATCAGCCTGGAATATCTGGGGGGCTTGGCGTCGTCACTCGCCATCTGTCCGGTCGCGAGCATGCCCCGGGAAAAGTCTTCCTCGACCGGCGCCTGGAATTGGCACTGACCGGCGAAAGCCCTCATGCGCCTGGCTTCGACAGCATGCACATCGGCCAGGGCCGGGGGCTCTTGCGCAACGATGGCACCCGTGGGCACAGTCGGATCGCCATCATCCGTATTGCGAAAGAGCTCATGACAGCTGGGCTGGGGCGGGTGAAACGAGCTTGACGTCATTTGCTAGCTCTCCATACGGAATCTGAAAGCCGACCGGTTTGATCAAGGCCGGTGCCTATGAACTACTTGGTCAGTCGGCGTAAACAGTTCCTGACAAAATTGAGCCAGGCACCGTCATTCAGCGGCGGCGCCTGGCGGACGGTCAGCGGGAAAGCAGGTAAAGCGCTTGCCAGCTGATCCGGCCGTCATTATCACGACCGGCGAGATTGTCCATTTTCCTCAACACGTCACTGCGCTTGAGTATCTCCTGGGACAGCTGGATCAGATGATCCATGGGCGAATCGCCTGTCTGCTCCTGG
This sequence comes from Pseudomonas sp. JV449, assembly GCF_032424295.1. Lineage (NCBI taxonomy): Bacteria > Pseudomonadati > Pseudomonadota > Gammaproteobacteria > Pseudomonadales > Pseudomonadaceae > Pseudomonas > Pseudomonas sp. JV449. The sequence continues at coordinate 46,895 of NZ_VYKD01000016.1, read as the reverse complement.
GCCGCCAGGCTCCTCAGGTGGTTGAAGCTCAGCTCCCGGTCCCAGGGATTACGTTTCAACTCGTCGAAATGCTCAAGCATTTCACCGGCCATTTCCTTGTCGGTCTTGTACTTGAAGTAGTTTTCCCCCTTGACCACGATGTTCACATTTTGCCGGTCGATCAGGCCATCCAATGCACCGGTGGAGGAGTGCCGGTCCAGGGCGCTCATCAGTTCCGGACGTCGCAGCAACTCGTTGGCCAGGCGAATGTTCGCGTTCGTGACCGGATTGGGAGACCAGGTTTTTTTCGCCATCCCATAGATACTGTCAACGCTGACATACCCAGGGTTGCTGCGGTCCCTGAAGGCATTGAAATTGTCACGTAACTGTTGCGCCAACTCGTCATTGCTTTTCAGCGAGTACGTCGGATCAGGCCAGCCCGGCGCGGGCGGATACGGCTTACCCACGGTAGGATCGGGGCGTGGTGGCGGATTGCAGTAGCCAGGACCTGGTTGTGGGCGATGCCAGGCAAACCAAGGGCTCACCCAGTGTCTGACCGTATCCATCAGGCCCTGCCTGGCCGGCTCGCTGGAGTGACGCATCACGTTGTCAGCAGCACTCTGACGGGGGGCCTGCGAAGAGGGCGCGCCGAACACGGGCCCCCTCTGGTTTTCCCGAGGCAGGAAGCTGACGTTTGCAGCCGCTTGGCCGTTGGGGGCAGTCGCTGGCCGAGGGGCTTTGACCTCAGGCCTGGAAGTGGCCTGCAAAAGGTCAGAAGTTGATGAGGTCGAGGCCTGTGTATCGGACACCAATACCGACATAGTTTTCTCCATTACAGTGGGCGCGATCTTCAGCTTGCCGCTCCAACGCAACGTCGAAGCCCTTTAGCTTTCCCATGTGTGGCACTTCTGTCGGAAACGGTTCCTGAACCAGCCGCAATATGCACTGCGAGGATGTAAGAAACAGGACAAACGATCGCAGCCTCTTGCAAGACTGCGACTTTTCCAAACCGATAAAGGTCAGAACCCGACGCTGGCCTGTACAAAAAACGTACGCGGCTCGCCCAGGTACAGCCCGGCATTGTTGTCGCTGGAGCGGGTGTAGTGCTGCTGGTCAAAGACGTTTTTCACCCCCACCCCCAGCTTCAGGTTCGACAGTTGTTCGCCAAAGTCGTAGCCACTGCGCACGTTGACCGAGACATAGCCCGGGATATCACCGTACTGCCCATCGGCGCTGCCCTGGGTAATGTAGGTGCTGGTGGTACCCGGTGCACGCTGTCCGGACTGGGCGTACACATCCAGGTTGTGGGTCCAGTGGTTGACGTCGTAGCGCAGGCCCAGGGTTGCCACTTCCCGGGAATACAGTGGCAGGTCGCGTCCTTTGAACGGTACGTCACCTTCGGCGGTAGCCTTGGTGTAGGTGAAGCCGGCGTTGGCGGTCAGGCCGTCCAGGCGAGGGTCCAGGTTCGACAAGTCATAGTGGGCCGACGCTTCGATGCCGGTGTGCTTGGTGGCGCCAAGGTTGGTCCAGCCCACGGCATTGCTGACGTATTGCAGCTCATCCGAGAAGTCGATGTAGAAATACGTGAGTTCCCCGCCCCACACACTGTCGCTGTAGCGCGTACCGACCTCATAGGTCTTGGCTTTTTCCGGGTTCAGGCCGCTGGCGGTCTGGTCGCCGCTGCCGCCTTGTCCGAGTTGGAAGTACTGCAGGCTGCCGAAGGAGGTTTCGTAGTTGGCGAACAATTTCCACGCATCGGAAAGGTGGTACATCACGCTCAGGGCCGGCAGCGGTTCCTGGCTATGGACCTCGCGGCGTTTTTCCTGGGTGCGGGGCCCCGTAAGGGGGATGACCGGACGGTCGTGCCATTCGGTGCGGATGTCTTCAAAACGGATGCCCGGGGTGACGGTCCACTTGCCGATATCGATCTTGTTGTCCACATAGAAGGCGTTGGCCTCGGTGCCACCGGTGCGATCCTGGTAGACGTGACCATCGCTGCGGCCACCCGACGTCGGCACGTTGTTGATCAGGTTCAGACTGGTGGCCTGCTCATGCATGCCTTCCTTGAGGTAGCGGTAACCGACGCTGACTTCCTGGGTGCTGGGGCCCACGTCGAATACATGGGATACCCGCGGCTCGATGCCGAAGGTGTAGTAGGTGCGCGGGTAGGACCCGAGGGTCGCGAGGTCGCGGTTAGCGATGTTACTGCCGCGGAAACTGTCGGAATAATAAGTCAGCACTTCGGCCTGGGTCCGGTCGTCGATTTGCCGGTTGTACTTGAAGGACACGTCCTTGCGACGCCCGCTGAAATTGTCCCAATCGCGCACCGACTGGTACGGGTTGGCATCGAACTGTTTCTGGGTCAGCCCGCCGGGCATGTCGGCGCTGGCATCGTAGTAATGGAAGTTCAGCGAGAAGTCGTCCTGGTCGGTCGGCGCCCAGTGGGTCTTGAAGATCACGTCGTCGATGTCGTTGCCGTTGTTGCTGTTGCGGTAACCGTTGCCATTCACTCCGGAGTACAACAGCGCAGCGCCGATGCCGTTTTCGGCAGTGCCGCCGATAAAAGCGCTCTCGATGTGCTTCCAGCCACCATGGGCGGAAGTTTGCAGGGTGGTGCCGACTTCACCGGAGAATTTCTCGGGGATCGCGCGGGTCACGAAGTTGATCACGCCACCGACGTTCTGTGGCCCATAACGCACGGAACCGGCGCCGCGTACCACGTCGATGCTGTCCAGGTTGCCGGCGGAAATCGGCGCCATCGACAGTTGTGGCTGGCCATAGGGCGCGAATGCCGCCGGCACCCCGTCGATCAGCACGGTGGAGCGTGGCGACAGACGTGATGTCAGCCCGCGTACGCCGACATTGAGGGAAATATCGCTGCCACCTGTGCCGTTGGATTCCTGCACCTGGACCCCAGGCATACGACGCAGCACATCACCGACATTCATCGCGCCCTGCTCCACCATGGCTTCGCGGCGAATCACCGTACGCGCGCCCGGGTGGTTCTGCACCACTTCGGCATCGGCATCCCCAAGCCAGTCGCCGACCACCCTGATGTCGGTGGCACTCAGTTCCAGGGGCGAACCGGCGTCACCGGCGCCGCTGCCGAGCGGGCGCAGGGTCACGGAACCGGCGTCGATCTGATAGTCCAGGCCACTGCCTTGCAGCAATTGGCGCAGGGCCTGTTCCGCCGACAGGTTGCCATCTACTGCCGGGGCCTGCTTGCCGGCGACCAGGTCGGGGCTGAAAAACACTTGCAGGGACGTCTGCTGCCCCAGTTGGCTCAGCGCGCTCCCCAGGGGTTGGGCCTGGATATGGATAGCGTCGCCAGCATAGGCCGCCGGCACTGCGGCACTGACAGCAAGCGCAAGGGCAAGCGGCGCCCAGCGGGAGATTTTATTGTTGTGAACGGCACATTTTTTCACGTCGACCCCAGTCCTGTAATCGCAAGAGTATGCGGCTGTTAATGCAAACCAGTTGCAGCTGCAGGAGAAGACGAAGAACTCGGAAAAAACCTGAATCTCAGCGTGAAATAATTTCCTGGCTGCCATCCGGCAGGGTCCTCAGGGCCACGGGCAGGATATGGGGCAAGGCCTTGAGCAAGGCATCGGTGTCATTGGCCTTGAACACACTGGTCAGTCGCAGGTTGCCAACGGCGGGTGTGCTGACGCGCAACGGGCGCTCGCGATAACGCGACACCTCACGGGCGACTTCACCCAGGGATGCGTTGTTGAACACCAGTTTGCCGCTGCGCCAGGCCGTCAGTTCCTCGGCATTCACTGCGTAGGACGCTGCCACCAAGCCTTGGTCATTGATATGGGTTCCCAGCCCCGCCGTCAGCGTCACCCCCTCGTTCGGTGAGCGCCCTTGCACCTTCACCGTACCGGCCTCGACCACCACACGGGTCTGGTCATCATCGCGACGCACATCAAAGCGCGTGCCGGTGACCGTCACCTGCCCTGCACCGGCGGCGACCACAAAGGGACGGCTGCTGTCATGCTCGACATTGAACATGGCCTCGCCCTGCTTGAGTTCAATACTGCGGCGGCCTTTTTCGTAGTGCACCGAGACAACACTGCGGCTGTTCAAATCCATCATCGAGCCGTCGGGCAATGCCACCTGGCGATGCTCACCCAGGCGCGTGCTGAAATCGGCCCGGTAGGGCTTCGGATGATCAAGGCCGCTGAACAAGCCGAGCCCCAAGGCCACGGCGACCACACTGGCGGCGACGGCGTAACGCAACACGCCACGACGTTTTGGACGCTCGGCCGGCGCCTCGCCCAACGCCTGCAAGCGGGCCTTGGGCACCAGGTCGGCGGCGCCCCACAGGCCTTGCAGCACATCGAATTCATATTGGTGCTCGGGCTTTTCATTGCGCCACACATCGAAACGCTCGCGCTCGGTGGCGTCCAACCCAGCGTCTTGCAGGCGTACAAACCATTGCGCGGCTTCGTCGCGGGCACGGTTATCCATCATGGAAGGTCCTGTTTCAGAGCGAGCGTGTGTCATGGGGCGATCGCATCCAGGCGGTCACGCAAATGCCGCAGGGTGCGGATCATATACTTTTCCACCATGTTCTTGGACAAGCCCAGGCGCTCGGCGATCTCCTGCTGGGTCAGGCCCTCGATCTTCTGCCAGATAAAGATCCTGCGGCAGTTGAGCGGCAACTCGGCCAATGCCCGCTCGATGGAGTCCGCGAGCTGGATCGCGTGCATGAAATGCTCCGGGTCACCGCCGTGGGGCTGGCTCTGATCAAAGGCTTCCAACGCCATGGCTTCCCGCCGGTCTTCGCGTCGGTAGGCGTCCACGGCGATATTTCGCGCAGTTTGATGCAGATAAGCGCGCGGTTGCTCTACCTGGGAGGCGGTTGTCTCCAGCACTCTCACAAAGGTGTCATGGGCCAGGTCCTCGGCCTGCTGACGGTTTCTCAGGCGGCGTGTCCAGGTGCCGATCAACTCTTCGTAGTGCTCGAAAAAGCCTGTTCTGCGGGGCGGCTGAGGGATCATCGCGGGAGCACTGGGGAGGCGGGGCGTGAATAGTAATGCTTCCTATTAAGTGGAGCAATTGCTACCCGTCGACCGCGCCACTGCCTGGAAACTAAAGCGCCTGTTTAAGGCGACTCAATTTCTCCCGGCTGCCGCACACGCTCATCTGGCACCATTTGCGCAGTTTGTTCTTGGAGATATCCAGGAATAGCCAATCACAGTCGGTGGCCGTGCAGCACTTCAGCACGCGAAGATCACCGGACACCAGCAACTGCGTGGCCTCGATCGCCAGGCGCCCGATCAACATTGCACTCAGTTCCTGAGCAGAGGTGCAGGTTTTCCACGCCCAGGCCGGTGTCCCATCAACCATGCGCAGCACCCGCCAGGCGGTGCCTTGCTGGAAATTCAGGTTGATCTGCTGCAAGGCGTCATCGGCCGCAGCCTGGCGCAAGGACAACGGGTAAAACACGGCATACAGGCATTCGCGGAACGCAATGATGGCGTCCAGATCCGGCTGGTAGGAAATAGGCGACTCAAACACCATGGCCTTGTATTCAGCGAACTCCTGGGTGGAGATCAACGAGGCGTGCAGCGCCCATTCAAAGAAAAACTGAAAACTGGTAAGCCGCTCTTCCATGACTTTGAGCGGCGACCCAGGGCGGCGGCCGTTGGTGGTATTGATGAAGTCCAACACCTGGGCCCCGCCGATCAGGCGGATGGATTTTGCAGTGCCGGTGAAATGCGTCATGCCTGCTCCTGAAAAAACGCGGTATGCCTGCGATGGCGCAGATTACCTTGTTTTCCGAAGGTGCAGGCACCGCCACCGCGGCGCAAAGACCAGCGGCTATGTGCGCTCGTCGTTGCGGGCCATCCAATCGAGAATAGTCGCGACAGACTGTTCGACAGACAGCGCCTGGGTGTCCACGTGCACTTCCGGAAAGATCGGCACGTCGTAGTCCGAATCAATCCCGGTGAAGTGTTGGATCAACCCCAGGCGGGCTTTTTTGTACAAGCCCTTAGGGTCACGTTGCTCCGCCGTTTCCAGCGGCGCATCCACATGTACCTCGACAAAATGCTCATTGCCGACAATGGCGCGCGCGTAATGCCGGCTGGCCGCCGACGGTGAGATCAGCGCCACGATCACCACCAGCCCTGCGTCCAGCATCAAGCGCGCCACTTCGGCGACCCGCCGGATATTTTCATCGCGGTCGCTGTCGGTAAAACCCAGGTCGCGGCACAGGCCGCCGCGCACCGAGTCGCCGTCAATGATGCAGGTCAAGCGCCCCTGTGCCTGCAAGGCCCTGTCCAGCGCATCGGCAATCGTCGACTTGCCGGCCGCCGAGATGCCCGTCATCCAGATGACCAAGGGCTTTTGCCCCATACGCGAGCGTTCCGCGACGAGATGGCTGAACGCAAACGCATGCAGATTCCGTTCTGGACGTTCCGCAAAATGACTCATGGCCGCTCACCCTCCGTCACCGCCACAGGCGGTTTACCCAACAGGAATACCATCACGCATTGCACGAACAGCAACAGCGCAACCACCCAGTAGACGGTCGCGAACGAGCCGGTCAGGTCCTTGGAAAAACCGCCCAGGAAGTTACCGCACACACCCCCCAGGCCGATCAGCACATTGGCAATGCCGAATGCCTGGGTCAGTCGGCTGACCGGCACGATTTGCCCGATGTAGCTGGGGACAAGCCCGAAGATGGGGTAGAACGCCAGCGCAAACAAAAATGCCGCCAGGTAGAACAGCGGGAGGCTGTTGAAACTGAACACCAGGGTGGCGGCCAGCCCCGCACTCAAAAAACACATGGCCAGCGACGCCCTGACGCCCACCTTGTCGGCGATCCACCCCACCAGAAAGCCCGAGGCCATGCCCACCGCGCCAATGGTGGTCCAGACAAACCCGGCGTCCTGTACCGACACCCCCAACTCGTCCCGCAGGAACGGAGCCAGGTAAGTCTGGAACGGCAACAGCGCCATCCCATTCAAAAACGCAATGGCCCAGGTCAGGTACAGCGAGCGACTCAACCAAGGTGCATGACTCTCGAACGCCGTCGAACGCGGCCCGGAAAAACCGGCGTCCTTGTCCGCCACCAGGTTGCGCAGCAGAAACCAGGCCACCACGCACAGGGCCACCGAGATCAGGCCCGCGGTGAGCCAGATCGAGCGCCAGCCACCCTGCAGGGTAAGGAACGACACCAGCAAGCCATTGATGAACACGCCGTAGCTGGTGCCGCTGGAAATCAGCCCCATGACCCGCGAGCGATTACCCGGGCTGAAACCCTTGGTGACAATCTCCGCCAACGGGATGTACACCGAGGCCGAGCAGCCGCCGAGCAAAATCAACAGCGCCCCGGACAGCCAGATACTGTTGCTGACACTCAGCCCCAACAGCGCCAGGGAGGTCATCAGCGTCGACACCAGGCTGATCTTCCAGCCTTCGAAAAAACGACTGATGTAACTGGTGACCGATGAAAACAGCAGGAAGCCGATCTGCGCACCGCCGGTGATCAGGCCCACCGTGGTGTAGTCGAAACCGATGTCGCGGCGCATGTCCACCACCAGGTTGGCGAACAGGTAGACGCCAAACCCGTAGGTACTGGCCACGAACCCGGTCAACACCACCGCCAGCACGACGCTGTCCAACGGGCGCGCGCTACTGTGTACCAGTGTGCTCATCAGGTACTCCTTAAACGGCGCGTGCCGTGTGGATGACAAAATCACAATTCATCATGTCGTAGTCACGCTGGAAATCCCCGTAACTCTCATGGGCGCAAAATCCGGACTTGAGCACCTCCCCCTTCAACTCGCCCGGCAACAGCGGATAGACCTGCAACCGATACTGCTCGGCGTTATCGAACGAGTAGATGAACTCACACACGTGTTCATCCACCTGCCCCAGGCCGACGGATGCCTGCGTGCCGCAGTAATAGTAATGACCGCTGGATTTGAACTTGCCTGCGCGAATGGCAAAGAAGTTACGTTGATCCACAATCAGCAAGCCGCCCGGATTGAGCAATGCCCTGAATTTCTCCAGCACCTCCAGCCGTTCATGGGCTGCAAACACATGGCACAGCGAACTGCCCAGGCACACCACAGCATCGAAGCGCCCCAGTTCGGCGGGATCGAGGGCCTGCCAATCCCGGTAGTGCGATTCGATCGCCAACCCGCGTTGCCGAAAATTCTCCCGGGCCTTGGTCAACATCGTGCTGCTGCCGTCCGTGGCGACGACATCGAACCCCGCCTGCTTAAGCTGGACCGCATGAAAACCACTGCCCGTGGAGACGTCGATCACCGACTTCACGCCGTGCTGCTTCAGCAGGTTTTCAAAGAACCCGTTCTCCCCCGCCTTTCTTTTGTCCCAATCGATCAAGTCATCCCAGCGTTCGACGAATTTTTTCGAGTATTGCGTGGCGTAACTGGCGACTTCGCCGCGCTTGTGCACCGACATCCGATTCATCACACACCTACCAGGTTGAATGTTTGAAAGACAGGTATTTGCTCGACAGCTCGTGGGCAAACTCGGCGGACTGTTCGATGGACATGGTTTTCTTCGAGTACCCCAGCATCGCCTGCATCACGGCCATGCATTGCGGGTTATAGGTGACCGAGCCATCGCAATGAATTTCATCGATGCCATCCTGGCTCTGGCAGATGGTGTTGATACGCACCGCTTCGTCCTGGGGGCAGTCGGCGCTGAACTGCACCTTGATCTGCCCCTCCTGCAGCCACACCGGATAGCCGCCCGGCAACCCCAGCGGGCCGGGCGCGTGCACCAGCACCGGCGTGGGCGAAAACAACCCTTCGATCACGGTGACGGCCGAGCACGCCGTGAGGAACTGCCCATCGATACCGCCCAGGCGGCGGAACTCGGATTTAACCGTGGAAAAAATCGCTTCGGCCGGCAGGTAGGCCGCAGCCGGGCGGTCGCGCACCTCATGCAACAAGCGGTAACTGGCACGCGGGGGCAAGCCGCCGCGCGGCACGTAGTGGCTGAAATAGTGCTGGGCATACAGGCACACCTGCACATCGGCAGGCGCACACTCCAGCAGCCGCGCGATGGAAAATCGCAGCGCCGGGATCAGGTTGGCGACATTGCCCACGCCAATATCCGGCGCCAGCCCGACCCTGGCCAGGATCGGGTTGACCGCATCGGGAAAGGCCGCGTTGACCGTCCTGGCCGCGATACCGGAGGCTTTCACCGCCTGCATCAAGTGATGCATCAGCGTCAGGTGCATGGGCAGCCAGGGGCCGAACTGCGCCTGGTCGAGTTGCTCGAACGAGAGCCTGGGCAACCCGGTGATCACCCGCCACGACTGCAACGACGCGCAGTTCACCACCAGGTCCGGCGCCTCTGCACGCAGCACCTGGGTGACCCGGTCGATATCGGTGAGGTCGGCGATCACCGGCTTGATCGTGATGCAGTGCCCCAACTGCGCACACGACAGGGCCACCAGGTTGCATAGCCGCACGGTCGCGTCTTCATTGCGCCCCAGCACCACGAATTCAAAGGCATTTTTCGGCCCGAGAATCTTCAGGATCTGCAGGCATAGGTTGCCTGCGCCCACCAGCAGCAGTTTCTTCTTGGAGGCTGACGGGCTCATCGTGGGTAGGCTCCGTTGTCTACCGGAATGACCTTGCCGGTGACATGCCGCATGGCATCGCTGATCACCAGCAAAATGACCTCGGCGACGCCGCCGGGCAGGATCGGTTCCTTGAGGATTTCCTGGCGCGCGTACTCGGCGCGGCGGTATTCAGGGATGGTGTCGTAGATGGCGGTGTCGTGGATCAGCGCCGGCGACACTGCGTTAACCCGCACGAACGGCGCAAAATTCCAGGCATTGGCTTTGGTCAGGCCGATCACCGCCGCCTTGGTGGCGCCGTACAAGGCATCACAGCTGCCCACTTCGCCCGCCACCGAGGCGATATTGACGATGCTGCGCGGCGCCTCGTGTTTCATCTCCCGTTCGGCGAAGTCTTTGGAGAGATAGACCAAGGCCTTGAGGTTCACAGTCAGGATTTCGTCCACTTCGGCATCGGAATAGGCGTAGATGCTTTTGCCGTGGTAAATACCGGCGTTATTGATTAATGCATGAATAGTTGCGTGGCGCTCGTACAGCGCAGGGATAAAACCCTTGATCAGCGCATTATCCGAAAAGTCCGCGACATGGGTTTCCAATACATCCGCCGTGTAAGTGCGCTGTAACGCACGCAGGCCTTCGGCATCCTTGTCGGCACCGATAACGAAATAACCTGCCTGGATAGCCTTTTCCACAGTAGCCCGGCCGATCCCATTGGCCGCACCGGTGACAATCAACTTTTTCATACAACAATCCTTATTGGCAAAATTCATTCATGCGTGCGTAGAAGGGTCGGTGGTATTCGTAAAAGGCTTTTAATTTTGGCGACTGATCGAAAGTATCCATATCGATAGCAGGTTTATCCGGCAGAGCAATGCGTTCACTGTTCTCCGCCGCCACATGCCAACTTCTCCAGGTTTTCCACTGTCGTGGACATTCACGTTTCCATGTCATGGCATGGGGCAAAAATTCAATCTGCAAGTAGTCACACAGTTTACGAATGACACGCTCCGGCTCGGCGGCGAGGTCATCGGCATTAATCACATAAGGCACTTTTCCGATGAGTTTGGTGACCACACAAAATATCTCGTACAAGGCTTTATGCCCGATGGCCTGCACGGGCATATCGGGGTGTACCCGGTGATGGGAAATAATGCTGCTGGCGGGCTCGCGAATAATAAAAACATTGTGTTGTTGCGCCAGGAAGTCCCGGTCAACTTTCAAGTCATCCAGGCAGTGGTAACACATGTCTTTGTGAAAGACATTGGTACTTTCCCGGGCCTTGAGCAGTTGCTCTTTTATACCTTGATACGTGGTGGGCAAACTGTGGTCCCATTCATCCGAAGGAATCATTGAATCTGCGGAAAATGCCATATGGGCAAACGGCTCGTGGAAAACCTCAAAATCCCCTCGTTCGATAAACACACGCTCCAACACCGTGGAACGGGAACGCGGGTGCGCCCACAACCCGACCATCTTGTTCATGCCAGCACCCCGTATTCAGCGGCCAGGATGGCGTTGAGCGAGCGTGCGAAAGGCTTCGTCACCGGGCACAGGCGCACGCAGTAGTCGGTCAGGCGCCGATGCGCACTGTTGGCTTCGTTGCAGGCGTTGATAAACGCCTCATGATTGCCAAAGTCGTAGGGCTCGATGCTGTCGATGAAATAGGCTTCGCAGAAGTACGGAATGCGGATGAGCCGGGCGAACGTCTCAGCCGGCGCCTGCTGGGGTTCACAGGCGGGTGCCACCGGTTTGCCGTGGCTTTCACGCTCGATCAGAAACTCCACCACCTCCGGCGTCAGCGTGTAGCACGTGGTGGTCAGCCCGGTCTTTTCCAGGTGCCAGCAGTGCTTGTGGCCACGTTCGTCAACGTCGACCTTGATACTGGAAAGCAGGGTCTTGACCGGCACCTTCGAGGCCGCGACCAGGGCCTGGATCTGCTGGTAAATCATCAGCTCGGCCCAGCGCATGTCCTCCGGGCCCAGCGCCAGGCCACGCTCGGCGGCCTGCAAGGCGAACTCGGGCTGGCAGGAAAAACGCCCGATCATAAAGGTGATCACATACTTGCAACAGCCGGTGTCGACGCCATTGCGGCGGGCGCAGGCGATGCCCCGCTCTATTGCCTGTATACCGGCATGGAATTGCGAAACGGTGAAGCAGAACGTGATATTGACCGAAACGCCTTGGGCCACCAGGTGTTCGATCGTCGCGAAACCCTCCAGGCTGCCCGGCACTTTGACCATCACATTCGCGGCCAGGCGATGCAGCTCCAGGCCTCGTGCGGTCATGCGTTCGCTGCACCGCACATCCGACGGGTCGACTTGGGCGCATATCCAGCCGTCGGCCTGGGCCGATTGCACCCACAGCGGCTTGAGCGTCGAAGCGCCCTCTGCAATCACTTCGTTGTAGAGTTGCTTGCGCAATTCGCCGGGAGACAGGCTGGCCAGATTAAAACGCGACGACCAGTACTCTTTCTTGTCGAGGATCGTCGCCGTCACCAGCCGGGGGTTGGTGGTCACACTGCTGAAGCCCCAGGGCTGGGAGAGATCCTGCGGCATCAACTGTTCGATATGGGCGGCGGCTGCCGGGTACTTGTCCAACAAATGCTGTTTATACGGTGCGTACACCACGGGCGACGAATCCCACCACACTTCCGAACAGGGATCATTACGTTTAAGTCGCTCTATATAACCCAGTGTGCCCACAACACTTGCTCCTTGAGTAACGTGATCAATGAGGGTCGGTAACTCACGCATATCGGCAAAAGGTAACGCGCCGGCTTCGGCCAATATTCGATGTCGAGACAACGGACCAAAACCCAGGACTTTTATAGTGGCTGCCACGGCGGCTTGAATCCCTGTGACACTGTCTTCAATCACCAGCGCATCACAGGGTTCGACGTTGTAAGTTTCACACGCTGTTAAAAACACCAGCGGATCAGGCTTCCAACGCCCCAATTCATAACAACTGAATATTCGCCCTTCGAAATAAGGCAACAACCCCACAAGGCGTAAACACTGTTCGATCTTATTGCGCGGCGCACTCGAGGCTACGCAATAGGGAATTCCCAGCACTTCCAATACGTCAAGTACCCCATCAGTCGCTTTCACATTAAGCGTCAATGCTTCCAGCGCTCGAACTCGGAAGTCCTCTTCAAACTGAGGAGTCAAACAAATACCCATTAACTGTTCTGCTTCGCGCAGACAATCGGCAATCTTTCTTCCACGAAAGTGCTCAATGAAATACGCACTATCCAGTGTCTTGCCGTCCTGTACGTGTGCATTAAGCATGCCGATCAATACAGACAGGGTGATCTCTTCGCTTTGGACGAGTACACCGTCGCAATCGAAAATAACTAACTTAGGCAACGTCGTAGCTCCCTGCTCTGGTAGTTCCCCTATAGCTGCCGATGAACACATAGGCATCTCTTATAGGTGACTCCGCATGACTTCCGAACTACCAGCGGAGCGGGTTGAGGTGTGCTTATAAGACACGGGGCAAAAAACCCTGTCAAACGCTTTTTAGCGGTTTTTTAGTATCTTATGGTTATTTTTTATTCTTCTGTTATTCCATTTTCCACCATGGTTGTAGTCGCTAATTTCACACGGCTGAACTTCCGTTATGCGCCGTCAGTCAGCTACTTGAACTCACGAATTCAAGGTCGGGTGGGCAATGCATATCTCGTTGGAGCAACAAGTGGCGCTGGTAACGGGCGCCAGTTCCGGTATCGGCGCCGGTGCGGTCAGGGCCCTGGCGCAAGCCGGCGCTGCGGTGGTGCTCAATTACAACAGCCAGGCCGCGCCCGCCGAGGCGTTGGCAGAGCAGATCAACGCCGAGGGCGGCCAGGCGATTGCCATCGGCGCCGACGTGTCGAAAGAAGCCGATGTGGAACGCCTGTTCGCAAAGACCCTCGACGCGTTCGGCCATCTGGACATCCTGGTGGCCAACTCCGGCATGCAGAAGGACGCCGCCGTGGTCGACATGACCCTCGACGACTGGAACGCCGTGATCGGCGTCAACCTCACCGGCCAGTTCCTCTGTGCCCGGGCGGCGGTACGCCTCTTCAAGCGCCAGGGCATCCGTGAAGGCGTATCCCGCGCCGCCGGCAAAATCATCCACATGAGCTCGGTGCACCAGTTGATCCCCTGGGCCGGGCATGTGAATTACGCGGCGTCCAAGGGCGGCGTTGAGATGCTGATGCGCACCCTCGCCCAGGAGGTCAGTGAACAGCGCATCCGTATCAACGGCATTGCGCCGGGGGCGATTCGTACGGCGATCAACCGTGCCGCCACCGAAGGCGCGGCGGAACAGGAGCTGCTCAAGTTGATCCCCTATGGCCGGGTCGGCGATGTGGAGGACGTGGCCAACGCCGTGGTATGGCTGGCCAGTGACGCCTCGGATTACGTGGTCGGCAGCACCCTCTTCATTGATGGCGGCATGAGCCTTTACCCGGAGTTTCGTGACAATGGTTGATTTGAAAAACGAACCACAAAGCGCCATCGATGCCCACGGCATCATCGGCGATATGCGCAGCGCGGCGCTGGTGAACGATAAAGGCAGCATCGATTTCTTCTGCTGGCCGGAGTTCGACAGCCCGTCGATCTTCTGCTCACTGCTGGACACCCCCGATGCCGGCACGTTCCAACTCACCCCGGACCTGCCCAACGCCCGCCGCGAACAGATCTACCTGCCCGACACCAATGTGCTGCAAACCCGTTGGCTCAGCGATGAAGCCGTGGTGGAAATCACCGACCTGCTGGTCATCAGCGAAGAAATCGACGACTTGCCCCTGCTGATTCGCCGCGTACGCGTGGTCAGCGGCACGGCCACCCTCCATCTGCGCTGCGCCGTGCGCCATGACTACGCGCGCGCCACCACCGAGGCGAGCCTGGATAACGCCAGCATCTGTTTCAACGCCGATGGCCAGCCGGGCATGCGCCTGTGCGGCAGCCATCCGTTGCAGATCGAAGATAACGCCGCCGTGGCCCGCTTCACCCTGGATCAGGAAGAAGGCGCCGAGTTCGTACTCGGCGGCCAGGACGATGAGCGTGTGGCGAGTGTCTGCACCGACCTGGCCCTGGCCCACACCTTGAAGTTCTGGCGCGGCTGGATCGCGCAGTCGAACTACCGCGGGCGCTGGCGCGAAATGGTCAACCGCTCGGCCCTGGCCCTCAAGCTGCTGACCTCGCGCAAACACGGCGCAATCATCGCCGCCGCCACCTTCGGCTTGCCGGAAACGCCTGCGGGCGAACGCAACTGGGACTACCGCTACACCTGGATCCGCGACGCCTCGTTTACCGTCTACGCCTTTATGCGCCTGGGCTTTGTCGACGAGGCCAACGCCTATATGCGCTGGCTCAAGGGCCGGGTCAGCGACTGCTGTGGCCAGCCGACCAAGATCAATATCCTGTACGGCATCGACGGCCGCCAGGAGCTGCCCGAAACCACGCTGGAGCACCTCAGCGGCCACGGCGGCGCCAAGCCGGTGCGCATCGGCAATGGCGCGGTCGACCAGGTCCAGCTGGATATTTATGGCGAGTTGATGGACGCGGTGTACCTGGTCAACAAGTACGGCGAAGCCATCTCCCACGAGGGCTGGAAACACACGGTGGAAGTCGCTGACCAGGTGTGTGAAATCTGGAACCGCAAAGACGTGGGCATCTGGGAAATGCGCGGCGAGCAGCATCACTTCCTGCATTCGCGGCTGATGTGCTGGGTGGCCCTGGACCGTGCGATCCGCCTGGCCTCCAAGCGCTCGTTGCCGGCGCCGTTTGCACGTTGGGACCAGACCCGCCAGGCGATCTATGCCGATATCTGGAGCAACTTCTGGAACGAAGAACGCGGGCATTTTGTGCAGCACATCGGCAGCACCGCCCTGGACGGTTCGATGCTGCTGATGCCGCTGGTGCGTTTTGTCGCCGCCACCGACCCGCGCTGGCTGAGCACGTTGCAGGCGATCCAGAAAAGCCTGGTGCGCGACGGGATGGTCTACCGCTACCGCAACGACGACAACGCGATCGACGGCTTGCAAGGCACCGAAGGCGCATTCGCCGCCTGCTCGTTCTGGTACGTCGAATGCCTGGCCCGCGCCGGGCAAGTGGAGAAGGCCCACCTGGAATTCGAACAACTGCTGCGCTACGCCAACCCGCTGGGCCTGTATGCCGAAGAGTTCGACAGCCAGGCCCGCCACCTGGGCAATACACCCCAGGCGTTGAGCCATCTGGCGTTGATCAGCGCGGCGACGTTCCTGGACCGCAAGCTCAGTGGCGAGAAGACGACCTGGCAGCCCTGAGGCGCCCTGCCTTTACAGGCAGGGCATCCCGTCATGTCTTTCGACTAGAGTTTCAACACCTGACAGGAGTCCACCATGACCATCACCGCCCCACTCCTCTACGTGCGCACCTCCATGCTCGATGTGGCGTATGAAACCCACGGTCCCATTGACGGCGAGCCTGTGATCCTGCTGCATGGTTTCCCTTATGACCCTCGCGGCTATGACGAGATTGCGCCGGTGCTGGCCGAACGCGGCTACCGGGTGCTGGTGCCGTACCTGCGCGGTTATGGCCCTACGCGGTTTATCAACGCGCAGGTGATGCGCTCCGGCCAACAGGCGGCGCTGGGCAAGGATCTGCTGGATTTCATGGATGCGCTGTCGATCCCGCGCGCCACCCTGGCCGGGTATGACTGGGGCGGGCGTGCCGCGTGTATCGTCGCGGCCCTGTGGCCGGAACGGGTACGCGGGCTGGTAACGGGCGATGGCTATAACATCCAGGACATTGCCAGGTCGCGCCAGCCACGGGCGCCGGTGACGGAACATCGGTTGTGGTACCAGTTCTACTTTCACACCCAGCGCGGTGTGGACGGGCTGACGGCCAATCGCCGCGAACTCTGTGAGTTGCTGTGGTCGCTGTGGTCGCCGTCCTGGGCCGACGGGCCAGGGCTGTATGGGCAGACGGCGCCGTCATTCGATAACCCGGACTTTGTCGAGGTGGTGATTCATTCCTATCGCCATCGTTTCATGTATGCGCCTGGCGATCCGGCGCTGGAAGCCATCGAGCAGGCCCTGGCGCGGCAACCGGCGATTGCGGTGCCGAGTATTTCGCTGTGCGGCGCCGATGACGGCGTGGGCCCGCCGTCGCAAGAGGATGACGACGTGGAGCATTTCAGCGCTTTTTACCGGCGGGAGGTGTTGCCCGGTGTGGGCCACAATATTCCCCAGGAAGCACCGCGGGCCACCCTCGACGCCCTGTTTGAATTGCTCGCCTAGGCCACCGGCGAGAACCGCTCGCGGTAGGCCTGGGGCGTCACCGACAAGGCCCGCATAAAGCTGCGGCGCAAGGTTTCTTCGCAGCCGAAACCACACTGCACGGCGATGCGCTTGATCGACGCCGTGCTGTCCGCCAGTTGCCGACGGGCGCTTTCGACGCGGATCAGTTCGACGGCGCGCGCGGGCGTCTGGCCGGTTTCAGCGCGGTAGTGGCGCACGAAGCTGCGCTCGCTCATGCCGGCCTGGGCGGCCAGGGTCGGGATACTCAGGTCGAGGGTCAGATGCTCGGCTATCCAGGCATGCAGCTCGGTGAAACGGCTGCCGCCCTTTTGCAGGGACAGGGTCACGCTGAATTGCGACTGGCCGCCGGGGCGCTTCAGGAACACCACCAGGTGCCGCGCCACTTCCAGGGCCACGGCGCGGCCCAGGTCTTCTTCCACCAGAGCCAGGCACAGGTCGATACCGGCGGTGACACCGGCGGAGGTCCACACCGCGCCCTGCTGGATAAAGATCGGGTTGGGCTCCACGGTCAACGCCGGAAACTTGCGCGCCAGTTCTTCGCAACGGGTCCAGTGGGTGGCGACGCGACAACCATCGAGCAAGCCACTGGCCGCCAGCAAAAACGCACCGGTACACACCGACGCCATGCGCCGAGTGTGCCGGGCTTTTTCGCGCACCCAATCCACCAGCGCAGGCTTTTCAGCGGCGCCGTACACGCCCCAGCCGCCCGCGATCACCAGGGTGTCGCAGGGCTGGTCGACCGCAGGCAACGGCTCGGCCACCAGCGCCAGGCCGGCGGAGGTCATCACCGGTCCGGCCTGGTCGGCGATCACCGTGACCGCATAAGGCAACGGCACGCCACGCTGGCGCGCCAGGTCATTGGCCGATGCAAACACCTGCAGCGGCCCGGTGACGTCGAGCACCTGGGCATTCTCGAAAGCGAGTACGTGAACAATTCTGGGCATGGTTGGCGTGATTCGTGGGTTCAATGGCGTATTCGCCAAAGCCTAGGCCGCTAGAGTGAGGTCGTCTACCCCTTTCTCGGAGCTTCATTCATGACCTTGCAGATCGGCTTTCTGTTGTTCCCCGGCATTCAGCAACTGGACCTGACCGGCCCCTACGACGTATTGGGTTCGCTGCCGGACGTGAAACTGCACCTGATATGGAAGGACCTGGCGCCGGTCACCTCCAGCACGGGCCTGGTGTTCACGCCGACCATGACCTATGCCGACTGCCCGACGCTGGATGTGATCTGCGTGCCCGGTGGTTCCGGCGTGGGCCCATTGATGGAAGACCCGCAGACCCTGGACTTCCTCAAGGCCCAGGCGCAGACCGCGCGCTACGTGACCTCGGTGTGCACCGGCTCGCTGGTGCTCGGCGCGGCGGGGTTGCTGCGCGGGCGCAAGGCGACGACGCACTGGGCCTACCACGACATGCTCGCCCCCCTCGGCGCCATCCCGGTACAGGAGCGCGTGGTGCGTGACGGCAACCTGTTCACCGGGGGTGGCATTACCGCCGGTATCGACTTTGCCCTGGTGCTGGCGGCGGAGTTGTACAGCGAAGCGGCGGCGCAACTGGTGCAGTTGCAGATTGAATATGCGCCGGCGCCGCCGTTCGATTCGGGTCGCCCGGACACAGCGCCTGCGCATGTGCGGGAAGAAGCCAACAAACGCACCGCCGAATCGCGCAGGGTGCGCGGTGAAATCGTCGCGCGCGCAGCAGCACGGCTGGGCTGAGCCTGTACCTGTGGTGAGCGAGCTTGCTCGCGCTGGGGCGCGAAGCGGCCCCAAGCTTTGGAGGGGCTGCTGCGCAGCCCAGCGCGAGCAAGCTCGCTCACCACAACAAGCTCGTTCACCACAACAAGCTCGTTTGGCCACAGACCGCTTGCTCGCCGCACAATCCCGTCACCTCATGGGGTCAGGCTGGGCGCGACATCACCGCCAGGCGCACCGCCAACACGCTCAGCACCGTCGCCAAGCCCCATTTCTGTAGCCAGGCGGCTCTTGGGCGCCTGGCGAGGAAGCGGCTCAGCACCCCGCCGAATATGCCCAGCAGCAGGTGAAACACCCCAGCGATCAAAGTCAGCACGCCCCCCAACAGCATCAACTGCACGGCGATGGAGCCGGCCTGCGGCCGTACGAACTGCGGCAAAAACACCACAAAAAACAGCAACGCCTTGGGGTTGAGCAGGCTGTTGAGCATCGCCTGCAGAAACACCCGGCCAAGGGGCACACGGTGCGGGCGGGCAGTCTCCAGCCCAGTTTTTTTCTGCAGCGTCTTGAACACCAGCCACAGCAGGTAGACCACACCCGCACAGCGGATCACGTCAAAGGATGGCGGCCAACTGGCGACCAACGCCGTTACCCCGCTGGCGGTCAATGCGCTCAGCAGTATGTCGGCGACACCGATGCCCAGGGCCGAGGCCACTCCCCCGCGCCAGCCGTGGGTGACGCCATGGCTGATCACAAAGGCCATGTTCGGCCCCGGGGATAACAGCAACAACAGCACAGCACCTGAAAAAACTGCCAGGGTCGCAAAGTCGATCATGCTCAAGCCGTCCACCGGGAAAAGCCTGCAGATTAGTGCGTGGGCCTGGGGCGAACAAAAAATTGTGCTGGATACATTGTTCATCGGCAATTGCGAATGGCCACGACCAGCGTCTAGAATGCGAAACATTATCAATTAAGACTGCTGCGCCAGGATGCCCATGTCGAGCGATCACCCACTGGACCATGCCGCTATCGGCCAGCTTTACCACACCCATCACTCCTGGCTGCGCGGCTGGTTGAGCCGGCGCACCGGTTGCCGTGAACGTGCCGCCGACCTGGCGCAGGAAACCTTTGTGCGCCTGCTCAACGCACGCAAACAGCAGGCCGTACTGCAGCCGCGCGCGTACCTGAGCAGCATCGCCCGCAGCTTGATGATCGACCAGTACCGGCGCCGCGAACTGGAGCGCGCCTACCTCGAAAGCCTTGCGCATTTCCCCCAGGCCGACGTGCCGTCGGAAGAAACCCGCCTGCTGATTCTCGACAGTCTGGAACGCATCGACCGCCTGCTCGACCAGCTCAAGCCGCGGGTGCGTGAAGCATTCCTGTTGGCGCAACTGGACGGCCTGACCTGTGCGCAGATCGCCCTGCGCCTCGGGGTGTCCAAGGCTACGGTGGAGCGTGACCTGTCCAAGGCGCTGCACGCCTGCTATCGGTTGCGCTATGCCGACCTCTGACCCGCGCCTGGTCGACCAGGCCATCCAGTGGATGATCAAGCTGCGCTTCAACGTCGCCGACGACGCGAGCACCGCTGCGTTCGAGCGCTGGCTGCACACCAGCGCCGAACACCAGCAGGTCTGGCAACGGGTGGCGACGATGAATGATGAGTTCAGCCACCTGCCCGCACAGGTCGGCCGCCACGCCCTGCACGGGGCGCGTCGACGTATCAGCCGCCGTGAAGGGTTGAAGCTGCTCGGCCTGGTGGCCGGTACGGCCGGCCTGACCTGGTTCGGCCGCGACTACACCCCGCTGCCCGCCTTGATGGCCGACTACCGCACTGCCACCGGCGAACGGCGTTGGGTGGCGTTGAACGACGGCAGCCGCATCCAACTGAACAGCGCCAGCGCATTCGACGCGGTATTGACTCAGGAGCGGCGCCTGGTGCAGTTGCGCCAGGGTGAAATACTGGTCAATACCGGTGCCGACACGCGGCCCTTCTGGGTACAGACCCGTGACGGTTACCTGCGCGCCCTCGGCACGCGCTTCCTGGTGCGCGAAGACGCCCAAGGCACCATGCTCGCCGTGCAGCAGGGCACGGTGGCGGTGTTTGCCGACAACCACGCCGCCGGCGCGCGCCAAGTGATCAACCCCGGCGAACAGGTGCTGTTCGACCGCAGTGGCATTCGTTCTCTGGTCGCCAATGGCCTGGACCCTTGGGCCTGGAGCGAAGGCGTGATCAGCGCCCGGGACATGCGCCTGGATGCTTTCCTCGCCGAACTGGGCCGCTACCGCAACGGCCTGCTGCGCTGCAGCGAAGCGGTGGCCGGGTTGCGGGTGTCGGGCACTTACCAGTTGGACGACACCGATCAAGTGCTGGGCCTGGTAGCGCACTCACTCAAGCTCGATGTCACTTACCGCAGCCGCTACTGGGTGACCGTCAGCGCCCGCGTTTAACATTCTCGAAAATAAATGAGGTGAATTCTCATTGCCGCTCGACCTGTAAGGAAAGGCCGATCAACAGGCCGGTTCTGTTCACTTCCTTCAGGAGCATCCCGCGGTCATGCAAGCGTTCCCCTCCCCACGTTCCCCCCTCAAGCACGCGGTGCACGCCGCCTTGCTCGGCGCCTGCCTGAGCTGCGCCGCCGCACCGCCGTTCGCATGGGCCGAAACGCCGGCCAGCGACACCCAGGCCCGCGACTGGAACATTGCAGCCGGTTCCCTGGCCACGGCACTGGACCAGTTCGCCCGTCAGGCCGGCATCAGCCTGTCGTACGACGCCACCAGCGTCGCCGGCAAGACCAGCCCGGGCCTGAGTGGTCGCCTGGACCGCGAGCAGGCGCTCGACCGGTTGCTGCGTGGCCAGGGCCTGCAAGCCCAGCGCCAGGGCAACAGTACCTGGCTGCTGTTGCCGCAAGTGGCCGACAGCGGCGCGCTGAACCTGGGCGCCACCACGGTCACTGGTGAGCGGTTGGGCGCCACCACCGATGGCACCGGGGCCTACACCACGGGCGCGGTGACGATCGGCAAGGGCGAACACAGCCTGCGGGAAACGCCGCAATCGGTGAGTGTGATGACCCGCCAATTGATGGATGACCAGAACCTCACCACTATCGATGACGTCATGGAACGCACGCCCGGGATCACCACCTACGAATCGCCCATGGGCGGCAAATATTTTTATTCCCGTGGTTTCAAGATGCTCGGCCAGTACCAGTACGATGGCGTGCCCCTGGACATGGGCAAGGACTACGTGCAGGCCGACAGCTTCAGCGCGAACATGGCGATCTACGACCGCGTCGAAGTGCTCAAGGGCGCGGCCGGCATGCTCAAGGGCGCCGGCACCGCCAGCGGCGCGGTGAACTTCGTGCGCAAACGGCCCCAGGCCAGGCCCACCACCAGCCTGTCGCTGTCCGCCGGCACCTGGGACAACTACCGCGCCGACGTCGACACCGGCGGCCCGCTGAATGACAGCGGTACGGTGCGCGGCCGCGCGGCGATCAGCCAACAGAATCGCGGTTCCTACATGGATATTTCCAAGCGCCAGGACCAGGCTTTCTATGGCGCCCTGGATGTCGATCTCAGCGCCGACACCACCCTGGGCTTCGGCGCCAGCCATGAAGACGTCGACGCCACACCGTGCTGGGGCGGCCTGCCGCGCTATGCCGACGGCAAAAGCGCCCACCTCAGCCGCTCCACCTGCCTGGGCCAATCCTGGAACGACTGGCAAAGCCGGCGCACCACCTTCTTCGCCGATCTCACCCACTCCTTCAACGATGACTGGAAACTCAAGGTTGCGGCCGTGCACAGCCGCAACCTGCAAGACACCAAATACGCCGCCAGCGAAGGCACCATTGCCTACGGCAACCCGACGCCTACGGCCAACTCCTATGCGGCGCTGATGGACTACGACCACAAGGACTTCGGTCTCGACGCCTATGTGGACGGCAAGTTCGAAGCCTTCGGGCTGGAACACGAACTGATCCTCGGTGCCAATGGCAGCCGTGGTACCCAGGACGATGTGTACGCGATCCAGAACCTGCCCAGGCGCCAGGGCATCTACCAACCCGACCACCATTTCCCGGAGCCGGCCAACAGCACTTTCTGGCCGAACATGTATCGCGGCGGCACGGTGAAGGAAACCGCCACCCAGTACGGCGCCTACACCACCTTGCGCCTGCGCCTGGCCGAGCCGTTGATGTTTATCGTAGGCAGCCGCGTGAGCTGGTACGAGAACCGTCGCCAGTCCAACAACCTGGCCTGGGGCGAGTGGGCCTTGCAGGATGCCCGCACCCGGGAAACCGGTGAAGTGACGCCGTTTGCCGCACTGATCTACGACCTCAATGAGCACCTGTCGGTGTACGCCAGCTACGCGGATATCTTCCAGCCGCAAAGTTCCTATGCCACGCTCGATGGCGCCGCGCTCAAGCCGAAGATCGGTGACAACTACGAGCTGGGTATCAAGGGCGAATGGTTCGACGGGCGCCTCAACAGCTCCCTGGCGCTGTTCCGCGCCGTCGAGAAAAACGCGGCCGAATCCGATTACATCGCCCAGTGCCCGACCTCCGCCGACGGCTATTGCTACACCGACAGCGGCAAGGTGCGCGCCCAGGGCGTGGAGGCGGAAATCAGCGGTGAAGTCCTCGAGCGCCTGCAGGTATCCGGCGGCTACACCTACACCCAGACCAAGTCCCTGAAGAACATCGATACCGCCCTGGAAGGCGGCACGTCCAACACCTACGTACCTCGACACATGCTGCGCATGTGGGGCGACTACCAGCTCGACGGCGCCCTGTCGAAATGGAGCGTGGGCACCGGCGTCAACGCCCAGAGCAGCAATTACCGCGTGCAGACCATCAAGCTCGAACAGGCCGGTTACGCAACCTGGAGTGCCCGTGTGGCGTACCGTATCGACGACACTTGGACCGTCGCACTCAACGGCAACAATCTGTTCGATAAAAGTTACTACAACACGGTGGGTACAGCCTCCTGGGGTAACTTTTATGGCGAGCCGCGAAATTTTACGGTGAGTTTGAAAGGCAATTTCTGATCTAACGAAAGTCCCGCAGGCAGGGCACTTCGTGCGCCCTGCCACCCCCTCTTTGTCCCCCCTTCCTACCGCCTTTGAAAAAAGGTTTTTCCTTTATGCAGGAAAAATCCTGCATTTGTTTCTACACTCAAAAACACACCCAATCACCGCGTACCCGGACAAGGAATGTCAATAAAATGCCGAACAAAACACTGATAAACCTGTCTGCCCTGCCACCTCCGCACCATCGTCAATTAGTTGACAAGCTGATTAAGGGAACACTCCTGTAGTCACTACCCCCGCAAATTCCCTTCAAATGGATAGCTGCATTTGAATTGATAGTTGCGTATTACCCAGAGTAGCCGTAGTTGGAAGTGCCCTCTAAAGCAGTTCGCTGCTTTATTGAACAAACATCCAAACAATAGCTCTGGCGTGCAATGAGGGATGTTTTATGCGAGAGAAGTCGTCCGTCGACAGCCTGTTTTTAACGCGCGCCGGTTTTGTTGAGTTCTTTGTTGTTTTCGTCAAGTTCATACATGGCCTGAGTGCCATTTTGCCCCCGTTGATCCTGGTGATGTTCATCGACCCGATGGACCCTGAACTGCGCGGGCACTTCCTCGGCCTGCTGGTATTTTTCGCGGTCCTGACGATCATTCTGTTCCAGGCCCTGGGCATCTATTCCGAAGAACTGTTCAGCAACCGACTGCGCCTGAAAACCAAGGTGAAAGCATGGTCGGCGGCGTTTTGCATCCTGTTGTTCATGTACCAGATCCTGCAGTTTTTCCCGCAATTGACCCCGCGTAACCTGGTGGCCTGGTACTTCGCCAGCCTCGGGTTGTTCTGCCTTGAGCGCCTGCTGATGCTGCGCCTGTACCGCAGCCTGATGCGCAAGGGCAAATACCTGCAACGTACGGTGATCCTGGGCTTTACCGACACCGCCATGCACGTCGCCGACCACCTGCAACGCAACGGTGATATCCGCTCCGGCCTGATCGGCTTTATCGACGATCGCACCGAGCGGATCCCCAAGGAATTGAGCAACCTGCCCCTGCTGGGCAACACCCGTGAGCTGGAAAAACTCATCCGCGCCGAGCAGGTCAACCAAGTGATGATCTGCCTGCCATGGGCCGCCGAGCAGCGCATCCATGGGTTGGTCAACCGCCTGCGGCAGATGTCGGTGAACGTGATGCTGGTGCCCGACATGGCCGCGCTGCGCTACGGCCATAGCCGCATCACCGACGTGGGCGGGATCCTCATGTTCAACACCTCGCAATTGCCGTTGCGTGGCTGGTCGCCGGTGATCAAGCGCCTGGAGGACGTGCTGCTGGCCAGCCTGGCCCTGGTGGCGCTGTCTCCTGTGATGGTGGCGACGGCGATTGCGATCAAGCTCGACTCCAAAGGGCCGATCTTGTTTCGCCAGAACCGCTTTGGCTACAACGACAACGAAATCCGCGTGTTCAAGTTCCGCTCGATGTACACCGACCAGAGCGACTTCACCGCCGAACGCCAGACCACCCGCGCAGACCCGCGCATTACCCGGGTGGGGCGCATCATCCGCAAGACCAGCATCGACGAGCTGCCGCAGTTGTTCAACGTGCTGCTGGGCAACATGTCCATGGTCGGCCCGCGCCCCCATGCCACGGCGACCAAGGCCGCCGGCATACCCTTCGAAGTGGCGGTGAGCGAGTACAGCTCGCGCCACCGCGTGAAACCGGGGATCACCGGCTGGGCGCAGATCAACGGTTACCGGGGTGAGACCGACACCCTGTTCAAGATCCAGAAACGTGTCGAGTACGACCTGGAGTACATCTCCAAGTGGTCGGTGTGGTTTGACCTGTACATCGTTTTCATGACGGTCCCGGCCGTCCTTTCCACCAAGGAAGTCTATTGATGAAGACCCTCAACGGATTAATTCCCTGCATCGTTTCCGGTGGTTCGGGCACTCGACTGTGGCCGGTGTCGCGGCAGAACATGCCCAAGCCCTTCATGCGCATGCGCGATGGTCAGAGCCTGCTGCAAAAAACCTTCCTGCGCGCGGCCAAACTGCCCGGCGTGGAAAGCGTGCTCACGGTGACCAACCGCGACCTGTTGTTTCGTACCCTCGATGACTACCGCGGAGTGAACAACGCCCGCCTGCCCCTGGACCTGCTGCTGGAACCGTTCGGGCGCAACACGGCGGCGGCCATCGCCGTGGCGGCCCTGCATGTGCAGGAGCATTTCGGCGGCGACGCACAGTTGCTCGTGATGCCCGCCGACCACCTGATCCTCAATGAAGTGGCGTTCGCCGAGGCCGTGACCCAGGCCCGCGACCTGGCCGAAGCCGGCTACCTGGTGACGTTCGGCATCCAGCCCGACCACCCGGAAACCGGTTTTGGCTATATCGAGCAAGGCGAGGCGCTGAGCCAGGGCTACCGGGTCAAACGCTTCGTCGAGAAACCCGACCTGGCCACCGCCCAGGCCTATCTGGACGGCGGCAAGCACCTGTGGAACGCCGGCATGTTCTGCTTCAAGGCCAGCACCCTGGTGGATGAGCTCGCCACCCATGCACCTGACGTGCTGGAGGCCGCACGCGCCGCGCTGGAGCACAGCCAGAGCCTGCAGAACACAACCTCGCGCCAACGTGAACTGGATGCGGATGCGTTCGGCAGTGCGCCGGATATTTCCATCGACGTGGCCTTGATGGAAAAGTCCCGGCAAGTGGCCGTGGTGCCCTGTGACATTGGCTGGAGCGACATCGGGTCCTGGGAAGCGCTGCGCCAGCTCACCCCCAGCGATGCCCATGGCAACCAGGTCAATGGCGAAGCGATTTTGCATGACGTGCACAACTGCTACATCGACTCGCCCAAGCGCGTGTTGGGCGCCGTTGGGGTGCACGACCTGATCATCGTCGACACCCCCGACGCGCTGCTGATCGCCGACGCCCACCGCAGCCAGGATGTGCGCTACATCGTCGCCGAGCTCAAGCGCCAGAATCATCCGGCGTACAGCCTGCACCGCACGGTGACCCGGCCGTGGGGCACCTACACCGTGCTGGAGGAAAGCAGTCGCTTCAAGATCAAGCGCATCGTGGTCAAGCCCCTGGCCTCGCTGTCGTTGCAGATGCACCACCACCGCAGCGAACACTGGGTGGTGGTCAGCGGCGCGGCACAGATCACCAATGGCGACCGCGAATTCCTGATCAACGCCAACGAGTCCACCTACATTCCCGCCGGGCACAAACACCGGCTGACCAACCCCGGCATCATCGACCTGGTGATGATCGAAGTGCAGAGCGGCGAGTACCTGGGCGAAGACGACATCGTGCGCTTCGACGACATCTACGGCCGCGCGCCTGCCGAGGCGAAAAAATGACATGCGCACTTCATTGATCATCCCCACCCGTAACGCCTCCAGCCACCTGGCACGCCTGCTGCCCGCGCTGAAGATGCAAACCCTGCAACCTGACGAGATGCTGGTGGTGGACAGCGCCTCCAGCGATGACACCGTGGCGCGCTTTCGAGCGTTCGGCGCGCGGGTCGAGGTGATCGACGCCCGTGACTTCAACCACGGCGGCACCCGCCGCTGGGCCAGCGAACAGGTGGGTGGCGACGCACTGATCGTGATGACCCAGGACGCCATCCCCGCCACCCCCGAGACCTTTGCCAACCTGCTCGATGAATTGCAGCAGGACCCGCTCAACGGCGTCGCCTACGGGCGGCAATTGCCCCATCCCGATGCGGGCGTGCTGGGCGCGCAATCGCGGCACTTCAACTACCCGGAACACAGTCGCAGCAAAAGCCTGGCCGATGCACCGGAGCTTGGGATCAAGACCTGCTTCAGCTCCGACTCGTTTTCGGTATACCGGCGCAGTGTGTTGCAGGCCGTCGGTGGCTTCCCTGCCGACGTGATCGGAAGCGAAGACGCCTTTGTGGCCGCACGCATGCTGCTCGACGGCTACAAGGTGCGCTACGCCGCCACCGCGCTGGTGCATCACTCCCACGATTACAAACTCATGGACGAGTTTCACCGCTACTTCGACATTGGCGTGTTCTACGGCCGCGAGCCGTGGATCAAGCAGGCCTTTGGCGACGCGGGTGGCGAGGGCAAACGCTATGTGCTGGCCGAACTCGCGGCGCTGCGCAAAGCCGGCGCCTTGCACCGCGTGCCCGAGGTGCTGGTGCGCAGCGTGTTCAAACTGCTCGGTTACCGCCTGGGCCATCTTGAACGCCGCCTGCCGCTCGCCCTCAAGCGGCGCATCAGCATGTTTCCCGGTTATTGGAGGTGAGCAGCATGACCCACAGGAAGTCCCCCTTGATGAAGCGAAGCGTGCTCGCCCTGGCCATG
The DNA here is from genome assembly GCF_032424295.1 of Pseudomonas sp. JV449. Lineage (NCBI taxonomy): Bacteria > Pseudomonadati > Pseudomonadota > Gammaproteobacteria > Pseudomonadales > Pseudomonadaceae > Pseudomonas > Pseudomonas sp. JV449. The sequence goes on along the minus strand of NZ_VYKD01000016.1, from coordinate 19,023 downwards.
CTGACCCTGGCCGCCTGCAACACCCCGGCGCGTATCGAGCCACCGGACAGCAAGACCGTCGAGGACGGCAAGCGCGCCCTCGACCAACTGGCCCAGCTGCCACCGGCGGTGGAACGCATCCGTATCGGCGACCAGTTGCGCATCGTCCGCGATGCCGGCGAGATGCCGACGCTGTCGGCGTTCAACGTCAGCACCATCTACGAGCTGACGCTGTACACGGTGCAGACCGACGGCAAGATCAACTACCCGTTCCTGGGGCCGATCCAGGTTGCCGGGCGCCAGCCATCGGAGCTGGCCACCCAGTTGACCCACGAGCTCGCGGCGACCTACCGCGAACCCCGGGTGACGGTGAACATCAACCAGGCGCCGAGCAACTCGGTGATCGTCGGCGGTGCGGTGAATAACCCCACGGCGGTGCAGATCGCCACGGCCAACACCCTGGAACAGGCGATTGTCGGCGCCGGCGGGGTCAGCCCGGCGGGCAACGCGAGCATGGTCGCGCTGCTGCGCGAAGATGCCCAGGGCGCCTATCGTGCTTACTTCCTGGACTTCAGCCAGCTCCTCAAGACCGGCGCCAACGGACGCAAGCCGGTGCGCCTGCAACGCGGCGATGTGGTGTTCGTGCCCAAGTCCAACGTCGGCGAGCGCATCCAGGGCGTGGATACCTACATGAACCAACTGATTCCGTTCACCAAGTCCATTGGGGTCGGCTACAACTACACGCGAACCAGCGGCGGCAGCAATTAAAGGAGCGACATCCCATGATCGAGATCCGTTCTTTTCGTGATCTGCTACGCCTGTTCTTCATCTTCCGCCACGAGTTCAAACTGGCCGCCATTGCGGCGCTGGTGATCATTCTGTTGGGGGCTTTCCTGCTGCCGGCCAAGTACGAATCCACGGCGCGCCTGCTGGTCAAGCCGGGGCGTGATTCGACCTTGCCCATCGAGATCAGCAATCGCCAGGCGCTGGTGATGCCCAGCACCCAGCGCGACCCGATTGTCGACGAAGAGCGCCTGCTCACCGGGCGCCCGATTGTGCGGGCGGTGGCCGAGCACTACCTGGAAGTGATCAGTAACGCACCGCCACCGGAAGGCTTCTGGAAGCGCACCAAGTACTACGTCAAGAGTGGCATAGGCGCGGTGTTCGATGGCATCCGCGTGGTACTGGAAACTGTCGGCGTGGTGGAAAAAACCACGCCGGTGGAACGCCTGGCGGCGGGCCTGGAAAAGAACTTCGAGGTAAGCCACGCGGCCGGTTCCACGGTGATGGACATCACTTTTACCTGGGGCGACCCGGAGATAGCCCAGGCGGTGGTCAAGGATTGGGTCGAGACCTATGTCAACGAACGCACCCAGGCCCTGGGGCGCAAGAGCCTGTACGTCTTCTATGAAGGCCAGGTAGCCACCAGCGCCACCGAGATCCAGAGCTACAAGCAACAGATCCTCACGCACCTGAACCAGATCGGCGCGGCGAGCATCACCGATCGCCTGGAAGACTTGTCCGAGCGCATCAACGTACTGCGGGGCGAAACGTTCAACACCACGCGCCTGATCGCCTCCTCCGACAGCGCCATCCAGAGCACCCGCACCCAGCTCAAGAGCCAGCCCAAGGAAGTCACCACGGTGCGCCAGATCGCACTGAACCCCCAGCAGCAGGACCTGCGCCGCCTGCTGAACCAGAAGCTGCTGGAAAAGGCCGACATGATGCGCACCTACACGGACAACGCGCCGCCGGTCAAAGCCCTGGATGCATCGATCCGCGCAATGCAGGCCCATGTCGCGAGTGAAAGCAACACCGTGCAAAGCTCGGAAAACCGCGCGCCCAATACCCTGGAAATCCACTTGCAGCGAGTACTGCTGGATGAGTCGAGCAACAACCTCGCGCTGCGTACCCAACTGACACAACAACAGAAACAACTGGCCAACCTCGAAGCCCAGCGCAAGCAAGCCCTGGAGATCGAACCGGAACTGACACGCCTCGCCCGGGAGCTGGGCGCCGCCGAACGCAACTACGCGTTGTATGTGGACAACCTGGAAAAATCACGCATTGACCGCGAACTGGATAACAGCCAGATCAGCAACATCGCGGTGATCGAAGAGGCCACCCTGAACCCCGGCCGTATCTTCCCAAAAACCCTGGTGATGCTGGTGCTGGCGGTCCCATTCGCCCTCGTCGTCGGCCTGCTGGTGATCTACCTGTGCTACCTGCTCGACCAGCGCATCCACGATGGCGGCCTGGCGGAACGCAAGTTCGGCCTCCCGCTGTGGACCACCTTGCCCGAGCTGGACACCAGCACCGCCCAAAGCACCAACGCATTCAATGCGAGCATCTACCGGCTGTACGGGTTGCTGCAGTTGGAGCGCATCGCCGAGCAGGGCCTGACTCTTGGCCTGACCTCGGCACGGCACGGCGAAGGGGTGACCTTTGTGGTGGAACAACTGCGTCAGTTGCTGCAGGAAAACAGTATCAACGTGCGTGTGGGCGGCGCCGAACCGGCGGCGCCAGGTGAAGTGGTGCTGCTGGACGCCTCGGCGCTGCTGGATAACCGCGATGCGTTTATCAACCTGCGTCGGGCAGACCTGATCGGGCTGGTGGTGGAAGCGCAGAAGAGCACGGTGCCGGTGGTGGAGCACGCGCTGTCGATCCTCAACACCGCGTTCGGCAAGGTCGACGGCATCATCATCAACCGGCGCAAGTTCGAAGTGCCAGCCAAGGTGCTGAAAACCATCGCCAAGTACCGGGGGGCGTTCTGATGCGTGTCGCCCTGCTCGCCCCGTTGCCACCGGAAAAAAATGGCATCGCCGACTACGCGAACCATTTCCGCACGGCCCTGGAACAACTGGGGGTGACGGTGCTGACGCCGTTGGCCGGTGTGGCAGGCAATAGCGAAGCGATCAAGCAGGCCATAGGGAGGTTCGACTGGCACAGCGTGGACCTGGTCCACGCCGAGCTGGGCGGCGGACGGCTGGGGGAGTTCCTGGCCCTGCGCGAATTGCGCAAGGCCTACCCGGCACTGCCCTTGACCGCCACGGTGCATGATCCGGAACGCATCGTCTGGCGGCGCGAGCGCTTGCCATTCCCGTTGAACCTGCTGGAGCGCTTGCCCAGCCCGATGCCACAGGCGGCAGTGGTGCTGGCGGATCCGCTGACCTTGCGTGAAGAGCGCCAGGTCGCCGCCGGCTTGACCCGCTTGATCACCCTCACCCGCCTGGGCGCCGAGTGCCTGGGCCAACGCATGCAACTGCCGGCGGGGAAAGTCGCGGTGATCAACCATGCCAATCTGGCGATTCCATCGGCGCCGTTGCCGCCCCTGGATACGCTGCGCCTGCTGTACTTCGGGTTTATCTACCGGGGTAAAGGCATCGAAGACCTGTTAGAGGCCCTGGCCGGCGTATTCAAGCAGGCCCCCGAATTGCGTGAGCGTGTGCGCCTGACCCTGGCCGGTGGCACCGCCGCCGAAATGGCGTTTGGCGCAGGCGGCAACTACCTGGAGCAGTTGAACCGCCAGATCGCTGAACTCGGCCTGGCGGATGCCATCGACTGGCGGCTGAACCTGCCGGCTGAAGAGATTGCCCAGACCATCCAGGCCCACCATGTGATGGTGCTGCCCTATCGCGAATCGAAAAAACTCGGCCTGCTCGGGCGCCAGCGCGGTACCAGTGGCGCGCTGTCCTGGGCTGCCGCCTGCGGGCGTGGGGCGATCACGTCTGACGCTCGCGCGTTTGCCGAGGAAGTCGCCAGCGGCAATGGCGCTATCTACCCCGAAGGCGATGTGGATGCCCTCAGCGAGCAACTGCTGCGCCTGGCACGCACGCCGCCGCTGGCCCGGGACTGGGCCGAACGCGCCGGCGAAATCGGCCGCGAACGCTTGTGGCCGTTGACCGCGCAGAAGTTCAAGGCGCTGTTTGAGCAAGCCATCGAGGGCAGCCGCCATGGCGCGTAAACGCACGTACGTCGCCACCCTGGTCGTGGTCGCCGCCTTGGGCCTGACCGCGTTTTTGTGGGGGCGCCAGGCCGATGCCGAGAGCCATGTGCTCAAGGGCAACAAAACCGTGGTGTGGAAAGATTTCCTCGGGGTGAACGCGCAGTTCCTGTGGTTCGCCCCTGAGCGCTATCAGAAGCAGATCGACCGTCTCAAGGCGCTGGGCCTGGAGTGGGTACGCCTGGATTTGCATTGGGACCAGCTGGAGCCGGTCCCAGGGCAATACCAGGTTGCGACGTTGGATCAGTTGGTAGGCAAACTGCAGGACAACCAGCTCAAGTCGGTGTTCTACCTGGTGGGGTCGGCGCCGTTCGCCACCACTGCGCCGGTGGGTGCGCCGTATCAGGACCAGTACCCGCCGAAAGACCCGAACGTGTTCGCCAACCGCATGGCGCTGTTGGCACAGCGCTACCCCAGTGTCGACGCCTGGCAGGTGTGGAACGAACCGAACCTGCTGGGCTTCTGGCGCCCGGCAGCCGACCCGGCCGGCTACGCCGCACTGCTGACCACCACCGCCGCCGCGTTGCGCGCAATGAGCCCGAGCAAACCGGTGGTGGCCGCCGGCATGGCATTCTTCAGCGAAATGCCCAACGGCCAGAGCATGTTCGATGCCCTCGGCGCCCTGGGCGTGGCCAGCCTCAATACCGTCGTCTCGTACCACCCTTATACCCAATTGCCCGAAGGCAACGACCCGGCCAACCTGGACTTTATCGCCAGGACCACCGCGCTCAACCAGGCCCTGCGCAACGGCGGCGTGCAGACCCTGTGGAGCACCGAGTGGGGCTGGTCGACCTACACAGGTCCCAAAGACGCCCAGGACATCATCACCCCACAGGCCCAGGCCGATTACGTGGTGCGCCGCCTGGCGCTGATGAGTGCGCTGGATTACGACCGGATCTTCCTGTTTACCCTCAGTGATCTGGACCAGCGCGCCAGTGTGCGTGATCAGTCTTACGGTTTGCTCGACATCGACGCCAACCCCAAGCCGGTCTACACCGCGCTGAAAAATTTCCTCGACGTCAGCGGTCCGACGCTCACCCCCGGCGACCCGCCCAGCGCCGATCAGTTGCCCGACGGCCTGTTCAGCATCGGCTGGACCCGCGCCGACGGGCGCAAGCTATGGTTCTTCTGGGCGGCCGGGGGCGGCAACGCACACCTGCCCAACCTGGCCAGCGCCACCCTGTATGACCCGCTGCGCGGTACGCAAACCCCGGTAAGCGGCACCCACGGGCTGACCGTCATGGTCAAGCCGAACCTGCAAATTCTGTTATGGGAGTGAGGCCCGCCATGCGCATTTTATGGATCCTGCCCTACTCGCCCTGGCCCGCCACCAGCGGCGGCAAGACGCGCCAGTTCCACCTGCTGCGCAGCCTGGCGGCGCGGGGTCATCGGCTCACCTTGCTGCTGCATGACAAGCATCCGGTGTCCCCTGCCGACCGCCAGGTGCTGGAAGCATTTGTCGAACAGTTGATCATCCTGCCGCGCCGCCCGTTGCGCAGCCTCAAGACCCTGGTGGCGGGGCTGTTTGCACCCTACCCGCTGCTGGCCAGTGTGAATGGGCTGGCGGGCGAGTTGCAGGACACCTTCAACTGGTTGCTGGGTGAGCAGTGGGACGTGGTGCAGATCGAGCACAGCTACAGTTTCCAGCCTTACGAAGATGCGCTGGCGCGTAAATCACAGCCCTTTGTGCTGACCGAACACAATGTGGAGTCGGCCCTGGGCGTGGCCACCTACGACCGTTTGCCGCGTTGGTCGCTGCCGTTCATTCGCTACGATCAATGGCGCTATGCCCGCTGGGAACGCCGGGTGATGCGCCAGGCCGCGCAGGTGGTGGCGGTCACTCAAAACGATGCGCACGTCCTGGAAAAAATCGCCGGCAAACCCGTACCGGTGGTGGTCAATGGCGTGGAATGCGATCACTTCGCCGCCGCCCATCCCGACCCGTCGACACGCCGCGTGCTGTTCCTCGGCAACTATGAATACGCGCCGAACGTGGACGCCATCGAATGGGCCCTGGATGAAATATTGCCCAAGGTCTGGGCGCGCTGTGCGGATGCGCGCATGAGCGTGTGCGGCTTCGGCATGCCCGGCAGCTGGCGCGAGCGTTGGAAAGACCCGCGTATCGAGTGGCAAGGCTTCGTGCCCAACCTGCTCGACCTGCAATCGAGCTGTTCGGTGTTCCTGGCGCCGTTGCGCCACGGCGGCGGCTCCAAGCTCAAGGTGCTCGAAGCCCTGGCCGCCGGCCTGCCGCTGGCCAGCACCGAACAAGGCGTGTCGGGGCTGGACCTGGTGGAAGGCCTGGACTACCTCGGTGGGCAAAGCGCCGACGACCTGGCCGATGCCGTGGTGCGCCTGCTGCAATGCCCTGAAGCCGCCGCGCCCATGGGTGAGGCGGGCCGCGCCTACGTACGCCGCGCCCATGACTGGAGCGTCGCCGCCAGCCAATTGGAGCAGGTGTACGCCACCCTCGTGCCGCTGAGCCAGAGGGAGCCCGTATGCGTATAGGCCTGGATTACCGCACCGTCGGCACCTCGCCGCAATCGGGCATCAGCCGCCAGGTGTACGCACTGGAAAGCGCCCTGCACACCTTGCCGGGCATCGAGCTTGAACGGTTTACCGTGGCACCACTGGGCGATGAAACGCGCCTGCAGGCCCACTGCCCGGCGTGGGGCTGTGCCAAGACCGCCATGCACCAGCCGCAGAATCGTCTGCGCTTTGAGGCCGGTTTTCTGCCCCGCGCCTTGCGCGAGGAGCGTATCGACCTGTACATCAGCACCTTCAACATGGGCCTGCCGTTGCCGCCCAAACCGAAAGGCTTGCGCACCGTGGTACTGCTGCATGACCTGTTCCAGATCACCCTGGACAACTACCATGCCAACCGCTTGAAGGCGCTGATCTACAAGACCAGCGATCGCCTGTCGATTGCCTACGCGGTGCACAGCGCCGACCGCGTGTGGACGCCGTCGCAGTACAGCGCCGATGAAACCGCGCGGCTGTTTCCCAAGGCGGTGGGCAAGATTCGTGTGCTGCCCAATCAGGTCGATGGCTTTGCCGGGCTGGTGGCGGACCTGAGCCGGCATCAATTGCCCGAGCACTACTGGCTGCTGGTGGGCACCCGCGAGTTGCGCAAGAACGTGCCGTTTTTGGTGGACGCCTGGCAGCAGGCGCGGCGCCAATCCCCTTCGGTGCCGGAGTTGGTGCTGGTGGGCAGTTTGGAACACTTGCCCGAAGCCCAGCGCACATTGCCGGGGATTCGTGCGCTGAGCGGCGTGTCGGACGCCGAGTTGCAGGCGCTTTACCGCCAGGCGTCACGCCTGTGGCAGCCGTCCTATGCCGAAGGCTTTGGCCTGCCGGTGATCGAGGCCCTGAGCGTCGGTACGCCGGTGGCGGTGGCGAGCGGCACTTCGCTGGATGAAATCACCCCGCCGTCGGCCCCGCGCTTTTCGCCCATCGATGGCCCGGCGCTGGTGCAATTGATGCTCAGCCTGGGCGCGCGGCCGGATGAAGACTGCGCCGAGCAACGGCGCCTGTGGGCGCAACGTTTCAACCATCATGCCTATCGCCAGCGCCTGGCCGAACTGATCGAGGAACTTCAGTGAGAGTGAACCTGGCAAGCCTCGTCGCGATCCTCTTCGGCCTGCTGTTTGGCGCCCTCGCCCTGTTGCTGTCGCCGGCCAAGGCGTTTCTCGCCGTAGTCGGCCTGGCCGGGGCGGTGACCATCCTGCGCTTTCCGTTCTGGGGCCTGTTGCTGTTTGCCCTGATCGCCACGTTCATGCCGTACTCGACCCTCAACCTGGGGATCCGCAGCACCGTCAGCGAAGCGATCCTGGCCCTGACCTGGGGCGCGGTGCTGTGGCACAACTTCCTGGCCCGCCTGCCCGATACGCCCAGCCTGATCCGCCGTCCCACCGACCAGATGCTGCTGTGGCTGATGCTGTTCAGCGTGTTCCCGTTCATCGTCGGCCAGGTCACCGTCCACGCCGACAGCAGCGGCGTGGCCAACTGGCTGCGCTGGTTGCTGAGCCTGTCGGCAGTGTTTCTCTGCGCCAGGTTGCTGGTGGACCGCAAGCAGCGTGAATCCTTGGTCATCGCCCTGTTGCTGGGCAGCCTGGCGATGCTGGTGCTGTCGATTGCGGTGTTCGTGCGCACGCGCTCCGGGGCTGGCATTGCGCCGATTCTGGCGTTGTTCAACTACGGCAACTTCGACATGTTGAAATTCGGCCTGGAGGCCATGTCTTCGCGCATGGGTTCGCCGTGGATGCACCCGAATGCCATCGGCGGGATCATGGCATTGCTGCTGCCCCTGGCCTTCTGCTTCGGCGTGACCGAACAGGGCTGGAAACGTGCGCTGGGCCTGGGCGTCGCCTGCCTGGGCGCGGCCGCGTTGCTGTTGGCCAGCAGCCGCGGCGCGATGGTCAGCCTGGCGTTGGTGCTGGTGTGGATGGCTACGCGCCGCGTGCCCTACACCGGGCGCCTGCTGATGATCGGCGCGGCGCTGACCGTGGCACTGGTAATGGCCTACCCACCGTTACAGGAACGCCTGGCGACGATTTTCTCGTCGGACAACGCCAGTACCGAAGTGCGGTTCGACGAGTACCGCATGTTCCCGCAGGCGGTGGTGTCCTATCCGTTCGGGATCGGCTTCAAGGTTGACCCGCCGGTACCGGGTACCCACCTGCTGGGGATCTCCAACCTGTGGCTGAACTTCATCTACAAGACCGGCATCGTCGGCATGCTGTTCTTTGTGGCGGTGACCGTGCGCTGGTGGCGTGAGGCGCGTCCGCAAAAAGGCCCGATCCGCCTGACCAAGGACAATGCCCTGTGGCTGGGCACCACCGGCGGGATTCTGTCGGCGCTGGTCAGCGGCCTGTTCGACCACTACTTCAGTTTTGCGGTGGTGATGGTGGCGTTGTTCTGGCTGATGGTGGGCATCAATGTACTGGAGGCGCGGCGGTTGTTTCCGGCGCGGCTGCCGCAAGTGAAGACCGTGGCCTACCGCAAACACCTGCCTGATGGGGCACGGCCCTGATGCTCGGCTCTGCCGCCTGGCTGACATTGGCGACCCTGGTGGGCCTGTGCCTGGGATTTGCCCGTGAATGGCTGCTGGTGGCGGCCTGGGGCGCCGGAGAGCGCAGCGATGCCTTCCTGATCGCGCTGTTTTTGCCGGAAGCGCTGCGCATGTCGTTGGCCGGCGGTGTGCTGAGCGCCGCCGCGCTGCCGTTGTACCTGCAACGCAAGCATGGCGAACGCCTGGAGTGGCTGGCGGTGCTGTTCCCGGCGTTGCTGCTGATCGCGCTGGTCATCAGCCTGCTGCTGACGCTGTTGGCACCGTGGTTGGTGCAAATGCTCGGCCCGGGGTTGGCCGACACCGCCACAGTCTTGGCCAGCAGCAACCTGCAGATCGTCGCCTGGTGTGTGCCGGGCTTGATGTTGCATGGGCTGTTCAGCATTCCCTTGCAGGCCAGCGAACGTTTTGTCCTCGCGGGGCTGGGCTCGTTGCTGTTCAACCTGCCGCCGGTGACGTACCTCGCCCTCGCGGGCACTACCAGCCAACCGCACGCGCTGGCCCTGGCCTGCCTGGCCGGCAGCCTGTTGATGCCGCTGGCGCTGTTGCCGTCGGTGTGGCGCCAAGGCTGGCGGCCATGGCGCTGGCAACTGAGCGTCGCACCCTTGCGGGAGCTGGGCCAGCGCATCGGACCGCTGTTGCTGAGCAATGGCGCCAGCCAGGGGTTGGCGCTGATCGAGCGGCTGGTGGCATCGCTGCTGGGCGAAGGCGCGGTGACCTGGGTCAACCTGGCGCGCAAGCTGATGAACCTGCCGCTGATTGCGCTGATGAGTCTCAACCAGGTACTGCTGGGCATGATGAGCCGTCGTCAGGGCGATGAGCGCCTGGCCCTGCTCAAGCGCGGCCTGGAAACCGCCAGCGTACTGACCCTGCCTGCCGGTGTCGGCCTGGTGGCGGCAGCCCCGAGCCTGGTGGCGCTGCTGCTGCCCAGGCAATCGGCGGATTCGCCGTTGCCGCTGCTGCTGGCCTGGTTTGCCGTGCCGTTGGTGTTCGGCGCCTGGAACGCCTTGCTCGCGCGCTATGCCTACGCCGCCGGCGATACGCGCCAGCCGCTGCGCTGCGAGTTGCTCGGCAGCCTGGTCAACGTGTTGTTGCTGGGAGCGCTGCCCTGGGTGTTCGGCCTGGCCGGCATCCCCTTGGCCGCACTGGCCGGCGTGCTCTGCACCGCACTGTTGCTGATGCAGCGCCAGGCCTTGCTCGACGCCCTGCCCTGGGCCCGGCACTGGCTGCTCAGTGCACTGCTGATGGGGCTGGCGGCGCTGATGCTGTTTGGTATTGAGGGCGTGTGGCTGCAACTGGGGCTGAGCACCCTGGCGGGCGCCGTGGTGCTGCTCGGCATGGGGCTGTGGCTCAAGCCGTGGCGCAAGGCATGACGCTTATTGTAGGAGCTGGCTTGCCAGCGAAAATCGTCAACGATAACGCGGGCATTCTGGATGCACGTGGTGCCCTTGCGTTCTTCGCTGGCAAGCCAGCTCCTACAGGGGCGGTGGAGTTTATAGATCGGGAGCACTCAGGTGAAAAATCGCTGGATTCAAATGGATATCGCCAAGGGCATCGGCATCCTGGTGATCGTGTACGCCCACAGTTGGTTTGTCGCCACGTCGCCGGACTTGATGTACCCGATCCTGGCGTCGTTCGTACTGCCGTTGTTCTTCTTTCTGTCGGGGGTGTTTTTCAAACCTGAACAGCCGTTTGTCGAGATGGCGGTGCGTAAGGCCGACGGCCTGCTCAAGCCGTTTTTCTTCACCATGCTGGTGTATGTGATCGTGCGCGATGTGCTGCGCGGCCAACCGCTGCTGCCGGATATCGGCGGCGTGCTGTACGCCTCGGTGGACACCATCCCCTGGCAGGCGCTGTGGTTTTTGCCGCACTTCTGGGTGGCGATCCTCTTCAGTTGGGCGGTACTGCGGCTGATTCAGCGCCTGCCGCTGGCGGTGAGCTGTGCAGTGATGCTGGTGCCGCTGCTGATCGGCATCTGGATGCTGCCGTGGTTCTGGCAACTGCCGGTGACTCTCGGCGGGCAAACCTGGGTGCTGCCCGGCTTGCCCTTCAGCCTGGATATCACCCTGATCAGCAGCGCGTGTTTCGTCTACGGCTACCTGCTGCGTGACTGGCTGCGTACCCATGCGGGGTCACTGCTGACCCTGCTGGTGTCGGTGGCGCTGTTCGCGGCGGTGTTCCTCTACCGGGGCGATACCATGGACCTGGCGCAGCGTCGCTACGACCACTGGCTGTGGACCAGCCTGCTGGCGGTGATTGGGGTGTACCTGTGCTGGGCGTTGGCGCGGGTGCTGATGGCGTCGGCCCTGATCACCCGGGTCATGACCTACATCGGCCAGTCGACCCTGATCCTGCTGATCTTCCATGGGGAGATCCAGCACAAGACATTCGATTTGATGGAGCGTCTGGGGCTGCACGCGTTTGTCGCGGCCTGCATCGGTTTTGTGGTGGCGGTAGTGGTGCCGTTGTTGATCGGGGAAGTGATCAAGCGGGTGGCATTCCTGCGGTTTTTCTACTTTCCATTTCCGCTGCGCAAGGCTGCCAGATAACGGTAGGAGCGAGCGTGCTCCTACCGGGTATCGGGTTCAGTCATCCAGTTGTTGCGCGGCGGGCTTGCCGGCGTGTTTCGCCGGCTTGGCGCCCTTGGCCGGAGCCGGTGCAACGGGCTCGGGTTCCGGGGCGGCGGCGGTTTCTTTCTCGGCCATCGGCATCTGGTCGATGGCGCTGAAAAACTCTTTCAAATCGAGGGTATCCGGTGGCACGGTCTTCTCGACTTTCTTCTCGCCATCCTTGCCCACCAGGATCACTTTGGTGCCGCTGCCGGCACCCAGTTTGAGGGCGCGGATCAGCGCATTGGTCTCGGGCGGCGTGAGCTTCTTGTTGTCCTTGGGGTCCTTGGCGAACTTCTCCCCTTCGGCACCGATGCTGCCAAACTTCACGGTGTAGAACACCATGCTGCGCTCTTCAAAGGACTGCTTGGTGGCAGGCTCGTCCAGTTGTTTCTTGAGGGTCGCCAGTGTGTCGTTGCCGGAATCAAGCTCCACCACCACCAGTGGCCGGGCTTTGCCCAGGTCCTGCTTGAGCGGGTTGATATCATCAGCAGCCAACAGCGGCCCCGTAAAAGCCATCAAGGTAGCCAGGGTCAGCGACCGGATGAGCATGCGCACCTCCTTTGAATTCCATGCAGGGTTCTTGAGTTTCATGTCTGCGACAGTCAAATTCAAGGATGATTCCTACACCGCGTTCAGAAAGCGTAGGTCAGGACGCCCGCTCCGCAAGGGCTTGGCGGCGACATGCGGCATTGTTTCCTTTGATTGCACAAACATTACGAGACCTTCCAGCCCGGCCAATGGCGGGCAAAGACAGGCGCCACGATCGGGTCGGCATCCACCTGCGCCAGGGTCTGGGCAAAGCCTGGCGCCAGGGCAGTCAAGGCCTCACGCGCCTCATCCCAGCGCGACACCGCCGCCGCCATGATGCCCAGCGCATTCGGTTCGCCGTTGGACGCGAACAGTTGGCCGGCAAACTGTTCGGCAAACACCACCCAGGCCTGATGCAGATAGCGACGCGTGCCCGCGACCAATTGCGCCTGCACCGCTTCATCGGCATTGCCCACCCAGCGTTGCGGGTAGTCAATGATGCCAATCGCCGAATAGCAATTGGCCGCGATGTACACCAGGCCGCGGATGATCTGGTCACGGTCGCCGCCCAGCAGATGCGCATCGGGAAACGCCAGGCCCAGGTGGATCAGGATCGCGGCACTTTCCGTCAGCACCTGTCCATCGGGGATAACCAGGGTGGGCACCTGTTTGAGCGGGTTGATACGGGCAAGCTCATCACTGCCCTCGCCGTCGGCCCAGGAGGCGGCGTCCACCCGTCGCCATGGTACCGCGCACCGTTGCAGGGCGATTTCAATCATGCAGGAGCCGGATTCGTCGATGCCATAGAGTGTGTACATAGCCTTTCCTCCATTGGATGAATCAAGAATTTTAGAACAAGCCCATTTGCCCGCCGACCAGGGTGCTGAAATCGTCACTCACGAACGGCAGGATGGCATCTGCGACCGGTTGCAATTGCCGGGTGACGTAGTGGTCGTAATCAATCGGCGCCTGGCGTACTTCCAGCGGTTCGGGGCCGTTGACGCTGATCACATAGCGGATCCAGCCGCCGCGCTGGTACTGGCGCGGGCGCCCCAGGCGGTCGTTGTATTCATCGGCCAGGCGCGCCGCGCGTACATGGGGCGGCACGTTGCGCTCGTAGTCATCCAGTTGACGGCGCAGACGTTTGCGGTAGATCAGCAGTTCATCGAACTCGCCGCTCAAGGTGCGGCGCACGTAGTCGCGTATGTAGTCCTGATGGGGCTGGCGGTGGAAGATGCGCTGGTAGAGTTCCTGCTGGAACCGGCGGGCCAGGGGCGACCAGTCGCTGCGTACGGTCTCCAGGCCTTTGTAGATCATCTCTTCGCTGCCGTCGGCACGTACCACCAGGCCGGCGTAGCGCTTCTTGCTGCCCTCCTCCGCGCCGCGAATGGTCGGCATCAGGAAGCGGCTGAAGTGGGTTTCGTATTGCAGCTCCAGGGCACTTTGCAGGCCGAACGCGCTGTGCAGGTGCTCACGCCACCAGGTGTTGACGTGCTTGACCAGCGCCTGGCCGATACGGCTGGCGTCGTCCTGGGAATGCGCGCTGCCGAGCCACACGAAGGTGGAGTCGGTGTCGCCGTAGATCACCTCATACCCCTGGGCTTCAACCAGTTCGCGGGTCTGGCGCATGATCTGGTGGCCGCGCATCGTGATCGACGAAGCCAGTCGTGTATCGAAAAAGCGGCAACCGCTGGAACCGAGTACGCCGTAGAACGCATTCATGATGATTTTCAGCGCCTGGGACAGCGGCGCGTTGTGCTCACGCTTGGCCTCTTCGCGACCTTCGGAGACACGCGCAACGATGGCCGGCAGGCAGTGCCGGGTGCGAGAAAAGCGTGCACCGCGAAAGCCTTCGACGGAGTCGCTGTCGTCGGGGTGCTTGAGGCCTTCGATCAGGCCCACCGGGTCGATCAGGAAGCTGCGGATGATCGACGGGTAAAGGCTTTTGTAATCGAGCACCAGCACCGATTCGTAGAGGCCAGGACGCGAATCCATGACAAACCCGCCGGGGCTGGCCTGGGGTGGTTTGTCGCCCAGGTTCGGCGCGACGAAGCCCTGGCGGTGCATCAGCGGCATGTACAGGTGGGTAAACGCCGCCACCGAGCCGCCGTTGCGGTCGGCCGGCAACCCGGTGACGCTGGCGCGTTCGAGCAGGAACTTGAGCAGTTCGGTCTTCTCGAAAATCCGCGTGACCAGCTCGCAGTCCTTGAGGTTGTAACGCGCCAGGGCGGGCTTGTCCTCGGCGAACATGCGGTTGATTTCGTCCATGCGTTGATACGGTGTGGAGATGTCCTTGCCCTCGCCGAGCAGGGTTTGCGCGACGTTTTCCAGGCTGAAGGATTCGAAACTCCAGGTGGCCGAACGCAGGGCCTCGATACCGTCGATGATCAGACGCCCCGCCGCTGCGGCGAAGTAATGGTTGCGGCTGCCGTGTTCGCGCCAGGCCATGGGCTCATCGCCGCGACCGAGCATCAACGGTACGTTGAGGCGCTGGGCATGTTCGTGGAGTACGCGCAGGTCGAACTGCACCACATTCCAGCCGATGATTGCATCGGGGTCATGGGTGGCGAGCCATTGGTTGAGGCATTCGAGCAGTTGAGCGCGGGTGTCGCAGTAGTCGAGCTTGAAATCCACCGCGTCAGTCTTGTTCGGCGGGCCGAGCATGTACACCTGGCGTTCGCCGCAGCCTTCGAGGGCGATGGAATAGAGGTCGCCCTGGGCGGTGGTCTCGATGTCCAGGGACACCAGCTTGAGCGGCGGGCGGTAGTCGGGCGCGGGCTTCATCTGCGCATCGCACAGGGCACCACTGGCATCCGGTGTCCCACCGAACCAGACCGGAGCGGTGATGAAACGCTCCATCATGTAGCGTTCCGGCGGGCGCACATCGGCTTCGTAGACATCGACACCGGCGGCGCGCAGGCGCTTTTCCACGTCCATCAACTGGCGATGCTGGCGCGTGTAGAGGCCCAGGACCGGGCGGTGATGGAAATCGCAGAGTTGCAGCGGGCGCAATTCGATATCGCGTTCGCCTTTGAGCAACCAATCCAGCGGCTTGCGATGGGCCTCGGGAATGAACATCACCGAGGTCTGCACGGGTAGGCGGATAAACCGTGGCCCCTGGTCTGTGGCCAGCCAGAAACTGACCTCCGTGCCCGCCGGGGTATCGCGCCAATGCCGGGTCAGGACAAAACCCTGCTGTAAATCCACCGTACCGCACCTCAGGAATAGCTTTCAGGCGTTGATTCTACGCGGCATCTGCGCAAACGCGGCAGGTAAACGCGCACGCAAGCGGTGGACTTCTAAAGGCGGCGAAAGCGGGCACCGCAATGGTGCCATTTCTCCAGCTCACGCCCGACGTGTTTTGCTCAAATAGTTTTCGATATTGCCCATCTGCTCGTCCCAGCCACGGGAATTCATCTTGAAGGCTTTTTGCCGACGAGCCTCCGGCACCGCGTCGAAACCGGATTCAACCACCCGCAGCAAAATGCCCGGCGCCCGATCCTCAATGGTGAATTCAACCAGTGTCGGGGTTTCCTTGTCGTAGTCGACGCCCTTTTCTACCGCGAAGGGGTGCCACCAGAAAGAGAACAACGTTTGCGGCAGGATGCGTTCGATTTTGGCTTTCCAGATCACGTGTTCGTAACCTGGGTAGGTAATCGGCGCCTCTATGGTTTCCCCTGCCACAAAGGCTTTGCCCTTGAGGGCGATGCCAAACCAATCGCCGAATTGCTCGGCATTGGTGAGCGCTTCCCAGACCTGTTTACGTGAAGCGTTCAGCAGAACTTTTCGCTCAATGCGATCTAATACGTGCATAAGTCACCTCCTCCATTGACAGTAGGCGACACCAAATAATGCGCAACCTCAGGTTGTAAGCAATCATGATGACCCCGTCCTTGAACCGGCAATACGTTTATGACTGACCCATTGAATGGAAGTTGCTTCTGCAAAGGTGTCCGCTATCAGGTGGACCAGTTGGACATGCCTATCAGCCACTGCCACTGCGCAAGCTGCCGCAAAATACATGCGGCACCGTTTGTCGCCACCGCAGGAGTAATGCGCGAACATTTTCGCTGGACGCTGGGGGAGGAACTGTTGGCGTCCTTTGAATCTTCGCCGGGCAAGCTCAGGCATTTCTGCTCGCGCTGTGGCTCACATCTGATAGCAGAACGTGGGCATCAGCCCCATGTGATCGTGCGGGTGGCGACGCTGGACGATGATCCGGGCGTCAGGCCCACCTCGCACATCTGGATGGCCCATGATGTGCCCTGGCTTGACCATGAAGGCATAGAGCAATGGGACGAGTGGAAGGCATGATTTAGACGTGGGGGTCACCTGGCGCTTTTGCCGGCGTCGCATATTGCGGCTTCAGGTGACCGTCCTGGTCGAGTAGCCAGGCATCCATGATTTGCCGCACCACCGGACCCGCGACGCGACCACCGGCCTCACCGTTTTCGATCATCACCGAAATCACGATCTTCGGATGTTCGGCCGGAGCGAAGCCAACGAACAACGCGTTGTCGCGATGGCGCTCCAGGGTTTTTTCGCGGTTGTAACGCTCACCTTGCTTGATCGCAACCACTTGCGCAGTACCGCTCTTGCCGGCAATGCGGTATTGCGCCCCTTGTGCGGCGGCCCGGGCGATACCTCGCGGGTCATGCATCACCAACTGCATACCGTGATTGACCTGCTCCCAATCACGCGGATCCTTGAGGACGACGTTGGGCATTGGATTCTGGTCCACCGGCGGCTCACCATTGATCGTCTTGGCCAGGTGCGGGCGATTCCACACACCCTTGTTGGCGATCAACGCCGTGGCCTGGGCCAATTGCAGCGGAGTGACTTGCATATACCCCTGGCCAATGCCGAGGATCACGGTTTCGCCCGGGAACCAGGGTTGGCGCCGCGTGGCGCGCTTCCAAGCCTGGGATGGCATCAAGCCAGCGGACTCTTCGAACATGTCCAGGGAGACTTTCTGGCCCAGGCCAAACTCCGCCAGGTAGTCGTGCAGACGGTCGATGCCGAGTTTGTGAGCAAGGTCGTAAAAGTAAGTGTCGTTGGAACGCATGATGGCAGCGTCCATGTCTACCCAGCCGTCGCCGCTGTGGTTCCAATTGCGGTATTTGTGGTCAAAGTCGGGGAGCTGGTAGTAACCGGGATCGAATACACGGGTCTGTGGGGTGACGACACCGCTGTCGAGGCCAGCGATGGCCACTTCCGGCTTGATGGTCGAGCCCGGCGCATAGAGCCCCCGGAGGACACGGTTGAAGAGCGGCCGGTCAATGGAGTCGTGCAGGGCGGCATACTCCTTGAAACTGATGCCGGTGACGAACAGGTTCGGATCAAAACTCGGCTTACTGACCATGGCCAGTACTTCGCCGGTTTGCGGATCGAGGGCAACCACTGAGCCACGGCGATCACCCAGGGCTTCTTCCGCAGCTTCCTGGAGCTTCACGTCGAGGCTCAGGACGATATTTTTGCCAGGAATCGGGTCGGTGTGCTTGAGCACACGGAGTACGCGGCCTTGGGCATTGGTCTCGACCTCTTCGTAGCCGACATGACCATGCAGTTCGGATTCGTAGAAACGCTCGATACCGGTTTTGCCGATGGACTGCGTGCCACGGTACTCCACCGAGTCGAGGGCTTTGGATTCTTTCTCATTGATCCGCCCCACATAGCCGATGGAGTGGGCAAAATGCGCACCCAGCGGGTAGTGACGGACGAATTGCGGCTCTACATCTACTCCTGGCAGGCGGAACTCATTCACCGCCAGCAATGCGACTTGCTCTTCGGTCAACTCGTAAAACAACGTCACGGGGACGAAGGGGTGCCGTGCCTGCTTCAGGGCCTTGTCGAACAACGCACGGTCTTCGACAGGCAGGTGCAGCAAGTTGACGATGGCGTCGAGTTCGCCCTTGAGGTCAGTGGTGCGCTCGCGGGTGATGGTCAGGTTGTAGCTGGGTCGGTTATCGGCCAGCACCACGCCATTACGGTCATAGATAAGGCCGCGCGTCGGAGTGATGGGCAGCACGTGGACGCGGTTGTTTTCAGAAATCGTGGAGTGGTAGTCGAACTGTACGACTTGAAGGAAATACATACGCCCCACCAGGGCACACGTAATGCCTATCACCAACAACGCACAAGCGAGCAGGCGCTTGTTGACCAGGCGGTTTTCTTTTTCGTGATCTTTAATCGGTATCGGTTCAGGCATTTCTACAGCATCTCGTTGAAGAAGGTCGACGCCGCATCCTGCGATGAAAGATCAGTCCTTGGGAAATGTGCTGCACCATACCAAAAATGCAGAAACACTTTGCATTGAATTCCCCAACGGCACTCTGAAGTGAGTTCCCTCTCGACGGGTACGGTGATACGGCAGCTGCCCTTGAAGATACTCAACAGCTCATCCGCCTAGGCGTACCCACTTTTCGAGCGCCCAAAACAAAACCCCATCTGCTCTCGCAAATGGGGTTTCGGAATTTAATCTTGACGATGACCTACTCTCACATGGGGAAACCCCACACTACCATCGGCGATGCATCGTTTCACTGCTGAGTTCGGGATGGGATCAGGTGGTTCCAATGCTCTATGGTCGTCAAGAAATTCGGGTACTGAGTCGTGGCCAGCTGGCCTCGCTTCAGCAAATTGGGTATGTGACAGCTGTCGGTGTTTTGTAAGATCTCGAACTTTCGGTTCATTGCGTCTTCACACACCGCAATCTGGCCTTTCGACGCAAATTGCTTGGGTGTTATATGGTCAAGCCTCACGGGCAATTAGTATTGGTTAGCTCAACGCCTCACAGCGCTTACACACCCAACCTATCAACGTCGTAGTCTTCGACG
>NZ_VYKD01000015.1:0-399332 GCF_032424295.1 Pseudomonas sp. JV449 | reverse complement strand
CGGTTCGCCCGCTGTAGCCGATCTGGTTGCACTGCGCGCAGCCCACCGGGCGCCAGGTGCCGGGCGCGGCCGGGTCTTCCTGTTTGCAATGCGGGCACAGGCGGCGGACCAGGCGTTGCGCCAGCACGCCCAGCAGTGACGAGGCCAGCAGGAACGGCTCGACGCCCATATCGATCAGGCGGTTGACCGCCGACACCGCATCGTTGGTGTGCAGGGTCGCCAGCACCAAGTGCCCGGTGAGCGAGGCCTGCACCGCGATTTGCGCGGTCTCCAGGTCGCGGATTTCACCGATCATGATGATGTCCGGGTCCTGGCGCAGGATCGCCCGCAGCGCCAGGCCGAAGGTCATGTCGATCTTGGCATTGACCTGGATCTGGCTGATGCCCGGCAGGTCGTATTCCACCGGGTCTTCCACGGTGAGGATATTGCTGGTGCTCGCATCCAGCCGCGCCAGGGCGGCGTACAGGCTGGTGGTCTTGCCGCTGCCCGTGGGCCCGGTGACCAGCACGATGCCGTGGGGCTGGCGGATCAGGGTATCGAGCCTGGCCAGTACCGAGGGCGCCATGCCGAGGGTTTCCAGTTGCAGACGGCCGGCTTGCTTGTCGAGCAAGCGCATCACCACCCGCTCGCCATGCCCGGTGGGCACGGTCGACACGCGAATATCAATCGGCCGCCCGGCCACGCGCAGGGCGATACGCCCGTCCTGGGGCAGGCGTTTTTCGGCGATATCGAGCTGGGCCATGATCTTGATCCGCGACACCAGCGCACCATGCAGCGCCTTGCGCGGCGACACCACATCCCGCAACGTGCCGTCGACGCGGTAGCGCACCACCGAATGGCTTTCATACGGCTCGATGTGAATATCACTGGCCTCGTCCCGCGCTGCCTGTGTGAGCAAGGCGTTGATCATACGAATCACCGGCGCGCCATCCTGGGTGTCGAGCAGGTCGGTGATTTCGGGCATGTCCTGCATCAGGCGGTCGAGGTCGACCTCGTTCTCTGCCGCGCCCACCACGGCGGCGGCGCTGCCCGTATCGGCATAAGCACTGGCGAGAAGGCCGTCGAGTTCATCGTCGCGTACCTGCTCAACCCGCGACTGGCCGAACTGGCGCCGCACTTCGCTGATCGACCAACCGGGGGTGGAGGGGCAGACGGTCAGCAGCATGCCGTCGTCGCCGGGACGCAGGAGGATGCGTTGGGATTTGGCCCAGGCGTAGGGCAGCAGGCTCATACCCCTCTCCCACAGGAATACACATTGGGTCCTGCGTACAGCAGGCTCATGGTCGCGCACCTACAGGCACCGCGCGAATCACCGCCCTCGGCCCCTGCTGCTGCCCGCCCGGAATCCCCTTCTCCACCGCCGGCAACTGCGGCGCCTGCACATCCGGCATCGCCCAGCTGTGTTCCGGCTGGGAATGGCCCTGGGCACGGCGCATGTAGTCATAGCGGTTCAGGGTGATCGCGCGCCCGGCCCCACTGTCGCGGATGATATACGGGCGCAGGAACACCATCAGGTTGGTCTTGGTGACCGCCCGGCGTTCATTGCGAAACAGCACACCCAGCCCCGGAATGCTCGACAGCCACGGCACGGCTTCATTGCTCTGGCTGTAACCGTCCTGGAGCAGGCCGCCGAGGACCATGATCTGCCCGTCGTCGAGCAAAATACTGGTGTCGATCGCGCGCTTGTTGGTGACGATCCCGGCCGACGCGGCGCTGCTGGACGCGCGCTCATCGATGCTGCTGACTTCCTGGTAAATATCGAGTTTGACCGTGCCACCCTCGGAGATTTGTGGGCGCACATTCAGCTTCAAGCCGACCTCTTCACGGGTGACCGTCTGGAACGGATTATTGCTGGTACCGCCGCCACCGGTCACGTAGCTGCCACTGACAAACGGGATAGTCTGGCCAACAAAAATACTGGCCGCCTCGTTATCCAGGGTCAGCAGGTTCGGCGTCGACAGTACGTTGCTGCCGCCTTTGCTTTTAAGCGCGCGGGCCAACACCTTGAGGTCCATGACCTTGCCAATGCCGGGCACATCCACGGTACCGTTGATAAAGCCGAGGCTGAGCCCGCCGGGCAGCACGTCAACGCTGGTCTTGCCATTCAGGTTGAACCCCGCGCCGCCCAGGTTAGTCCCGCCAATCACGCCTTTGCCGGCCAGGTCGCCGCTCTGCCACTGCACGCCGAACTCATTGGCATCGTCCTCGCCGACTTCAACGATAAGGCTTTCAATCACCACTTGGGCGCGGCGCTGGTCGAGCATGTCGATGACTTCACGCAGGTTGCGGTACAGCGGCTCCGGGGCAGAAATCAGCAAGGTGTTGGTGGTCGAGTCGGCCTGGAGGGTCACGCCACCGGCGGTGAAGGCGACGTTTTGCTCATTCGTTTGCCCGCCGGCCTGGCTGCTCGAGCTGCTGTTCGTCTGCGCCGACTCATTGGCGCTGGTGGTACTGCCTTGGCCACTGCCCTGCCCGGTCTGGCTGCCGGAGATATTGGCACCCATTGTGCTGAGGGCCGACCGCGCATTGTCACCGCCACCGCTGTCGCTTTCACCGGTCAGCAAACCGCGTAACGACTGCGCCAGTTTCGCGGCCTGGGCGTTGCGCAGGTACACCACGTGCAAATTGCTTGGGTTGGCTTGGGCGTTATCCAGCTTGTAGATCAAGTTACGCGCCAACTCGGTTCGCTCCGGGCTGCCGGCACGAATCACGATCGCGTTGGAGCGCGGGTCGCCCACCACCGTGATTTTCTGCGTCGGATCGCTGCCCGGCTGCTCCAGCAGTTGCGAGACCATCTCGGCGATATCCACGGCGATCCCGTTTTGAACCTGCACCACGTCGGTGTCGATGGCGCTCGGTGTGTCGATGCCGTCGATAAGCTGCGCCACCCGCGCCAGGTTCTCGGCGTAGTCGGTGACAACGATGGTGTTGTTGCCCGGATAGGCGTTGATCGGGTTGTTTGGCGAAACGATCGGGCGCAGTACCGGGATCAGGTTCACCGCGTTTTCGTATTGCAGGCGGAAGGTGCGCGTGAGCATGCCGCTGCCGCCCGGCTTGTCGGCACTGTAGATCGGCCCGCCGAGCAGCTTGGCATCGGCCTCGGGCACCACGTGCGCGATACCGCCCACATCCACCACGCTGAAGCCCTGCATGCGCAGTGCCGCCAGCAGCATGTCGTAGGCCTGATGCGCCGGCACCTGCCCTTCGGAAACCAGCGTGAGGGAGCCCTTGACGCGCGGGTCGACCAGGAACTGCTGCCCCGTCGCACGGGACAACGCCCGCACCACGGCTTGAATGTCGGCCTCGACGAAATTCAGCGTGACCGGTTGATCGCCCAAGGGTTTGCTCGGCGCCACGCCGCTGTGACCGGCACCGCTGCCACGTGTGGGGTTGGTAACCTTGTGCAAGGGCCGCGACTGCCGTTCGATTTGCACTTGCGCACGCTGCCGGTCTACCAGGGCATCGCCGCTGCGCTGGGTGGTGGCCAGGGGCAGGCCGAGCTCACTGTCCTGGGGTAAATCCGCCGTGGGCTGGGCGCTGCACGCACTCAGTGCGAGCAACAGAAACGGCACAGCCGTACGGACATAATGGGAACCTGACCACTTCATGATGCTTCCTTAGCGCCGTGCATCCGATCCATACGGACGGTTCCTGTGAGAGTGCCTGCCGTGTTGTCGACCGAGGTTTCGCCGGCGCGCTGCAAACGAGCCTCCACCACGTCCAGCGAGAATTGCCCTGGGTCACTCAATAACCAGCCGAGCACCGCATCGGCGGGGGCCGAGTCCAGTGTCAGTTGCCAGGACGCATCCTGGGCCTGTAACCGGTAGTGCCCCGCCAGTCCGGCGGCGTCGAGGGATTGCCGCACTGAGTGTTCAAGGTCCAGCCCGACAGGCGTGGTGACCTCACGAAGCAACAGCGCCAGTGCCTGGCTCTGGGCGCGCAGCTTCGGGGTTTCAGCTTGCCAATAGTCAATGTTCTTGAGCGCTGGCTGGATCAGCGACAGCCAGACCAACAGGCTGGCGAGAAACACCACCGCACCGCTGAGCATGGTTTTTTCCCGCGGGGCCAGCGCTTTCCAGCGCCCTTTGAAGGCCATCAGTCTCGGATTATTCATCGTCGTTTTCCACGCTGGAATCACCCTCTCCCGACGCGGGTTCGGCCATCGCACTCAGCGTCCAGATGCGCTCGTTGCGGTGGGCGGAAAGTCCCGCCTGGCTCAGCGCAGCCTGTACAGCGCCGTCGGCAGCGGGAGTGGCTTCGGCGGTCATCTGCAGCTGCAACTGGCGCTCGCTGAAGGTCAACCGCTGGACGCTGCCGGCCATGAACGGCAGCGCCATGGCGGCTTGCTGCACCAGGTAAGCAAAGTCGTGATTGAGCTGCGCGGGCCCTCCCCCTTGCCGGTTCGCCAACTGCTGGCGAGCCTGTTGCAGAGGGTTGAGAATCACCGGCAGCTCGGGAAATGCGTGCTTCACGCGCTGGCTCATCTGCTGCTTGAGCTGCTGCCCTTGCGCAACCTCGCGGGCGGCGTAAAGGTTGAGCCCGGCCACCCAGACACCCACGGCCAACGCACAACAGCCCAACGCCCGCCCCCAACCGGCCGCCTGTGCAGTGCGCCGACCGACCCCGGCGTGCAATCCCCAGCCAGGGGCAGCGCCGTTCCAGCGCTGATGGTCCACGGGCCACAGCACACTTTCGCCGGTGGCGGCGAGCGCTTCCAGACGGTCCTCAACCAACGGTTCCACCGCCCCATGGGCGAGGGTGAAACGCAGCAGCAACTGGCCCTCTACCACACACCCATTGACCTGCCCGGCCGCTGGCACGGCTAAGCGGTAAGGCGCTGGATACAGGCCGCCCAGCTTCAATCCGTGCAGGCCAAGCAACTGATCAAGGCGATCCAGTACAGCCTTGGGCAGCCAGCTCAGGTGCACCTGTCCATCGGCATCTCGAGCGCTGTGCGCCACATGCATCTGCTCGCTGGGCCCCAGGATCAAGGCCTGCGCAGCGCAGGTAACGGCCGCATCGATACGGGACGCTGACAGCGGCGGAAGTTCAATGCGCGTAAGTACCGTGTCCATGGGGTGAAGGAAACACTCGACGGCCTGAGACTTGACCTGTTGTCCCAGCTGGCCAAGGGTGCTGATGCCGGTATGACTGACGTGCCCCTTGCGGTCCAGTTGCGCGAACTCAAGCTCGGTGTCCGACGTCAAGGACTCCAGCGGCGGCAAGGCAAGACGCAGGCGCGTCATACGCCCAGCCTCGACCAGATCACCCTGGGCATTGCGTCTTCCGGACGATGCAGCAGCGCAGCCAGGTGCACACGGCGCTGATTGCGGCGGGCTTGACCCTGGAGCAGGAACCACTCACTGGTGATCCCGACATTGAGTTCATCCACGTTCAGGTTGGGCAATCGCGCACGGTTAACGAAGTCGCCGCGATTGATAAACCACTGGCCGCGATCGCGCTCGGCGACCAACGCCTTGGCCTGCGCCCAGGACAAACCCGGCACCACCGCGGCCAGCACCTCCGCGCTGGCCGTATTGCTGTTGACCCAGGTGTTGACCGGAAGAATGCTGACGTAGCGCTCCAACCGTGCCAAGACCCGCTCATTGAGGCCTTCGATACCGCGTAATTGATCAAGACTGCGCAGCATCGGCTGGGTGGCGGGTAATGGCGGGGGCGGCTGCCCCACTGTTGAGGCAACCGGCCTATGTGGGTAGGCCGCAATCACGCGTTGGCTGATGCGCTGCGCCAGGCGGGCCTCGACACCGATCATCTCGCACAACCGCTCAAAGCTGCGCATCTGCCCGAGATCAACAGACTCTTGGGCGATTAAATTGCGCAGGTTGAACTTGCCTTGCAGGTCCTCAAGGCGGCCTTCGAATTCGCCGTCCTGAGCGGTGTTGATCGGCCGGGCCCATGGCTGGTCAAGCCGCGTCAGCACATCCTGCTCGCGGGCGTCCCGAAGCAATCGCCGGCTGACTTCCAGGCCGCCCAGCAGTGATGCACTGCCCTGCACTCGCGCCTGCTCGGCCTCAAGTGAACGGGTAAAAACGCTCTGGCGGGTGAGCATGCCGGCGGCGAACACAGCGACCACCGCCGCGATCAGCATCGCGCTGATAATCGCCATGCCGCGCTGTTTCGCCCCTGTGGGCGAGTGTGATTTCATGGCCGCGCTTAGAGCTGCCAGGATCCGATATCGGCATTCACACCGTCGCCATCAGGCTGTCCGTCGGCACCGAGGGAGAAGATGTCGACTTCGCCGTTCGCGCCGGGATTCAAGTAATGGTAAGGACGGCCCCAGGGGTCGTTGGGCAGGCGCTCCAGATAAGAACGCCAGTTGGTATTTTTTGCATCTGCCGGGCGCTCGACCAATACCTTGAGGCCCTGGTTCATGTTGGGATAGGTGCCGTGGTCGAGGCGATAAAGCTTGAGCGCCTGCATCAGGCCGGCAACGTCCTGCTTGGCCGCAATCGCCCTGGCCTGGTCCGGACGGTCCAGCACTTTAGGCACGACAATCGCCGCCAGAATGCCGAGGATGACCACCACCACCATGATCTCGATCAGCGTGAACCCTTGCTGAGCGTGGCGGGCGCGAGGCCCATATTTGATGCGCGCGAAATCCATATCCACCATCCTTGGCTTGATCCTAATTCGGCGCGCAGTGTAACAAAACTAACTATCTGGATAGCAAAAATAATTGGCCGCTGCCCGCGGCTCTCTGAGTGCTACTCTACGGCGTGTTTTTACGCCAAGAGTGACCCATGGAGCTGTCGCGCAAGGAGCAAGGTTTTACATTGATCGAGGTGCTCGTGGCCTTGGCGATCATTGCCGTGGCGATGGCGGCGGCGGTCCGCGTTGCAGGCTTGATGACCCAGAGCAATGGGTTGCTGCGCGACCGCTCGATGGCGCTGCTGTCGGCCCAGGGCAGGCTCGCCGAACTGCGCCTGGAGGGACGCCTGCCCAGGGGGCACAAAGCGTTTGACTGTGATCAGGGCCGCTTGCAGTTGCGTTGCGAGCAGAGCATCGCACCGAGCGCCGATGGACGGCTGATGCGCGTCACCCTGCAGGTGTCGGAGCGCAAGCGCGAGGCGCCACCGTTGGCGCGGGTGGAAACGCTGCTCAACCCGCCGAAGGCAACGCCCCAATGAGCGTTCAGGGTCGGGTCAAGCGCGGTAGCACCACCGAGTCCGGCAGCGTGCTGACCTTAATGCGGGTGTGCTGCGTGCCACGCTCAATCACTACCGCATCGCCCTCGATCGCCGCCAGGCGCACACCCTGGGCCAATGACTCGCCCACCCGAAAACTGCGCGGCGGCCCCTCGTTCAGGCTCAGGATCGCCACCGCCCCGCGCACGCCCGCCATCAGGCCGGAGACCTTGATGTCCACCACCGCCGGCTGGTTGGAAAACCACTGCAACGCCGGGGTATCCGGGCGAGCGGCCAAAACCGGCGGCTCGACTGGCGGCACCTGGGACTCGGCCGATGTCAGCAACACGGAAGACCAGACCAGCCCCCCCGCGAGCGCCGTGGCCAATGCCACTGCCTGCACCATTCGCGGCGCGGTCAAACGAAAAATAGCGACCACGACAAAACCTCCTTGTTGTCCTGCCGGGCAGTCTACAGGAGAGACCCACGACGAAGGAGCGTTGTGTCATGACCAAGGCCAATCAGCAAGGCTTCACCCTGATCGAGTTGATGGTGGTCCTGGTGATCATCGGCATCGCCTCAGCGGCGATCAGCCTGAGCATCAAACCCGACCCGTTGCAATTGCTGCGCAAGGACGCCAACCGCGTGGTCCAGATGCTGCAGATCGCCCAGGCCGAAGCCCGGGCCGACGGCCGCCCCATCACGTGGCGGGCCGACAATAAAGGGTTTCGCTTCAGTCGTCGCAACGCGCCCGGCGAGGGTTGGGATCACTTCATGAGCGACCCGCAACTGCGTCCCCGTGCCTGGGAAACACCCTCGATGAGCGTACGTGTAACCCCCAGGCAACCGGTGGTACTGAATGCCGAATGGTTTGCCTCGCCCTTGCAACTGCAGCTCTCGGATGGCCAGCACCGCCTCACCCTTCACCGCACGGCGACAGGACAAATACGCGTGGCGAACCAACCATGAAAACAGACCAGCACGGTTTTACCCTCATTGAAGTCATGGTGGCGATCATGCTGATGGCCATTGTCAGCCTGATTGCCTGGCGCGGCCTCGACAGCGTGAGCCGTGCCGACAGCCATCTGCAGGCCAGCACCGAGCAAACCGAAGCGTTGTTGCGCACACTCAACCAGCTGGACCGCGACCTGGCCCTGCGCGCCGGCGTTGAACTGAGAACGCCAGCCTTGAACGATGACGAACAGCCCGACGGGCTCGCCGCAATCAGCGTTCGCAGCTCCGACCAGCATGATTTTCAACTGAACGTGATTCGTAACGCAGCCCTTCCCGAAAACGGTCTGCAACGGGTGCGCTGGTGGCTGGAGGGTGACACGCTGTACCGCGCCACATCCGCAGCCAGTGATCGATACCCGTTGCCTGCGCCCAAAAAAGCAGTGGCCGTCTTATCCGGTGTCAGCGACCTGCAAGTGCGCATCTGGGAACCGGGCCAAGGCTGGCGTCAGCTGGCCGGCAACCGTAAAGCCGATCCCATCGGCCTGGAAATCAACATGACCCGCCAGACGCCGCAGGGGGAAGAACGCTATCGGCAAGTGGTGGGGCCGCTGCAATAACCTCATCTTTTCAAAGCCGCTTCGCCTTCGCCAGCTCAGCGATCAGAAAATCCCTGAACGCCGAAACCGCCGCCGGTAGATTGCGCCCAGCCATGCTTTGCAGTTCGATGCGCCGCGCCTGCATGCCTTCATCAAGGATCGGCAAGCATTGCAACTGCTTGTCCGCCACCTGTTGGTGCAAGGTCATTTCGCTGGCCAGGCTGATGCCTCCCTCTTCACGGACGAAACTGTAGAGCGCGGCAACGTAATTGGTGGTCAATACCGGGTCGAACAACAACCCCTGTACGCCGCAACAGATGTCGAAGAGTTGCCGTATCGTAGTGTCGGCCTTGGGTAACGCAATGGGCCAGGGTTGCAACTCGGCGAGGTTGACAGACTCCCGCCCGGCCAAGGGATGGGCATTGGAGACCACGGCAAAAATCGCCCCGCTCAGGACATGTTCGACCTTGATTTCCTTTTGCGGCGTCAGGCTGAACGTCATCGCCAGGTCGGCTTCACCGGAGCGAACCTTCTCGGTCGCTTCAGCGGGCGCACAGACCTCCAACGTAAAATGAATGCCCTGATACTCACGCCTGAACGCGCTGATGCTCCTGGGCATGTATTCCAGGGCAAATCCTTCCGAACAGGCAACATGCACATGGCCCCGTTGCAAGCCGTGCAGCTCGGTAATTTCCAGCACCACCTGCTCGGCCTCAAGCTGCGACTTGCGCGCATACGCCGCCAGTCGCGCCCCCGCCTCGCTGAGCACCATGCCGCGGGCGCGACGCTCAAACAGGCTGGCATCCAGGGCCAACTCAAGCTTGGAAATTTGCCGGCTCACCGCTGATGCCGCCACATTCAGCCGCATTGAGGCCTCGCTGATCGATCCGCATCGGGCGACTTCAAGAAAATAGCGCAGTGCCGTGGACTGCACGCCATACAGCTGCATCGGAGCCCCCAAGGATTGCCTTTTCGGCAAAGGAAGTATCGAAATATTGTGCTTGCGGCATTGATAGCCCTTCCCTACATTCGTGTCCAGACCAAAAAAAACAGCGCCCGACCTTTTCCTCCTCCTTCTACGCATTTGCGATTCGCTGCCCTTTGATTCAACCACTCTCGCCAACGGAGACGACGGCATGGGCATCAAAGGTTTCGCCTGCAGTATCGCGCTGATGGGCCTTATCAGCAGCTTTCCGGCGCATGCCGGCAAAGCCAACGACACCCTGGTTTACGCTTCCGACAGCGAGCCTGAAAACATCAGCCCCTATCACAACGATTTACGCGAAGGCGTGATTCTCGGCCGGCTGATCTGGGACAACCTGATCTACCGCGATCCCAAAAGCGGCGAATACAAACCCATGCTGGCTACCAGCTGGAAGCAGGTCGACGACACCACCCTCGACTTTGAGCTGCGCAAGGGCGTCAAATTTCACAACGGCGACGCCTTCACCGCCGACGATGTGGTGTTCACCCTCAACTACGTGGTGTCGCCCGAAGCGAAAGTCGTTACCGTGCAAAACGTAGACTGGATCAAGGGCGCCGAAAAAACCGGTGACTACAGCGTCCGCCTGTATTTGAAGAAGCCTTTCCCGCCGGCACTGGAATACCTGTCCAACGCCGTTCCGATGTTTCCCAAGCAGTACTTCGAGAAGGTCGGCCTGGCCGAATTCAGTCGCAAGCCCATTGGCACCGGGCCGTATAAAGCCGTGTCGGTGGTGGCCGGCGAAGGCGTGACCATGGAGATCAACAAGGACTACTTCCCGGATAGCCCACAAGGCAAGCCCCATATCAGCCACCTCAAGTTCCGCGTGATCCCGGATGCAGAAACCCGTCTGGCCGAGTTGATGACCGACGGTGTCGACTGGACCTGGCGTGTGACCTCGGATCAGGCGGTCGACCTCAAGGGTATGCCGAACCTGACCGTGACCAGTGGCGAAACCATGCGCATCGGTTTCCTGATTCTTGATGCACGTGGCACCTCCACTGAAAACTCACCGATGAAGAACCTCAAGGTGCGCCAGGCCATCAACCATGCGATCAACCGCAATGCGCTGGCCACGCAATTGGTGGGGGGCGAAGCCAAGCCCTTGCAGGTTGCCTGTTATCCCGGCCAGTTCGGTTGCGATACCACTGCGGCCACGGTCTACGACTATGACCCCGCCAAGGCCAAGGCGCTGCTCGCCGAAGCCGGTTACCCAAATGGCTTCGAGACAGAAATCTTCGCTTATCGCGACCGTGATTACGTCGAAGCCATCATCGGCAACCTGCGCGCAGTGGGCATCAACGCCAAGCTGCGCTACTTGAAGTACGCCGCCCTGCGCGATCAGCAACGTGGCGGCAAGGTGCCCATGTCGTTTCAGGCCTGGGGCTCGTTCTCGATCCTCGACACCTCGGCGTCGGCCGGTACCTGGTTCAAGGGCAATCCGGACGACAATATCAAGGACCCACAAGTCCAGGGCTGGTTGCAGACCGCCGACAATGCCCTCGACCCGCAAGTGCGCAAGGATAACTACCGCAAAGCCTTGCAGCGCATCAGCGAGCAAGCCTACTGGGCGCCGCTGTTCAACTACTCGATGAACTACGCCTACACCTCGGAACTCGCGTTCACACCGTACCCGGATGAGCTGCCGCGTTTCGTCGAGTCCACGTGGAAGTAATACGTAACCGGGCGCACGGACTCTCGTGCGCCACGGACACGTCCTCACACTTGTCATCCATTGGATATGAGGAAACTTGCCATGCTTGGATTCCTTCTGCGCCGCCTGGGCATCGCCATTTGCGTTGCCATTACCGTGTCGGTGATCAGCTTTTCTCTTTTGCACCTGTCCGGCGACCTCGCCACTGCCATTGGCGGACCGGAAGCCACCAGCGAACAGATCGAACAGATTCGCGTGCAGTACGGCTTGAACAAACCGCTGCCGACCCAGTACTTCAACTGGCTGGGCGATTTGCTGCGGCTGGACCTGGGCAACTCGTTTTTCTTTCAGGAATCGGTCTACAACCTCGTCGCCAGCCGCTTGCCGATTACCCTGGGGCTGGGTGCCATGGCGCTGGGGATCGCCTTGCTGGTGGCCATTCCACTGGGCGTGCTGGCCGCAGTCAAACGCGACACCTGGGTTGACCGGCTGGCCTTGAGCATCGCGGTGCTGGGCCAGGCGATGCCAAGTTTCTGGTTTGCGCTGATGCTGATCGTGGTGTTCGCGGTGACGCTCAAGTGGCTGCCGGTGTCCGGCAACGCGACCCTGTTGCACTTCGTCATGCCGGCCATTGCCCTGGGCTACTACGCGACGCCGGCAATCATGCGCCTGACCCGCGCCGGCATGCTTGATGTGCTCAGTTCCGATTACATCCGCACCGCCCGCGCCAAGGGCCTGCGCCCCACCCGCGTGCTGTTCAAGCATGCACTGCGCAACGCGCTGATTCCGGTCGTCGCGCTGGCGGCGGTGGAGTTCGGCTTCATGCTCGGCGGCTCGGTGGTGATCGAAACCGTGTTCTCCCTGCAAGGCATCGGGCAACTTGCCTGGGACGCCATCGCCCGTGACGACTTTCCGGTGGTACAGGCCGTGGTCCTGTTGATTGCGGTGATCTACATCATCCTCACGTTGCTGGCCGATGTGCTCAACGCACTGCTCGACCCGCGTATTCGCGTGCGCTAGGAGGCCTACATGAGCACCCCCACTACCCTCGCGATCAATGACTACCTGCCACCACCGAGCAGCCTGAGCCGAGTGCTTGGCAAGAGCTTGCGTCATCGGGGTTTCGCCATCGGCGCGGTGTTGTTGCTGATTATCTTCGCAGGTGCACTGTTCGCGCCGTGGCTGGCACCTTACGACCCTTATGCGCAAGACGTGATGCTGCGCATGAAACCACCGGTATGGATGGCCAACGGCACCTGGGAATACGTGCTCGGCACCGACAAGCTGGGCCGTGACTACCTGTCGAGGCTGCTCTACGGCGCACGTATTTCGCTGTTCATCGGCATTGCAGCGGCGCTGATTTCCGGCTTTATCGGCACGCTCATGGGGCTGTTGGCGGGCTACTACGGCGGCAAGGTCGATGGGTTTATCAGCTACCTGATCACCACCCGGCTGGCGATGCCGGTGGTGATGGTCGCGCTGGCCTCGGCCTCGTTGATGGGCGGCTCACTGAAAGTGGTGATCGTGCTGCTCGGCTGCCTGTTATGGGATCGCTTCGCGGTGGTGGTCAGGGCCTCGGTGCAACAGATTCGCGATGCTGAATATGTGGCGTCGGCCCAGGCGCTCGGCTGCTCGACCCTGCGCATTCTGGTGAGTGAAATCCTGCCCAATCTGGTCGGCGCACTGATCGTCGTCGCGACGCTGGAAATGGCCCACGCGATCCTGCTGGAGTCGGCCCTCTCGTTCCTCGGGCTTGGCGTGCAGCCACCGACGCCGTCCTGGGGCCTGATGATCGCGGAAGGCAAACCCTACATGTTCTTTTCCCCGTGGGTTATCGCCATTCCCGGCGTCGCCCTGATGATTCTGGTGCTGGGCATCAACCTCGTCGGCGATGGCCTGCGCGATCTGATCCTGCCCGACGGCCGTAACTGATAGACCGCCGTAACTGATAGAGGGAACCGAACATGGCACTACTCCATGTAGAAAACCTGCGCGTGGACATCCCCATGGGCAACAGCCCGACGCCGGATGACATGCTGCATGCCGTACGCGGCCTGAGTTTTGAAGTCGAGCGCGGTGAAATGCTGTGCATCGTCGGGGAATCCGGCTGCGGCAAATCCCTGACCTCGCTGGCGTTGATGGACCTGTTGCCACGCAAGGCCAAACGCACCGCGTCCCGGCTGACGCTGGACGGCATCGACATGCTCGGCCAGAGCGAGCGGCGCATGTGCGACCTGCGCGGCAACCGCCTGGCGATGATCTTCCAGGAGCCGATGACCTCGCTGAACCCGGCCTACAGCATTGGCGATCAACTCAGCGAGGTACTGACCCAGCATCGCAAGGTCTCACGCAAGGAGGCCCTGGCGCGCGCCGCGCAGATGCTGGAGAAGGTCGGGATCAGCAATGCCACCGAGCGCTTGCGCCAGTATCCGCATCAACTTTCCGGCGGGCTGCGCCAGCGGGTGATCATCGCCATGGCATTGATGTGCGAACCGGACCTGATCATCGCTGATGAGCCCACCACGGCGCTGGACGTGACCATTCAAGCGCAGATCCTGCGCTTGATCCGCGACATTCAGAAAGAACTCGGCCTGGCGGTGATCTTCATCACCCACGACCTTGGGCTGGTGGCACGGATCGCCGACCGGGTCGCCGTGATGTATGCCGGGGAAATCGTCGAAACCGCCCCTGCCCTGCAACTGTTCGAGAATCCGCAGCATCCGTACACCCGGGGTCTGCTGGCGAGTATTCCAATCCCTGGCCGGACCAAACCGGGTGAGGCGCTGGGTTCGATTCCAGGCCTGGTGCCGAGTCTGGTCGGCGAACAGCAAGGGTGTGCGTTCCGCAATCGTTGCAGTCAGGCGATCCCGGCCTGCGCGCAAAACATCCCCGAAGTCGAACAGGACGGGCACATGGCGCGCTGCCTGTTCGCCGCCCCGGCCCCGGCACCGATTCGCCTTCAGGAGCGTGCAAGGTCATGAAAAAAGATATCGCTTTGGAGCTGTGTGACATCCGCCGTGAGTTTCGGGTCAACCAGGGTTTTTTCAAACCCGCCGCCACCCTGAAGGCCGTGGATGGTGTTTCCCTGCGCCTGATGCGTGGCGAGACCCTCGGTCTGGTGGGCGAGTCCGGTTGCGGCAAAAGTACCCTGGCCAAGATGCTGCTCGGTCTGTTGCCGCCCACCAGCGGCGACGTGTTGGTCAATGGCAAACACCTGGCGGCGACTGATCGCAAGGCAATGTCCCGGCATATCCAGCCGATTTTCCAGGACCCGTATTCCTCGCTGAATCCACGCAAGACCCTGCGCGAAATCGTTACCCTGCCGCTGATCGTGCATGCCATCGGCAGCACCGCCGAGCGCCGCAGGAAGACCGAAGCGATGCTTGATGTGGTCGGCCTGCCCAAACGGGTGATCGACAGCTACCCAAGCCAGCTGTCCGGCGGGCAACGCCAGCGGGTGGCGATTGCCCGGGCGCTGATCATGCGCCCTGACGTGTTGATCTGCGACGAGCCCACCTCAGCGCTGGATGTGTCGGTGCAGGCGCAGATTCTCAATCTGCTGCAGGACCTCAAGCGTGAATTCGGCCTGACCTATCTGCTGATCAGCCATAACCTGGCGGTCATCGAACACCTCGCCGACCGGGTCGCCGTGATGTACCTGGGGCGCATCGTCGAAGAACGCACGCGCGAATCGTTGTTCGCGGAGCCCGGTCACCCTTATACCCGTGCCTTGCTGGATTCGGTGCTCACGCCCGATCCGCGCCTGGGCATTCCCGAGATCGGCCTGCACGGCACCTTCCCCAACCCCATGTCACCGCCGTCCGGCTGCGCTTTCCATCCGCGCTGCCCGAGCTGCCTCGCCCCCTGCAAAACGGCCTACCCGGCCAATGGTCCGCTTATCGGCGGCAACGTGCGTTGCCACCTTCACGACACTTCTGCCCAAACACTGGAGCTTGTCCACTCATGAGTCGTTCACTGGCTATCAGCAACACCACAGCACAATTCGACAATGGCGAGTTTTTCAATCTGCTCCAACGCAGCGTCGCCTTGCACACCGAAAGCCAGGCAGCGGACAGCCAGCCCGAGCTGTATCGCTACCTCAATGAGTTCATCACCCCACATGTCGAGGCGATGGGTTTCAGCGTCAAGATCTATGACAACCCAGTGGCCGAGCGCGGCCCCTTCATGATCGCCACGCGCATTGAACACCCGGACCTGCCGACCGTGCTCAGCTACGGCCACGGTGATGTGGTGCGCGGCTATGAGGCGCAATGGCGCGAAGGCCTGTCGCCGTGGCACGTCATTGCCGAAGGCGATCGCTGGTACGGCCGCGGCACGGCGGATAACAAAGGCCAGCACCTGATCAACCTGACCGCGCTGGAACAAACGCTCAAGGCGCGCGATGGCCAACTGGGTTTCAACGTCAAGCTGCTGCTGGAAATGGGCGAAGAAGAAGGCTCGCCGGGCCTGAACGCATTCTGTGCCGCGCACAGCAAAGAGCTTGCGGCGGATATTTTCATCGCCTCGGACGGCCCGCGCCTGGCGGCATCACGCCCGACGATTTTTCTCGGCTCGCGCGGGGTATTCAACTTCGAGCTGGTGGTCAATTTACGTGAAGGCGCCCACCACTCCGGCAACTGGGGCGGGTTGCTGGCCAATCCCGGCATCATCCTGGCCAATGCCATCGCGAGCATGGTCGATGAACACGGTCGGGTGAAAGTGGCGGGCCTGATGCCCGAGACACTGCCGGAGCCGGTTCGGCAGGCGCTGGCCGATATTGCCGTGGGTGGCGGACCGGGCGATCCGGACATCGACGCCAACTGGGGTAACCCGGCGCTTTCGCTGAGCGAAAAGGTGTTCGGCTGGAACACCCTCGACGTCATCGCCTTCAAGACCGGCAACCCAGACGCCCCGGTGCATGCGATTCCCGGCAAGGCTAACGCCCACTGCCATATCCGCTTCGTGGTCGACAGCGACTACACGACCTTTATCCCGGCGGTACGTACCCACCTGGATGCGCATGGCTTCAGCAATGTCGAGGTCAAGCAAAGCCGCATCGATGTGATGCATGCCACTCGGCTGGACCCGCAGAGCCCTTGGGTCGATTGGGCGCTCGGCTCCCTGGCACAGACCACCGGCAAAAAACCTGCGCTGCTGCCAAACCTCGGTGGTTCGCTGCCCAACGATGTGTTCGCGGACGTGCTGGGCCTGCCGACATTGTGGGTGCCGCACTCGTACCCGGCCTGTTCACAACATGCGCCGAACGAACACTTGCTGGCGCCGGTGGTCAAGGAAAGCCTGCAAATCATGGCCGGGCTGTTCTGGGACCTGGGCAACGATGCGGCACGCCTGACCCGGGAACATCAGTTACGGGAGCAGGCGCAATGAGCGCCACGCCACAACAGGCCCTGGACTGGCTAGCCGACCAGCGCCCAGCCATGGAAGCACTGCTGCGGCGCATCGTCGACACCGACTCCAACAGCTATGACAAGGCGGGTGTCGACGCCGTGGGCGCGCTGCTCGCGGCTGAACTGGAGGCCGACGGCATCCTGCTCAAGCGCATCCCGGTCGAGGGTTTTGGTGACGTGCTGCTCGCCGAAGTGCCAGGCGATTCTGGAAAACCGGTGCTGTTGCTGGGCCATCGCGACACGGTCTTCCCCAAGGGCACCACCACGACTCGCGGCTACAGCCGCGACGCCAACCTCGCCTATGGCCCCGGCGTCGCCGACATGAAAGGCGGCCTGGTGCTCAATTGCTTCGCGCTCAAAACACTCAAGCGCGCCGGCCGGTTGCCCTATCCGGTGCAGGTCCTGTACACCGGCGACGAAGAAATCGGCTCCGGCAGCGCCAGGCCCCATATCGAAAACGCCGCCCGTGCCGCCCGCGCCGTGCTCAATACCGAACCCGGCCGGGCCAGCGGCAACGTGGTCAGCGCACGCAAAGGCGGGGCCACGCTGATCATCGAAGTCAGCGGCCGCGCGGCGCATGCCGGGGTCAACCATGCCGACGGGGCCAGCGCCATCGAGGCCCTGGCACGCAAGATCGTCAAGCTGCATGCCTTGACCGATTACCCGGCCGGCATCACCACTAACGTTGGACTGATATCCGGTGGTACGTCGAGCAACACCGTCGCGCCCAGCGCCTGTGCGCGGCTGGACGTGCGCTTCATCGAACTCAAGCACTGGGATCGGATCTTCAGCGCAATCCAGGCCATCGTCGCCGAAGAAGAACTGATCGGCACCCGCGCCGTCCTCAAGGAAGCGACGACCTTTCTACCGATGGAAGCACGCCACAGCGAACGACTGCTGCACCTCTACCAACAAAAAGCACTGGCATTGGGTTTCAGCGTCGAAGGCGAATTCACCGGCGGTTGCGCCGACTCCGGCTTTACCGCCAGCCTGGGCGTTCCAACCCTGTGCGGGCTCGGCCCGGTGGGTGGCAAGGTCCACACCGATCGTGAATACCTGGAGCTGGACACCCTGGTACCTCGCGCCCTGGCCCTGGTGGCGACCATTCTGGCGGTCGGCGACAGCGTTTGAGGCCATGGTTTTCTACGTGTGGTCCCCGACAGGTTCACAGGCAGCTCCCGGCGCTGTCGGGTATCGTTTCAAGGTAACGGGAATAGCTCACTCGGGCGAAGTTTTTGACCTGTTCTACTGCTGCAATCACCGAACATTCGGCCGACACGTCTGGCGCTATGGAGTAGAGGCATCGCTTACCCATGGAAAGGCTATGCAATACACGTTCATCCAGTTCACCGAGCACGACAAAAGAACAGTCACTCCTGGCCACTTGCACATCAACGTGCTTGCCAGGGACGGTGTCCACCGCATCGACATGGAGCAGCGCAACATTGTCAAAACAGCTGAACCCTTGATGAATCAAGTCAATATGAGCGCTATCAAGTCCGCACACGATGACCACGATGCGCGTGCAACTTGATGGCTCGCGCATCCACCTCATTGCGTTGGGACGACAATCGACAGCTTGGCTCATAAGCGATGCCTTTATGGTTCCAACAGGCGAATGGACCAGGTCATTGGTTAAATGACGCCGCGTGCCTGCAACACGCTTTTCGCCAGGCTTCGGGTCGCCGCTAACACAACCTCCACCTGTTGATCCATCTGTGCAGTGGAGGAGGCTACTTCTCCAAGCTCGACCACGCGCAGCGGATGACCAAAGACGGACCCCAGCCACGTCATGCCGCAATCCGTGCCAGTTTCGACATCCAGTAAAAAGCTGCCGTGGGAGACGCCGCGCAACAGTTGGCTGGCATGGCACGCGTAGGCCCCGTCGGACGGCTCCGGGCTGGACCCGACCTGCAACCAGTCGAGCCTCAACGCCTCGGACTGTTTGATGGCTAGATAAGCCACCTGGTCCCACTCATCTATCGCCACATGCAGCTTGTCGATCATGTACGGGGGCAACGCGGCGCTGGTAACGATCACTACTCCGGCATCCGCCGAAGGCTCCTTGATCCAGACTGCAGATTGCGTTATCGCATGCATGGCGGTACTTCCGGCGGTTGGATAGGAGCAACGTGCTCCGGGTGGCGATTCGACGATGGGGTCGTGACATTCAATATTGATGCCGACTCACCCATCGCTTCGTGAGCTCCCTGGTTTTTTGGCGTTAATCAGCCGTTGCGAAACAGGAAGCTGTAGGCATTCAGCGCAGGCGCCCCACCCAAGTGCGCATACAGCACTTTGGAGCCTTCGGGAAACTCACCACGGCGGACCATTTCAATCATCCCGTGCATGGATTTGCCTTCGTACACCGGATCGGTCAGCACACCTTCCAGGCTCCCGCACAAACGAATGGCTTCCAGCGTGCCTTCGTTGGGCAAACCGTATTCCGGGTAGGCAAAACGTGTATCGAGCACCACGTCGTCTTCGGTGATCTCACGGCCCAGTTCCACCAACTCTGCGGTGTGCCGGGCGATACGCAGGATCTGCGCCTTGGTTTGCTCCGGCTTGGCCGAGGCATCAATGCCGATAACGTTCTTCGAACGGCCGTCCGCGGCGAAACCGACGACCATGCCGGCCTGGGTACTGCCGGTCACAGAGCAGACCACGATGTAGTCGAACGTGAACCCCAGTTGTTTTTCCTGCTCTCGCACTTCCTCGGCAAAGCCGACGAACCCAAGGCCGCCGTAGGGGTGTTCGGAACAACCCGCCGGTATCGGGAACGGCTTGCCACCCCGCGCCACCACATCGTCCATGGCCTTCTCCCAGCTGGGCCGAATGCCGATATCGAACCCGGCGGCGTCCAGTCGTACCTCGGCGCCCATGATGCGAGACATTTCGATATTGCCAACGCGGTCATATACCGCATCGGAGTAGTTCACCCAGTTTTCCTGCACCAGCACGCACTTCATGCCCAGGTGAGCGGCAACGGCGGCCACCTGGCGGGTCTGGTTCGACTGGATGCCGCCGATGGAAACCAAGGTATCGCAGCCTTGCTCGAGCGCTTCGGGAATCAAATATTCGAGCTTGCGCGTTTTGTTCCCGCCGAAGGCCAGGCCACTGTTGCAGTCTTCACGTTTGGCATACAGCTCGACCTTGCCACCCAGGTGTTCACTGAGGCGCTTCAAGGGCGTGATGGGAGAAGGACCGAAGGTCAACGGATAACGTTTAAAACGATTCAGGTTCATGACGCTGCTCCTTGATTACTGGACATCAAAGCGCCAGACCGAAAGGCAAAGGTTGCCTTCCAGGTTCTTTCAGACGGGCTTCGATGAGTTCAATATTAAGAAGATTTCCAAAAAGATGTGTTGCAAACTTCTACCACTTAAAGAACTATAATTTCTCGCTATAAATATCAAACATACTTTAATTGCGAATAAACAGTCATGAACGCAATAAACACTCGCAAGAAGCCAAGTGTATCGGCCCCGGTGCCGCAGCCGCTGGATCGAACCGACCGCGCCATTCTCAAGGCCCTGCAGCGAGATGCCTCCATCTCCAATGTGGCGCTGGCAGAGAAGGTGAAATTGAGTGCACCGGCGTGCCTCAGGCGCGTCGAGCGGCTCAAGCAAGTCGGCCTGATCAAAGGCATAGTCGCGCTGCTCGACAATGTCGCGCTGGATGCGGGGATGGTGGTGTTGATCGGCGTGGTGCTGGACCGCTCCACACCGGAATCCTTCGCCGCATTCGAGGCAGCCGCACAAAAAGTGTCCGGCTGCATGGAGTGCCATGTGGTGACGGGGGAATTCGACTACTTCATGTTGATACGAACCAAGGACAGCAACAGTTTCAACCGGCTCCACGCGGAACAGTTGCTTTACCTGCCTGGGGTTCGCCAGATTCGATCGTTCATGGGCTTGCGTCAGGTCTTGTCGACCACCCACATTCCTCTTTGAAGCGTCGCTAGTCGAGCAGTCCGCCCTGCTCCCGTACGTGCTTGATGTCTCTCGAGGGCGGGGCTCCGAAACGCCGGGCATATTCACGGCTGAATTGAGCGACACTTTCATAGCCGACGCGCAACGCGGCGGTGTTCACGTCAACACGATCGGTCAACATCAGGCTGCGTGCGGCTTGCAGCCGTAACGCCTTTTGATACTGAACAGGGCTGGTGCCTGTCAGCTTGCGAAAACTGTGATGCAGCGTAGAGCTGGCCATTCCTGATCGTTCGGCGAGATCGGCCACGTGCAGCGGTTTGTCGTAGTGATGTTTCAGCCATTCAATGGCTCTCACGATGCCCTTGTCTCGATAACCGTCGCGGGTGACGCTGCGCAGCCAGTGCCCTGCACTACTTAGCAATAGCCGAACGCATATTTCCCGCTTGATCAGATCCGACATCAAGCCTGCTTCAAGCGGCCGTTCGATCAGCGTAGCGAGTCGAGCGAATGCGTCGAGCATCTCACTCGACGCCGCACCGGATACGAAGCCTCGCGCTTCAGTAGCCATTTCCTGCGCAGGCGGTTCCAAGGTCTGGATCACCTCGTTGAGCATGGAAAGGTTGAGCTTCAACACGACGGATAAATAGGGGGTTTCCTCGCTGGCAGCGGTAACACGGGCCAGTGTGGGGATGTCGACCGACGTGACGAAGAACGCCCCCTGCCCGAACTCACAGGCCTCCTCACCGAACGTGATCTCCTTCGCGCCCTGCAGAATGATGGCCACGCAAGGCTCATAAATGCAGTAAGTGGGCGTACCCAGGTCAGCCATTCGATAAAAGGCCAGACCTGGAATCGATGTTTTGCAGACCTCGTTCAAACCAATCTGCCGGGTGACTTTTTCGATCAGCCGCCTGAGTGCCTGGAGACGCTCGTTGGGCTGTATGGGATCGCGCAACGCCAGAGAATGCAGATGGCCGGAACCGAACTGCGAGAAGGAACCGCTCGTCATTACATGCGCCCCTGTTTACGGAATGTTCGAGTCTGCTGAGAGTGCGTGACCAACACAAGCGCATCGGCAGGATTGTGCAAAAAATATGGCGTATTAGGGTCACCCGGCCAACCCTCGTTGTTCTAACTTCCAGTACGAATACCGGCTTCGATGATCCCGTGAAACCTCGGTCGCGAAAGGAACGTTGGATGGACAGACGAGATTTTCTTACTTACTCGGCAGTGGGTACTGTTGCAGCCGCTTTGCTGCCAGCCTCGAGTGTCGCCAGTTCGGCAGCCCCAGCGCCCTCTTTACTGACAGAGCGCGGGAGCGTGATGCGTACTGAAGGCCGGCCAGTGCGCACAGGCCTGCCCCTCAATTCACCCTCGCCTACCCTGCGATACATGACGCCTCAACGCTTTGGCATGGGCGGGACACAGATTGGCAATATCTTTGCGCCGCTCAGCGACGAGCAGGCGGGCCTGGTTCTACAGGCCGCCTGGGACGCGGGTGTAAGGCTTTACGACACGTCGCCGTTCTACGGGTTTGGTTTGAGTGAATATCGGGTAGGCCGCTTTCTGCACGGCAAACATCCGAACGACTATGTGGTCTCCACCAAGGTAGGACGCGTTTTGACTGCCGCGGGTGGCCCCCGCGCGGACCATGCCATCTGGAAGTCACCCGCGCCCTTCAACTACCGGTATGACTACACCGCGGCAGGCGCACGGCGTTCCGTGGAAGACAGCCTGCAGCGGCTGGGGCTGCCGCGTATCGATATCGTGTTTATCCATGACATCTCGCCCGATAACAGCGAACTGGAAGGCGGTTGGGAAGCGGCGTATCGCATTGCGCGCACAGGGGCGATGGTTGAGCTTGAAAAGATGCGTGATGAGGGGCTCATCAAGGCATGGGGCTTCGGCGTCAATACGCCGAATGCTGTGGTCCAGGCAATGGCCGGTGATGACCCGACTCCCGACATCGTGTTGCTTGCCTGCCAGTATTCGCTCCTTGAGCACAGCGATGCGTTACGCAACACCTTTCCGGCGTTGAGCAGGAAGGGCACCAGCGTTGTGGTTGGAACACCACTGAACGATGGATTCCTGGGAGGACGCAGCCGATACAACTTCAGTCTGGATCTGCCTGCCGGAGCGGTGGAAAAGCGCGCGCGAATCATGGCGGTTGCCAAACGACATGGCATCGACATT
The DNA here is from genome assembly GCF_032424295.1 of Pseudomonas sp. JV449. NCBI lineage: Bacteria > Pseudomonadati > Pseudomonadota > Gammaproteobacteria > Pseudomonadales > Pseudomonadaceae > Pseudomonas > Pseudomonas sp. JV449. The sequence continues at coordinate 376,468 of NZ_VYKD01000015.1, read as the reverse complement.
CATACTGCCGCCCTGCAGTTCGCGGCAGCACATCCGCAAGTGTCAGCGATCATTCCGGGTGCCCGCACGCCGGGGCAGATCGTTTCCAATGTGCAGGCGATGAAGGTCGGTATCCCGGCAGCCTTTTGGGAGGAGCTCAAGAGCCGGAACCTGATCGATGCCCAAGCACCGGTCCCTTCCTGAGCAGGGTCTACGCCCGTGCAACCTACTGATGTGGCGCTATCGTCGCTGGCCTCATTTAACCCGAAACGTATCTTCCTGGTTGCAGCAACGCTGCAGATAGCAGCCGCTTGATCTGCCTGTTCCAGTAAACAAACTGCGCACGCGTCCAACTAAAAACACTCGTCCAAGGCCGTAATAAATGAAGATACGCACGTCTTTCATGATTTTAGGCGGCCTGCTTGCGCTGTCCGGCAGTGGCTACTTACTCGCCGACACACTCGCGCTGAGCGTTACATTGCCGGCTCCACTCCCACAGCTAAAGGTGCTGACACTCCTTATAGGTATACACCTGCTCGGCATGTGCTTCGGTCTCGGTGGGGCGACGATGCTGGACCTCTGGATCCTGCGTTGGATGCGCCGGGGCAGCCTCCCGGTTGAAATCGGACGCACCTTTCACTTCATCAGCGACGCGGTCACTATTGGACTCTGCCTCCTGTGGCTTTCAGGCCTTGGTTTCCTTGCCCTTTACGCGATGGAGTCGCCGGAAAAGTTTGAAAACCCCAAACTCTGGGCGAAAGTCATTGTGGTGATCGTCCTGACCATCAACGGAATAATCATCCACGCGCTTGTGCTGCCAGAAGCCCTACGCGACCTGAGTCGCCCCCTGCTCTTTGGCGTATCCCGCAAAAGAGCGGCCTTGTTTCTCGCCTCCGGTGCAGTTTCGGGGGTGTCTTGGTACACGGCTTTTGCCTTCGGCATTTTTCGGGAGTTAAACAACAGTGTCACCTTCACCCTGCTGGTCATCATGTGGCTTACGCTGATAGTCGCCGCCTCTCTCGCCGCAATGCTGCTCTGGTTAAACTCTGCCGCGGGAACCAGAAAACCTCCGTCGCTCAGTCATCCGACGTGAAGATAAAGACCCGCTTGGGCATTGCGCGTAACTGAGCGCTCGTCATGTGGGAGCTTGGGGGTCACTACCCGCCCGGCTCCAAAACTCTTCAGCAGATTGACTGAGGATTGCTTTCGGGCGGGTCAGATGAATTTCCAGAGGTATGTCCCAGCTTTCGTCGAGCGCTCTGACTAAGCGCCCATCAAGAACTTCCTGCTCGGTAAGGCTCTTGGGCAGCCACGCCACACCTTTGCTTTCCAGGGCCATGGACATGAGTACCGCTGCAAGGTGGCTGCTGAAAAGCGGCTTGAGGTGAAGGTAATCTTCCTTGCCACGCAACCTGTGGGCGACGATACGTCCCAGTCCAGACTCATGGGTGTATGCGAGGTATGGCAATGCCGCGGGTGAGGTGCCGAAGTGAGTGGAAGCACTCGCAAGCGGAACGAGGACGTCCTCCCCCACCTTCTTGCTGGTGAACTGATCAGGCGCCAGTAAAGGCGGAACGTCGGGATGGCGGTGGCAGAGCAGGAACTGAACCTGACCATGTATCAGCATCTGCTCACAGACGGCCATGCTGTCCGAGTGCAGTTTCACTGCCTCAATGGGGGCACCGTTTTCTGAGCTTCGAAGCCACTTGGGAAAAAACGTAAACGACAGCGAATGAGTTGCCGCGAATTGCAACGACTTGGCGGCGATTCCTGCTACCTCTTGAGCCTCGTTGCGCATCCTGTACAAGTGTCGGGCCGCTTCCTGAGCACTGGGCAAAATTTGCCTTCCGGCCTCGGTAAGGGTTGCGCCTTGTGGTGTGCGCACAAACAACTCGACGCCCATCCAATTCTCCAGTGAGCGTACTCTTCGACTGAAGGCTGGCTGAGTAACATGGCGTGCCTCAGCGGCACGGACAAAGCTGCCGTACTCCGCAAGCGCTGAAAGATCTTCAAGCCAAACGAGTTCCAAGGGGCCATGCCTCCTGTGCATAGGGTCCGGCATTAATAGCATTGGGCGGGTGACATCGCAAAGCATAACGTGGGGCCACAAACAACAAGAGGAGCCCGTCATGCGTATCGTAGACATCCGTGAAAAAACAGTTTCCATTGCCTCCCCAATTGCCAATGCCTATATCGATTTTTCCAAGATGACCTGCTCGGTCGTCGCGGTCATCACCGATGTGATTCGCGATGGCAAACCCGTCATCGGCTACGGTTTCAACTCCAATGGCCGCTATGGCCAAGGCGCTCTGATGCGGGATCGTTTCCTGGCGCGTATCACGGAAGCTGATCCTGACACGCTCGTCGACCATGAAAACAACAACCTGGATCCGTTCGCCATCTGGAAAACCCTGATGACCAACGAAAAGCCAGGCGGCCACGGCGAGCGCTCGGTCGCGGTTGGCACCATCGACATGGCTGTATGGGATGCCGTCGCCAAGATTGAGGGCAAACCTCTGTATCGCCTGCTGGCTGACCGCTACCGTAACGGCGTGGCAGATGACAAGGTCTGGGTCTACGCAGCCGGTGGGTATTACTACCCAGGTAAAGACCAGACCAAGCTCAAAGCAGAAATGCAGAGCTATCTGGATCGTGGCTACGACGTCGTCAAAATGAAGATTGGGGCAGTACCGCTGGATGAGGATATTCGTCGCATCGAAGCGGTGCTTGAAGTGGTGGGTGACGGTCGTCGACTGGCGGTCGATGCCAACGGTCGTTTCGATCTACAGACCGGTATTGCTTACGCGGAAGCCATCAAGCAGTACAACCTCTTCTGGTACGAGGAGATCGGCGACCCGCTGGACTACGCACTTCAGGCTGAGCTCGCCAATCACTATGAGCTGCCCATGGCCACCGGGGAAAACCTGTTCTCCCACCAGGATGCCCGTAACCTTCTGCGTCACGGCGGAATGCGCCCTGATCGCGACTTCCTCCAGTTCGACTGCGCCCTGTCCTACGGGCTGGTGGAGTACATGCGCACCCTGAAAGTGATGGAAGACATGGGTTGGTCTTCCCGCCGCGTGGTTCCCCATGGTGGCCACCAGATGTCCCTGAACATCGCAGCCGGCCTGCACCTGGGCGGCAACGAATCCTACCCCGACGTGTTCCAGCCTTTCGGCGGCTTCGCCGACGGAATCAAGGTGGAAAATAGTTATGTCGGCCTGCCGGATATTCCAGGTGTTGGTTTCGAAGCCAAGTCCGCCTTGTACGCAGTCATGCGCGAGTTAGGCGAAGGCTGATCAACCTCGGTCTGCGGTTTCTTTTAAAGGGGCCGCAGACTCAGGCGTCATCCATTGACGCCAAACCACATGCCCATCACAAAAATAAAATGAGGTGCTTCCGTGGAAATGTCCAAGTCCCGCTGGTACAGCCAGCTGTATGTGCAGGTGCTGATCGGTATCGTCATCGGCGCTGCAATCGGTCACTTTGAACCGCAATTCGGAGCCAAGCTTCAACCTTTTGCGGATGGCTTTATCAAACTCATCAAAATGCTGTTGGCGCCGATTATTTTCGGTACTGTCGTGGTGGGTATCGCCAAGATGGGCAGCATCAAGGAGGTCGGGCGGATCGGCGTGAAGGCGCTGCTCTATTTTGAAATCCTTTCAACCATTGCGCTGGTCATCGGCCTTATTGTGGTCAACGTCGTAAAGCCAGGCGCCGGGATGAATATCAACGCTACCACGCTTGATGCCAGCGCTATCGCCAAGTACAGCCAAGCCGCCAGTGAGCAGGGCGGGACTATCGATTTCTTTCTCAACATCATCCCGAGCACCTTCATTGGCGCATTCTCGAATGGCGTCATGCTTCAGGTCATCTTGATTTCGGTATTGATGGGCATCGCCCTCGTTCAAATGGGTGAAACCAGCAAACCGCTGATCAATACCATCGACTTGTTTCTGCAAGGGCTGTTCAAGATCGTGGCAATGGTGATGCGCCTGGCTCCCCTTGGTGCCGGCGCCGGGATGGCGTTCACGATAGGCAAGTACGGCATTGGTACCTTGCTGTCACTCGGCCAGTTGCTGGTCGCGCTCTACATCACCACCTTGATTTTCATCGTGGTCGTACTAGGGACGGTTGCTAGATGGTCAGGCATGCCGCTTATGCAATTTCTGCGTTATTTCAAAGATGAAATTCTCATCACGCTTGGCACCTGCTCAACCGAGGCCGTGCTTCCGCGAATGATGGTGAAACTTGAAAAGCTGGGCTGCAAGAAGTCAGTGGTGGGCATGGTGCTACCCACTGGATATGCCTTCAATGCGGATGGCACCTGCATTTACCTCACCATGGCGGCGATTTTTATCGCACAGGCAACCAATACGCCCCTGACGTTTATGGATCAGATGATTCTGCTGGGTGTCTTCCTGCTGACCTCAAAAGGCTCCGCTGGCGTGGCGGGTGCCGGGTTCATAACCCTTGCGGCAACGCTCACGACCATCCACTCCATTCCGCTGGTAGGCCTTGTCCTGCTGTTGGGCATCGACCGCTTCCTCAACGAAGCGCGTGCCGTGACCAACCTGATCGGCAACGGTATCGGCACCATCGCCATTGCCAAATGGGACAACTCCTTTGACGTCGAAGCCTGCGAGCATGAAATTGCTGCAATGAAACACCAAAAAGCAGTGCGCAAAGCACTGTTGCCGCAAAAGTAATCAGCACAGTTTACCGGTCATTTGCGCATCAACCATGGCCATGACCGGTCGTGATTTCCAGGTCTCGTTCAACGCGGGACGATCCCAACGAAAACCGCGAATGAAGTGGATGGAGCCGAAAAAATGATCGAGCGATCTCATCATGAATTGCGCAAGACGTTTGGTGACTTACTTCACGGAACCGCCTGTAAATTTGCCGCGTCCGTATTCGATCCTATCTCGGTTCGCATGGCATCCGACCTTGGCTTTGAGGTTGCCATCCAAGGTGGTTCCGTCGCCTCGCTTCAAGTGCTCGGGGCACCTGACATTGCACTGCTCACGCTTGATGAGTACGTCGAACAGGTTTCTAGAGTCGGGCGGGCCAGTCAAATCCCAATCATCGGCGACGCTGATCATGGGTTCGGTAACGCACTTAATGTCATGCGAACAGTGACCGAACTTCAGAAAGCCGGGGTTGCCGCCCTGACGCTGGAAGACACCCACCTACCGGCCAAGTACGACGAGCAGTCGAACGTGCTTATCGAAAGGCAAGAAGCCGCAGCCAAGATCTACGCTGCACGATTTGCCCGTTCGGATGATGCGCTCAGCATCATTGCCAGAACGAATGTGGCCGCTACCACGCTGGAAGACTCCATCGCTCGCACTGCGGCCTATCAGAAGGCCGGAGCAGATGCGATTTGCCTGGTTGGCGTTAAGGATTTCCAGCACCTGGAAGCACTCACGGCACACCTCAGCGTGCCAATCATGCTGATCAACTACGGCAATCCGGCCCTGAGCGATGTCGAGAAACTGAGTGCCGCCAATGTGCGGGTCGTGGTCAATGGGCATGCCCCTTATTTGTCCGCAATCAAAGCGACCTACGAGGCGCTGCGCGAACAAAGCGGCACACACGCAAGCGAGCTTTCCCTTCCTGAGCTGCTTTCAAAATACACGCTCTCGGATAACTATCGTGAGTGGGCCAAGACCTACTTGAAGTCAGGGTACGATTCAAATTGCCCCTGAAATAGGCGGGCGGAGTGACCACCAGGTTGCTGGCAATAGGTCTGCCCTAAAGGCTACACGTTTTTCTTCAGGCTCTCGGGGCTGCCAGCGCACAGACCATCCATCACCAGGTTCATCAATCTGGCGAGACGCGAGCGCCATTCACTCTGGGCATCCATTTGCCATATGCCAGCAATGGCTAGAAAGAAATCGTCGTTGGTAATCCCGCTACGAATAGTTCCGGCCTTTTCATTCGCCCTCAAAAGCAACTCGGCGGCGGCCTGGACTGGAGCGTATCCCGATTTCCCTGGGAACTCATAAACAGACGCAGCTTGTTGAATCGCAGCAGCGAGTCCTGCCTTTGTCATTGCGTATTCAGCGAGGCTGTCCATCCATTCCCGCAGGGCCTCCTTGGGCGGTTTTGTCGCGAGAAGCTGTTGCGCCAACGATGCCACCTGTTGCATCTCGAATTGATAGACCTCGAATACCAGTTTCTCTCGGGTGGCGAAGTGGCGATAGAACGTGCCCTGCCCCACCCCGGCCTTCTTCGCGATCGTGCTCAACGCAACCGCAGGATCGCTGGTCAGCTCGAGCACAGCGACTTCCAGTATCCGTTCGCGGTTTTTCTTGGCGTCAGAACGCATCACCAATTCGTCAGTCATGGACAAAGTTTTCCTTCATTGCATTGCTAATCGGACAATTGTCCGGTAATTTTTATCAAGCGGACACTTGTCCGTTTAAGCGTCGTTTCTGGAGTTTACTATGAACAGCACTGGCAACACGATTCTGGTTACTGGCGGCACCTCAGGCATCGGCCTCGGTCTGGCGCTCAGGCTTCACAAGGCGGGCAACACCGTCATCATTGCAGGACGTCGCAAGGCTCTGCTCGACAAGATCGTGTCGGAGCATCCGGGGATTGAATCCGTCGTGCTGGACGTCTGCGATCCACAATCCATCCAGCGCAGCTGCACAGCGCTTGCGACCAGCCATCCGAATCTGAACGTCCTTATAAACAACGCCGGGATCATGCACTGGGAGGATCTGACTGATCCGCAAAGCCTGAGCACGGCCGAAGATATCGTGACCACGAACTTACTTGGCACGATTCGTATGGTTTACGCGTTCACTCCCCAGTTGATCAAGCAGCCCAGTGCAACGATTGTGAATGTCAGTTCGGCCTTGGCATTTGTCCCGCTGCCTGCAACACCTACCTACAGCGCAACCAAAGCTGCAGTTCACTCGTTCACTCAAAGTCTTCGAGTGCAGCTGGAGAGCTCGCCGGTTGAGGTTATAGAGCTTGCGCCGCCGGGGGTGCGTACCACTTTACTGGGGCAGGAAAACGACGAACACGCCATGCCCCTGGAGGCGTTTTTGGATGAAGTCTTCGAACTGCTCGAAATCTCTCCGACCCCACGGGAACTTGTCGTCGAACGCGCCAAGCCCTTACGGTTTGCTGAAGCGAGCGGATCACATGATGAGGTCTTGAAAATGCTTGCGGGCTACAAACCACCGGCAGAATGATGTCAACCGTGTGAGTAGCCTCTGCTGCCATCGCGGTCACCCGATGGCATCTCGCAGCGCCCAGGATTGATCGGCACGGCTTGATAGCTTGATTATTGTTCGTAGGTGAGGATCCAATTGAAATGAAAATCGGAATTATCGGCGCAGGCAACATTGGCGCAACGCTTGCCCGTAAGCTCGCGGCGTGCGGCCATGAAGTCAAACTGGCAAATTCAAAGAGCCCTTATACCCTTGAGAACCTTGCCAACAAAATCGGTGTACACGCGGTGACCAAAGAAGACGCGGTGTGCGACGTGGACGCCGTAATCCTCTCTATCCCCTTTGCAAAGTACCCGGATCTGCGGCAAACATTGAGCAATCTTCCCGAGAAGGTCGTCATCATCGACACCTCCAATTACTATCCAGGACGAGACGGAGCGATCAAAGAAGTGGACGACGGCAAGCCCGAAAGCGTTTGGGTAAGCGAGCAGATTGGCCGCCCGGTGGTTAAGGCATGGAATGCCGTCCTCGCAGCAACGCTTGCCGACCAAGGCCAACCGGTCGGGTCTTCCTCACGCATAGCCTTACCTGTAGCTGGCGGTGACATCAATGCTGAAGCGATCGCGCAAGATCTTGTAGAGGACACCGGCTTCACCGCGCTTGCCGCGGGTAGCCTTGAAGACTCGTGGCGTCAGCAACCCGGTACACCTGCCTATTGCACCGAACTGAAGTTGCCAGCGCTGAAGGCAGCCTTGTGCGCGGCAGATAAGTTGAGGGCGCCTCAAAACCGGGATGCCCTGATGGCCAAGTTCATGACGCCCGGTGGCCATTTCACACACGAGGACATTGTTGCCATGAATCGGGAACTGACCGCCTGACTATCGGATTGGAGGGACTCTTGCCTAAGGTCCCGCGTGAGTGATCAATCAGAGGTCGCAAGCCCGTTATGAAATCTGGCGAGAGCGTTGTTCCTCCAGAATCTTTGGCAGATTGCCTTCGATCCAGTCAACCAGGCCTTCGACATGGCGGGCTACTTCAGTTCCCATAGGGGTGAGGCTGTACTCAACGTGGGGTGGCACGACCGGATAGGATTTGCGCAGGACGAAACCATCGAGTTCCAAAAACTGGAGGGTCTGCGCAAGCATCTTTTCGCTGACGCCTCCAATCTTGCGACGCAGATCGCTGAAGCGATGCGTACCCGCGAGCAAGGCCACCAATACTAATACTCCCCAGCGGCTGCTGACGTGCTGGAGCACGACCCTCGAGGGACAATCCGGGTCGAATAATTCACCGCTGCGCAGTCGGTTGGCCACTGTTGCGGGACGGGTTGCTCCAGAGGGCTCGGAATCCGGCATGCTTACTTACCTTTAGGTACGTACTTACGAAAAGTTAGTTAAGGCCCTACTCTGCCTGTTCTATCACTTTTTGTAAAAGGAACCCCTCATGATCGCCGTCACCGGAGCCACCGGCCAACTTGGCCGCCTCGTTGTCCAGCAACTCAAGCAAAAAGTACCCGCGTCCAACCTGGTCGCGCTGGTGCGCAGCCCTGACAAGGCGAGTGATCTAGGCGTGGAGGCACGTGTTGCCGACTATGACAATCCGCAAACCCTGGTCGCGGCGCTCAGCGGAGTCGACACGCTTCTACTCATTTCCTCAAGCGAAATAGGTAAGCGACTCTCACAGCATCGAAATGTCATCAACGCTGCAAGGCAGGCCGGTGTGAGTCGCGTCGTTTATACCAGTGTACTGCACGCGGATACCTCTTCATTGAGCCTCGCCGAGGAGCATCGACAAACGGAAGCCGAGCTCACAGCATCGGGGTTGGCATTCACGATATTGCGTCATGGTTGGTATACCGAGAACTACACCGGCTTTATCGCTGGCGCGTTATCGGCCGGTGAATTTATCGGCAGTGCAGGTGATGGAAAGATTGCCGCGGCGACACGGGAAGATTTTGCCCAGGCCGCTGCCGTCGTGCTGACCCGCGACGATCAAGAGGGGAAGGTCTACGAGTTGGCGGGTGACAGCGCCTGGACGTTATCGGAACTCGCAGCCGAGGTTTCTCGGCAAACGGGTAGGAACATTCCCTACAAGAACTTGCCTGAAACTGACTACGCCTCTGCGTTAATCAATTTCGGCCTCCCGGAGCCACTCGCACAGGCCCTGGCTGGCTACGATGTCAACGCATCCCAAGGCGCACTTTTCGATGATAGCCATCAGCTTTCGACGCTGATCGGCAGGGCCACGACTTCACTTTCAGCAGCAGTGGCAATCGCGCTCAAAGGGCAATGATCGCAGGACACCGTGACGCCGCCGAGCAGCCACGCCAACAAAGAGCGCAAGGGCTGTAAACCCCTGCGCACCGTTGAGCAATGGCGAATTCGGGTCAGTGACGATCGGGTGGCCAGCAAGGCTTAAGCTTATTGCTGGTGCATGATTGCTCCATACCGGCGCCCGTCAAAAATCGACGGTCGCCGATAGTTGCAAGGTACGCGGATACCCCGGGGAAAACGCACCATAAGAGGCCACGCCGGACCAGTACTCACGGTCGAACACGTTCTGTACCGTGGCGCGGAATGTCGTCGGCCGCCCTTCTATCTTGGTGGCGTAACGCGCACCGGCGTCAATGCGGGTCCAGGCGTCGAGTTCCTGGGTGTTGGCCTGGTTGACGTATTGGCTGTCGGTGTAGATCGCACCACCCGTGAGGGTGAAACCTTCCAGCCAGGGGGTGTCGTATTCCGCCCACAGGTTGGCCTGGATATCGGGCACGCCGACCGGCTTGTTGCCCTGGTTAGCGGCAGTCGCCGACTTGGTCAGCTCGCCATCAAGGAAGGTCACGCCCCCCATCAAACGGGTGCCGGTGGCCACTTCGCCGAACACGCTGAGTTCCAGGCCACGGTTGCGCTGTTCGGCCTGCACCGAATACACGCCATTGGCGCCCAGTTCGCCGGCAGGTTTCTCGATCTGAAACAGCGCCAGTGTGGTCATGAAGGTGCCGTGTTCATACTTCACCCCCAGTTCGTGCTGCTTGGACTCATACGGCGCAAAGGTTTCCCCGGCGTTGCTCGCCGTGCCCGGTGCCGCATCGCCTTTGCTCAGCCCTTCGACGTAGTTGTAGTAGAGGGAGACGTCCTCCCAAGGCTTGACCACCACACCCAGCAACGGCGTGGTGGCGTTGGCGCTGTAACGCGAGCTGACGGTGCCGGCGGCATTGTAGTTACGCGACTCGATAAACTGCCGGCGTACGCCCAGGGTCAGTTGGAAACGGTCATCCAGCATCCCCAAGGTGTCGGTCAATGCCACGCCGGACAACTCCGACTCGGAGATTCGCAGCACCTTGGGCGTGTTGATGTATTGCTTGGGCGTGTCCACCGGGTGGTAGATATTGGAGAGGATTGTGGTGCCGTTGTTGATGCCCCGCGACAGCTCATCCTGGTAACGGGTCGCCATCAGCGTGGTGGTATGGGTTACAGGGCCGGTGGCGAAGAGCCCGCGCATCCCCACATCGGCGGTAGAACGGTCGACGTTGAACTTGTAATAGCCCGGGACGTTGCTGGTGTCACCCGCGTCATTGAGGATGCGCGGCACTTGGTCGGACATGCGTTTCACATCCGACTTGCCGCCCCCTGCATGGGCGAACACCGTGAGGTTGTCGCTCAGATCATATTCACCGCCGAGCAATGCGGACTGTTCCTTGGTATCCGACCAACCCCACTTTTGCGGCAGACTGGTGCGGCCATTGGGGGCGGATGGCACGTCAACGCCCGGCGCGATGGTGAACGGGCGTGAGGCACCGTCGAAGCTTTCTTTCTGGCTGATGTAGTCCAGGTTCAGGCGCAGCCGCTCGCCACGATAATCCAGGGCAATCGCACCGATCCCTACGTCGCGATGCTGGTCGTTCACCGCCGTGTCGCCGCCCTGCAGGCTGCCGTTAAAGCGCACGCCGAACTGGTTTTCCTCACCAAAACGCCGACTGATATCCAGGTGCCCGCCCGCCTGGGAATCTGACGCGTAGCTACCGGTGAACCGGGTCAGGTCTTCCTCCAGCGGCCGTTTGGGAACGATGTTGATGACCCCACCCACGCCACTGTTGGGCGAGATGCCATACATCAAGGCACCCGGTCCCTTGAGCACTTCGACACGCTCGGCATACTCGGTAAAGACCCGGTAATTGGGGGCTACGCCATACACACCGTCGTAGGCCAGCTCACCCAGGTTGCCTTCGCCGATGGCGAAACCGCGAATGAAAAACGAATCGACGATACCGCCGGTCTGGCCGGTCGAGCGCACCGAGGGGTCGCGTTCCAGGGCATCGGCAACGGTAACGGTTTGCAGGTCGGCGAGGGTTTTGGCGGTGTAGCTGGTGACGCTGAACGGCGTGTCCATCACGTCTTTGTTGCCCATCATGCCCAGCCGCGCGCCGCGCGCCACCTGTCCACCGGGGAGGACTTCGGGCAACGCCGTCGGGCCGTTGTAGCGGCCGTCGATCGTGGTGGTGTCGAGGGTCAGGCTGGGCGTGCTGTCATCCGTGGCGGCAGGCGTTGGTGTCTCAGCCCAGGCATTGGCGCCCGCTGCGACCATGACGAAATTCAACAGGGCGGTTCGAATAGCGAGGGTTAACGCGCGTTCACCGCAGGGCCGACTGGCAACAGGCATGACGAGAGGATCCTTTCAACGAGAGAAAATGGGAATCACTCCTAATGCCAGCCGACGTGCGAAAAAGTATCACCCACCCACCTGATTTTTTTGCATGGCTCACTCGTACAGGCGATCCAGCGGGATCGCGATGACCGGTAGCGCCGGATCAAACACATGCCGTGTGGTCTTGTACGGAAAGATCTCGCCGCGGGCGATGGTGTTGAAAATCCGCGCGACCTCGAACGCGTGCCCCGTGTGCCAGTGCCGTACGCACACCCGTGGGTCCGCGTAGTCGAGCTGGATGCACGGCACCCGACACAGACCCAACTGCAACGCTGCATTCAGGCGATGGTTACCGTCCATCACGATGCCTTGCGAGCGCTCGACAATGATCGGTTCCAGCCAATGCCCTGCGCGGATAATCGAGTCGCATAGCCACTGCACATTCGCCGGGTCCACCTGTTCCGATTGCAGCACTTCGCACACCGGTCGCAGCGCAATCTGATAGGTCTGCGCAATGGCCCCTTCCTGTCCTGGCAGCATGTTCAGCAAGCTCCGGTCTTGGCGACCGCTGCGTGTCGGCGGGCCATGTCCAACAGGCGTTGCGCCTGTTCGATCAGCGGCAGGTCGACCATTTCGCCGTCAACTTGCACCGCATGGCTGCCCCCGGCCACGGCACTCATCACCCGACCCGCCCAGGCCAATTGCTGCGCATCGGGTAGAAATGCGCGCTGCACCGTCGCCAACTGCGCGGGATGGATGCACAGCTTGGCCCCGAACCCGAGGGAGCGAGCGTAGAGCGAGTCCTGGGCGACCACCGCCAGGTCGTTGATCGCCGGTGTGACTCCGTCGATCGGCGCCGGCAAACCTGCAGTGCGAGAGGCCAGCACGATGCGGTTGCGTGCGTACACAAACGCCTCAGGCACCTGGCCGCAATTGATATCCAGGGAAAAATCCAGCGAGCCAAAGGCCAGGCGTGACAGGCCGGGAACCGCAGCAATCGCCTCCACCTGCTGCAAGCCTCTGGCCGTCTCGATGATCGCGACAACGTGCAATTGGGGTTGCCACGCCAGCAACTGCTCGACCACCCGCGCCAACGCTTGCGGCGCCTCGGCCTTGGGCAGGAATACCCCGGTGCAACGCTCGGGGTAACGCATGTCGCCCAACCACGTCAGGTCCTGGCGGAACAACGCGCTGCCGACGCTGTTGAGCCGGATAAACCGCTGGCACGCCACACTTGGCGCACTCTCCTGCCACGTCCAGATGGCAGCTCGAGCAGCGGCTTTGCTATCGGGATGAACCGCATCCTCAAGGTCCAGGATGATTGCATCCGCTCCGGCCTCAGCCGCTTTGGCAAAGCGCTCCGGACGGTTCCCCGGAACGAACAGGTAGCTGATGGGAAGCAGGGCAGTCGTGATCGGACGATCAGTGTTCATAGCAGTTCTCCTTGGCGTGCATCAGTCGTGGTTTTTGCAAAATTTTCAGGGGCCTCGGGGCGGCTGAATTGCGCCTCTGTCAGCGCCCTCGCCGATCAACGTTTAACCCCTTATTGATCAATGAATTAACAACGCTTTCAAACTTGGTACGAACGCCCGCAAGAGCGTGCAAATACACGTTCGCGCAACGCTGTTCGGCCGGGATCAATTAGAAATATTTGAAAACCTTACTTGATAATCGTTCTCGGTAGCAATATTGTTCACGCCGCCAAGAGAAACTTTTCATGATCCTAGGCAAGTCTTAACGCTCACCGAAAGTATGGCCTCGCGACATCATTTAACCATCACTCAGCGGTGAGTCAGATCAAGAAAAACGGCAGTTAGTGGCCGATAGCTACACCCGTATAAACCTTATGGAATGGGGTTCTTATGCAATTGTTTTATGAACCGGTTATTACCATCAAAGCCACAGTTTCGCCTGCAGGATTCGTGTGGCATCCACCGCCAAACGCATAAGCGTTAAAAACACGACGAACGACAAGACCACATTCATCGATCTCTTCCAGAGATTTAAATATGAATGACGACGCTATAAGCGCCAGGGGATAGTTATGTCTATTGCAATAACGCGCCTCAATGAAGCGCGCACTGAAGTTCATCTTTCGAAAATGCTTAATCCATTATTGGACGCATGTATCGCACAGCTGTTACATAGCCAACCCGACAAACTGCTTGAACTCGTTGCGCAACACGGCTCCCCCCTGAATCTTGTATGGCCACACGCCTTTGCACTGAACACCGGCGCATTGCAATCCGTGCTGGAACAGCATGAAGTCCGACATGCGATCTTCTATGGCGCCAAAGCCAACAAGTCACAATGTTTACTCGGCGCGGCCAAGGCGTCCGGTATCGGCGTCGACGTTTCCAGCATTTACGAGATGCAAGCAGCACTGCGCGCCGGTGTGCCGGCCGCTCAGTTGTGTGCCACCGGCCCGGCCAAAACCGAAGATTTTCATCGGGCGCTGGTCCATGCCGGTGCACTGATCTGCGTGGATTCGCTGGAAGAGTTCGACCATTTGAAAACACTGGTCGAAGCCAGCAGCGAGGCCATAAAGGCCAGGGTTTTACTGCGTTACAGGCCTAAAGCCTGTGGGACCAGCCGCTTCGGAATGGGGGCCGCGGACCTGCTGGTGTGCTTGCACTTACTGACCGGACTCAGGGCATTTTTTGACTTCGAGGGTTTCCATTTCCACCTCGGTGGCTATGGGTTCGAATCTCGAGCACAGGCCTTTCGTGAAGTGACCGATTTCGTCGATGTGGCTCGGACGATGGGGTTGGCTCCGACCATGATCGATATCGGCGGAGGTTTGCCCATCCGCTATGTCGAGCCACACGCCTACGAGCGCTTTCTACAAAACGACAATACGCCCAATCACTATTACAACCAGTCAGTACCCAAGTCTTATTATCCTTACGGCAGCAACTTGACGGCGAGCCAATGGTTAACGTTGTTTCTGGAAAGTGCCTTCTCGCCGCGACAAAACATTGCCCAGTACTTGAAAGCCAACAGCATAACCCTGGCATTGGAGCCGGGCCGAAGTCTGGTGGACCAAGCGGCAATTTCGGTATTTCGCATTACACGCAGCAAAAAACTGGCCAATAACAAAACGGTGTTATTTGTCGAAGGCAGCAGCTTCAGTGCCTGCGAAACATGGTTCGCGTCGGAATATCTGGTCGACCCGATTTTAATCAGCTCAGCGCCAACATCCGCCACACCAATGCAAGCCTATATTGCCGGGCATAGTTGCCTGGATGATGACGTCATCACCCACCGCCTGATCAACTTCACGACTTCCCCCAAGGCCGGCGACTTATTAATTTATGCCAACACCGCCGGCTATCAAATGGACTTACTGGAGAATGAGTTCCATCGTCACCCCCTGCCCCGGCGAATGGTGGCGACCTGTTGCACGTACGGTAACTACGCGTTTTCACCTGACGACTAAAGGAAGTACTTCATATGATACTGACTAAAGTTTCCGAGCTGATCGGCAATACGCCTATGTTGGGTATTTATATTCCGGGCACTGATGCCCGGCTGTTATTAAAGATAGAGAAAAACAATCCCGGCGGCAGTATCAAGGACCGCATGGCGCGCAACATGGTACTCGCCGCGCTCAAGTCCGGACGCTTGAAACCAGGTGGCGTGGTGGTTGAGTCGTCGTCGGGCAATACCGGCATCGGCCTGGCCATGGCCGCCGTCGAATTCGGCCTGCAATTTATCGCCGTGGTCGACCATCACGCGGCGCAGGACAAGATCGCGGTGATGAAGGCACTGGGCGCCGATATTCGGTTTGTCGCGGGAACTTATCGTGAAGATGAAGTCGCGGTGGTAGAGCGCCAGCGCCTGGCGGCCGAACTCGCCGAGCAGATCCCGGGGGCCGTGTTCATGAACCAGTCCGACAACGCGGCCAACGCCGGCGGCTACAGCGACTTTGTGCGGGAAACCATCGTTCAGGCCGAAGGTGTGATCGGCGCGTATGTCGGTTGCGTCGGTACCGGCGGGTCGATGACCGGGATTGCCCGAGGCCTTAAACAGCACAACCCCGACATTGTGACCGTGGCGGTGGAGCCCGCAGGTTCCATCGTTTTCGGGCATCCCGGCTATCCGTACTATCAGTCCGGTACCGGCACGCCTGCCGGGGACACAGTGGGGCTGGTGCTCGATTACAGCTGCATCGACCTGGGCGTGCAGGTCACCGACTCACAAGCCTTCGAGACCTCGCGCTATATCGCCCGCCACCTCGCCCTGCTGGTAGGCGGCTCGACCGGTGGCGCAATTTTCAAGGCCCTGGAGCTGATTCACAAAGGTGTACTGAGCGGCAATGTAGTAGTGCCGATTGCCGATGGCGGCGAAAAATACCTGCACACGGTCTTCGACGATAAGTGGCTGGAGGAACGCGACTTGCTCGACCCCGGCGTCGCGTCGCAGTTGGATGCCTGGCTGGGCAAGAACCACTGGCAGGAGTCCAGCTCCGCCCCGCTGCAACTGAGCGTCGCATGACCCTCTTTCGACCAAGGAGCGCCTCTGAATGAAACCGCTGAAAGTCGCCATTTGCGGCGGTGGCCGAACAGGTCATCTCAACGCCATTCTGTTCAAGCAACTGCCTGACGTCCAGGTTTCGCTGCTGACCAGCAACCTGGAAGTCGTCGACCACCACACGCGGCAGGTGCCGCTCCAGGCCCTGCTGCCGGACGGCTCCACATTGAACGCCCGGCTGGATCGGGTGACCGCCGAGGCCAGGCCCGCCGTCGAAGACGCCGACATCGTCATCATCACGGTGCCAGCCCATGCCCGTGCCAAAACCCTGCAGGCCATCGCGCCGCACTTGAGCACGAGCAAACCGGTGTACATCGGTGCGATTCCGGGCTTCTGCGGGTTCGACTGGCTGGCCGAGGCCACACTGGCAAACCACCCGAACCTGGTGATCTGGGGCATGAAGGACGTACCTCATACCGCCTTCGACCTCACCCCCGGTAGGTCGATAAAAATGGGCGGCGGCAAAAGCCAGTTATATGTCGCGACCCATGCCCGCGAATCCCAGGTGTCGCGCCAGCACTTGCACGACATCCTCACACGCCTCTACGGCCCTTGCGTCACGCTGCTCGATCACTACCTGGAGATCACCCTGACGCCCGGTAACCCGATCATGCACAGCTCGGTGATCTACGGGTTGATCGGCCCCTACGGGCAATGGCACCGCAAGATCTTTCCCCAGCGCCTGTGCTGGTGGACGGAGTGCCCCGAACTGGGCGCCTACTTCCTGGAACGCATGGATCAGGAAAGCCAGGAACTGTGCGCGGTCATCAGTGCGCGCATGGGCGTCGACCTGTCGTCCGTCAAATCCTTGAAACAGGAAATCGTCGAGGCGTACGGCGATCAGATTCGCGACCAGAGCAGCATGTTGTCCATTCTGCGCACCAACCAGGCCTACAACGACATCCTCGCGCCCATGGTGCCAGCCGGTGATAACCGCGCCGGGTATGTGATCGAGCGTGAGAGCCGTGCGTTCAACGAAGACGTCGCCTATGGCCTGGTGCTGCTGGTGGAAATGGCCAGGCGTTTTGAACTGAAAGTGCCCTATATCGAAGAAGTCCTGCACTGGAGCGTTGCCTACATGCAAGGCCTGCGCGACTCGGCGCTGGATTACTTCCCGAGCCAATGGCCTCGCACGGCATAACCCTTTTAATGAATGACTCAACAAGCAGAGAGCTGATATGGATGACCTCAACACCTTGATCGCCTACTCCCGCAAGAACGCCCTGCGCCGGCTGATTCGTTGCTTGTTTGCGGAAAATATCCTGGATCGTTCGGCGCTGGCGTTTACCCACGACGGCCAGCAGGCCACCTACCCGCTCAAGCAGAACGGCGCGCAGCTGTTTTTCTCCGAGATTGCGCTGGGCCCGGCCGACACGCTGGTCAATGACGGCGACGTGGTGCTACTGACGGCCGAAGGCGTGCGCCAGGTGATCACCCGCCATCAGGACCTGCTGGATGTACTGCGAGACAGTTTCGACTTCGAGCCCAGCGACGAAGGTGTGGCCGGTCTCAAGTCGGATATGGAAAACAGCCTGCTGAACGACGCCCACGCACGTCAGTTCCGCCAACACTGGAACGCGCGCCTGGCGCAGGCCGCTCAACGCCAGGGCCTCAGCAGCCTCACCGATTACCTGCGTCGGCATGCAAGCACCAAGGACGCCGCGATCTTGCTGGATCAGTGGGGCTCGCTGGAAGGCCACCCCTACTACCCGACCTGGAAAGCCCGCCCCGGGCTGAATGACGCTGAGGTCGAGCAACTGTCTCCGGAGTTCAACGCCCAGGTGCCCCTGCGGATAGCCGCCTTGCGTGCCGACATGGCCAAAAGCGAAAGCATGCCTCACGTGACCAACTACCACGCCTGGTTCGCCAGCAATTTCCCGGCACACTGGGAGCAATGGAAAGCGGCGCTCAACGCCAAAGGCCTGGATGAAACGCAATGGCTGCCCCTGCCGATTCATGCCTGGCACTTGCAGGCCTATGTGCTCAAGACGTTTGCTGCGGAAATCGAAGAAGGCCTGCTGATCACTGAGGGGCCGGATATTCAGACGCTGCCGACCATGTCATACCGCACGATGATGCCGGTCCTGGACCACGCTGCACCGCTGATCAAATTGCCCATCGCGTTGTGGATGACCAGCGAGTTGCGCAGCCTGCAAGCCAAGTCGATCCATATGGGGCCGCGCATCAGCACAGTGATCACGCAAATCCTGGAAGCCGAAAACGGTTTCGACCAGCAACTGGAAATCTTCCCGGAAGAAATCGGCGTGCGCTACCGCCACGCAATCACCCAGGACGACGTACCGGGAAAACACCTGTCCGTGGTGTTTCGTGCCAGCCGGCAAGCGTTCGAACGCAGCGATGAGCGTCTGCCGATCACGGTGGCTTCGTTGTTCACCCGTTTACCGGGCAGCGGTCGGCCGCTGTTTACCGACCTGATCGAACGCGACGGGGTGCGTGCCGACGCCGCCAGCGTAGAACAGTGGTTTCGCCACTATGCCAAGGTCGTCACCCACCCCGTGGTGGCAATCTATCTGCTGTACGGTATCGGGCTCGAAGCGCACCAGCAGAACACCATGGTGCTGTTCTCACCCGATGGCGTGCCGCGCAGCCTGCTGATCCGCGATTTTGGCGATGGCAGAACCTACGCCCCCCTGCTGGAAGAACGCGGTTATACGTTACAGCCGCATGTGCAGCCTGGCATTCTGCCTACGGTATTTAGCGGCGATATCGAGCCGGTGCGCATGTTTGTACTGGACGCCGCGTTCCTCACCCACTTGCATGAAATGGCCCTGTGGCTGACCAAGGAGTACGGCATGGACAACACACGTTTGTGGGCAATATTGCGCGAGGAAACCGAAAACGCCTTTGCCGCCGTGCGCGAGCGGGTCTCGCCGCAGGTGTGGGAGGTCGAGCGCCAGGCCTTTGTCGAGGATCCATGGCCTACCCGTTCGTTACTGCGCATGCATTTGATGCAGTATTCCAACTATCGTTTGCAGCACACCCTGACCAACCCGCTAGCTGCCGTTTAATCACTGAGGCCGTCTCATGTCCCAAGCAGGTGCCATCCAGGGTTCGCGTGTAAGAATCCTCATTTATCTTCTGTTCGCGATCCAGCTGGTCTCCATGGGCGCGATGGAAATGAGCGGGCCGTTCTGGCCCGTGCACCTGCGCGGGCTGGCGTCCTCGGAGTCGGTATTCAGCTTCGCCAGCATCGCCGTGTACGTCGGGCCGATGCTGGGCATCATGCTGACCAGTGCATTCTGGGGCCGTATCGGCGATCGCTACGGCCACAAGCTGATGATGATCCGCGCACTCGCGGGGTTGTCCCTGACCCAGCTCGGGCTGGCCTTTTTCAGTGACATCTGGGTCATCCTGGTCCTGCGTTTTCTGCAGGGCGCCTTTGCCGGCTATATAGCCCCGGCGCAGGCTTACGGGGTCAGTATCGAAGCGCCGTCGCGGCGGGCGCGGTTATTCGCGATCCTGCAGATATCGACCAATGTCGGCTCACTGCTCGGTGCGGTCGTAGGCGGCCTGATCCTCGATTACGCGACGTTTTTCTGGATCAACATCGTCGCCTCGGTGCTCTGTGCACTCTGTACCGTCATCGCCGCCGTGACCTTGCCGGATGTGCCTCCCGTACCAAAAAAGCCGACGGTGGCCACCCGCACGCCGGTCGCAGGCACCGACAGCGTATGGCGCAGCTCTCCGCTGCTGTCGCTGCTGTGCGTCATGGGCATCCTGCTGCTCGCGCGCATGCTGCCGCAGACCTCGTTCTCGCTGTATGTGAGCTCGACGTTCGAGGTCAACAACTCCGTCGTCGGCTTGTGCTACGGGTTGCTGGCGCTGGGCTTCATCCTGTCGGCAACGGCATGGTCGCGCTACTTCGAGCATCGTTCCCAGGCAGAAACCCTGCAACGCATCACATATGTCGTCATGGGCTGCATCGCCCTGACCGCCGTGGCGGGCGTAACGCGCAGCGCCGTGGTATTTATCGTCGCCTACTTCATTTGGGGGGTGCTGCTAGGGGCGACCACCCCCGTGCTGATGGCGTTGGTCTCGAAAACCGCCGACAGCTCGCGACAAGGCTACGTACTGGGTATTGCCCAAAGCACTGCGCAGTTCGCCTCGATTGCCGGCATCTCCATCGGTGGCTTGCTGAGCCAGGTCTACGGCCTGCAATACACCTATCTTTTCGTGTGCCTGGCCTATGCAGTGGCGCTGATTCCCATGGTCGCGCTGCGGTACTGGTCGGTGTCCGCGCCGTCCAATGGCGTTGCAGGCAGCGACTGAACAAGGAGTAAGGGTTTGAACATTGAACAACTGCGTGCCGATACACCGGGTGTCGAGCATCTGATCCATTTCAATAATGCCGGTGCGGCGCTGATGCCTGAGCCGGTGGTCCAGGTCATGACCGGGCACCTGCAACAGGAAGCCCGCCTCGGCGGGTATGAAGCGGCCGCCCGATGCGCGCCTGAACTGGACAATGTCTACACCGCCGTCGGGCGCCTGATCAATGCGCACCCCACTGAAATCGCAGTGGTCGAAAACGCCACCCGAGCCTGGGACATGGCCTTCTATTCACTGGCGCTCAAGCCCGGCGACGCCGTGCTGACCTCCATGACCGAATACGCCGGCAACTACATCCCATACCTGCAATTGAGGCAGCAGCGCGGGATCGAGATCCGGATCATCCCCAACGATGAACACGGCCAGGTGTGCCTCGCAGCCTTGGCGGCCATGCTTGAAGACGAGCGCGTCGCCCTGGTATCGCTGCCGATGATCGCCACCAACGGCGGGCCTGTGCAACCCGTCGAGCAGATCGGTGCCCTCGCCCGGGCGGCGGGTGTGTTGTTCCTGCTGGACGCTTGCCAGGGAGTGGGCCAGGTGCCGATCGATGTGCAAAAGATCGGCTGCCATATGCTCGCCGCCACCAGTCGAAAATACCTGCGCGGGCCGAGGGGCGTGGGGTTCCTGTACGTAGAACAATCCCTGTGCCAACGCCTGGAGCCGGTTTTTCTGGACCTGCATGCGGCGTCCTTGCTCACGGCAGACAGCTTTGAAATTCGTGCGGATGCGCGACGTTTTGAAAATTGGGAATGCAATGTTGCGGCCAAGCTGGGCCTGGGGGCCGCAGCGGAGTATGCGTTGGCGCAGGGTATCGAACCGATATGGCAGCGCATCCAGCACCTGGCGGGTTACTTACGCCATCGACTGACCGACGTGGCGGGTATCACCTCGCAGGACCTGGGCCCTGTAAAGTCCGGCATCGTCACCTTCAGTCATCGCCACCACAGCGCCCCACAGGTGCAGCAGTGGCTCGCAGCGCAACCCAAACGCATCAACGTGAGCACTTCGACAGCAGGCTCGACCCTGCTCGACATGCAGCAGCGGGGCTTGCTTGAGGTCAGCCGTGCATCGGTTCACGCTTACAACACCGAAGCTGAAATCGATTTGCTGATTGACGCCTTGATACGCCTGTCACACGCCTGATCACGGGACACGATGGCGCTTGCGCTCAAGCTGGTTTGTCAACTAGCATTGGGAATACTTCTCAATTACAAACAAATCTGCCGCCATGAGCGAAATCTCTTCCGCAAATCATCTCAATCACCTGCGCGCCATCGAGGCCCTGTACAGCGGGCATCACGGCTGGCTGTATGCCACGCTGAAGAGAAAACTGGGTAACGCCATGGATGCGGCGGATCTGGCGCAGGACACCTTCACCCGGATCCTCGCCTCACAAGTCACGGTGATTGACCAGCCACGGGCGTACCTGAGCTGCGTGGCCAAGGGCATCCTGGTCAACTGGTACCAGCGCAAGGCACTCGAACGCGCCTACCTGGATGCGCTGGCGAACGTACCCACCCACGAAGCGCCGTCGCCCGAGGCGCACTTCATGGTGCTGGAAACCCTGCACGAAATCGACGCCATGCTCGATACCCTGGCGCCCCTGGTCAAGCGCGCCTTCCTGCTGTCGCAGATCAACGGCCTCAAGTACGACGACATCGCCGAGCAACTGGGTGTATCGCTGATCACCGTCAAGCGCTACATGAAACAGGCCTTCGTACAGTGCCTGATGCTGGTGGAGTGAATGCTCGGTCTGCGCAAGGAGCCGCCGCTGGACCCGCAGGTACTCGAAGAAGCCGCCGAGTGGCTGATGCGCTTGAGCGAACGCGAACTGAGCGAGCACGAGCGCGCCGAATGGGAGCGCTGGAAGGTCAGCAGCCCGGAGCGGGATCGCGCCTGGTCCCGTGCGCAATTGCTGCAGAGCAAGTTCGGCGGCCTGCCGCCCGCCCTGGCGATGTCGGCGCTGGACCGGCCAGACAGCCCTGAACGTCGTGCAGCACTGGGCAAGCTGGCGATCCTGCTGGCGCTGGCGCCCGCGGGTTGGGGGAGCTGGAAGCTGGCGCAATCGCAGCAATGGTCAGCGGACTATCGCACCGACGTTGGCCAACGCCGCGAACTGACCCTGGCCGATGGCTCACGCATCACCCTGAACACCGCCACCGCCATCGACGTCGTATTCGACGACCGCCAACGGCTTATTCACCTGCGCGAGGGCGAAATCCTGGTGCAGACCGCCGTGGACACCGCCCCCCTGCCCCGGCCGTTCCTGATCAGCACCCGCCAGGGAAGCATGCAGGCGCTGGGCACACGGTTTACCGTGCGTGAAGTCAGCCCCCGCACCCATCTTGCGGTCATCGACGGCGCGGTGCGGGTGATATTGGCCGATAACCGCCAGACCCCGCCGCTGATCGTCAATGCAGGGCAGCGCACCGACTTCTCCTCACAGACCTTTGGTGACCTGGCGCCGACCGATCGCTACATCGGTTCATGGACCCAAGGCATGTTGATGGCCGACAAGATGCGCCTGGCGGATTTCGTCGCGGAACTGACGCGCTACCGCCGAGGTTTCCTGCGCTGTGATCCGGCCATCGCCGACTTGCGCATTTCCGGGGCCTTTCCGATCAGTGATACCGATCGCACCTTGAGCATGCTGGTGCACACTTATCCCGTGCTGGCGAACAGTCATTTGCGCGGTTACTGGGTCACCCTGTCGCCCGCCTGACTCTCACGCAAAAATAAACGGCGGCCGGGGTGATACTTTTTTCGATCTCGACTGGCAAAGACAGGAACAGCCTTTTCCTCTCGTCCATGGGTCATCCTTTCATGCTCGTAGCACGGCCCCTGCGTCCGGCTCGTCCGCTCAAACCGATGGTGCACGGCGTTGTGCTCAGCCTGCTGCTGGCCGGAGCCATGTGCCCGGTGGCGTTGGCGGATGCACCGGCCCAATTGGACTCAGTCGCTGTGCAGGCCTACCACATTGCCCCCGGCCCGCTCGGCGCGACGCTCTCAAGCTTTGCCGTGGACGCCGGTATTGCCCTGTCGTTCCAGCCGTCGATCACGGAGGGCCTGATCAGCCCCGAACTGAACGGCACCTACTCCACGCAGGAAGCCGTCACGCGTTTGCTCGAAGGCAGCGGCCTGGAGATGGTGTTGCGCAGCGATGGCAGCTACACCCTGGTACTGCGCCGGCTGACGCTGTCGGCGACCACGGTGGAGGCGGCGCAAAAACACACCGATAGCCTGCCGCCGGTGTACCCGGGCGGCCAGGTGGCCGAGGGCGGGCGTCTCGGCCTGCTGGGCAATACGGATGTGATGGACGCGCCGTTCAGCATCAGCACCTATACCGCGTCATTGATCAAAGACCAGCAGGCGACCACCGTGGGCGACGTGCTGGAGCGCGACTCTTCGGTCCGCTCCACCGGCCAGACGGGAGGGATCGTCGACTCATTCTTTATCCGCGGCTTTCCGGTGGGCGAAGGCAACCTCGGAGAACTGGCGTTCGACGGTGTGTACGGCGTGGCCTCCAATTACCGGGTCTTCACCGACTACGCCGAACGCATCGAAGTGGTCAAAGGCCCTGGCGCCCTCCTCTACGGCATGTCCCCCAACAGCGCCGTCGGTGGCGTGATCAACGTGGTCCCCAAGCGCGCCCTGGACGAGGACCTGACCCGCGTCACGGCCACCTATGCCCAGGACCGACAACTGGGCACCCATATCGACCTGAGTCGGCGGTTTGGCGAGGACCGGCGATTCGGCATGCGCGTCAACGGCCGCGTGCAGCAGGGTGACACTGTCATCGACAAGCAATCGCGGGATGTCGGGGTCAGTGCCATCGCCCTGGATTACCAGGGCGATCGCCTGCGCACCAGCCTGGACCTGATCAACCAGCAAGAGCAATTCGACGCGGCGTCACGGCCCTTCCTGATCGCGCCCGGCGTGCCGATTCCCCACGCCGCCAACGGGCGTACCAACGTCAGCCAGGCGTGGGGCTGGTCCAAGACCCGCGACGAGTCGGCATTGCTGGGTGGCGAGTATGACGTGAGCGACGCACTGACCCTGTTTGCCCATGCCGGCGGTGGGAAGTCGAACGTGGCACGCCTTTCCGACCAGACCCCGACCATCATCAACACCGCCGGCGACACCTCGTCGATCCCCGGCTATTACAAATTCAAGGTCCGGCGCTACACGGTCGACACCGGTGCCCGACTGCGTTTCGACACCGGGCCGATCAGCCACAGCACCACGCTGCAAGCCACGCGCTATCGCGATGAGTTGTCGCGCGGCATTATTTCCGGCCCGCCGATCCTGTCGAACATTTACCACCCTGTCTCACGACCCGAGGCCGACATTGCTACGCCTGCCACGCCGAAAGTCTCGGCGACCGAATTGTCCGGCGTCGCCGTTGCCGACACCTTGTCGATGCTCGATCAGCGCCTGCAGGTGACGGCCGGCCTGCGCAAACAGACCATCCGCTCCAACAACTACGACGCGGCGGGTACGGTGACCACGGCTTACGACGACGGCAGGACCACGCCGCTGTTCGGCGCAGTTGTCCGGCCCTGGGAGCATGTGTCGTTCTACTACAACTACCTGGAAGGCTTGAGCAAAGGCGATATCGCCCCCGCCACGGCCTCGAACGCGGGCCAGATCTTTGCCCCCTACGTCTCACGCCAGCATGAGGTGGGGGTCAAGCTCGACTACGGCACGGTCATGTCCACACTCGCGCTGTTCCAGATCACCAAACCCAGTGGCGAGCTGTCAGGTACCACCTTTGCGGTACAAGGCGAACAGCGCAACCGCGGCCTGGAGCTGAACGTATCCGGTGAGGCCGGCCAAGGCACACGCCTGCTGGGCGGGGTGACGCTGCTGGATGCGCAACTGACCAAAAGCGCGGTTGCGGCCAACCGGGGCAACACCCCAGTGGGGGTGCCGAAGGTGCAAGCCAACCTCTGGGCCGAGTGGGACGTGCCCTGGGTCGAGGGGCTGACGCTAACCAGCGGGGCGTTGTACACCGGCAGCCAATATGTGAACCAGGCCAACACCCAGCAGTTGGACCCCTGGACCCGCTTCGACATGGGCGTGCGCTACAGCACGCGCATCGCCCAGCGGCCGACGACCTTTCGCGCCACGGTACAGAACGTGTTCGACCGTGAGTATTGGTCGGGGGTCGCTTCCTATGGTGCGTTCTCTCAAGGCTCGCCACGCACCCTTCTACTGTCGACCACGGTCGATTTCTGAAACCTTCGGCCCGGCACGGCAAGCTGCACCGCCACCCGGCCCGACCACTGCAAAGGCTTTAACCATGGTTACCATTGTTCGACGCAGCCACGCCTTCGCCGGGCTGCTGCTTGCGGGTTTGTTGGGATGGGCTCTGCCGTCGACGGCCGCCGAGCCGCAGGCACCACGCAGCACCGTCACCGATTTGCTCGGGCGCCAGGTCAAGGTGCACCTGCCGGTCCGGCGGGTGATTCTCGGGGAAGGCCGTCAGTTGTACCTGGTTGCCGCGCTGGATACGCAAAACCCCATCGAGCGAATCGTCGGCTGGCGCAAGGACCTGATCCAGTCCGACCCGGACACCTATGGCGCTTACCTGCGTAAATTTCCCGCCATCGCCAAAATCCCCACCTTTGGCGGCTTTGAAGACGGCACCTTCGATATCGAGCAGGCCATCTCCCAGCGCCCGGACGTGATCATCCTCAATATCGAGGCCCAGCACGCGACCGAGGACGCCCGCTATATCGAAAAGCTCGATGCCCTGGGGATTCCAGTGGTGTACGTCGACTTTCGCAACCACCCGATGCAGAACACCGAACCGACCATGCGCCTGTTCGGCCAGTTGTTCGGCAAAGAGGCGCGTGCCGAAGCGTTTATCGACTTTCGCAACCAGCAGATCCGCCGCGTCACCGACGTGATCACCGCGCAACACCCTTCGCGCCCCAGCGTGTTCATCGAGCGTATCGGTGGCTACACCGACGATTGCTGCCTGAGTTTCGGCAATGAAAACTTCGGTCTGTTCGTCGATATGGCGGGGGGCAATAACATCGCCAGAGGCGTTATTCCCACCACCTTTGGCCAGCTGAATCCCGAGCAAGTGATCGTCGCCAACCCGGAACAGGTGGTGGTCACCAGTGCCAACTGGGAAGCCTTTGCCCCCGGTGGCCACTGGGTCGGGGTGGGGCCCGGTGCCGACATGGCCCAAGCCCGGCGCAAACTGGCCTGGTATACCCAACGCCCGGCCTATGCCGGGATCAAGGCGCAGGATGACCAGGCGTTCCATGCCATCTGGCACCAGTTCTACAACAGCCCTTATCAGTTCGTGGCCATCCAGCAGTTGGCCAAGTGGTTTCATCCGACACTGTTTACCGACCTGGACCCTGAAGCCTCGTTTCGCGAATTGCACGAGCGATTCCTGCCGGTGCCCTATGAGCCGGGTTACTTCGTGAGCCTCAAGCCATGAGTGCCGTGATCCAACGCGACACCTACCGGGCCCTGGTGCTGCGCAAACGCCTGATCCTCGGTGGCCTGCTCTTGCTGCTGTTGTGCAGTGTGCTGCTTGACCTGGCCCTGGGGCCGGCGCGCTACAGCTTCAATGAAGTACTCGGTGCACTGTTTGCGCCGGACAGTGCGCCGGCACAGGTTCGCGTGGTGATGTGGGACATCCGCCTGCCGATCGCCCTGATGGCCGTTGCCGTGGGTGCAGCGTTGTCACTGGCCGGCGCGCAGATGCAGACCATCCTCAATAACCCGCTGGCCAGCCCCTTCACCTTGGGCATTTCCGCCGCCGCCAGTTTTGGTGCAGCCATGGGGCTGGCGTTTGGTGTGGCGCTGTTTCCGTTGGCGGCGCAGTACATGGTGCCGGTCAACGCGTTCATCATGGCCATGCTGTCGGCGTTGCTGATTCACTTCCTGAGCATGCGTCGCGGGGTCACCGCGGAAACCATCGTGCTATTGGGTATTGCCCTGGTCTTCACGTTTAACGCGTTATTGGCCCTGGTGCAGTTTTTCGCCACCGAGCAAGCCGTGGCGGCCGTGGTGTTCTGGACCATGGGCAGCCTGACCAAAGCCACCTGGCCCAAACTCGGGGTGATCTGCCTGGTGATCGTGATCACCCTGCCGATCTTTGCCAAGCGCGCCTGGGCCCTGACCGCACTGCGACTGGGGGACGACAAGGCCGCCAGCTTCGGGATCAACGTACGCAGCCTGCGCTTTCAGACGCTGATCATGGTCAGCCTGCTCGCCTCGTTCCCCGTGGCCTTTGTGGGCACCATCGGCTTTATCGGGCTGGTCGGCCCGCATATTGCGCGGATGTTGATCGGCGAGGACCAACGCTTCTTCCTTCCGGCCTCGCTGCTGACCGGCGCACTGATTCTGTCCGCCAGTTCAGTGGTGAGCAAAACCCTGATCCCCGGCGCCATCTTCCCGATCGGGGTGGTCACTTCACTGATCGGCGTGCCGTTCTTCATATCACTGATCCTCAGCGGGAAGAAAAACACATGGTGAAGATTCAGCTGCAAGACCTGGGTGCCCGCTATGGCCAGCGCACGATCATCCGTGGCGTTACCACCGCCGCGTTCACCGGCGGCCAGGTGGTCGCGGTGGTGGGGCCCAATGCGGCGGGCAAGTCCACCTTGTTCAAACGCATGGCCGGGCTGATCGACGGGCCTGGACAGGTGATCCTGCAGGACTCGAAAAAGGGCCGGCAGGGCATCTGCTACATGCCCCAGGGCTTGAATGCCAGTGCGCGGTTGACGGTCTACGAATCGGTACTCCTGGCCCGCAAGCAACTGTCGCCGCAATGGACCGTCCACGATGACGAGTTGAACCTGGTCGACGAAATGCTCGAGGCCCTTGGCATCAGCGACTTGTCCTTTCGCAACCTCGGCGAACTCAGCGGCGGCCAGCAGCAACTGGTGTCCATCGCCCAGACCTTGGTGCGCGAACCGGAAGTCCTGCTGATGGACGAACCCACCAGCGCCCTCGACATGCATCGCCAGGTGCAAGTGTTGAACTTCATGGGCGCACTGGCCCGCCAACAGCAGGTCATCGTGTTTATTGCCCTGCATGACCTGAACCAGGCGTTGCGCTTTGCCGACCAGGTATTGGTGATTGCCGACGGCACCGCCCAAGGCAGCGGCGCGAGTCATGAGGTGATCACCGAACGCATGCTGCGCGAGGTGTACCAGGTTGAGGCGCGGATCGAGCAGTGCAGTCGGGGACAACGGCATATTTTGATCGACGGCATAACTTGACCGCGTACCCAGCACGAGCCATAGATTGATGCGAGAACATGCCGATAGCCGAAACCCGCGTCGTCAGCTTGGCTTGTTTCGTCCTCGCAGTGACTCCAGGCTTAACCCTCATTGACCGCGCGTTCGCATTGCACCTTCACAGGTCAGGCAACGACACGCTCTGGAGCGCCGTCAGCCCAAGCAACAGGTACCCTGGCTACTGCCGACGGCGCCAGGTCACTCACGCTATCAAGTCGACCAATTTGCTCCGCAGAGAGCTGCAGTGTCAGCGCTCCAAGGTTATCGGTAAGTTGGCCAAGTGAGCGCGGGCCGATAATGGGAACCGCACCATGCGTGCCTGCCCAAGCAATGGCAACCTGGCCCGGGCTGACGCCGTGTTCACCCGCTATAGCGACTACCGCGTCCAGCGTCTGCGTGCGCTGTGCCGAGTTCTCCGGCTGGAACACACGCCCTGCGAACCCTTCAGCACGCCCCTTTTCACCTTGCCGGTACTTTCCGGTCAACATACCGCCCCCCAGGGGCGACCACGTCACGATGCCGAGACCGAGCGCATGCGATGCCTTGAACAAATCGGCCTCGGGCTCGCGATGCACCAAGCTATGTTCGAATTGTGCAGCCGCAATCGGAACGGCATGGGACAGTTCGGCCAACGTGACCGCACGGGCGAGGCGCCAGGCGGGGAAGTTCGACAGGCCCGCGTGCAGGATCTTGCCGGCACGCGCCAGGTCCTCGAAGCCTCGGACGATTTCCTCAAGGGGCGTGGTGCCATCCGGGTGATGCGCCCAGTAAATATCAATCCGATCGGTTTTGAGCCGTTTCAGGCTTGCCTCCACGGAAGCCACCATGGCCTTACGGCTGTTGCCGGTGACCAGTCGGTTCGCATTCTGCACTGCGCCACTGCTGAACTTGGTGGCGAGCACAAAATCCTCACGCCGCCCTTCCAGCAATGTACCGAGCAGTTCTTCGGATTGCCCGAATTGGTAGACGTCAGCCGAATCGATGAAGTTGCCGCCAGCTTCGGCATAAGCGTTGAACACAGCTTTGCTGGCGTCGGGATCGGCGCCATAACCCCAGCCTGTGCCGAAGTTGCCCGTGCCGAGCGCCACCTGTGAAACCTGCAAACCGGTCTTTCCAAATGATGTGTACTTCATGCTGTGCTCCGTCAATTGAATCGGCCCTGTTGTCGGGATCGA
This sequence comes from Pseudomonas sp. JV449, assembly GCF_032424295.1. Taxonomy (NCBI): domain Bacteria; kingdom Pseudomonadati; phylum Pseudomonadota; class Gammaproteobacteria; order Pseudomonadales; family Pseudomonadaceae; genus Pseudomonas; species Pseudomonas sp. JV449. The sequence goes on along the minus strand of NZ_VYKD01000015.1, from coordinate 346,336 downwards.
CTGGGCGCATGACCGCCTCGATAGCGTTCCCCCGCGCTTTAGTGACTTTCATCTTCAAGATCTGTGTAGATAGGCCAGCAGTGAAGCCTATAGCCTTCATTGATGTCAATCGCAATCAAAGATCTTGACGACGAAGATTATGATCGACATCATTGAGGTGCTTGCCTCACCAGGGTGCTGGAAATTTGCGCGCCCATCTGACCGCGCCCACCTGCTTTCGTCGAGGCGGGCTTGGCCTTCGAGTTTGCCGCCATGGTCCAGGAAAACCTCGCTGGGACGCGCAAGGACAAGGGCATCGTCACCTTCAACTACCCTCAGGTGGGTCGCAGGCGAACCCAAGGTTTTCCAGCTGGGTCAACTGATTTAGCACAACGCACGTGGTCACCTGACCAGGAGAAGACGATGACATTCAAGGCACTGCTCGCCAGCAAGACCGGTGACACCCTTTCAACCCGCTTGGTTGACTTTGAGGACGAGGATTTGATGCCGGGCGACGTCACCGTCGCGGTCGAATACTCAACGGTGAACTACAAGGACGCGATGGCGCTCACTGGCCGGTCACCGATCATCCGCAAGTTTCCGCTGATTCCGGGGATCGACTTTGCCGGGGTCGTAGAGTCGTCGACCTATCCCGGCATTGTGGCCGGCGACCGTGTGCTGGCCAACGGCTGGGGACTCAGCCAGACTCACCACGGCGGCTTCGCCCAAAGGGCACGGGTGAGCGGTGATTGGCTGGTCAAGGTTCCCGCAGCGTTTTCGGCCCGGGATGCCATGGCCATCGGCACAGCGGGGTACACCGCAATGCTGTCCGTGCTGGCACTGGAACATGGCGGTCTGACGCCTGCGCGCGGCGACATCCTGGTGACCGGCGCCAATGGCGGCTCTGGATCGGTGGCGATTGCCCTGCTGTCCAAACTGGGCTATCGCGTGATCGCGTCGACCGGGCGGCTTGAAGAAGCCGATTACCTGCGCGCGCTCGGCGCGAACGAAATCATCGACCGCCACACCCTGTCCGCACCGGGCGCACCGATTTCCGAAGAGCGCTGGGCGGGCGCCATTGACTCGGTCGGCAGCCATACGTTGGCTAACGTGCTGGCGCATACCCGGTATCGTGGCGTGGTCGCGGCCTTCGGACTTGCACAAGGCGCGGATCTGCCCGCCTCTGTGCTCCCCTTCATCCTGCGCAACATCACCCTTGCTGGCATTGATTCGGTCAATGCGCCTCAGCAGATACGGCTGCAGGCTTGGTCGCGCCTTGCCAGTGACTTGGATCTGGACAAGCTTGCCCGAACCTCAAAGGTGGTTGGCCTCGGCGATGTTCCTGACATCGCCAGCCGCGTGCTCGCAGGGAAAATTCAGGGGCGCACCATCGTTGACGTGAACGCGTGACGGGGCGGCGGGGTTTTCCAGTGCCACCACGCGCTGTTGTCCGAGGCGCTGCCTCTGCTGGCGAAAATCGATGATCAACCGAGGATCGACCGCTTGCTCTCTCGCACGCCCATGAAGCGCATCGGCAGGCGCGCTTGAGGTCTCCCGGACTATTGCTCGCTGCCTGGCGATACCGGCAAGGAAGCCGATATCCGGGCGTGGCAAACCTCGAGTATTTCATCGGCGAGCGGCGAATCATCCGGACACGCTCGCGACAACACCATCGCGCCAACGGCATGAGCCAGTACGTCGATCATCTTCGCTCTCGTCTCGCCCGGCGCAGCGTCTTCGACGGTCGGAGACTTTTGCACCAACGCTTGCAGCATGCGGTCTATGCCTTCGGCGAATGCACGCTTCAGCTCATCCGACTGACGCGCGGCGTCTCCACACAGGGCCGCCATGGTGCAGCCCTCGCCACGCCGGTCACGGTGATCCCTCGACACGTAGATATCGATGAACGTCTGAATATCAAGCGCCTCGGTGCCGGCGAGCGACCGGGAAAGACTGCTGGCTGCAGCCTCGGCCATCAGATCGGCCTTTGAGCCGAAATGTTTGTAGAAACCTCCGTGGGTGAACCCGGCGGCCCCCATGAGATCCACCAAACCTACGCCGTCAAACCCCCGCTCACGAAACAACACGGAGGCCGTCTCGACGATGTGCTCGCGATTTGCCTGCGCCTGCGCTTTGGTCACTTTCACCTGCGATACCTCGAACTTGCACAAAAAGCCTACGCCCATAGTACATAGATGTTGATTGCAATCAAAATAATTGACAGCTTTGATTATGATCACCATCATAAAGGCAAACCAAATCCCTCTTCCGCCACAGCCACAGAAGACACCTCACATGACCGATCAAAATCTGTTTACTGCCTATACCCTTGGCTCACTGACCCTCGCCAACCGCATCGTGCTCGCGCCCCTGACGCGCAATCGCGCCGGCACTGGACTGGTGCCCAGCGAGTTCGCCCCCACTTACTACAGCCAGCGCGCTTCGGCCGGACTGCTGATCACCGAGGCCACCCAGATTTCGGCGCAGGCCCAGGGTTACCAAGACACACCCGGTCTTTACACCCAGGCGCAGATCGACGGCTGGCGCCGGGTCACCGAAGCGGTGCATGCCAAGGGCGGCAAGATTTTTGTGCAGCTGTGGCACGTTGGCCGGGTTTCCCATGTGGACCTGCAACCGGGCGGTGCCGCCCCAGTAGCGCCTTCGGCCATCCGTGCCCAGACCAAGACCTTCGTCAATAACGGCTTTGCCGACGTGTCCGAGCCACGCGCGCTCGAACTCGACGAACTGCCAGGCATCGTCAACGATTTCCGCCAAGCGGCGGCAAACGCCATTGCGGCCGGCTTCGACGGCGTGGAACTCCACGGTGCAAACGGTTATTTACTCGATCAATTCATCAAGGACGGCGCCAACCAGCGTACCGATGCCTACGGCGGTTCGATCGAAAATCGTGCGCGCCTGTTGCTGGAAGTGACCGCTGCCGTGGTCGCCGAGATTGGCGCGGACCGCACGGGCATTCGCCTGTCGCCGGTCTCGCCCGCCAATGGTGTGTCGAGCAGTGAGCCGCAGGCTCAGTTCGATTACATCGTCGACCAACTCAATGCGCTCGACATCGTTTACCTGCACGTCGTCGAAGGCGCGACCGGTGGGCCACGCGACGTGGCGCCGTTTGATTTCGATGCGTTGCGCCAGCGCTTCCAGAACACCTACATCGCCAACAATGGCTACGACCAAAACCTGGCCAACTCGCGGCTTGCGCAGGACAAGGCTGACCTCATCGCCTTTGGCCGCCCGTTTATCGGCAACCCGGATCTGGTGGAGCGGCTCAAGGCCGGTGCGCCGCTGTCCGCCTTCGACCCCACCACCCTCTACGGCGGCGGTGCGACGGGCTACATCGACTACCCGACACTGGCCGAAGCCAGCGCTGCCGCCAACTAGGCAGTGCCCGACCGGGCCAGGTTTTATTTGTGCACCCCTCTCACTGAGTGACCGAAGCTTGTATCCGGGAAGGTCCAGGTAACTCCGTATAAATGGCGTGCTTGGTGTCGTTACCTGTGTTCTGGCACCAAACGAGCCAGCGTCGATTACAGAACGATCACGACTGGGGGCACAAGGGGTAAGGCAGGAGCGCGCAAAAGGCTGGAAAGATGAAGTTGAATAACGATAAGTGCGACATCAATGAGTGCGTTGAATCAACCGCAGCCGCACCACCCGATACAGGACACACAGGCCCACATCAGGATCAAGCGCCACAACGTGACGAAGCGACACCTGCGCAGTCACCGACCAGCAAAGTACCTGAAGACGCGGCTCAGCCTGTAATCGTCTGGCGTAGCTTGATGTTGCAGCAGTAACACTGCGAAGTCGCATTGCTCCGTCAACACCCGTCGCAGTGCAACCAGACATCGAGCCCGGTGCGGACAACCCGCGCGGGTGCAATCTGTACCCAAACAGCCATGGTTTGCTGCATCAGATGACAACACCTTGGAGGACTTCAAAATGAGCTATAGCCATCTAACCGCCCCTACCCTGTATATCGACGTCGATGGCGAGACATTTGCCTATCGCCGCTGGGGCAATGACAAGACAGATCAGCCTGCGCTGTTCCTCCTCCAGCATTTCCGTGGCGGCATGGATCATTGGGACCCCATCATGACGGATGGGCTGGCGGCAGGGCGCGAGGTCATCCTCTACAACGGTCGCGGCATTGCCTCTTCTTCCGGAGAGCCGCGTAACCGAATTGAGCTGATGGCCGACGACGCTGCCGCAGTGATCCGCGCACTCGGTCTATCAACAGTCGATGTGCTGGGTTTCTCGCTTGGCGGTTTTATCGCCCAGGACCTGACACGACGCCATCCCGACCTCGTGCGCAAACTGATGCTGCTGGGTACCGGGCCTCGTGGCGGTAATCCGGACTCAGACCCTGGCGTGCTGGAGGCCGCACCACAGCCCATTCCCACAGTGGACGATTTTCTGTTTCTGTTTTTCGGTCGCTCCGAGGCGGCGCGGCAGGCAGGGCTCGAGTTCTGGGAGCGCCGTCATCAGCGTGTCGACCAGGATCCACCCAGCTCGATGCAGGTGATGCAGGCACAGATCGAAGCCCACATGCACTTTATGCCCAAGCTGGACCCAAATGATCCCTTCAATCATCTGCGTGCTATCAAACAGCCAACGTTCATCCTGAACGGCATGAATGACGTCATGATTCCAACAGTCAACTCCTGGTACATGGCCCAGAACATCCCGAACGCCCAGTTATTCCTGTACCCGGATGCGGGCCACGGCGCCCAATTCCAATGCCCTGAGCGCTTTCTGAAACACGCCATCGCGTTCCTCAGCGAATGACAACTTACGGAGCCAGCACATCATGCTGAAGTTTAAATTTTTGTTGTGGGCGCTGACCAAGCTGTTTCAGCGGGCCATCAAGAAAAACCCCGGCTGCGCAAAATTTGTTAAAGGCAAGTCGTTGGTCTTTCAGATTCGAACAGAGGATGGCGTGGGTCGCTACTTCACCGTTGCGAACGGAAAGATAAAATCCGCCGCAGGTTTCACGCAAAAGCCGGCATTCACGCTGTCGTTTAGAAACACAGAAAGAGGCTTCGCCATTCTGTCGGCTAAAGACAGCAAGGATGAATTCCTGACGGGGTTGCATACAGGCGATCTGAAAATCAGCGGTGATTTTGTCGAGGTGATGTGGTTCCAGGGATTAACAGAATACTTGCAGCCGGCTAAAGACCCCGCGCAGGTCTTTTCACGACGCCTTGCATCGTGCGGCTGCCGGTCATCACGATTCGGGCGCCGGGGTGCAGCCTGGCGTGCAGGGTGTTGACCAAATGGCTCGCCGCCGCCACGTGAACCTGCCACATGGCTTGGCCATCCTGCGGCTGCAACTGCCCCAACGGGGCGGTACGCATGAAACCTGCCGCGTGGACGATGGCATCCACCGTTTCGATGGGCTGCAAGGCTTGATCCAAGGCCTGCAAGTCACTCAGATCGCATTCAGTCCAGTGAAAGCGCGGATGGTCGATACCGGCAGCGCGGCGACTCAGCCCCTGCACACGCCAGCCTTCTGCGAGCAGGCGTTGCGCGCTGGCCATTCCAGGCCCAGTCGCCAGCGAACGTATTCGCCAGCGCCTGGGCAGGCCATCGGTTTACAGCGCCGGGGGTTTAGGGAATACGCCACGGGCGTGTTCGTAGGCCTGGGCAACGCGCAGTGCGAGGGCGTCCTGGAAGCGCGGAGCAACGATCATCATGGCGACCGGCAAGCCGTCCGCAAGCCCCGCCGGGATCGATGTCGCGGGGTGCCCCGTGAGGTCAAACGGCGCGGTATTGGCAAGCATGTCCAGTGCACTGTGCACGTACTCCTCCACGGGTGCGTCCGCGGCGGTCAACGGCGTGGCTACGAAGGGCATGGTGGGCATCACCAACACGTCAAAATCCTTGAATGCCTCGTCGTACTGGCGCGTCAGCTCCGGTACCAGCATCCGCGCCTTGGCGTAGTAGGCGCCATGCAGGTTTTTCAGGCTGTAGTGACCGGTCAACGCAACCGCTCGCACGCTACTGGACAACGCATCGGCGTGTTCGCGGCGTTTTTCGCCGAAGTAACTCATGATGTCCGGGTCGTAATAACCGTCGACGTTCATGCCGTAACCATTGCCCTGCAACATCTGATACGCCGCGCCGTCAGTGGCAATCACGTTCCACAGATCCAACGCCACGCCCGTGTGCCACGGCGCGCTTGCTTCGCCGACGCTGGCGCCCAGGCTTTCAAGCTGGGCAACCGCCGCCTTGACCAGGGCATCCACCTGCGGCTCGGACATTCCCGGGATCGCAAAACCTTCTCGCAGCAAGCCGATTTTCAAGCCGGCCACGCCCTGCTCCAGCGTCGCGAGGCAGTTGACCGCTGGCGGATTTTTCTGCCGGGAATCAAGCCCATCGGCCCCCGCAATGACATCGAGCATCGCTGCCACATCGCGTACGTTATTGGCCATCGGGCCCACATGGTCGATGGTCCGCTCAATCGGAAAAGCGCCGGTGTAAGGCACCAGGCCGTAAGTCGGCTTGTGCCCGACGATGCCGCTCCAGGCCGACGGCATCCGGATCGAACCGCCCTGATCGCCGCCGATGGCCATGTCGACTTGGCCAAGCGCCACCAGCACCGTACTGCCGCTGGACGAACCGCCTGCGTTGCGCGTCAGGTCCCAGGGGTTTTTAACCGGGCCGCTGGCGGAGGTAAAACTTGCCCCGGAAAAACACAAGTCTTCACACACCGACTTGCCCACCACCGTGGCCCCGGCCGCCAGCAAGCGTTTGACCACAGTGGCGTCTTCGGACGGGATATAACCGTCCAGGCTCAATGAGCCGTTAGCCATGGGCACGCCAGCCACCGACACATTGTCCTTGATGACCACCGTCTTGCCGGCCAACGGGCCTTGCGCCGCGCCGACGATTCGGGTTTTCACGTACCAGGCGCCGTGCAGGTTGTCTGCCTCGGCGGCTTTGTTGTATTCGCGTTCAGGCGGTTGCTGCGCGACGTTGGCAGCGTAGAGCGCATCGATGGCTTCGTAGGAATTCAACGTTTCATCGGCCAGGTTGAGGAAGGCCTCCATCTGGCTATCTGTCAGGTGATAACCGTGGTCTTCGGCGGCAATCAGAAAGTCGGTTTTGCTGGGGCGTTTTACGGACATGGTGTTCTCCAAATGACGTTAAGAACCACCCGATCTCGGGCGATCATTGACGCGCGCCACCCGTGCCCACTGCACAGGTTACGGCTCGCTCCGGAGGACTCCATTGTCCACGCCGGTCGCCACGCGGTGATCCATACCTGCCAAGGGAGGCGTATGGCAAACGTCCACGCAGAAGAGGATCAAGCCCTCACAAGCTTGATGCTCAAAGGCTGTTCAGGAACAGGCTTGTCGGAACAACTCATGGGCCTTGACCAGCGCTTCGGCGATTTTTTCCACCGGTTCGCGTTTGGCCATGGCTTGATCTCGCAAGGCGTTGTAGGCATCGGTCTCCGACATGCCCTTGGTTTCGATAAGGATTATTTTCGCCTGCTGCACGGTGCGCATGACCGCCATGCGCCCTTCCAGGCGCTTGACGTGCCGTTCCCGTTCGCGGGCCTTGCGTGACTGACTCAGGGTGATCGCCAAAGCGGTCAGCAAACCGAACGACTTCACGGGCGAAGGGATGACAGCGCAAGCGTTCAGTTGCACCAATGCCTCGACGATGATCGGGTTCTCATAGGCAATCACCGGAATGATCGGCGGCGTGCTGGCGTGCAGCAGCCATGGCGTGTTGGTCGACAGGCTTTCCGGCGACACCGCCAATACGATCACGTCCGCCTCGGCGCTCAAGCGCTCCGGAATCGGCCATTGCACACGCACCTGACAACCGATGCGCTGCAACTGCTCGATCAGGTTGCGTCCATCCTCGTCATCCGGGTGGATCACCAATACGCTGACATCGCGCAGGTCCTTGATGCCTGTCGCGCTGTCGTTGCGCAGGCGTTTCTTGGCGGCGCGCAAGGTCATGGACGTCTCCCCACCGAGCCGGACCATTCATTGAAATTGGGTGCAATGGCATAAGGGTCAGGCTTGAGTGCACTCTGGCTTTCGTAAAGGATGTCGAATTGGCCCTCGACGTTGGCCCGGCCAATCCGCGAAAACAGGTACGTGTGGTGATTGTTGGCATCGACCCGAATGCGTCCTTGTGGCGCTTCGAATTCCAGCCCGCGCATGGCCTGCAGCACATCCTCCACTTGCGTGCTGCCAGCTCGAATGATCGCCTTGGCCAGCAAGTGCACCTGAAAGTACGCCGCCTCCCAGCAACGGTCAGTGACCTGGTGTTGACCAAACAACTCGCGGTATTGGGCGATGCATTGGCGGTTGGTCGGCGTGTCCACCGACTGAAAATACGTAGCCGCCGAGATATGCCCAGTGCCCAGGTGAACCCCCATTTGCTGGATGTCGGTTTCGCTGGTCGTCAGGCTGGCAATCGGCATCACCGAGGGGTCAAAGCCTGCGTCGGCGTAGGCCTGGTACAAATGCCCCATGGTTTCGCCGACGACCGTCGAGAAAATAAACGAGGGCTTGAGCTCCCTGGCCTTGACCATCAGTTTGGCAAAATCTTCCGGACGTGCGTTTTTCAGCGGCAGGTAATACTCGCCCAGCTTGGTACCGCCACGCTCGTACAACAGGTCGCTCATCAAGCGATTGGTTTCGTACGGGTAGACGTACTCGGAACCGATCATCAACACGCGATTGCCGAAGTTGTCGAGCATGTAATTGCCCAGGGGCAAGGCATTGTGATTCGGTGTGGCGCCGGTGTAGATAATGTTGCGCGAATACTCGAAACCTTCGTAATACACCGGGTACAGCAACAGGGCGTCGTAGCGCTCGACAATCGGCAGTGCCGCCTTGCGTGCAGCCGAGGTGTAGCAACCAAAGAAAAACCGCAGGTGTTCTTCGCGGATCAGCGATTCGATATGCATGGCGTACAGCGCAGGCGTTGAATCGGGGTTGCGGGTGATCAACTGCAGCGGGCGACCACCGACCCCGCCTGCCGCATTGATCTGCGCAATTGCAAACTGCGCGCCGCGCATCGTCGAGCCCTCGGCAGCCGCCGTGACACCGGTATCGGAAAACAGACCGCCTATGCGGATCGACTGGTCAACCATGCCTATCAACCTTGTTCAACGTGAGAAAAGACACCCGCTCGTGGATTGGGGGTCTGGAGGCCTGTGCAAATAATGATTGAGCGAGACGCCGTATAACAAAATGGCTGCTCTCAGGCGGGTTGTGCCTGGGGCTGGCGCGACAACACTGTCAGGGCCAGTCATGCGAGGGGCCTTCCACACCTGCCGAGAATGGGCGTGTGACAAGGGACCCTGCGAGGGTGTTGCCTGTCGCTCATGCAGATAGTGGGCCACACGCAATGGGCGAGCTGCACCCGCGGCGCCGGCCGGTTTCAATCCTTGCCGTGGAGCCCATCCATGCCGCCCACACGCTCACGGTATTGGTGCATTCAGGGTGCATTCGCGCCAAAGCAGCGCAGGCCAGTGACACGCGACAATAGATGCGGGCGTCACTCGCACGCCCCTTCGACTGCCCGGAAAACGCCCTGGTCGCAATTGGCACTGCCCTTGCTATAACTCTCCAGAGACATCGCGCCAGCTGTTTGCCCTACGCCCCCTTGGCAAGTAGGGAAGCACCTCGCGTACGACTGGATCGGACACAGCTGTCCCGCCAGATTCGGCACAAGAAGCCTGATTTCCCGACTATTGATTTAGCCGGGATGTCGGGCTTTTTTTATTCCTGGAGAGAAGTGAATGCACAACGACAAACGCCGTTTGATCAAGCATGCCCTGTTGCTGGGCGCCTTCAGCCTGTTGCCGTTTTCCCTGGTCAGCCAGGTGCAGGCAGCCGAGACCGTGAAGGTCGGCATCATCCACTCGCTGACCGGCACCATGGCCATCAGTGAGGCCTCGGTGGTGGATGCGGAAAAACTCGCCATCGACGAAATCAACGCCAGCGGTGGCGTGCTCGGCAAGACCATCGAACCGATCGTCGAGGACGGTGCCAGCGATTGGCCGACCTTCGCCGAGAAGGCGCGCAAGCTGTTGGAAAACGATCACGTTGTAGCTACGTTCGGCGCCTTCACCTCGGCGTCGCGTAAAGCGGTGTTGCCAGTGTTCGAACGCAACAAGGCGTTGCTGTATTACCCGACGTTCTATGAAGGCCTGGAAAAATCCCCGGCCATCATCTACACCGGCGCCGAAGCGTCGCAGCAAACCCTGGCAGCCGTCAGCTGGTTGATGGCCAACAAAGGCAAGACCGTCTACCTCGTGGGCTCGGACTACATCTGGCCGCGCACCACCAACAAGCTGGCACGGGCGTCGGTGACCAAGCAGGGCGGATCCATCGTCGGTGAGGATTACCTGCCCCTGGGCAACATCGAGTTCTCCTCGGTGATCAACAAAATCAAGGCCGCCAAGCCCGACATCGTACTGTCCACCATCGTCGGTGGCTCAAACGTGGCGTTCTACAAACAGCTCAAGGCCGCCGGCATCGACAGCAGCAACCAGACGCTGATGGCGCTGGCCGTCACCGAAGAAGAAGTCACCGGCATCGGCGCCGAAAACCTCACCGGCTTTCTCACCTGCATGAGCTACTTCCAGAGCCTGAAAAACCCGGTCAACGAGAAATTCGTCGCCGCCTTCAAGGCCCGCTATGGCGACAAACGCGTAGTCGGCGACCCGATGGCGGCCGCGTACACCGCCGTGTACCTGTGGAAGAAAGCCGTGGAAAAAGCCGGCAGTTTCGACGTCCCGGCCGTGATCGCCGCGTCCTCGGAGCTGACCCTCGACGCGCCTGAAGGCGAGGTCAAGGTCCACAAGGACAACCACCACCTGTGGAAGCGTGCGCGCATCGGCGCCCTCAACGCCCAGGGCCAGGTTGACGTGATCTACGAGTCCGCGCCCATCGAGCCTAACCCTTTCCCGAAACTGTGATGCAGGGTCGGGCGCGATCTGACTCGCGCCCTCTCCCGCCCACGGTCCGCCAACGTGCAGCGACAGGTAGCGACGCAATGACTTTCGATATTTTGGTGATGCAGGTCTTCAGCGGGTTTTCGCTGTTCTCGGTGTTGGTGCTGATGGCCCTGGGGCTGACCATCGTGTTCGGCCTGATGGGCGTAATCAACATGGCCCACGGCGAGTTGATGGCGATGGGGTCGTACATGACCTACGTCACGTCCGTGGTGTTTGCGCGCTACTTTCCCGACTACATGGGCTGGTATTTCGTGATCGGCATCGGCGTGGCCTTCGTCGTGACCTTCGCGTTCGGTTTCCTGCTCGAACGCTGCTTTATTCGCTTCATGTACAACCGCCCGCTCGACACGCTTCTGGCGACCTGGGGCCTGTCGCTGGTGCTGCAGCAGGTGTTCCGCCAGGTCTTCGGGCCCAAGGAAGTCAGCGTGCCCACGGTGCAATGGCTGCAAGGCGCGTGGAAGATCAGCGAAGGCCTGGAACTGCCGCTCAATCGGATTTTCATCATCGGCCTGACACTGGTGATCGCCGGCGCCGTGTTTCTGTTTTTGTACCGCAGCCGCTGGGGGCTGCGCATTCGCGCGGTGACCCAGAACCGCGCCATGGCGGGGGCAGCCGGCATTAACACCGCCCGTGTCGATGCGGTCACGTTTGCCCTGGGCTGCGGGCTGGCAGGGATCGCCGGCAGCTCGTTCACCATGCTGGCCTCGACCGGCCCGGTCAGCGGCCAGCAGTACCTGGTCGACACCTTCATCGTCGTGGTGTTTGGCGGGGTGGAGAGTTTGCTGGGCACCTTCCTGTCGGCCTTCGCCATCGGCCAGACGCAGATTTCGCTGGAATACCTCACCACCGGGTCCATGGCCAAAGCCATCACGCTGCTGGTGGTGATCGTGCTGCTGTTCTTCCGCCCCAACGGCTTGTTCGCCGCGAAAGTGAGACGCTGAGATGAACGATATGACTGAGACGCCCCTCACCCGCCCCAGCACCTCGACGCCGACCACGCGCCGGCTGCGCACCGGGTTGCTGCCGTTGCTCGAGCGCCACAGCCTGGTCTGGCTGTCGCTGCTGTTGCTGGTGATATTGCCCCTGAGCCTGGGCGACTTTCGTCTGGGCCTGGCCGGCAAATACCTGAGCCTGGCGTTCTGCGCCGTGGGCATGGTGATGATCTGGGGCTACGGCGGGATACTCAGCCTGGGCCAGGGCATCTTCTTTGGCCTTGGCAGCTACATGATGGCGATGTACCTGAAACTTGAAGCCACCGCCAACGACGAAGCGGCGAGCGCGCTCGCCGCCTTCTACGGCTCGGCGTTGCCGGACTTCATGATCTGGAACAGCGTCGACGCGCTGCCCTGGTGGTGGAAGCCTTTCGAGTCGGCGACATTCACCTTTGCGGCGATCCTCGTCCTCCCGGCATTGCTCGCGTTTGTGTTCAGCTACGCGTATTTCAAGAAGCGCGTGGGCGGCGTGTACTTCTCGATCATCACCCTGTCGTTGGCGGCGATCATGTCGATCATGATCATCGGCCAGCAAGGCTACACCGGCGGCGTCAACGGCCTGACCGACTTCAAGACCGCCTTTGGCCTGAGCCTGCAAACGCCTCAAACGCCCTGGATTCTGTACCTGATCACCACCCTGTTACTGCTGGGCTGCGTGGCGTTGTGCGGGTTCATCCTGCGCAGCCGGCTGGGCAAAGTGGTGGTGGCGATCCGTGACCGTGAGGACCGCGTACGGTTTTCCGGCTACAACACGGCGCTGTTCAAAGCGTTCATCTTTGCCGTCGCAGCACTGATCTCGGCGCTCGGCGGGGTGATGTTCACCCTGCAGGTCGGCCTCGCGTCGCCGTCGCTGGTGGGCATCATTCCTTCGACCGAAATCGTGATTTACGCAGCCCTTGGCGGGCGTCTGTCGCTGGTCGGTGCGGTGTACGGCACGCTGTTGATCGGCGTGGCCAAAACCTACCTGTCGGAAAACTTCGTCAACTTCTGGCAGTACTTCATCGGTTTCCTGTTCATGGGCGTGGTGCTGTTCTTGCCGACCGGGCTGGCCGGTTTGCTGCAACGCCTTGGCCACAACAAACAGGAGGTGCAGTCATGAGTGGCCTGTTGCTGAGTGTCGAAGACCTCACGGTGTCGTTCGACGGTTTCAAGGCAGTGGACAGCCTTAATTTCTATGTCGAAGAAAATCAGGTGCACGTGGTGATCGGGCCTAACGGCGCGGGCAAGACCACCCTGCTTGACATGATCTGCGGCAAAACCCGCCCGAGTGCCGGCAGCATTCGTTTCAAGGACCTGCAACTGGCCAACATGATCGAATACCAGATCACCCGCGCGGGCGTTGGGCGCAAGTTCCAGAACCCTTCGGTGTATGAAGACCTCACCGTGCGCGAGAACCTCGACATCTCATCGCCCGGCAAACGCGGCATTTTCAACTGCCTGTTCGCCCGCAAGGACCCGGCCCTGCAAGCAGAGATCGAGCAGACCGCCGAGATGATTTTCCTGCAGGACCAGCTGGGGCGCAAAGCCGGGCTGTTGTCCCACGGGCAAAAGCAGTGGCTGGAGATCGGCATGCTGCTGATGCAGCGCCCGGAACTGTTACTGCTGGACGAGCCGGTGGCCGGCATGAGTGCAGGCGAGCGGGAAAAGACCGCAGGCCTGCTCAAGCGCATCGCCAAGGGCCGCGCCATGGTGATCATCGAGCACGACATGGAGTTCGTGAAGTCAGTGGCTGACAAAGTCACCGTCCTGCACCAGGGCAAAACCCTGGCCTACGGCTCGATGGATCAGGTGCAAAACGATCCTCGCGTCATCGACGTCTACCTGGGGCACTGAGCATGCTGACCGTCAATAACCTGAACGTGTATTACGGCGACAGCCATGTGCTGCGCAATCTCGACCTGACCCTCGCACCGGCCGAGTCCCTGGCGATCATGGGTCGCAACGGCATGGGCAAGACCACCCTGCTCAGAAGCCTGGTGGGCATGCTGCCGGCGCGCAGCGGCAGCATCACGCTGGCGGGCCGGGAACTCACCGCCAGCAAGAGCTATGAGCGGGTCGCCGCCGGGGTGGGCTTCGTGCCGCAGGGGCGGATGATTTTTCCGTACCTGACGGTGGAGGAAAATATCCTGACGGGCATGCAGGGCGCCCCTGCCGCACCGATTCCCGACTACATCTACGAGTACTTCCCGGTGCTGTTCGAGATGCGTCGACGCAAGGGCGGCAACCTCTCCGGCGGCCAGCAACAACAGCTGGCGATTGCCCGCGCGCTGGTCTCCAACCCCAAAGTGTTGATCCTGGATGAGCCGACCGAGGGCATTCAGCCGTCGATCATCAAGGACATCGCCCGGGCCCTGAACCTGCTGAAAAAAGAACGGGGATTTTCGCTGATCGTCTCCGAACAGGTGCTGTCGTTTGCGATGGCGGTGGCCGACCGTTACCTGATCATCGAGAAAGGCGAGTTCGTGCACAGCGAGGTCCGCGAAACCGTCGACCGCGAGCGCATCCTGCGCTACCTGACCATCTGAAACCGGACCTGGGAGCACACACCATGTTGATCCTCGACCGCATTCTGGGCCAGGCCAGCGACCCTGCCCTCGCCGACCGCTTGCATGACCTCAGCCACGCAGGCCTGGTCGAAACCCTCAGCCTGTCGGCCAGCGACATTCAGCGTCATCGCCTGCGCCTGGCCAGTGATCGCGGCACCGACTGTGCGATTCGGCTGGAGCGCCATCAGCAGCTGCGTAACGGCTCGGTGCTGATGCTCGACGGTCAGCGCGCCATCGTCGTGCACATGCAGGACGTGCACTTTCTCGACCTGCAACCGCGGGACGCTGCCGCCGCGCTGGAGCTGGGGTATTTCGCCGGCAACATGCACTGGGCCGTGCGCTTTGCAGGCACTGCGTTACGGATCCCGCTGAATGGCCCGGAGGCCGACTACCTCGAGCGTCTGGCGCCGCTGCTCGCGGACGGCCGGGTGCTGCGCCTATGAACGCCGCACCGGCCGAGTTGCGCAGCAGCCTGTTGGCACTGCAACAGGCCGACAGTTTTTTCCCTGGTGGTGCGGTTGCCTGGTCATGGGGCCTGGAAACGCTGGTGGCCGATGCGCGCCTGGGGCAGAACGCCGCGATGACCGACCCCGTCCCTGTCAGGCGCCGTCAGCGCGGCCTGCAGAATGATCGCAGCGTTCAGGTGCGGGCCTTCGTCGAAGGTCAATTGCGCCATCGCTGGAACAGTTTTGACCGGGTGTTTTTATGCGCCGCCTGGCATGCAGCGGCTGACCTCGCCACCCTGATGGACCTGGACAGTCACATCGAGGCCCTGACCCTGGCCGAGGAACTGCGCCAAGGCTCACGTCGCGTCGGCCAATCGTTGCTGGGCGTGCATGTCGCGCTCGGTACCCCCGGCGCTGCCGCTTACCAGCAACACGTGCTCGCCCGGGCAACGCCGGGGCATTTGCCGGTGTTGCAAGGGCTGCTGTGGCAACAACTCGGCATGCAACTCGAGCACTGCCAACTCGCCGCCGCCCATGGGCTGTGCACCGGATTGGTCAGTGCCGCTGTGCGCCTGGGCGTAATGGGGCATGTGGATGCGCAGCGGGTGCTCACCGACATCCAGCCCTTGCTGCTGCAACTGCTGGCTCAGGCGCCGCTCGCCCTCGACGACGCCAGCGGCTTCACACCCATGGCCGAGATCGCCGTGATGCGGCACGAAACCCAGGACCTCCGTCTTTTCGCCAATTAGAGGTGGCGGGCACGAAAACGCCTGCTGCCGACACAGGAGCTTGAACATGCTGCTGACGCCCACCGAACTTGAGCGGCTGACGCTATACACCGCCGCCGAACTTGCGCGCAAACGCCGCACCAAAGGGCTGCGCCTGAACTTTCCGGAAGCCTCGGCGCTGATTGCCGATGAGATACTGGAAGGCGCCCGTGAGGGTCGCAGCGTGGCCGAGCTGATCGGTTTCGGCTCGACACTCCTCAACACTGACGACGTAATGCCCGGCGTGGCCGATCTGCTGCCGGTGCTGCAGGTGGAAGGTACGTTCCCCGATGGCACCAAACTGGTCACCGTGCATCAGCCGATTCGACCCGGGCAGTTGCCGTTGGCCGTCATGCCGACGCCTGGCGAGATCATCTCGCCCGAGGGCGATATACAACTCAACAGCGGTCGCCCCACGACCACCGTACGGGCCATCAATACCGGCGACCGGCCGGTGCAAATCGGCAGTCACTACCACTTTTTCGAAGTCAACAAGGCGCTGGATTTCCCGCGCGCCGCCGCCTTCGGCATGCACCTGGACATTCCCGCGGGCACTGCCGTGCGTTTTGAGCCGGGGGAGCTGCGCGAAGTGCAGCTGGTGCAATTCGGCGGCACGGGGGACATCCACGGTTTCAGCGGTTTGACCAATGGCAACCTGCACGATCCGGCCTGCAAAGCCATCGCGCTTGATCGAGCCCGCGCACAACAGTTCAAGGGGGCGTGACCCATGGCAACAATGACGCGCAAGGAATACGCCGCGATGTACGGCCCCACCACCGGCGACGCGGTGCGCCTGGGGGATACGTCGCTGCTGGCCGAGGTGGAATTCGACTACGCGGTGCCCGGCGATGAATGCCTGCACGGCGGCGGCAAGACCCTGCGCGACGGCATGGGCCTGATGCCGGGGCATGACAGCGCAGACGGCGCGCTGGACATGCTGATCTGCAACGCGCTGATCATCGACCCGGTGATCGGCATCGTCAAAGGCGACATCGGCATCAAGGACGGCAAGATCGTGGCCATCGGCAAGGCCGGCAATCCGCAGGTCATGGACGGTGTCCATCCGCAATTGATCTGCGGCGTCGCAACCACCGTGCGCGACGCAGAAGGCCTGATCGTCACGCCGGGCGGGATCGACGTGCACGTGCATTTCGACTCGGCGCAACTGTGCGATCACGCGCTGGCGGCGGGCCTGACGACGCTGATCGGCGGCTCGCTCGGGCCGATTACCGTGGGGATCGACTGCGGCGGCGAATGGAACGTCGGCAAGATGCTGCAGGCCTCTGAAGCCTGGCCAATCAATTTCGGCTTTCTCGGCAGGGGCAATTCCAGCAAGCCGGAATCGCTGCTCGGCCAACTGCGCGGTGGCTGCCTGGGATTGAAGATACACGAGGACTGGGGCGCGATGCCCGCCGTGATCGATACCTGCCTCAAGGTGGCCGATGAATACGACTTCCAGGTGCAGTTGCACACCGACACCCTGAATGAATCGGGTTTTCTCGAAGACACCCTGGCCGCCATCGGCGACCGCACAATCCACATGTACCACACCGAAGGCGCAGGCGGCGGCCACGCCCCGGACATCATCAGCGTGGCGGGAAAATCCAATTGCATCCCCTCCTCGACCAACCCGACCAACCCGTACACCGTCAACACCTTCGACGAGCACCTGGACATGATCATGGTCTGCCATCACCTCAATCCGGACGTGCCGGAAGACGTGGCGTTCGCCGAATCCAGAGTGCGTCCGCAGACCATCGCCGCCGAAGACATCCTGCACGACACCGGGGCGATTTCGATCCTGGGTTCCGACAGCCAGGGCATGGGGCGCATCAACGAGGTGATCTGCCGCACCTGGCAGCTGGCCTCGAAGATGAAAGACCAACGCGGCCGTCTACCGGAAGAAAAAACCGGATTGGGCGACAACGAACGCATCAAGCGTTACATCGCCAAGTATACGATCAACGCTGCGCGGGTGTTCGGCATCGACAGTTACATCGGCTCGCTGGAGCCGGGCAAGCTCGCTGACCTGGTGCTGTGGCGGCCGGCCTTTTTTGGCGTCAAGCCGGAGCTGGTGGTCAAGGGCGGGTTTATCGTGCACGGCGTGATGGGCGACTCGGCAGCCTCGCTGTACACCTGCGAGCCGCTGATCATGCGCCCGCAATGGGGGGCCTTTGGTGAGGCCAAACAGGCACTGTCGGTGAATTTCGTCAATCGCCTTGCGGTGGAGGCCGATACCGCTGAGAAACTGGGCCTGAAAAAAGCCCTGTTGCCGGCCTTCGGCACCCGCACGCTGCGCAAGTCCGACATGTTGCACAACGACGCCTGCCCGGACATTCGCGTCGACCCCCAGACCTTCGATGTGTACGCCGACGGTGAGCGCCTGACCTGCGAGCCGGTCAGCGAAGTGCCCCTGGCCCAGCGCTACATGCTGCGCTGATAACAGCCAATAAAAGGAACCTGCTAATGAGCACTGCATTCAACGCCGCACCGCAGCAGCAACCCCACCCCGGCGCCGCGCGCGTCGGGATCGGCGGCCCGGTCGGCTCGGGCAAGACTCGCCTGCTGGAGCAACTGATTCCGCGCTTCATCGCGCGCGGCACCGAGCTGGCCATCATCACCAACGACCTGGCGACCCGCGAGGACGCCGAACGCGTGCAGCGCAGCGGCCTGATCGACCCACAACGGGTGCTCGCGGTGGAAACCGGCGCCTGCCCGCACACGGCGATCCGCGAAGACCCGACGCTGAACCTGCAAATGGCCGACGAGCTGGAAGCGCGATTCGAGAACCTGGACCTGATCCTGATTGAGTCCGGCGGCGATAACCTGGCCTCGACCTTCTCGTTGGATCTGGTGGATTACTGGATCTTTGTCATTGATGTCGCCGGCGGCGATGACATCCCGCGCAAACGAGGGCCCGGCGTGTTGAGCTGTGATCTGCTGGTGGTCAACAAATATGATCTGGCGCCCTATGTGGGCGTGGATCTGCCACGCATGCGTCGCGAGTCAGCCGAAGCCCGCAACGGCCGGCCCGTGCTGTTCACCAACTGCGCGACGGGTGACGGGGTCGACGCGGTCGTCGACGCCATCAGCCGCGCCGTGTTGTTTGACCGACCATGAACGCGCCGCAGGAACTGTTTCACCCGTTGATTGCACCGCCCAAGGCATCCTCGCAGGTGCAGGCCCGGATTGCCTTCAGCAAAGCGCCGTCCGGCGCCAGTTATATCAGCGAACAGCGCGTGGGCTATCCCTTTCATCTGGGCCGCACCCTGAAGCTGCCCGACGACCCGAAAGGCATGGCCGCCGTGTATGTGCAGTCTTGCTCGGGCGGGATTTTCGCAGGCCAGGATTTGCGGATGCACCTGCATGCCGGGCCGGACACTCAAGTGCATGTCAGCACTGGCGCGGCGACGGTAGCCCACAGTATGCTCGAGCAATCGGCACGGCAGACCGTCAGCCTCACCGCCGAACACGGAGCGCTACTGGAGTACCTGCCTATGGCGACGATCCTGTTTCCCCAGGCAAAACTGCACAGCCAGGTAAGGGTGAATCTGCACCCGGGCGCCAGGGTGATGCTGTGCGACGCGTTTTGCCTGCACACCCCCCAGGACAGTGCCGGCCTCTTCGATGTCTACCGCGCCGACCTGGAAGTGCGCTGCCCGGCAGGCCGCTTGCTGGCCGGCGATCGCCTGGCGCTGAACGGGCAAGACCTGCTGCGGCAATTACCGGGCGTCAGTGGTGCCTTCCAGACCCTGGCGACATTCATGCTCGTGGGTCAGGGCTTGCCTGTCGAAGCACTGAAAACCGCATTGCGCAATGCCCTGCCCACTCACCCCGGCAGCTATCTGGGTGTCAGCGCATTGCCCAACGATTGCGGGGTTTCATTACGCATCATGACCCTTGATGCCGTGTCACTGCGCAACAGCCTTCACATAGCCTGGGCGTGTGTACGTGAGCATCTGACCGGTGTGGCACCGCGTATGCGCCGCAAATGAGGAGTGACGATTACAATCCACGCCGGCTGACTGCGTTCAGCGATTTTCTGTTCGACCGCTGGCAGGAGGCGCCGTGGGATCAATGACCTCATTCGCCGCAGCCGATGCATCGTAGGCATCTCGAACAGCCGCTAAGTTTCGTAGGAAATTTTGTAGGTCTTGCCTATCCGCTCGACATGTGCAAATCCAAGCTCGCCAAGGTGCATACCCGCGATAAGAATCTTGTCCGAGCTGACGACATCCAACAACTTTGAACGTGTGGCGGCGGAAAGCAGCGGGTCTTGGTCAAATGCAATGGATACGTCGGGACGCGCAATCTGGACTTGAGGGAAATGAACGATATCCCCCCAGATCAACAGACTCCTCTGATCGGATTCGAGGCGATAACCGGAATGCCCCGCCGTATGCCCCAGAAGGGGCGTCGCACTGATGCCAGGGAGGACTTCGTTATCAGTAAATGTGCGCATTTTCTCCCGATACTGATCGAACACCTTCCGAGCAAACAGAAAGTTGCCACGAGCACGCTCACTCGCTCGGCTGAGATTGCCATCGTCCTCCCAGAAAGAAACCTCACGCTGGTGCACGACCAACTCTGCATCGGGAAAGACAGCTGCCCCGGAAGAATCAACCAGCCCCCCAACATGGTCGGGATGTGCGTGAGTCAGGAGAATCGCGTCAATGTCAGAGGGTTGCACGCCAGCCAGTGCGAGATTGGCCTTCAGCTTTCCGCCCCACTGCTTGAAACCACCAGCCCCCGCATCGATGAGAATCGTGCGGCCCCTTCCACGCACCAGGTAACAGTTGATGTGGATCGAGGATGGGTCGCTCACGCCTGCGTGCCTGCTGCAACTTGGACGCCTGCGCAGGATCGATATTGGAGAGGAGATCCAGACTTGCGCAAAGGTATCCGTCACTGATGGCCGTAATCGAAAACTCGCCGATCTGCTGGCCCGGAAATTTCATGTCGCTCATTGCAGCACTCCTTGCGCGTCATCAGTTCCGCGCGTAAATGGCAGCAGCTGGATAGCCGATGCAACGGATGCGCGCCGTTAGCCCCGCATGGCGCTCTACGGCCTCATCCAGTCGCGCCATGAAGACATCCATGACCGATGGCGTTCTGAGCGGTTCGAGGCGGTACCTGATTTCCGCGTAAGCAGGATGCCCGCGCCCTTGGCGAACAGAGACATAGATGACATGCACGTTGTCCAACGTAGCCTGGAGGACGTCCGTGCAAAGCCGAGTACATTCTTCAGTGAGTTCCGCCAGATTCGCCTCGGGCGGCATCTTTTCCGCCTGGATGAAGATTGTCAGGTTAGGCATGTCGGTTTTGCCCCGGCGTGTGGGGCAGTGCGCCACTGCCACTCGTCAACTGCGCGGTCATCGGAGCATAGAGGTGTACGTGGTTCGGAAGGGTATCCACATCGAGACGGATGGAGCTATCCAGCTTCGCCAGCCATCTGATTTCAGGGCACTTCTCCAATGCGACGGCGCGCATCCGATCAGGCGCCAGCCCCCTCTCGATGAGCGGCTCGGGACCGACTGCGCTTACGATCAGATGCTCGCCTTCACCGACGGCAGGCGCACGTTCAAGGGCGCCATACAGATTGCGGTGCCAATCGGTGATGTGCTGCTGCCAGCGTGCAAAATTGCCGCCGCCCTTCTGGCGATACTCATCGCCCTCAAGCACGGCCAGGCCGTCGATCGAATGCATGGCAAGGTAGACAGGGCAACCCGTGCTCAACGCCTTGAAGCGCTGCGAGGTATGGAACCCGCTCACGGAAATAAGCGCGGGTAGTTTTTCCAGGCTATAGAAATCATTCCACTCGGCTTCGCTGGCGGGGTCGGTAAAGCTGCACTCGACGGTATAGATCATGGATAACGTCGCGGCCGAACATCGTGTGTCCGGCCCTCCTTGTTGATGTTCCATCACGGTATGACCTTGACATCAACGAATAAAGCGATTTTTCGGTATGCTTCAGTGATAAAAGCTCAAGCTTATCTGGATCACCACCCTTAGACCGAGAACGTTTATGCGAAAGAAGATCCCGAGCAGCACGGCATTGACAGCATTCGAAGCGGCCGCTCGTCACGGCAGCTTCGCGCGCGCGGCAGAAGAACTGTCTTTGACTGAAGGCGCCATCAGTCGCCAGATTGGCCGGCTGGAAGCCTTCCTCGGTGTCGCGCTATTCGAACGAGTCGGCAATCGTGTCCGGCTCCTGCCCAACGGGGAACGCTACGCGGCCCAAGTTCGCGAATCGCTGGACCGCCTGGATCGGGACAGTCAGTACTTAATGGGGCAGCCGAACGATGGTGCGAGCCTGGACATCGCCACTATCCCGACGTTCGCGATGCGATGGCTCATTCCTCGCTTGACACGATTCCAGCAAAAGCATCCGAACATCACTGTGCATTTGGCCGAGCGCATGGACCCCTTCGTCCTGGCCGGGAGCGGATTCGATGCTGCCATCCATTTCGAGCACCCAGCGTGGACGGGTATGCGGACTCACCACCTTTTGCATGAAGTGCTGGTTCCTGTTTGTCATCCTGCATTGCTCCAAGAGAGCACAGGAGCAGCAACACTGGACATGCTTCCACGCCTGCACCGACGGCAGAACCCGGATGCCTGGCAGCGCTATTCCCTGGAAACGGGGATCCCACTTACCAATCCAGCGATTGGTGCGCGCTACGATCTTCACGGCATGTTGATCGAGGCGGCATTGGCCGGCCTCGGTGTTGCGCTGGTCCCGCGTCTTTACGTTGAAACTGAACTGGCGTTAGGACGTCTGGTCGCTCCGTGGCCAGAGGGGAAAACCATTTCCAAAACCTTCTGCCTCATCCTCCCCGAGCCCATTGCATTGAGCAGAGAGCCAATACAAGCGTTTGCTCAATGGATGCTGGACGAAGCGAAGAAAGCAACGACGGTTGAGTCGTAGGGAACCTCCTTTTGCAGGCCTGCCACCAGGTTGTCCCATACGTTTTTATGTATGCATCGATGCATGCCCCCGGTAATCAGGCAAGGTGCTTGAGCAAATCTAGTTGAGCTAAAATGCCGGAAACACAGACCTCAAGGACGCGCGATGATATTGCAACACAGGCCAGTGAAGGCTGACGACATCAAAACTATCTGTAGCTTTCCCCTGAACGCTCGGGAACTGTTTTATATGTTCCCGAAAGCTCAATACCCTCTGACTGAAGCTCAACTGTCTAACGCTATTACTCAACGATTCGACTCCACGGTTGTCGAGACCCGGAACAGCGTTGTCGGCTTTGCTAACTTCTATCGGGCTGAAACGGGTGGGGTTTGCTGTATCGGCAATGTCATCGTTGCCCAAGAGGCACGAGGTAAAGGTGTGGCGACCTTCATCGTGGAGACGATGACAGCTCTGGCGTTCGACCGCTACGACGCCACAGAGGTGCAGATCTCGTGCTTCAATGAAAATACAGCAGGCTTGCTGCTTTATCCAAAACTAGGCTTCTTGCCCTTTGCTGTCGAAGAGCGAATCTCCCTGGATAGTCGTAGATCAGCACTCATCCATATGACCCGCAGCAGAGCGGCCCGAGCATAATACTCACCTTGAAAGCCCGCTTAATGCAGCTGCTTTCAGGTATTCAGTCAGTTGCTTTGGTTCTGCTGTATCAGTGCTGAATGGGCAGCGCTGTGCAACAAGGATCAAGGGGTAGGTACTGCATTACCTCAGGTGGAAACAAGCGTTACGGGGTTTGATAGGATATTTATTACTTCTTGTCGAAGCATCCTGCTGAGTAGCCCAGCGGTCGCGCATAAACGTCAGTCCGGCTGTGAAAAACTGTCGAATCCACTAAGCCGCAGAGAAGAACGCCACTTTAGCGGTAAGACGATCCGCTAAATCTGATAGCTCGATGCTGGCTGCTGCCACTTGGCGCGCGCCATTGGCCGACTCAACCGTCGAGCCATGAATGCGGTTGATGTTTTCAGCGACCTCATCGGTCACGCTACTCTGCTGCACGGAGGCACTCGCGATCTGGGCGTTCATATGACTGATAGCGGCAACCTGCTCACTGATCCTTGCCAACGCCTCCTGCGCACTGCGTGTTTGTGTGACCGTTTGGCTCGCCAACTCACAACTATCGCGCATGGTTTGAGATGCTGTTTCGGTACCCGATTGCAACGTACTGATCATCTCTCGAATTTCTTCGGTCGACTGCTGTGTCCGGTTGGCCAAAGAACGTACTTCGTCCGCTACCACCGCAAATCCACGCCCGTGCTCGCCAGCTCTAGCAGCCTCGATAGCTGCGTTCAAAGCAAGCAAATTGGTTTGCGAGGCGATGGAGTTGATTACGTCGATCACTGACGCAATATTTTCACTATGTTTGGACACCTGGTTCACGGTAGCAGTCGTTTGCTCGAGGGTTAATGCCAGCTGTTCGATAGCAACCGTGGTGCTTGCAACCAATTTGTTCCCACTTCCCACGTCAGTATCAGCCAACCGGGAGGCATCAGCTGCCTGCGCGGCATACCCGGATACTTCATTAACCGTCGCCGCCATTTGCATGATGGCTGCGGCTACCTGCTCGGCTTCGCGGGTTTGCAAGCTGGTCTGCTCATTATTAGCCGATGATGCGGCAGACAACTGGGTGGCCGAGTAATTGACTTCTTGGGCCGCCTTACGTACTTGACGAATGGTCTCTGCGAGATGGCCCAGCGTGTCTTTCAGGACGCCCATGACACTGCCGGGATACTCTGTGGAAATCGTTTGATTCAGATCACCAGCTGCCAGTCGCTCGATGGCCAATGCAACGTCTGTGGGCTCAGCACCCAGCGTGGATGTAACAAAGCGAATAAGTACAGCCGACAACGTGATGCTCAGCAGCAGGGCAATACCTGTCGCGATAAGCATCAGCGTACTGAACTGGCTGGCGGTTGCCTGCACTGCGCCCAACTTCGCCTTGATTGATGCTTCCTCGTAGTCGATCAATGCATTGACGCGCTTGAGCCACTCACTGTAATCCAAAGACGTTTGACGCATCAGCAGCGCCTGAGCCCCTGGTATGTCACCCGCCTGGCGCAGGGAGATTACCGCTCTGGTGGAGTTAAGGGTTTGTTGTTCGATGTCCTTGATAGCGCTCAGTAATCGAACCTCCTCGCCAGTTACGCTTGCGCCCTTGAACAACTGATCCATTGGAGCTGCCGAGTCAGAGTAGGCCTTTTCCAAGGCTGAGACTTCCGATAAGTGTTTTGCCAAATCCAAATCAGTCGTTACCAGCACGGCATCCCGAATAGCGATGGCACGGTTATGGACACTGCCTCGGAAATTGATTGCGTAGCGCTGCACCTTTGCGGCATTTTCGCTTACGTCGCCCAAGGTGGAGTCAATGAACGCAACGCGGTGAATGCCGATGGTGGTTATCAATATGAGCAGCGCCAGGATGGCCGCGAAACTAAGCCCTATGCGTGTGGCCAACGAAAGCGTTTTCTTCATGGAAATCTCGGAAACATGACCTGTACAGGCCTGTGTTGATTTGGAAGACGCGAACGGTGCTACCGGCCCATCACGCTTAATACCTCTACGATACGTAGACGCAGAATGGTCATCCAGTTAGTAATACGCACGGCCATGATAGCCCATAGCTATCATGGCCGTGCGCATGCTTCACAGTGGGCCTCGCGAGTTAGACAGCAGGTACCAAGGCAGAGAGCGTATGGGTAAACGTCACGCCTGAGGAGCTTCACCGGAACCGTACTTAGCGAGCAATCATCCCGGCAGCTTGTTCGGTTGCTTCAGTCGTGCGAGTTGCGAGCTTGCGAACTTCGTCTGCAACGACCGCAAAGCCACGGCCCGCTTCGCCCGCGCGCGCCGCCTCAATTGCCGCGTTGAGCGCCAAGAGTGTTGGGGATCATCGCCCCATCATGGCACGCTCAGTCAACTCTGGCCGTTGCGCTCAAGCATCACCCACCACCGGGACTTAAAGTCGAAGTGCCAGGGGACATTCCCCCGCTCACAATTCCAAGAATAGAGCCACTTCGATGAGTCTGACTAAATCTTTGCCAGCGTGCCTGGCACTCAGCTTCGCGTCATTTGCCGCCCATGCAGCCGACGGCCCTCCTCCACCGTCCGTAAGCCAACCCAGCGGTATCAACCTGGGCGGCACCAGCTTCTACGACGGGTTTGCGGGGCCACCCGGGCTGACTCACCAGACCTACCTGAAGTTCAGCACCGCCAGTAGCATCAGGACCAACGCCGGCAAGAAAAACGGCGCCTTCGATGACCCGAAGATCAACGTCATCACGATGATCAATCAGCTGAGCTACTACTCACCCGACACCTTCGCGGGAGGGGCACACCTGGGTTGGAGCCTGCTGGTCCCCGTTGTTTCCCTGGACGGCGATTTCGGTGACAACGGTGCCAAGCTCAAGGACAACGCTACCGGCATGGGCGATGTCACGGTCGGGCCACAGGTCCAGTTCGATCCGATCGTCGACGCCAGCGGCCGGCCGGTTTTCGTCCAGCGCATGGCCTTCGACATCATTCTACCAACGGGCAAGTACGACAAAGACAAAGACCTGAACCCAGGCTCCAACCACTTCTCCCTGAACCCCTACTGGGCAGCGACCTGGATGCCGGCACCCCGTTGGGAAGTAAGCTGGAGGCTGAACTATCTGTACAACTTCAAGAACGACGATCCGGCGAGCAGTTCGCAGCAGTTCTTTGAAGGGCAAGCGGTGCGCGACACCCAGTCAGGACAGTCGGCATGGGCCAACTTCACCGCCTCGTACGAAGTGTTCCCGAAGGTCTCGGTCGGCATCAACGGCTACTACTTCCGGCAGATTTCGGATGACAAGGTCAACGGCAGCACCCTAACCGACTCCCGGGAAAAGGTGCTGGGCTTTGGCCCGGGCCTGTTCTGGAAAATCACCGAAGACAAAGCCTTCTGGCTCAACACCTATAAAGAAACCGGCGTCGAGAATCGCTCCCGAGCGGATTACCAGGTGCAGGTTCGCTACGTTCACAAGTTCTGATTGACGTGTAGGCCGGCTCACGCATGAGCGGGCTCTTTACCTGAGGTGATGCTTCATGAACGCACTCGACTCCATCGACAGCAAAAAATCACTGGGCGCCATCTGCCTGATGATGGTCATTTCCCTGGGGACGCTGCAGATCCAGCCGATCCTGGGCGGTGCCTTGATCGACCAGCTCGGCCTGCCGCTCAATGCAATCGGCGCGATCTTCGCTGCGGAACTCATGGCGATGGCCATCGCCTGCGGGGTCTGCGCCCTGTTCATGGCGAGCGTCGACCGGCGCCGCTTCGCCCTGGTGGCCTTGTTGATCCTGGCATTGGGTAACCTGGTCAGCACACAACTGCACAGCCAGGCCGGACTGGTCATTTCCAGGATGATCTGCGGCGCCAGCGGCGGCGCGGTCATGGCGGTGGTCTATGCCACCGCAGCGCTGCGCACGTCCAAGGATGCGACCTTCGCGGTCATCAACATCGGCAACCTGCTGTGGGGCATGCTGCTGGTGACCTCCATGCCGCTGGTCCTTCAAACATTTGGCGTGAATGGGGCGTTTTCCCTGTTGGCGATCACCAGCGTGCTCGCGGCGCTGGGTTGCCGGAGAGTGCCCAAGCGCTACCCGGACGCCCATCGCGCGGCCAATGGCTCGATCCAGCCATTCGGTCTCACCGCCATGCTGTTGATCCTGCTCTTTGCCCTGCTGTTCTTCGGTCACTCGGCCCTGTGGGTGTACCAGGAACGCATCGGCAAGAGCATCGGCCTGGAGCCCCAGCAGATTGGCGGCATCCTCGGCGGCAGCATTCTTGCCGGTGCCCTTGGCGCCGGCCTGGCCGGTCTGATCGGACGGCGCCTGGGCCTGCTGTTTCCGCAACTGTTGAGCTTCGGCACGGCATTGCTGGCGACCTTGATCATGGTCTATGGCACCAGCCCCGTTGCCTTTATCACCACGGCCTGCTTGATCCATATGGTCTGGTTTTTCAGCCTGCCCTACCTGCTTTCCATGGCGGCGGAACTGGACCCTTCCGGTCGATTGGCGGGCCTGGGTAACGCCGCCATTTTCGTCGGCCAGGGGCTGGGGCCATTCGGGGCTGCGCTGGTCGTCGGCGAGGGACACTTCCGGGCGGTGGGGTGGCTGGCCGCTTCCGCCTATTTGCTAGCCTTGATTATCTCGTGCCTGGTCGTTGCCCGCTTTCGGCGCGGCGTAAAACCTTCCGGGCCGGCCATGTCTGCACAATCGGCCTGACGCTGCACCTTGCAAATGAATGAAACCGCACACTGATGAGATTGCCAGATGACCATTCAATACCCTCAGACACCTGAGTTTAGCGGCGCACTCTACACACCCAGCCGGGTGGAAGCCGACGTGTTTGACCTGGAGATCGAAGGCATTCTTCCCGCTTCGATCCACGGGACTTTTTATCAAGTCGCGCCAGACCCGCAGTATCCCCCCATGCTGGGCACCGATATCTTTTTTAACGGTGACGGCATGGTTAGCCGCTTTCATTTTGCCAACGGTAAGGCCTCGCTGCGACGCCGCTACGTGAAAACCGATCGCCTGCTGGCCCAGCGCCGGGAAGGTCGCTCACTCAATGGTGTTTATCGCAACGCTTTCACCAATGACCCCCTCGCGGCGAAAAACAACACCACCGCCAACACCACCGTCATCCCTCACAACGGCGTCCTGTTGGCGCTCAAGGAAGATGCCCTGCCTTGGGCGATGGATCTCGAAACCCTGGAGACCCTCGGCGAATGGACCTTTGATGGGCAGATCAAAGCCGCGACGTTCACCGCCCACCCCAAGCTCGATCCGGTGACAGGCAACCTGCTGGCCTGCAGTTATGAGGCCAAAGGCGACGGCACGCCTGACCTGGCCTACTTTGAACTCTCACCGGACGGAAAACTGCTGCACGAGATCTGGTTCCAGGCGCCTTATGCGGCGATGGTGCATGATTTCGCGGTGACCGAACGGTACGTGGTGTTCCCGTTGATTCCGTTGACGGTGGACGTCGAGCGCATGAAAAACGGCGGCCCGCATTTCCAGTGGCAACCCGATCTGCCTCAGCTGTTCGCGGTCGTACCGCGTAACGGGTGTGCGCAAGATGTACGTTGGTTCAAGGGGCCCAAGGACGGCTTCCAGGGGCACACACTGAATGCGTTCGATGAGGACGGCAAGGTGTATGTCGACATGCCCGTCACCGGCGGCAACATCTTCTACTTCTTCCCCCAGGCCGACGGCTACGTACCACCGCCTGAAACCCTGGCCGCCAGCCTGATGCGCTGGACCTTCGACCTGAATGGCGCGCAGGAGAACGTTCAACCGCAGCCACTGACGGAATATCCCTGCGAGTTTCCACGGTGTGATGATCGCTACATCGGTCGAAAGTACAAGCATGGTTTTCTGCTCGCCTTTGATCCTGAGCGTCCTTACAACCCGGCGAATGGGCCGATTCCCTTCCAGTTTTTCAACCTGCTGGCGCACCTGGACCTGCAGACAGGTCGCACCGACGCCTGGTTTCCCGGCGACAGCGGATGCTTCCAGGAACCCATCTTCATACCGCGCTCGGCGGATGCAGAGGAAGCCGATGGCTACGTGGTTGCCATGCTCAACCTCATTGCCGAAGGGCGCAGCGAACTGGTCGTGCTGGACACCCGTGACATGGCCAGCGGCCCCATTGCCCGCATCAGGATTCCCTTCCGGATGCGCATGTCGCTGCATGGCTGCTGGGCACCAAGCGATTGATTGGCATCAGGCCCTGATATCCGTCAATTAAGCACAATCCCTGTGGGAGCGAGCTTTCTCGCGATGGCGGCGGTTCAATTACATGAGTATTGAACTGGCTGACCTCATCGCGAGTAAGCTCGCTCCCACAGGTTTAGAGCCTTTTGCGCACCTCTCGCGGCCCCTGCCATCTACGGTGGCTGCCTGCCTCCCCGCCCTTTGCTCCCCAAGTCCGCCAAAGGGACAGTCGCGCAAAAAACACATAAATTCCATATTTTAGGATTTTTGTATAAATCCCACTTTACAGGATTTTATGGCAAGATTAGATTAACCCTCATTGCACCCTCCCTCTTCCTAGGAGCCTCCATGAAACTCACAAGCTTTATTGTCCAGGGCCGTAGCAGCTACGGCGTGGTCGAAGGTGATCAAATCATCGACCTGGAATCGCTCAAGCCAACCCTTGGCAGCGATCTAAAACAGGCTATCGGCCAGAACCGTCTGAACGAACTGAGCGCTGCGCGCCTGGCAAGCCTGCCGCGTATCCCCCTTGCTGAAGTGACGTTCCTGCCGGTGATCCCGAACCCGGGCAAAGTGCTGTGCATCGGCATCAACTACGCCACTCACGTGCGCGAAACCGGTCGGGAAATGCCGACCTATCCGATGATCTTTACCCGCTTCGCCGACAGCCAGACTGCCCACCTGCAACCCATCGTTCGCCCGACCGCGTCCCACAAGCTTGATTTCGAGGGCGAGTTGGCGGTGGTGATCGGTAAAGTGGCCCGCCACGTCAAACATGCCGAAGCGCTGGACTACGTGGCCGGTTATGCCTGCTACAACGACGGTAGTGTCCGCGACTGGCAGAAGCACACCATTCAGTTCGTCCCCGGCAAGAACTTCCCGAATACCGGCGGTTTCGGCCCCTGGCTGGTGACCGGCGACGAGATCGGCGATCCACAGGACCTGGAATTGACCACCCGCCTCAATGGCGAGGTGATGCAGCACACCCGCACCAGCGACATGATTTTCGATGTGCGCCAGCTGATCGAGTACTGCTCCACCTTCACTGAACTGGCCCCGGGTGACGTGATTGTCACCGGCACCACCGGCGGCGTCGGTGCGTTCCGCGAGCCGCCGGTATGGATGAAGCCGGGCGATCAGGTGGAGGTCGAGATTGCTGGCATCGGCACCCTGCGCAACAGCATCGTGGACGAGCAGTGAGCATGGAAAACCTACCCCCCCCTGAACACCTGCCCGAGCAGGATGGCGACAGCAAAGGCTCGAGCCTGGAGCGCATGTTGCGGGTACTCGACCTGTTCACCGAACAGAGCCCGATCTGGGCGGTGGACGACATGGGCGGCGCCTTGGGTTTTACCCGTTCGACGATCTACCGCTACGTGCGCGAATTGGCCGAGGCCAATCTATTGTTCCAGGTCGAAGCCGGGCGTTATGCCCTGGGCGCACGGATCATCACCTGGGACCGCCAGTTGCGCCTGAGCGACCCCCTCTTGCGCGCCGCACAAGCGCTTGAGCCCAACTTCCCACAGTGGAGCGAACAACAGGTCTGGCTGATCTGCCGGCTGTTCAAGGACCAGGTCGTGTGCATTCACCAGCACGGGGACTTGTTCAGCGAGGTCAGCTACTCCCGTGGTTCGCCCAGGCCGTTGTTCCTGGGTGCGACGTCCAAGGCGATCCTCGCCAACATGACCTCGCGTCAACACAGCCAGCTGTTTCTCGACCACCCCGAAGAGGCGCGTGCCAGTCAACTGGGCCAGACCTGGGAACAGTTCCGTCGTTCGTTGCAGCAACTGCGTCGCCAAGGCTATGTGGCCAGCGCAGGTGAAGTCGACGCGGGCGTCTATGGCCTGGCCGCGCCGATCTTCGACGGCGATGGCAAGGTCGTTGGCAGCATCAGTTGCGTGCGCCCGGTGCGAGAACGCGACAGTGCCCAGGAGGAGACACAAGGACAGCAGATCCTTGCCCTGGCCCAGGATCTGTCGCAACGCATGGCTGCGCTCGCTAACCGTGCCAAGCCACTGGGCTGAGCCATCCGGAAGGGAATAACAATGACAACCCTCAAACGCATCAACACCCAGGTCCTGATCATCGGCGCCGGTCCTACCGGGCTGACCCTGGCCAACCTGCTCGGCCAAGCCGATGTGGACACCCTGATCATCGACCGCAAGCCGGGCACGGTGACCGAGCCACGGGCGGTTTCAATCGATGATGAGTCCTTGCGCACCATGCAGGCCATCGGGCTGGATGCTGCTGTGCTGCGTGATGTCGTGCCCGGCTACGGCGTGCATTACTTCACCCGGCCCGGCGGTCGCTGCTTCGGCAAGGTCGAGCCGACCGGAAAGCTGTATGGCTTCCCCAAGCGCAACGCGTTTCGCCAACCACTTTTTGAAAACACCCTCAGGCTAGGCCTTGAACGTTTTGCCAGCCTGACGGCTCGGTTCAGCCACGAGCTGGTGGAATTCACCCAGGACCCACACAGCGTGTGCGCGCTGGTGCGTGACGCCGAAGGGCAACTGATGGAAGTCCACGCGGCTTACCTGGTGGCATGCGACGGCGGGCGTAGTCCGGTGCGCAAGCAACTCGGGATCGAGATGGTCGGTTCGAGCTTCTCCTCACGCTGGCTGGTGGTCGATACCGACCAGGACGACGACCCCTTCTGGCAAACCCGAGTGTATTGCGACGCCAGGCGTCCGGTGGTGGAGGTGCCCGGCCCTCACCGTACGCGCCGATTCGAGTTCCTGCTCAAGCCCGATGAAACGGACGAACAGGTGCTCGACGAAACCTGCCTGCAAGCATTGCTGCGCCCGTTCAAGGGAGACACGCCGGTTTCCATCGTGCGCAAGACGGTCTACACCTTCCATGCCCGGGTCGCCGAGCAGTGGCAGGTGCAACGGGTATTTCTCGCCGGCGACGCTGCGCACCTGACCCCGCCCTATGCCGGGCAAGGCATGAACAGCGGCGTTCGCGATGCCCACAACCTGGGCTGGAAGCTGGTCGGCGTGCTGAAGGGAAAAATGGCGGAAAGCGCACTGCTGTCATACGAAAGCGAGCGTCGTGATCATGCGTGGGCATTGATCAAGTTGGCCTTGAACCTCGGCGTGGTCATGGCACCGGCCACCGTCCTGCGCGCTCGCTTGATCAGTGGCGCATTCGCCTTGATCGGCCTGTTGCCGCCGTTGCGCGATTATTTCCTGCAAATGCGCTTCAAGCCCAAACCCCGCTTCACCCGGGGCCTGGTGCTGACCGAGGGGCAAGCAGGCACCTTGTCCTGCGGACAGATGTTCCCCCAACCGAAGCTCACCGATGCCCACGGCCAGGAACGCCTGCTCGATGACACCATCGGCGCCGGCTTCGCCTTGATTCAATACGGCGACCCGACCCGCCAGCGTATCGATGAACTCAAGCATGATCTCTGGAGCCACCTTGAAGCCAGACGCATCCTGATCCTGCCCACGTCCGTCCATGCCATACCGTCGATCCCGGGCTGCACGGTGCTTCAAGACCGTGAAGGCCAGCTCAAAACCCTGCTGGGCGATTCCCACCCGTTTCTGCTGCTGCGCCCGGATCGCTACATCGCGGCGATTTTCGACAAGGCGACCGAGACCCAGGCCGCAGAATCGCTGCAGTCACTGTTCGGCATCGCCATGGCCCACAACAGCGAAATCGAACCGAGCAGCGCGCCCGTCTTTCACTAAAACCTTCAAGCACAGAGGTGGTTATGCAAACACTCCAGACTTCCACACCTGCACGCCTGTGCTACCTGCACCTGGCGAGCAAGGACGCGCAACGGCAAATCGATTTCTATCGGCGGATGCTGGACATGGACAGCCAGGCGCAAGCCGATGGCAGCTGGATGCTCAGCGGCCCGCAACGCGCCATGCTCGTTTCCCCCGCCGACCACAGCGGCCTGCTCGCGGCAGCGTTCGACTTGGGAAGCCAACCTCGACTGCAAGAACTGCGGGTTAGCCTGCTCGGCAATGGCTGCGTGATCGAAGAGACCAACTCGCCGCTGCTTGAGCCGGGGGCGTTCCTGATCCGCGACCCCCAGGGCCGGCAAACGATATTTGGCGTCGCTCCCCCTGCCCTCCACGCCCCTCACCCAGGCATGCCGGGTCGCTTGCAGCACGTGGTGTTCCAGACCACGGAGCTGGAAGCCATGATTGATTTCTACGTCAACACGGTGGGCTTTACCGTTTCGGACAATGTCGTGGACGAGCAGACCGGCCAACTCACGACGTGCTTCCTGCGCTCGGACGACGAACACCACACCTTGGCGTTTTTCCGCGGCTCGAAAAACGAGTGGGACCACCACTGTTACGAAACCAACGAGTGGAATGACATCCGTGACTGGGGGGATCGTTTCGCCAAGGAGCGCATCACCATTTTCTTCGGCCCCGGCCGACATGGGCCTGGCAACAACCTGTTCTTCATGGTGGTCGATGCCGATCGCAACCGCCTGGAGTTCTCGGCGGAGCTCGAAGTCACCGATGCCAGCCGCCAGCCCGGTGTCTGGGCACAGGAGGAATACACCCTCAATTCCTGGGGCCGCGCCTGGATCAGGAGCTGAGCAGTTTTCCCCATCGGCGTTTGCCCCCTTAATTTCTAAACGAGGCGACCACCTGCCTCCAAAGGTAAAAGACCATGACGACTCAACCGCTCGGGCCCTACGCCATCAACGGCAACCAATACATCAACGGTACCTGGCGTGCAGGGCGCTCCGCACGCCGCCTGGACGACCGCAATCCCTTCAATGGCGAACAATTGCTGGAGATGCCCCTGGCCTCGATTGCCGATCTCGACGACGCCTATCAGGCGGCGCAGCAGGCGCAGGCCGCGTGGGCACAACTGCACCCCACCCAGCGCAGCGCTCAACTTGAAAAGCTCGCCCAAGTCATCCAGAACCGCCGTGAAGAGATCATCGACTGGCTGATCGACGAGTCCGGCAGCACCCGGATCAAGGCGAGCATGGAATGGCAATTCACGCTGAACCTGGTGCGTGAATGCACGACGATGCCGATGCAGGTTGAAGGTCGAATCCTGACCAGCTACAAGCCCGGCGAACAGAGTTTTGTCTTCCGTGAGCCCTTGGGTGTGGTGGGCGTGATCAGCCCATGGAATTTCCCGCTGTACCTGAGCATGCGCTCGGTGGTGCCGGCACTCGCCCTGGGCAACACGATCGTGCTCAAGCCCGCCAGCGACACAGCGGTGACCGGCGGCCTGCTGATTGCCCACCTGTTCGAAGAAGCCGGCTTCCCCGAGGGCTCGCTCAACGTCGTGGTCGGCGCCGGCTCGGAAATCGGCGATGCCTTTGTCGAGCACCCGGTGCCGAGCCTGATTTCCTTCACCGGTTCGACGGATGTGGGACGCAATGTCGGCCGTATTGCCACCGGTGGCAAACACATCAAGCGCGTGGCCCTGGAACTGGGCGGCAACGCGCCGCTGGTGGTGCTGGATGACGCCGACATTGAAGGTGCGGCGCACGCTGCGGTGGTCGGGCGTTTCCTGCACCAGGGCCAGATCTGCATGAGCGTCAACCGGGTGATCGTCGACCGCTCGCTGTATGCCGATTTCGCAGCGCTGGTGGTGGAGCGCGTGCGCAACCTCAAGACGGGCGATCCGACCAAGGCCGACACGGTGATCGGGCCAGTGGTCAATCAGAGCCAGCTCGATGGCCTGCTGCGTAAGCTCGACGGTGCCCGGAGTGCTGGCCTCAAGCAGCTTTGCGGCGGCCCGGCATCCGGGCTGGTGCTGCCCGCCCATGTGTTCGGTGAAGTGGGAGTCGATCAGGAACTGGCCCGCGATGAAACGTTCGGCCCCCTGCTGCCGCTGCTGGTCGCAGAAAACGAAACCCATGCATTGGCGTTAGCGAACGCCAGCGAGTATGGCCTCTCCAGCGCCGTGTTCACCCGGGACATGGCCCGCGGCTTGAATTTCGCCCGGAGCATTGTGGCGGGCATGACCCATATCAACGACATCACCGTCGATGACCAACCCAATGCCCCGTTCGGTGGTGAAAAGAATTCCGGCCTCGGTCGCTTCAACGGTCACTATGCCCTGGATGAGTTTACCCGTGCCCATTGGGTGACCTGGCAGCCCGGAGGCCATCACTACCCGTTCTGAGTCTTTGGCACCCTTGATCACACCCGGATCGGGCAAATCGACCCCTTTGCCCGATCCGTCAGAAAAACAATAATAAATAGAGGCGAAAAATGAACCATTTAGCCTGCGTGTCCACCGATCAGGTTGTTCGCTCCGACCGCTTGATGAAATGGAAAGAGTTCATGAGCGATCACCTGGGGCGTACGCCGGACTATATAAAACGGCTGGAATCGACGTTCATCGACCCGTTGCATGACAGCAACTTCCAGGGTCGGCTGGAGTACGGGGACCTGGGCCAGTTGCGTTTCTGTCGAATGACCGCCAGCGCCCATCGATATTCGCGCCACCTGAGCAAAGCGATTGATGCCCTCGATACGCCGCGTATGTTGATCATGCAGGTGGCTGGTGTCAGTCACTTCGAGCAGGGCCAGCAAAGTAGCGTGCTGGCCCCTGACGAAATGCTCTTGGTCGACTGCGGCAAACCTTTCAACGTGACCAGCATGCAAGGTTGCGAACACTTCATCCTGCTGTTCCAGGGGGCATCCGGGCAGCTCGCGCAAACCGCCGACATGCATCTTAACGGTCGCAATGGACTGGGGCGGATGCTCATGCACCTGATCAGCGATGCCTACAACCAATACCCCTTGCTGAACAACCATTCGGCCGGGCTGATCGGCGACAGCATCACCGGGCTACTGGATAACGCGCTGAAGAACAAGCAGGAAGAAAAGCAACTCGAACACGACTTCCGCTTCTTCAAGCAGAACCGCCTCAAAGCGTACATCGAGCGCCACCTGGCCGACCGCGACCTGACCATCGAACGCATCGCCAACGCCGAACAGTGCTCGGTACGCAGCCTGCACCGCGCCTTCCAGGATGAGCTGGGGTGCAGTGTCAGCGAGTACATCTGGCAGCGGCGCCTGTCACGTTGCGCCGAAGACCTGCGCAATCGGGAACATGCTCATCGCTCGCTCACCGAGATCGCCTACGCTTGGGGCTATGGCAGCAGCTCCCACTTCAGCCGGCATTTCAAATCGACGTTCGGCATGTCGCCCAGACTGTTCCGCGACACTGCGAGCGGCAGTCGGGAGAAATCAACAGCGGCTTGAGCCAGTTTCCAATTCATCTGGGTTCACGATATCCCCTGTGGGGGCTGAGCTTGCTCGCGGTTAATTTTCTTTGCCATAGATTCACCGCCAAATCGGCTCATACAAAACGCTCAAAATCCAAAGCTGACTCAAGGCTGGTCAAGCATGTTATTGCGCGATACCTACCAGCACGAATACCGATTGGTTTGCGGGTTAAACCTGGCCTTATATTTTGGTGTTGAAAAACAATCAGATGAATTACAACAGCATGAAGTGCATTTAAGGTTCAGGCGCCCTTCACCCTGCCAATAGCGAGAACGCCTCATGATCAAAATCCTAGCCGCTGTACGCAGAAAACCCGGAATGACGCATGCCGAGTTTATAAACTATATAGAGCACACCCACGGAGAAATCGCTAAAGCCAAACCGTTAGGCGTCAAACGGTACGTGCAGAACCATGTCATCGACGCGGCTTTCGGGGTTGACGCCGACAGTGCCTACGCACAGTCCTTCCACAAAGACTCCATTACGGAGCTGTTTTTTGAAGACGTGCCAGGTTTGATTCGCACCTTCAGCGATCCCTATACCCAGCAAACCGTGGGCCCTGATGCAAAGAACTTCGCTGACCTTTCCGAGCAGCTCGCTCAATTGATGGATGAAGCGGAGACGGCTAGCACCGCTACAGCGCCTCTCCCATGGAAAGTGATGATCCTGCTGAAGAAAAATCCATCCATGGCGCTCGATCGTTTTTTCGACGCTTGGGACGCAGCTCACGAGAGCATTACCCGCGAACAGCCCGACTTCCAGAACGCCCTACGCCGGTATGTTCGCTCCCGGTATCTGCCCGAGGGTGACAAGGTGACGGCCTATTTCGGGCCAAACATCGCCGTATACGAAGGCGCCTCTAGCCTGTGGTTTGAAAATGAAGCGGATTTTTCGACCTTTCGGCAGTATCAGCGAGCGCTGTTTCAAAAACTTGCCGAGGACGGCGTGGCGCTGACGTCGGCGTCTTTTTTCGCTTACGTCAAAGAGGTCGTTATTTTCGATCACTGCTCCTAACGACCAGAAGCGCGACCCTTCTCATCCAGCAGGGTCGCAATCAATCAGATAGGCTCAGCCAGCGTCGCAGTGGACTCACGCATGATCTGCGCATGCTCTTCCTTGTCCCCGCCACTTTTCTCTATCTCGCACAGACGCGCGGAGTTCTCGACCACGAGTTGGCAACGCTCCCAGCGCCGCGTTTCGAAACGGCTCAGGGCCGTCTGTAGATTGCTATTGCCGAGCAACTCTTCGGCAAGCACGATGGCGCTCTCAATACCGATGCCAGCCCCGGAAGCCAGGTGCGGTGTGGTGGCATGCACCGTGTCTCCGATCAGCACGATTCGGCCCTTGTGCCAGGGCAACGGCACCAACAAATTGGACAGCGGACGATAGTCGATATTGGCGTCCGCCTCGTACAGTTGCGGCACCAGCGTTTGCAGGATCGGAGCTGGGAACTCACTCAACAGGCGCGCCATTTCACCCGGCCAACTGGCCGGGTCGATCCACTCGGAAAACTCGCGGCTTTCCATGAGGAACATGTACATGTGCGTTTCGGAGATTGGATTGACGCCAACCTTGGTGCTACCCAGCCAATGAGTGGGGCGCACGATTTCCGGCGGACGCTTCAGCACCGCGCGCCAGACGCTCTGATGAATGGGTTTTGGCGAGGGTGCTTCCGGGAAAAACTCCTTTCGCGTGCGCGAATGCACGCCGTCAGCGGCGACGACCAGGTCATAGCGTTCAGTGGTCCCGTCGGTGAAAGACACATCAATGCCATCATCATGCTCGATGACGCTGTCGTAGGTGATGCCCAGGCGCACACGGGTCCCCACTTCCCGCGTCCTGTCGGCAAATATTCGAGCCAGTACCGGGCGCAGGATGCCGCCACCACAGGGAATCGGCTTATCGCTGACCGGCGGTCGAAGCGCCAATTGCACGATCAGGTCGCCCACCGGTGAAAACACATCGAAATTGGTCGACAGGTACCCTTCCCCGGCGACCCTTTCCAAAATCCCAACCGTATCAAGCGCTCGCAGCGTGGGCCCACTGAGCGTAATCCCCGCTCCCAAAGGACACCACAATGGATCGATTTCGACGAGGTCCACTTCGACGCCCTGGCGGGCGAGCTGGATAGCCGCGGTCATACCGGAGAACCCTCCCCCGATCACCAGGACCTTGTTGACTGCTGCAATCATCACGCTCTCCTAATTATTCTTATTCACTCGGGCAGACATTGCATGGCGCACCAACGAGCGCTGCGGCGTCATTGCGTCAATGCCGCAGCAACATGGAATGCCGACGAAAAATGCCGGATCAGCCACGAGACTATCGAATCGGCTATCAGGGCTGAAATCGCTTTGCACAATCCGAGGTATCGCTGGCGGCGATGGGTCTCGCAGGTAAGCCGGGGGCATTGCCCGGAGTGCCTGCCTTTGCGGCAGAACAAATACAAAAGCCGATGAACGACGGCTCACACGAACCGCCGTCCACCGGCCTTTAACGACGGTTGTTTACACGCTTTCCAAGCCATCCCAGCAGAGGTATTTAACCTCTAGGAACTCGTCTATTCCCAGGTGAGATCCCTCTCGCCCAAGACCGCTCTGCTTCACGCCACCGAAAGGTGCGACCTCATTTGAAATCAAGCCACAGTTGATGCCCACCATGCCCGACTCGATGCGCGCGGCGTTGCGCCAGATACGCGCCGCGTCACGGCTGAACAGATACGCGGCCAGGCCAAACTCGCTGTCGTTGGCCATGGCAATGGCTTGGTCATCCGTGTCGAAACGCACCAGCGGCATGACCGGGCCGAAGATCTCCTCACGAGCAACCCGCATCCCATGGGTCACATCAGCCAACAAGGTGGGCTCGAAAAAACACCCGCCCAGCGCATGGGGCTTGCCGCCAGACAGC
The DNA here is from genome assembly GCF_032424295.1 of Pseudomonas sp. JV449. Lineage (NCBI taxonomy): Bacteria > Pseudomonadati > Pseudomonadota > Gammaproteobacteria > Pseudomonadales > Pseudomonadaceae > Pseudomonas > Pseudomonas sp. JV449. The sequence goes on along the minus strand of NZ_VYKD01000015.1, from coordinate 306,739 downwards.
AGTCGAGCGCCTTGGGCCAGCGCATCATCAACCAGCGCCTGGGATTTTCGTACCGCCGCGTCATCGATCAACGGCCCGACTTGTACACCCGGCTCCAGGCCATTGCCCAGTTTCAGGCGTGCCATGCGCTCGACGATGCGTTCGGCCAGTGCGTCATAAACCGCGGACTGCACCAACACCCGATTCGCGCCGATACAGGACTGTCCACCATTGCGAAACTTGGCCAACATCACCCCGTCAGCCGCAGCATCCAGATCAGCATCATCGAAGACAATGAACGGGGCGTTGCCGCCCAACTCCATGGAGCATTTCTTGACCGTCTGCGCCGCTTGCGCCAGCAGCAGCCGGCCCACTTCCGTGGACCCCGTGAAGGTGAGCTTGCGCACCAGCGGGTTGGCCGTAAGCTCACCGGCAATGTCGCGGGTGTCGTTGCCAGTGATCACACTGAAAACGCCGGCGGGCACGCCAGCGCGCTGCGCCAGTTCGGCGAGTGCCAGCGCGGTCAGCGGTGTCTGGCTGGCCGGTTTCACCACCATCGTGCAACCGGCCGCGAGGGCCGGAGCGGCCTTGCGTGTAATCATCGCAGCGGGGAAATTCCAGGGCGTGATCGCCGCGCAGACGCCGATGGGTTCGCGCAGGACCACGATGCGCTGAGTGTCCTTTACGCCCGGAATCAGATCACCGCGCACCCGTGTGGCTTCCTCGCCAAACCAGCGCACAAAAGACGCCGCGTAATCGACTTCACCCCGCGCCTCCTCCAGTGGCTTGCCCTCCTCCAGGGTAATCAGCGTGGCAAGGTCCTCCCGATGTTCAACCATCAACTCATACCAGCGGCGCAACACCTCGCCACGGCGTTTGGCCGTCAGGCGACGCCATGGGCCAAAGGCCTCATTCGCCGCGTCGATGGCGTGCCGAACTTCAGTTTCACGACAACGCGGCAACTCGGCCAGCACCGTTTGGTCCACCGGATTACGCAGCGTGTAGTGACCGTGCGGCGTCTCGGTCAGCCACTCACCGGCGATATAGGCACCGTCACGCCACAGTGTGGGATCTTTAAGTAAATGCTTCACTGTGCAACCCTCCTGATCAGCACGGATGACGCCCGATCATGAAGGCGCTGTCAGGATCCGAAGTCACCGGCAACCCCGACGCAACCAACCCTTGACGCAGCGACTTCATGAAGCGATCCGGCACGCGCATCGCCGGGGCACGCAGTGGGCCGCCGTTGAAGCCGGCGAGCCAATCCTGGTATTTCCACATCGTGCGATTGAGCACACCAGTGCCGCCGGCATAGCTTTGCGCGGCGGCGCCGTTGGCGCTGCGTGCCGGATTGACCTTCCAGTACAGTTCCATCGCCTCTTCAAAGCGGCCCGTGCGTGCCAGTTCGAACGCTTTCGGGTAGTAGTCGCTCATCCAGGCGGTGTTGCTGGTGCCGGAAAACTGCAACTTCATCAGGCTCATCAAGGGGATTGCGTCGCCTTCGATCGGGCAACTGATCACCACCTGATCACGGAAGTGGTAATACATCTCGCAAATGCCCGCCGGCAGCGGGAACCCTTGCTCGGACTTGATGGCCGCGATATTCGGGCAATCGGCCAACAGCCGACTGACCAACTCCAAGGACATCCCTGCCGGATGCACGCGCTCAAAGCCCCAGAGCGGAATCGGGAAGAGCATGACGGCGAGGTCCGTCGCGTCACAGAACGACTTGGTGTAGTCGTAGATTTCCTGCTCGCTGGTCGGCCAGAACTGTGGTGGATAGGAGAGTAGGACGATGTCCGCACCGGCATTCTCGGCGAGCTTCACCGCCTCGATATTCTCGGCAAGCGTGCCAAAGGCCGCATGGAAAAACAGGATCAGGTCTTTCCCTGACTCACGGGCCCAGGCAGTGAACTGGGCATTCTCCTGGATAGAAATCGCCAGCTCGCTGCACAGCAACGTAGCACTGTAGCCCAGGCCAACCGTATGTTCGATGTCGTGGCGTATGCCACGCTCATTGAGACGCTTCAAATCAGCACTGAAACTTGGGATGGTGACAGCCGAGCAGCCCACCAGGTTTTCCCGCGCCCAGGCACGGGCATCCGCTTTCTTGTATGTGGCCATGATGATGTTCCTTTGAACAGTGAAGGGAGTTATTTCGAGACAGGGACAATGCTGGCGGGCAACTCGATGCCGAGGCCTTGTTGCCGGGCGCGCTCGTACAGCGCTTGGGCGATGACGACGTCCTGCAGCGCCGAGCCAACAGACTTGTAGAGAACGATGTCGCTTGCGTGCTGGCGCGGTATGACACGGCCCGCGACGAGGTCCGACAGCGCGACCAATTTGTCGGCGACATAAACGCCGGCACTGATCGCCGCAATGGCGTCACCGGTATCGTGAAGCACCTCTTGCGGCATATCGGCGACGATGCAGACGGCTCGCTCCATCGTGACCGGGTCAACTTCCCGTTGCTCAGGCAAGGTGGAACCCAACGACACAACCGTGGCCCCCGGGCAAAGCCAGGCGCCTTGCAGGACCGGAGATTCGTCACGACTGCGGGCGGCACAAATCACCACGTCGCAATCCTGCACAGCTTCTTGCGCGCTGTTCACCGCTTGGATCTCCAGCCCTGGCCTGAAGCTCTCGGCAAAACGCTCGCGGCTAGCGGGCGTTGGACTGAATACCCGGACATGCGCCACATCGCGCACGGACTTGAGGCAGTCCAATGCGCCACGGGCCTCAAACCCCGAGCCAATCACCCCCACCCGCAGCGCGCGCTTGGGCGCCAGTAAATCGACTGCCAGCGCAGCAGTTGCCGCGGTGCGCAAACCCGTCACCCGGTTGCCGTCGATCAGGGCACTGAGCGCCATGGTTTTCTGATCGAACAACGCAATCAGGTAGCTGGCGCAGCGCGCCCGCATGGAGGCTGCGATCAACTTGCAGCCCATATGGCCGCCAGCCGGAGGTACGGCAGTCAAACTGCGCAGCCAGATGCCATCGCCCCGGGCCATGGAGCGAGGCGGCACCATGGCATCCGATGCAGGGCGTGCATACGCCTCGGCGAGCGCGGCGACGGCGGTGCTCCAGTCGGCGAGCGAGGCCACATCGGCGTCACTGAGAAAAAGCGTCGGGGCAATGACTTGGAGTTCTTGGGCGTGATGCATGGCGCAAACCTCGCAATCGGGGATCAGTCGTTGGTTGACTGACACCCTACGAGGCGCGCCCCCCACCGAATACTGCTGGGGATGCAAAGCAGCTATCGCTTAAATCGATGGCATGGACAGATTGCAAATCAGCCGTCGCACTTCACGGGAAGCACGGGTCAAGGGGCGCCGGGGCGATTCGACCAGCACGACAAAGCGCTCCAACACGGGCTCTATAATGCGCGATGAAATAAGTCGTTGATCCAGTGAGCCCGGCAACACCGAGGCAATCGCATAGCCTCCGCCTGCCGCGACGACTTCGTACTGGAGCTGGACCGAGTCGGCTTCCACGGCCACGCACAGTTCCACGCCTTGCTCCGCAGCCAAATGATCGAGCCTGGCCCTCAGCAGATGCGGCCGCCCAGGCACGACCAATGGCAACCCAGATAGATTTTCCAGCGCAATATCTCGATTTCCGAGCAGAGGATCGGCGACGGGTCCTACCAGGTGCAGCGGTAGCCTGGCCAACAGATGAGCTTGGCCGACGCTCGCCTCGCTCTCGCGCAGCACCAGCGCCATATCCAGACGACCATCGTGCAACTGCTCTTCGAGTTGAGCACTGGCGCCCTCGATCAGGTGCAATCTCACCCCGGGCATCTGCGCGCGCACCGCAGAAAAGAGCGTCCCCGCAAACCGGCGCACCGCGGAAGGCAACATGCCCACAACTACCTCCCCCACCGGCTTTCCACGCAGGTTGCGAATGTCATCGACAAGGCTTTCAGCGTTCGCCAGAAGATCCGATATACAGGGCAGCAACTGCTCGCCAAATTCGGTCAGAACCACCCCACGTCCGTTGCGATGGAACAGGCGTTCGCCACATTGCGATTCGAGCAGGGCAATATTGCGACTCACCATGGACTGCGGCATGTCCAGCAGTACGGCCGCTTTGCTGAGACTGCCAGCCGCCACGACCCGGACGAACAAAGTCCAGCGGGGATCGATGATGGTGAGCGCCGTGGCAGTAGGCTGCGTGGCCATGTCCGGCACCGGGTAGCTCTGGTTCTCCGTCATGTCATCAACTCTTGGCGGGCCTGGTGCAAGTATTCGCGACTGTCCTGGAGATGCAGGCGCATCGCGGCACGCGCACACTCAGTGTCCTGATGGAAGATCGCCTGGTAAATCTGCTCGTGCTCGCTTTGCATGCGCTGTTCGTAATGCAAAGGCTCATCGTGAAACAGACGCGCAGAATCCAGTCGGCTGCGGGGGATGATGACCTCGCCCAGGTTGAGCAGTGTGCTGGCGATGTAGGGGTTGCCGGTCGCCTGGGCAATGCCCAAATGGAATTGAAAATCCAACGCCGCCCGATCATTGACGCTGACATCCGGCTGCCCGAGCTGATCGAGAAGTGCCCGCAACCCCGTCAACTGATCCGTGTTGCGTCGCTGGGCCGCGAGCCCGGCGGCTTCGACCTCAAGACCGATCCGAAACTCCATGATCGCCAGCGAATCGGTGATGAGACCGATCGTCTCCGGGTCGATGAAGGCCCCCAACGACAGGGCGCTACCGCATACAAAGGTCCCTATGCCGTGGCGTGTCTCGACCATTCCCCCGGCCTGTAGACGCGACATGGCCTCGCGCACCACGGTCCTGCTGACGCCATGCTCCAGCATCAGGGCCGACTCGGTGGGCAACTGTTCACCGCCACGCAGCCGTCCCTCGATAATGTGCTCCGACAGCAGCGCCTCAAGCCCCTGGGACAGGCTAGCGCGCTTTTTCCCACCGGCAGCCGGCACGCTCATTCCTCGAAAATCGCTACGGCGCGGACGAAACCGGCCGAAGCGTGCCTGATCTTGTAGGGGAAGCAGGACACCTGGAAACCATGGGCCGGCAGGCATTCCAGGTTGGCCAGCTTCTCCATCTGGCCGTAACCGATGTCGCGTCCGGCCTTGTGCCCTTCCCAGATGATCGAGGCGTCGCCTGTGGCGGCGAAGCGTTCGCGTGTGTACTTGAACGGCGCGTCCCAGCTCCAGGCATCGGTGCCCACCACGCGCACGCCGCGTTCCAACAAGTACAACGTGGCCTCACGGCCGATGCCAACCCCGGCGTCCAGGTACCCAGGCTGGCCAAACAGCGCGCCGGCACGGGTATTGACCAGGACAATGTCCAGCGGCCGTAGAATATGGCCAATACGCTCCAGCTCTGCTTGCACTTGGGCAGCGCTGACCACATGGCCATCCGGCAAATGACGAAAGTCCAGTTTGACGCCGGGTTGCAGGCACCAGTCCAGCGGCAACTCGTCGATGCCAAACGCCGGCTTGCCACCGTCCGTGGTCGAGGCGTAGTGCCAAGGGGCGTCCATGTGCGTACCGCTGTGCGTGGTGATCTGCAGGCGCTCGGCCGCCCAGGATTCGTCGCCAGGCAGTTGCGCCTTGGACAGGCCGGGAAACATCGCGGCCATCTCCGGCCAGCCTTGCTGATGGTCCATGTAGTCGATTTTCGGCAGCAATGGCGGCGGATCGGTGTAGGGGTTGTTGTCCAGGGTGACGGACAGGTCCACGAGGCGGCGTTTAGCTGTTTGCATGATCAGTCACTCCAAGCGCCACCCGTCCACGCATACGACGCGCCGGGGCAGCAGCGTTCAAACTGTTTCGTATCAAGGCGCCGGCAGAGCCGTCATGGCGAAAGCCAAGGGCGCGGGCCAGAGGGGTTTTCATTGCAGGGAAGTTGCCGAACAACGCTTGCAGCCCGGCATCCGGCGCGAAGCTGATCAGCGCGCGGCGTTCCTGGCCGTAGGCAGCGGCCAGGGCATCCATGACCTGGGCAATGGACAGGTGCAACAGCGGCAATTGCCAGACACGTGACTCACCAAGCTCAACAGCGGGCAGTTCGGCGGCCCGCAGCAGGTTATCCACGCAACACCGCACGGACATCCACCACGCCTGCGCCTGCGGCGACACCGGGCAGCAATACGGTTCACCTTGAGCGAAGGCGTAAAGTAGATCGCTCATGAACGCCGAGCGCAGCCCATTGGGTTCACGTGGACGGGCGACGATGCCGGGCAGGCGCACGGCACGACCGTCCACCTCGCCCCGTCGGGCAAGGTCATTGATCGCCATTTCCACCATCGCCTTGTGCGCACCGTAACTCAACTGCGGGTGCGGCACGGCACGCTCATCCATGCGAGCCGGCAGGTCGCCGCCGTACACCGCCACGCTGCTGGCATACACCAGCACCGGCGTACCAGGCTGCTCGCGCAACTGGTCAAGCAACTCCAGGCTTGCCAGCAGGTTGACCTGATAGCCCAGTGAATAGTGCTGCTCGGCCGCGCCACCCGGGATGCTGACCAAGTGAAAGACCACATCGATGCCATCGGCCAAGGCCCGGCGCAATAACGCGGCGTCGGTGACACTGCCGCAATGCCGGCGCAGGCGCTTATCCTCTGCAAACCCCACCAATTCCTTGTCCAGTAATATCAACGCGCTGATCGACCGGCCTCGCAACTCATTGGTTTGGAGCAATCGTTTCACCAACGCCCGGCCGACAAAACCATTGGCCCCGGTAATCATTACGCGCATGGGAGGCCTCCGCGCACGATGCACTGGTCTATCGCCCCGAACACCGACTGCCCTTGCAGATCGAAGACCTCCATGCGCACGCGGTCGCCAAAGCGCATGAAGGACGTCTGTGGCGCGCCGTGCTCAATCATCTCAACGGCACGACGCTCGGCGATGCAGGCCGCGCCGACCGTGGGATCGGCATTGGAAACGGTGCCGGAACCGATCACGCAGCCGGCCCTGAGTCGCCGGGTCAGCGCCGCATGGGCGATCAATTGATGAAAGCCGAAATGCATGGCGCCACCGTGGGCATGACCGAACCACTGGCCATTCCATTCGACCCTCAGCGGCAAGTGCACACGCCCGTCGCGCCAGGCCTCGCCCAACTCGTCGGGGGTGATCGCCACCGGGGCAAAACTTGACGAGGATTTGGCCTGGATAAAACCGAAGCCGGTCTTCATTTCCCGAGGGGCGAGCGCACGCAAGCTGACATCGTTGACTTGCACGATGAGCCGGATATGGTCGGCGGCCTCTTGCGCCGAGCAGCCCATGGGGACCTCATCGACCAATACCGCGAATTCACCTTCGAAATCGATACCGTGGCTTTCACTGGGCAGCACGATGTCGTCGTGGGCCCCCAGAAAGTCATCGCCACAGCCCTGATACATCAGCGGCGTGTGTTCAACACCTTCGATCGGATCCAGCGCGAACGCTTTCTGCATGCGCTCGCCATGACTGAGGAACGACGAAGCGTCCAGCCATTGCCACGCACGTGGCAAGGGCGCGGCAGCTTGTTGCGGATCGAAGGCGAAGGCACCGGCCAGGGAGCCTTCATTCAACGCGTCGTAACGCGCGCGTAAAGCGGTTTCGACGCTCGGCCACTGTTCAATGGCAGCCTGCAACGTCGCCGCAATATCGCTGGCATCGACCGCCCAAGCGAGGTCGCGCGACACTACCAGCAAGCGACCGTCGCGGCTGTGATGCTTGAGAGTACTAAGCTTCATACTTGGTCCCCTTGCAGCTCGGGCGCGAAACGGCCATCGAGCAGGACGAAGAGCATGCGTGCCATCTGCTCGGTACGGTTGCTCCAGGCGTGGTTAGTGCCGCGCTGTACGACGATGTCACCGCGCTTGAGGTGCACTTCCTCGCCATCGAGCACCAGCCAGACCTCACCCTCCGTGACCACGCCGTAATCGAGGGTTTCGGTGCGGTGCATCAGCTTGTGTTTGGAATCAGCCTGCCCCGTGCCGGCGTGGGCCTGGCCAATTTCGGCGAAGGCCGCCGCGGCATCCTCGGCGCTGACCTGGTTCTGCACGCTGTCGGGCGGAATATCCACCACACGGATGACGCTGCCCAACGGCGCCGGACTCAACTGAAGCGGCTTGCGAGTGGGGTCATCGCCGTTGTCGAGTACGGCGGGGCTGGCGCCACTGTTCCAGATCTCATGGAAGACCGTACCGGGTACCGCCTTGAGCGCAAAGCTGTTGGGCGTCGGTCCGCTGAGCGCGATCACCGCCTGGCCTTGGACATCATGCCCGGTGACCACGCGTTTGAAACCAGGAAGTTGTTGCATGTTCGACTCCTTAATCAGTTGGCAAAACACCGCAGCGGGTAGAGATGAATCAGTGGAAAACCTTAAAGATCAAGCACCAACCGCGCGCTCCTGGCGCGCGAGCAACACGGCGTGAACTGGTCGTTGCGGGCTCGCTCGACATCGGTCAAGAACATGTCACGATGCTCTGGCTCGCCTTCCAGCACGCGCGTGATGCAGGTGCCACAGATGCCCTGCTCGCAGGACAGGGGAATATCGATTCCCGCTTCCAGCAGCACCTGGGCCACGCTGAGCGCGGCCGGCACTTGGAAACACTGTCCGGTGCTTGCCAGTTGCACCTCGAACCCGCCCGCCTCACCCGCCGGGGCAGCGGCGGCGGTAAAGTACTCACGGTGCAGTCGCGCCTCGGCCCAGCCCTGCTCGCGAGCCGTGCCAAGCACGTGTTCCATGAAACCGTTGGGGCCACAGACGTACAGGTGACGGTCGGCGGCTGGCCCGGATAAAACCCGAGCGGCGTCGAGACGCTGGGCATCCTCGCCATCGTCCACATGAACCTGCACACACTTGGCAAACGTCGAATGGCGCAGGTACTCGATAAAGGCCATGCGCCCGACCGAGCGACCGCAATAGTGCAGCTCGAAAGGCGCGCCGATCCGCGCCAGGCGCTCGGCCATGCAGAGAATCGGCGTGATGCCGATACCGCCGGCGAACAGCACGCTGTGCCCCGCCCCATGCTCAAGCGGGAACAGATTGCGTGGCTTGCTGATGCGCAGCCGGCTGCCTTCGTGCACTTGCTGGTGCATGGCCTGCGAACCGCCGCGAGACGCTGGGTCGAGCAACACTCCCAGCAGGTAGCGGTGGCGTTCTTCCGGGTGATTGCACAGCGAGTACTGGCGCACCAGGCCATTGGGCAGGTGCACGTCGATATGCGAGCCAGCGCTGAAGGCAGGCAGCATGGAATTTTCGACCGGGGCCAGTTCGAAGCTGTAGATGCCCTCGGCTTCGAGGCGCTTGCGAGTGACGATGACTTCAATCATCACTGGGCACCCGCAGGCTGTTCGGCAGCAATCATGCGGTCGAGGACACGCCGCGCCCGGACCGCTCCTGCATCACCAATCAGCAGGACCGGCTTCAAGTCCCAGAACGATGCAGCGCCCATCATGCGCTGCTGCGCCTCGAGCATTGGCAAGTCTTCATCGGCAAAGGGCCGGCTGATCGCGGCCGCCTGCTCATCAGCGAATCTCTCGGCAAATTCGCCCATTGCCTTGGGGAAACAGACTGAGAACCAGTAGTGAGTCGTGGTCTCGGTCTCTGGAGTGAACAGATGCGGAATCGGTGTGGAAACGCCCTTATCCCTGGGGAGCCCGGTCGCCACGGCGCCGGAAAACAGCAACATGTTCGCCGGAGCATCCCAACGCACATCGATCCAACGGTCCACCGGTGTGCCCTGAGGAATGTTCCAGGCGGTGTAGAGAAACTCCGGCATGATTTCCGCAACCGTCTGGCGGTTGGACCAAACGGTGTTGCCCTCCTCTTGCACGCTGGTCAACGCGCTCTTGACGCCATCGCCACCCAGCGTAGACGGGTGCAAGAATTCGATATGACTCAGGTCCATGATGTTGTCGGTTTCCAGCACGTAGTTGGCTCTGGCGTGCAGGTAGCGTTTGCCGACATACCAACGGTCTTCATCCATGCAACTGAAATCCGGAATCAGCGTCGCATCGGCCAGTTGTGCATCGCCCATCCAGATCCACAGCAGGCTGTAGCGTTCAACCAGCGGGTAGGCCTTGACCTTTGCCGCCTTGGGAATTGCACCATCACCATGAGGGTTATGCACACAGGTGCCGCTGCCATCGAATTCCAGGCCGTGGTACGGACAACGCACCGCATCGCCTTTGAGGATGCCCATGCCCAGGGGCGCGAAACGGTGGGGACAGCGATCGGCAATGGCTTGGGCATTACCTTGGGTGTCGCGAAAAAACACCACGGGTTCATTGAGCAAGGTTCGTTGGAACAACTCGCCAGCCTTGATCTCGTTTCCCCAGGCGGCCGCGTACCAGACGTTGCGTAGAAAGCTCATCGCAGTTCCTCTTTTTCATAGTTTGATGACCGACTGGCTTGCGTCTCCGCTCGCTCGGCTTCCATCAATCGACGCAGAACACGTCGACAGCGCACGGCCCCTGCATCGACTGGCAGCAACACAGGGTTGAGGCCAAGCAGTTCAACCTCACCAATCTGGCGCTGTTGAGCCTCGACCATGGGTTTGTCTTCACCGGCGAAAATACCGATCAACATCTCCTGGACGAAGGCATTCAACTGCGCATTGTCCTGCTCGAAACTGCGCGTGTTGGCAAAGAAATAATGGGTGTTGGCCGCGTCCTGCGGCGTCATCAGATGCAGGTTCCATGTCACTGGTCCCTCGGCCCTGGGGCGCCCTGGCGCCGTGGCGCCACTGCCGAGCAGCATCAGGCCGGGGGCGTGCCAGATGACTTCGGCCCAGACGTCTGCCCGGCTCGGATCTTCAAGGTGAGCGCCGAAAGCCGGCGGGGGCACATCGTCCGGCGCCCACCAACTGATGCGTACGCGATCGTTGGGCAATTCCTCGATGGTGGCTCGGGTGTGTGACAACGCCCCGCCACCGAGCGTATCCGGGTGCAGGAAATCAACATGGCTCAGGTCCATGATGTTGTCGGACAGCAACTCGTAGTGCGCACGGGTCGGCAAATACCCATGCCCTTTGGCATGGGTGGGCGCCTGCTCGAAAAAGGAAAAATCAGGAATCAAGGCATCGCTGGCCAGGTGACGATCGCCCGGCCAGACCCAGATCGCCCCGTGGCGCTCAACGGCCGCGAAACCGCGAACACAGGCGGCCTTGGGGATGTTTCCTTCGCCATGGGGATTGTGCGTGCATTGGCCACTGCCATCGAAACGCAGGCCGTGGTACGGGCACTGGACGCTGTCGCCGACAACCTTGCCCATGTGCAGCGGGGCAAAACGGTGCGGGCAACGATCGGCGAGCGCCTGGATCACACCGTGGCTATCGCGAAAGAACACGATGGGTTGCTCGACGATGGTTCTGCCCAGCATGCCACCTTGCGCCAGCTCGTCTGCCCATCCAGCGATGTACCAGGTGTTGAGCAAATAACTCATGATGTTCTCCTCGTTGTTCTTATTTTTATGAAACGTCGAATGGGCAGGTCAGTGCTCAGGGTCTGCGACAACCGCAGTAGTAAAAGCAGCCCCGCTGCCTCGCAACCGAAGACAGGCCAGGGCTACCACCAGCTGAACGCCCGCGACGATGCCCAGTGCGGCTGGCAAGGCGCCGATTACCCCGCCGGTGATCGCCAGCACCACCAGCGGGCTGGCGAACTCACCGGCGAAGAACATCGCCGTGAAGCCGCCGGCCGCGCGGCCGCGCTGCTGGAAGTCGACCTGGCTCATGATCCAGGTGAGCAGGGTTGGCATCATCAGGCCGATGCCCAGACCGTTGATCAGGACGGCGATCACCACCAGCCCGTGACTGTCGGCTACCGCCAGCAGCCCGCCACCGATCCCGGCCGCGACGAAGGCCAGGAGCATCTGCCGCTGCGCCGGCACACCGCTCAACAGACGAAAACTCAGGGCGCCGACCAATACGCCGAACTGACTGGCGCCCATGGTCAGGCCGATCTGCTGCGAACCTTCGACATGCAGCAGGTTAAGCAGGTAACCGACTTGTACCGGCACGATGAACAGGCTCAGGCCCGCCAGGAATGCCAGGGCATACAACGGTGCCAGCGGGCGCCAGGGTAATGCCCTGCCCGCCGTTGTGAGGGTGGCCGCCTGCGCACGCGGCTCCCATAGCAACCAGGCCATCAGCGGCAGGAACACCAGCCCCAACCCATACAGGGCAAACGGGGTACGCCAGCCGTGCTCGCCGAGCACTCCACCGATGGCAATGAAGATCGCCGCCGACAATGAGGTCGCGACCATTTGCAGGGCGAACATGCGTTCACGTCGCGCGCCGCTGTAGTAGTCGCCCATCATCGTGGTGCAGCAGGTCATGATCGCCGCTTCGGCCACACCGATGCCGGCGCGGCTGATCACGATGACCTGCAGCGACTCCAGCCATAGCGGCAGCACGCCGCAGACGGTGTAGAGCACCATCGCACCGATCAACAACGGTTTGCGCCCCAGCCGGTCAGCGATGATTCCGGCCACGGGAGCCAACAACGCAATCATCAACGCCGGCAGCGTCAGGGCGATGGGCACCAGCACGGCCACACCCGGTGTGTCGGCGAAGTGTTCCTGCATACGCGGCAGGACGGGGGCCAGCAGCACCGCACCGAGCACTGGCAGGCAACTGCCGAGCAACAGCAACAAGGATTGCGGTAGCCGCGCCTGGCGTTCAACGTTCATCGCACACCTCCGCAGGTTGCGCCGCGCAAAATGCCATACCAAAGGCGCTCAGGCCGGCGATGAGGTCGAACCATAGAGACTGCTGGAACAAATGCACACGAGGCATGGGAACGTCCTTTTTTGTTGTTATGACGCGACGGGATTGGCGTCTTTTATCGTTTGATCGTGCTCTGAAGTCAGGCGTAGCGAGTGCTTCACGCAAGCCCCCTCCTCGGCTACGGCAGGCATCATCGGCAAGCTCGTCGAATGGCTGGGTCTGGCTTCGGCCTGCCCCGCGCTCACCCGCTTGCTCGGCAACAGGAAGTGAGCCAGGGCTGGCAATAGAACCAGCGCACCGACCATGTTCCAGACGAACATGAAGGCCAGCAGCACGCCCATATCAGCCTGGAACTTGATTGGCGAAAACATCCAGGTGGCCACGCCGATCGCCAAGGTCACGCCAGTCAGCATCACCACCTTGCCGGTGGACAGCAGTGCCCGGTAATACGACTCAGACAAGCTTGTGCCCTGGCGCATATGACCGAGCAGGATGCTCATCACGTACAGCGCGTAGTCGACGCCGATGCCCACGCCGAGGGCAATCACCGGCAGGGTCGCGACCTTGACGCCGATGTTCAGCCAGACCATCAGCGCCTCACAAAGGATCGACGTAAGCATCAGCGGAATCACCGCACAAATCGTGGCGCGCCAGGAACGGAAGGTGATCAGGCAGAGCAGGATCACCGCACCGTAGACCCAGAACAGCATTTCGCGATTGGCCTGCTTGACGACAATGTTGGTCGCCGCCTCGATCCCGGCATTGCCAGCGGCCAGGAGGAACTGGACGTCGTCAGTGTTGTTCGCCGCAGCGAATTGTTCGACGTGATCCACCAGGCGGCTCAGGGTTTGCGCCTTGTGGTCGGAGAGGTAGACGTACAGTGTCAGCAGGCTGCAGTCTTCGTTGTACAACCCGCGCGGCGCCCCGGCGGTGACCATGTTGAGCATCGCCTGGTTGTTCTGCAGCTCATACCACTTCGGACTGCCTTCGCTGAGGCCCACCAGCATGCGGCGGTTGAGCAACGCCAGGGAATTGGTCGAATCAACACCCGGCAAGGTACGCAACTGCCAGTCGAGGGCATCGACCTTGTTCAGGATGTCATAGCGCGAACAGGCGCTGGCGGGTGTCTTGATCATGACCGCGAACAGATCGCTGCTGGCGCCGTAATGCCGGGTCAGGAATGCATCATCCTGGTTGTAGCGCGAGTCGGCCCGCAGCTCAGGCGCGCCCGCATCCAGGTCACCGACTTTCAATTGCAGGCTGACGATGAAGCCGAGCGTCGCCAGCGCCAGGCTCAGGGCGATGCACAGCGCCGCCCACCGGCGCTGGGTGAACAGGTCGAGGAAGCGCCAGAATCCGTGGCGATTGTGGCCGGCCAGTTCGGCGTGTTCGCTTTTCAGGCTCAGTTGCGCCGCACGGCGGCTGACCCCCACATAAGAAAGCAATATCGGCAGCAGGATCAAATTGGTGAAAATCAGCACCGCCACGCCGATACTGGCAATCATCGCCAGGTCCTGGATCACCTGGATCTTGATGATCATCAGCACCGCGAAACCGACCGCATCACACAGCAGCGCGGTGAGGCCGGCGAGAAACAGGCGGCGGAAGGTGAAGCGTGCGGCGACCACCCGGTGCATGCCGCGCCCGATATCCTGCATGATGCCGTTCATCTTCTGTGCGCCGTGGCTCATGCCAATGGCAAACACCAGGAACGGCACCAGCACCGAATAGGGGTCCAGTTGATAATTGAGCAGCGGCAGCAAGCCGAGCTGCCAAACCACCGCCACCAATGAGCAGAACACCACCAACAGAGTGCTGCGAATGCAGCGGGTGTACCAATAAAGCACCACCGTGGTGATCAGGATCGCCACGGCGAAGAACATCAGGATTTGCCGTAGGCCGGCAATCAGGTCACCGACTTTCTTGGCGAAACCGGTGATGCGGATGTCGATGCTGTCGCTCTGGTATTGGCTGCGCAATGATTCCAACTGTTGCGACAGTTGGCTGTACTCCAAGGGTTTGCCGTCCGGGGTGCGCTGCAGCAGCGGTATCTGGATGATGCTCGAAGCCTGGTCGAACGCCACCAACTGGCCGATTTCGTTGGACAGCTGCACGTTGCGCCGCAATGCCGCAAGGCTCGCTGCGCCGCCATCGTAGTTATCCGGAATGACCGGCCCACCCTCCAGGCCCGCCTCGGTCACCGCCACCCAGCGCGTGGCCGGCGTCCAGAGCGATTTCATGTACGCACGGTCGACACCGGGCAGCAGGTAGATCTTGTCGCTCAACGCCTGCAGGGTCTTGAGGTAGGCGCTGTCATAGATGTCGCCCCGCTTGTTGACCACTGCAATGCGCACCGCATTCCCCAGCCCGCTCAACTCCTGCTGGTGCTCAAGGTAGTTGGCGATATAGGGCTGATGGGTGGGAATCATTTTTTCGAAGCTGGCATTGAGCTCGACACGACTGGACTGCCACCCCAGCACCAGCGTGGTCGCCAGGCACAGCAGCAACACCCACAGACGATGGTTGAACAATGCTCGTTCGAGCAGCGAGCCGGAGCGTGGATCAAAGTCATCGAACGTACTTGCACGAGACGGGGAAAATTTATCAGGGGACGTCATAACCTCACTCCGGAGCGGCAGTGGCTGGCTGCGCAAGACGCTGCAGCCCGGTGAAACCGGCAACGATCAAGCTGCCATCGGCGGCCTCGATCACACTTGAAACAGGTTTGCCCAAGGGCGTTCCCAACGGCAGCAGCGCCGCCCCGGTCTGCTCGCTGTTGCGAAACAGCATGCCGCCCTGGTTGACCAGCAGTAGTTGGCCGTCGGCCAGGCGTGTGGCGTCGTTGAAGGAGATCGGTACGGGCACCGAAAGACGCTGGAAACTTGCGCCGGCGTCGTGGGAGACAAAGGCATTGCCCTTCAGACCGGCGACCATCAGCGCGCCATCCGCGCGGTTCTGCAGGGTGAAGAAACTACCTTCGTAGGGGCTGTCCAGTTGACTGAACGACAGCGCATCGTCGTCCGAGCGTGCCAGGTAGCCCTGCTCGCCAGCCAGGAACCAACGTGTGCCGTGGCGACTGATGGCGTACAGGTGCAAGCCGTTGGGGTTGGCAATTTGCCCCATCAGCGATTGCCAGGTGGCGCCACCATCGGTGGTCAGCAGCGCCAAACCGTAGGCACCGACGATCAGCCCGCGATGTGCGTCGACGAACTCCAGTGCCAGAAAGGGTTTGTCTGGACCATCGGCGACAAGACGCTCGGCATTTTGTACCCGTATCAGGGCGGCATCCGGGTCGACAGCGGTGGCTTGTTCCGCCTTGGCGGCGTCCAGTTCCAGCTGTGCCACGCGTACGCCGTCGAGCTGCAGCGTCCAGTGCTCGCCGCCGTCCAGCGTCGCCAGCACCACGCCCGCATGACCGACTGCCCAGCCCTTTTGCGCATCCACGAACCGCACCGCCGTCAGGCTGACCGAAACCGGTACCGAAGCCTGGTGCCAGCTTTGCCCATTGTCGTCGGAGAACAGCACCAGGCCGCGCTCACCCACGGCCACCAGGCGTGTGCCGGCACGCGCCAGGTCGATCAATACGCCGTTCTGCACAGCCGGTACCCGCATGGCCGGGGTATTGAGCGGCACGCCCACCGCTGCCGACCCGGCCAGACACTCGCTCGTGGCGAGGGGCAAATACAAGGCCAACAGCAACGCGCTCGCCTGACTGATTCTGTTCATAACCTACCTCGGACAAACACTCGTATCCCAAGGGCAGACCGGCAGGCCTGCCCTTCACTCTCGGCTCAGGTCTAACGCACGCCTCGCCCCGCCATCGCCGCGGGCGAGAACTCCGAGGACTTGTAGCGATCGACCGCGCGATACTGATCCGGCAACCCGGCATAGAGATTCTGGATAAACCACGCACCGGAGGTCAGGTCATAAAAACCTGAAGAGAGTTGCACCAGCCCAGGCAGGTCGGGCAATACGGAAGGCAGCGACCAGAGGGTCTTGGCCAGTTGGCCGCTGGCATCCCAACGGTCGCCGAGCAGGGCTTGCCAAGTGTCTTCATCGAGGTAGTAACGCCCCTTGGGCAACTGGTGGCGCTTGCCGGCGGCCACCGTCGATTCGAGCACCCAGACGCGGTGCAATTCCCAGCGCACGTAGTCCGGGTTCAGATGGTGCTTGCCCAGCAGGTCCTGCGGCTGGGCAGCGTTTTGCACCTTGTTGGTGTTGTAGGGGACATACATCTCCTGCTTGCCCACCAGTTTCCAGTCGAACCGGTCCGTGCGACCACCCCACACACTCAACTCATCGAAGGACATGACCCCGGCAGTGGACGGCGTCGGCGTATCGCAGCAAGCGTTGGGCAGCGTGCGTACCCGGCGTTGACCGCTCAGGTAGACATGGGCCTGGGATTTGTCACCGTTGATGTTTTCACGCCCCAGGATCTGCTCACCGGCACGAATCGCCGGGCCGAGATTGACAAAGTGCACCTGCCAGTAGTCGCCCGAATAGTTCTCAGGGCCGCCCTCCTGAAAGTAGTAGGGCATTTCCTGGGTCAACAGGCCGTCGCTGGTCATCACCTGGTTGCCGTCAGCGGTCATCAGATAGTGGCGAAAGTGCCCCGCCACCGAAGTGCCGCGCCAGTTCAGCACATGGTTCCAGATGGCTTCGGTACCATTCTGTGGAATCGGGAACGGGATCCCGCCATAGGCACCGTCGGGGATCAGTCCGGCGCTGCTGTCGACCAGTTTGGCGCGGGTCGCATTCTTGAACGTGTTGTCATAGACCCACTGCGGCGCGGCCGCCGTGCGCCGGGTCGGATAGACATCGATGCGATAGGTGTCCGGGAAACGCTTGAACAGCTCCTTGGTGCCGTCGCTGAGTTTGTCGGCGTACTTGGCCAGGTTCTGGGCGGTGATGCTGTACAAGGGTTTGTCCGCAGCAAATGGATCGCTGCGTTTGCCGCCCGAGACGTAGCCTGGATCAACCTTGGTGTAGCCACCGTCCCAGGCCGGAATACTGCCGTCGGCATTGCCGGCTTTCTCGGCACCGAAGGGCGTCAGGGTCTTGCCCAGCGCGGCCGCTTGTTCGGCGCTGGCGGCCAAGGCCATCGGCGCGGCAGCGGCCAGCAGGGTTAAGCACAAGGCCTTTAGAGTGAACTGAATGGTCATGCGCAAATCCTCTTAGAACGTGGTCTTGACGGAGAAAGCCAGGTAATCCCGATCCTTCAGCGACTGCTTGTAATTGAACTGGTTGGCGGCGTTGAGGCTGGTGTCCTCGGGACCGTAAAAGTGGGTGTAGGTCAGCCCCACCGTCACTTGGTCCAAATAGGTGGCGGAGACGCCGATGTTCATGTCCCCGCCTCTGTCGGGGCCGAACCCGCTGATCACAGCCGACTTGCCCATGGGGAAATAGCTGATGCCCAGCGGCACGCTGATATCCACGCCCGGAAAGAACTGGCGATAGGTGGGCGTGTAAACCAACTTCAAGCCCAGGCCATCATCAGTGGCGTTAGGGTCTAGGGCGGCGCGGTTCCTGGTTACGGCGAGCAGGCGGTTCCAGGCGATTTCCCCTACCAGGCTGGCTTCATTGGCGACGAAGGAAGGGCCCAGCGATGCCAGGACGTTGAGGTTGACGTGGGCCGTACGGCCGACGGCATAGAGGGCGTCGTCGTTGTTGTCCGCCTCGGCGCCCGGCAGGACGGTCTGGGCGTTGGACACCAGCGGCATGTTCCAGCGCATCGATGCCTCGCCGGCAAAGCTGTACTCGTTCACGGAGGTCGCGAAACTGGCGCCCAGGACCCGGATATCTTCCGGGTAGACCCAGGAATATTCGCCGACTTGCCCGGTACTGAAGTTCGGCCCGGTGGCATTCGGCTTCAAGTACAGCGTTGGGGTTTTCTCGTGATATTGAAGTGCGTACAGGCCGTAATCCGTCGTCCCGGTGTTGTACTTGAGCTGCAGGCCGCCCTGGCCGGAACTCCTGGCTTTCTTGTCCTTGCCATGGAAAAACGCAGCCGGGCTGTTGGCATTACCGCCGAGGAAATCCGGGAACGGCCCGCCGGTGATCAGCCGTTCATTGCCGTCGCCGATGGTATCGCTGGTGGAGAAATAGCTACCGGCGCCCGGCAAGCGGGTGGCTTCCCACTCCAACTGGTAGAAGGCGCCCAATGACACATCGTCGGTTAGTTGGTAGGCGGTCGAGAGCTGGTTGACCGGTCGGGTGATTTCCTTGAATTGGGTGTTGGGCACCGATTGCGCCTTGACCACGTCCACCGGCGCCATGGCTCCGGCAATGCCGTTGCCGCCGAAGAACAGGCTCTCGCCCCAGATCAGCCCGTGGCGCCCGGCGCGAACCGACAAGGTACGGTCGGCCAGCTCACCGTTCCAGTAGACGAACGCATCCAACAGTTCACCGTCACCGCCGTGCAGTTGACGGGTATCACTGGTGAACTCGTTGAAACCCACCGAACGCTGGTTGGCACTGGCCGCGTCGTTGTTGTCGTTGCGGTCCTGGTAGACAGTGTCGTACCAGGCCGCACCGCTCAGACGGGCACCAAAGTTGTGAAAACCGATGTCCAGTTCGGAAAGAATATCCAGGCGATTGGAGATCAGGCCCTTGCCGAAGTTGTGATCACCGTCATTCTGGTTCAGCGCCGTCTGCCCCTCGCTAAGCTTGCTGCTGGGCTCCTTCAGGCGCCAGGCCGCGCTGTACTTCAGCGTGTTGTCCCAGCGTAAGCTGAGATCGGGACTACCGGTGTCGATCTGAAAGGCCTGGGCAGCCGAAGCGCCAAGCCCCAGGCTGGCCGCAAGGGTCAGGGTGAAGGGGACGCGCCGCGACGCAGCGAACTTGCGAGTAGCCATCGAAGTAACCCTCTTTATTGTTGTTGTATGTCAGCTCTTCTGGTGGAACGGCGCCCGCAGTCGAACCGGGCCAAGCCTGCACAGGCATGAAGCATCCATGGGAGAGCAAATTCAGTTTTGCCGGCGCCTCAGATAGGCGCTGCCGTGACGTCGAGCATCCGCCTGACCAGGCCGATCCGGTCGAAGCTGCTGTCGTGGGCCATTTCCTTGTCACCGGCCAGCACCGAGCTGTCGCTGATGAATTTGCAGCGCTCATAACGGCGCGCCATAAAGCGTTGGAGCTGCTGTTCGAGGCTGCCGCCGGCGATCAACTCTTCGCCAAGCACGACAGCATCTTCAATGGCCATGCCGGCCCCTTGGCCCAAGTGCGGCGTCGTGGCATGCACTGCGTCGCCAATCAACACGACACGGCCGCGGTACCAGGGCTCGCTGACGAACAGCACCTCCAGCGGCTTGTAGACCACCTGGTCGCTGTCGGTTATTTGCTCGCGCAGTTCGCCGATCAGCCCGGTGAAACCACTCAGGCGCTGGCGCATCTGGGTCGCCAGCGTGGCAGCCTCCATCCTGGGGTTGGCGGGCTCATGGGAAGTCACGAACAGGTACATCTGGTCGCGGCCCAGCGGCACCAGTCCGGCGTTACCGGCAGGTCCCTGGAAGGTGGCCAGATGATCAATTCCAGCGGCACGAGGAAAGTTGTAGCGCCACACCGATTGACCGGTGAAGCGCGGCAGGTACTGCTCGCCAAACAGCAGACCGCGCAGGTGGGAGTACAGGCCATCGGCGCCGACGACCAGGTCGTAGCGACCGCGACTGGCATCGGTGAACAGCACATCGACGCCCTCGCCCATCTGCTCCAGCGACTCGACACTCAGGCCCAGACGAACCGAGACGCCAAGGGCAGCAACGGTTTCGCTGAGGACTTGATGCAGGGCCAGGCGCGAGATGCCGACGTTGGCTGGATACTCGGGCCCCGCCAGGCGCTTGCCGGGAATTCGCGCCAGTTGTTCACCGGCGGTGGTGTTGATGGTCACATCCTCGAACGCGTAGGCGGCATCCAAGTAGCCGTCCAACACACCCAGCTTGGCCATCTCACGGACGACGTTACTCTGCTGGATGATGCCAACGCCATAGACTGTCCACTGCGTCTTGAGCTCGACAAGATCGACTTCGATGTCCTGGCGACGCAAAGCGATTGCCGCACATAGACCACCGATACCACCACCGACGATAAGCACCTTTTTCACTGCGTTCATGCTCGTCTCACTCTTATTCTTGTTATTCACGCTAGCGTTCTGCCGGAGCGATCCCAGGCTTGACCACCGGCTGTGTTTGCACGCATTCGCTACCGCGTTGTGTTCACTTTCTCGGCAAAGCAGGCGTTTGACTAATCGCATGTAGGGATACGATGTATCAGCTACCGCGATACGTTAATCAGGATGCATACGCCTCCAACTGATCCGCTTCGAGCACCAGCCAATCGGCCTCTGCATGCCATTGCAGTGCGCTCAGGCTGTCCCCCAGGCACGGCCCGTAGACGCACAGACCACTGTCCGGAAGGAACCGGGCACCATGGGCGTAACAGACGATCTGGCGGCCATCGACGCTGAGAAAACGATCCTTGCGGTACTCCAGGCGCACCTCCAGGTGCGGACAGCTGTTGCGATAGACCCGCACTTCGCCGTCATGGCGCAGGGCGAACACACTGTCCTTCCCCGTGCCCAGGGGATCGAACCCGCGGGCCTGCCCTTCCACCAGTTCATCCAGGCAACAGAGCACCAGGGCCTCGTGACTCATGGACAACCTCCACACTCAGGCCTGCTTGGGCGGAGGGCCGCTCGGGAACCATTTTTCCCGGGAGGTGAACAGGAACAATTGCGAATTATCCGCCGACAGTGGCGCCTGGCGCGCTTGCCAGGCGTCATCGTGCTTGTCCATATCGGCGTCGTATTCGATGTGACAGCCCAACGGACTGTTGAAGTACCAGAACCAGTTGGAACCGAAGAGATGGCGGCCCGGCCCCCAGAAGCTGGTCCAGCCTTGCTGCTCGAAGCGACGTCCGGCCAGCAGGACTTCCGTGCCGCTGCCCATGTGAAAGGTGAAATGCTCGCAACCCTTCATGTGTGGCGGTGTCTGGATCATGAACAGGCAGTGATGGTCATCGGAACCGGCCGGCCGCATGAACGGACCCGCGCCGACAAAGGTGTCGGTGGTCACGAAGCCCAGGCGCTGGTAAAAAACCTCGGCCTTGGCTGCATCCGGCACGAAATACACCACGTGGGACAGGGTACGCGGCAAAGCCTGCATATCGGGGCTGATGCCCGGCTGGTTGACCGGCCGCTGGGGGACATGGCCCGGTGCGTTAGTCAGGTCGGCGGGCGCGCTGTACGCACGCCGCACGCTGATCTGGAAACCAATGGCAAAGCCCATATCGTCCACGCTGTGCACGGAGCCATCGGCACCGCGGGTCACCGGGCGGTCGCGCCCCAACTCATCGGCGATGGCCTCGAGGTCAGCCACGCCGGCCACGCCATAAACGGTTTCCCGAATCGAGGGAGCAGGCCCGATGGCCAGCGGCAAACGAGCATCGTCTGCATGACGGATAATCACCGCCGTGCCGTCGAGGGCTTCAAAACGACCGCCCTCGCTGTCGACATCGACAGGGCGCAGGCCGTAGTCACGCAGGCAATGGGTACAGGCTTGAATATCGTCGACGCCAAAAATCAAGGCATCAAGGCCAATGATGTTCATTGAGTTACCACTCCATTGTAATTATTCAGCGCAGGCCAGCACCCCGCTTATGGGAACCGTGCCAGGCGGAGCGCTGCCGAGGCGGGTCTTGAAGTCGATGAAGCGTCACGCCAACCGACTGTGGGCCGATACTGAAGGGGCAAAAACCCACTGACTAATCGCTTGTCGGGATGCGACCTATCGGCAAATGCGATACCTGGCTGCGCGGCGCAAGTGACATGGAAAATCGAACCAGGCGTCGTTCGATTCATCCATTCACGGGACTTGACGCCGCGATAGGAAGGCCGGAAGGTATTTACAAAATAAATACAAGAATCGAGACCGCCATGCGCTTCAACCACCTGGATCTCAATCTCCTGGTGGCGCTGGATGTGTTACTGGAAGAGCAGAACATCACCCGCGCTGCCGAACGCCTGCACATGACTCAATCCGCCACCAGCGGCGTACTGGGCAGGCTGCGCCTCTACTTCGAAGATGAACTGCTGGCGCAGGTCGGGCGCAAGATGCAGCCCACGCCCTATGCCCGCGAGCTGGCGGCGCCCGTACGCCAGGTGCTGCTGACGATCCAGTCCTCGATCACCGCCAAACCGGTGTTCGATCCCGCCACCAGCAAGCGCCATTTTCGCCTGATCACTTCCGACTATCTGATCAGCGTCCTGTTTGCCCGGGTGATCCAGAAGATCTCCCTGGAAGCCCCGCACATCACCTTCGAATTGCTGGGTCCCGGTGACACGTCCACTGAGATGCTGATGCGCGGCGAGGCCGATATGATGATCGTGCCTGAGCGCTACCTCATCGAAGGCCACCCCTCGCAGCTGCTGTTCGAAGAAGAGCACGTTTGCGTGGTGTGGGACGGCAACACCCAGGTGGGCGACAGCATCACCCTCGATCAGTACATCGAGATGGGCCATGTCTCGGTGATTTTTGGCCGCAACCGGCAATTGAGCGTCGAAGAGTGGTTGATGAGCCAGTATGGATTCACCCGTCGCATGGAAGTGGTGACCCATGACTTCAACACCCTGCCGCAGTTGATTGTCGGCACCCAACGTGTCGCCACCATGCTCCAGCGCATGGCCAGGCTCTACGCCAACTACCTGCCGCTGCGCATCTTGCAGCCTCCGGTGAAAATCCCGGTGATGCGTGAGTTCATGCTCTGGCACCGAACCATGGAAGGAGATCCGATGCACCGTTGGTTGCGGGCGAAAATCAGTCAGATCATCAACAAGCTGGAGCAGTAGTCGCTCCCGCTGCTCGGCGGCGAGCCAGGATTCATGCGCGCGCCGAGACTCAAGCCAATGGCGCATGTGCGCCCTATCGCCGTTCGCAATACCTCCCATCCTGACTCGCGATTGGCCAAACAATGGGCCTCACCTTAGCCTGCTTCGAACCGTCAGGTCTGGCGTACCCCGCTCCGGATTTGGCCGCCTGCCTTTGCTTGCACAAGGACAATAACAATCATGTTTCGCTACTTCCCGACCAACTACGTGTGGAATCTTTCCGTCGACCTGGCCATTGAAATGGGCGCCCGCATCGGCGAAATCGAGGAAATGTGCGCGCCGCTGCAAGAAGCCGCCAAACAGCCGGATGCCGCCGGCAGCAAAGCCTTCCGTGAAACCTGGGCGAACATGGCCGACAAGCTGTGCGGCCTGGCGGAAGAAGACGAAGGCAAGGGTCGACTGTTGTCTGCCGGTGAAAAATACAACCGCGCCGCGACCTATTACCTGAGCTGCGAACGCCTGCAGGCCCACGGTGCACCGGGCCGCACGGAGCTGTACCAGCGCTTTCTGCACACCTTCCAACGGAGTATCGAACTGGCACGGGAAAATTGCGAGCGCGTTGAAATCCCTTACGAAGGCAAACACCTTTCCGGTCTGCTGGTCCGTGCCGAAGGCGTCAGCGGCCCAGCGCCGATCCTGGTGCAGGTCAATGGACTGGATTCCACCAAAGAAATGAAATACCGCGTCGGCCTGCCCGCCTGGCTGGCCAAACGTGGCGTGTCATCGTTGATCATCGACCAACCCGGGACGGGCGAAGCGCTCCGGCTACATAATCTGACTGCGCGTTTCGACAGTGAGCATTGGGCCAGCCGCGTGGTGGATTGGCTGGAAACCCGCGACGATGTCGACGCCAAACGCATCGGCCTGGAAGGTGTGTCGCTTGGAGGCTACTACTGCCCGCGCGCGGTAGCCTTCGAGCCGCGCTTCGCGTGCGGCGTCGTATGGGGGGCCAACCATGATTGGCGTGATGTGCAGAAACGTCGAATGGAAAAGGAAGGCAGCTTCCCGGTGCCGCATTATTGGTCGCATGTGTCTTGGGTCTGGGGTGCCAAGGACACGGACGAGTTCATGACCATCGCCGAGAACGTTCATCTGGACGGCATCCTGGACCGCATCAAGGTGCCCTTCCTGGTCACCCACGGAGAACAGGATTCGCAGATTCCATTGAAGTGGGCCCACCGCACTTACGAACAGTTGGTCAACAGCCCCAAACGCGAACTGAAAATCTTCACCGAACGTGAGGGCGGCGTGCAGCATTCGAGCTTCGACAACAGTATCAATGCCGGCCAGTACATCGCCGACTGGGTGGCTGAGGTACTCGGCGGTCGTACTGCATGACTATTCGTTTCAAACTTGAGCAAACGCTCGTTGCGGAAATGCTTCTGTGCCGGGCAGCGCCTATCGCTCTGGAATCGATGACCCGCCACTACCGTTAAAAAAGCTTCCCCGTCTGGCCTGCCGCAAAATCTTCGCAACGGCCAGATGGGGAAGCACACAGCATGATGGGACAGCTATCGAGTGGATAGGTGTCCGCTTCGGTGTAGTCGATCAGGTGTTGAGCGATGCCGAAACCTGCACTGCAATCAAGGAAGCTGAAGCCCGGGGTAAAGCCCACACTTCTGGAGGTTGGTCTGGGTACTGTCGAACAGAAACAAGCCGATTGCTACGATGGCAATAACGGCAATACTCTGGAATAGCCATGCACGCACTTTTGGGATCAGTCCAGACTGATCCACATGGTCGCGAGCCATCTGCAGGAGTTTGCATAGGACCCTCTCCATCAGCACGCTGGCAGAATACGATGGAGCAGGGTAAAGAAAAAATGGTGCTGGATCGGTTAGGTACTGCACCTGGTCTCGACCGACTCAAACCAGAAACTGTTCAACTAACCGAACCCAGTAACTAGCCCCAGTCCCCAGGCAGTCATCGTTGAAGTCGTAGCCTGCGTTATGCACCATGCACCCCCCCTCCCCATCACCATTACCGATAAAGAGATAGCTGCCAGGACAATGCTCAAGCATCACTGCAAAATCTTCACTGGCAGCGATGGGTGCCATGTCTTGAATCACCCCTTCTTCTCCCAACCAATCTACAGCGACCTGACGGGCAAACGCAGTAAGCTGAGGATCATTTATCAGGGGCGGCAATGATTCTCCCCTATCAACCTCCACACTGACACTGGCGCCGAAGCTAAGCGCCTGAGCTTGGGCAACCTGAACAATCCGCTTGAGAAGGTCAGCTCGAACGTTAGGCTTCAAAGCGCGAACGCATAGTTGGAGTACCGCATGCCCCGGAATAACGTTGGGCGCCTCACCAGAATGAAAGGAACCCACAGTGATAACCGCCATCTCCAGAGGATCCGTATTGCGCGACACAATACTTTGCAGCGCCATGACAATTGCCCCTCCAGTAAGTATGGGGTCAATGGCTTTATGTGGCATTCCTCCATGCCCACCCATACCATCAATTCGAATTTCAACAGTATCAGTAGAGGCCATGAACGGCCCGGCCCGAAAACCCAACTTCCCTACTGGCAACCCAGGCATGTTGTGCATGCCGAACAACGCATTACAGGGAAATCGCTCCAGGAGACCATCATCCAGCATTTTCTGCGCGCCCCCATCGCTTTCTTCGGCAGGCTGAAAGATGACCACCAGCGTACCGTCGAACTGCCGGCTGTTGGCTAGGTGCTTCGCGGCAGCCAGCAGCATTGCAGTATGGCCGTCATGACCACAGGCATGCATGGCACCTGGATGCTGGCTCGCATACGGCAATCCAGTCTGCTCCAGAATCGGCAACGCATCCATATCTGCCCGAATACCAATGATCTTACGTCCACAACCATGCTGCAAACGCCCTACGACACCGGTCCCCCCAAAACCACGATGCACCTCAAATCCCCACGACTGGAGCTTGGCAGCAACCAGATCTGAGGTTTTGAACTCCTTAAGGCTGAGCTCCGGATAAGCATGAAGATGGCGGCGCAACTCAATCATTTCAGCTTCAATGGCACGGATACCAGGCAGCATGGGTCGAACGATCATGGACTTCACCCGTTTCAGAGAAGGGAGGCTCGCCTGCAAAGTGCGAGAATATAAAATTTCTTCAACGTTAAGTGCTGCGAGCTCTGCCCAATCATAGGGAGGCAGAAAGCAGTACTTTATGACTGAACTTCTGATTGGCAATCATCATGGTTTATCCATAGGCTTGGAGTGTTGTAATTGTTATTCGATACCAAGGTGCGTCGATGAAGGCTTGATGACGGCCAACTCTGGATAGGCCGCCAGTTTCTCGATATACAGCTCAGCACTTTCCAACCAACGTTCAGTGAGCGAGCGGAAATGCCCCATATCCCGGCAACGCATGCGTAGACAGTAATCAAGCGCACCACTGATGAGCTGGCACTCAATGACTTGCGGGCAAGCAACGGCTACGGCTTCAAACGCCTTTTGCCCGCAGAGCCCCTTGCCATCAGCCAATCCAACCAGCACCAGCAGAGATAAACCAGGTGAGAGCTTGTGCTCGTCGATGAAGGCCCCATAGCCACGGATGACCCCTAGCCTTTCCAGCTTACGTACACGTTGCTGGCAAGGGCTCTCACTCAGGTTCACCAATGAGGCGAGTTTTTTATAAGTGATACGCCCGTTATGGCGCAGCACATCAACGATCGCCTCGTCGATACGCCCCAACGTTGCAACAGCCATCTGGGTTTCACTTGCAGTTTTCATACAGAAGGTTTTTCACTTCAGCCCATTAGACAAAAATTGTTGCAGACGCTCACTGCGCGGGTTATCCAGGATCTCCGGCCCGCCTTGCTCTTCGACAAGCCCCTGATGAAGAAACAGCAGTTGGTTCGAAACCTTGCGGGCAAATCCCATTTCATGGGTCACCATGATCATGGTCCGCCCTTCTTCTGCGAGCCCTTGGATGACTTTCAACACTTCGCCCACCACTTCAGGGTCCAGCGCAGACGTAGGCTCGTCGAACAGCATGACTTCAGGCTCCATCGCAAGTGCGCGAGCAATGGCCACCCGTTGCTGTTGCCCCCCGGACAGAAACGCTGGGAATTGATCGGCAACACGGGCAGGCAGTCCCACCTTTTCCAAGTATCGCCGGGCACGATCTTCCGCATCTTTTTTGCTCACACCCAGCACCCGCCGAGGAGCAATGGTGATGTTGTCCAACACGGTCAGGTGGCCCCACAGGTTGAAGTGCTGGAACACCATGGCCAGGCGGGTGCGCAATCGTTGCAATTCACGGTCATCCGCCACGCGCAGCCCCAAATGGTTTTTGACCATGCAGATCGGTTTGCCATCCAGACTCATGGCACCGTCGTTGGGTGTTTCGAGAAAATTAATGCAGCGCAGGAACGTACTCTTTCCAGAGCCACTGGCGCCGATCAGGCTGATCACGTCGCCTGTTTTGGCATGCAGGGATACGCCCTTGAGCACTTCATGGCTACCGTAACTTTTGTGTAGCCCTTCAACAGTCAATTTGTACATGTTTGCAGTCATCCTCTAACGCGGATTGGAGCAGCAGTGTCAGCTACTGGGCTCAGTGAGTCGGACCAAGAAAAGCCAACCAGTGACGCTCGGCGATTCGAAACAGGCCGACCAGGGCAAAGGTCACCGCCAGGTAAATCAATGCCGCAATCCCAAACGATTGAAAGGTCAAGAAGGTCGCGGAGTTCGCGTCGCGGGCGACTTTAAGAATGTCCGGCACCGTTGCGGTGAATGCCACCGTGGTCGAGTGCAGCATCAGGATGACTTCGTTGCTGTAATACGGCAGCGAGCGACGCAAGGCTGATGGCATGATCACAAACGCATAGAGCTTCCAACCTGAGAGGCCATAAGCTTTCGCAGCCTCAACCTCGCCATGGGCAATGTTGCGAATTGCCCCTGCAAATATCTCCGTGGTGTAGGCGCAAGTATTCAGGGCAAAAGCAAGAATGGTGCAATTCATCGCATCGCGAAAAAACGCATCAAGCACAGGTTGTGTTCGTATGGCAGCCAGGCTGTAGATCCCCGTGTAGCAGATCAACAACTGAATGTAGAGCGGCGTCCCCCGGAACAGATAGGTGTAGAACTGCACCGGCCAGCGCACATAAAACCTGGGCGACACTCGAGCGATGGACAGCGGAATCGACACAATAAAGCCGATGAACAGTGAGGCACTGAGCAGCCACAAGGTCATGGCCAGCCCGGTTATTTGCTGACCATCGCTGTAGAAGAAAGGCCTCCAGTACTCCTGTAGAAGTTCAATCATCGCACCGCCTCCCTTGAACCTGCTGCGTAGTGCCTTTCCAGGTAGCGCAGTACAACATTGGAGAGGCTGGTGATGACCAGGTACGTCAAGGCAGCGAGCACCAGGAAAAAGAACAACTGGTAGGTGCTTTTCCCCGCATCCTGGGCGGCTTTTACCAGGTCAGCCAAGCCAATGATCGAGACCAGTGCAGTGGCCTTGAGAATGACCATCCAGTTGTTGCCAAGCCCAGGCAAAGCGAACCGCATCATTTGCGGGAACATCACGAAGCGAAAACGCTGAGTACGGCTTAACCCATAAGCCGTGGCCGCTTCGACCTGGCCGCGAGGGACTGCCAGCATCGCGCCGCGGAAGGTCTCGGTGAAATAAGCACCGTAGATGAAGCCAAGGGTGATAACCCCCGCGACAAAGGGGTTGATCTCTATGTATTCCCACCCCAGAGCCACTGTAATCAGGGTCAGCCAGGTTTGCAGGCTGTAGAAAATCAATAACATCAGTACCAGATCCGGCACCCCCCGGATCAGTGTGGTGTAGAGCTGCGCTGGCAGACGTAGTAGCTTGAGGCTGGACAGTTTGGCGCTGGCCCCGATCAGCCCCAGCAGCACACTCAGCGCCAGGGAAGAAAGGGACAGCTTGACGGTCATCCAGGCGCCTTCGAGCAGTAAAGGGCCAAACCCCTTCAGGCTGAATGCAGAGAGCCCCAGCACGCCTAATAGTGTGTCGAACATGATCAGCAACCTATAGCGAAAAGCGCCCATCCAGGGGGTGAGCGCCGGGTGGTTATTTGCCGCTGTAAAGATTCAGATCGCCGAAGTGCTGCTTCTGGATCGAATCGTAGGTGCCATCTTCGTGCAGGGCCTGGATCGCTTTATCGAGCAATGCCTTGAGTTCCACGTTGCCCTTGGCAACGCCGATGGCGGTTTTGGAGGGAAGATAAGGGCTCTCGACGGACGGGCTGATTTCGTAATCGGCACCCTGCGGCGAGTTGAGAAAACCTAACTGGGCCTGTAATGCGTCCTGCAGGGATGCATCCAGCCGCCCCGCTACGAGGTCGTAATACACTTGGTCCTGGTTCTGATAGGACTGAATTTTAACGCCTGCTTTATCCAGAACAGCTTTTGCATAGGCTTCCTGGATGCTGCCCTGGAAGTAGCCGACCGTTTTACCCTTGAGTGACGCTACGTCTGCGTTGAGGCCCGAACCTTTTTTGAACACGTAGGCCGTGAACCCAGAAAACAATTCATTTGAAAAGTCGATGGCTTTTGCGCGCGTTGGCGTCACTGTCATGGATGAGAGAATACCATCGAACTTACCGGCTCTGAGGCCTGGGATCAGACCGTCAAAATCGCTCTCGACCCAGATGCATTTAACTTGAAGTTTGGCGCAAATCGAATTACCCAAATCAATGTCAAAGCCCTTGAGGCTGCCATCAGCCGCTTTCGACTCGAAGGGCGCGTAGTTAGCATCCACGCCAAAGCGCAGGATTGTGTAATCTTTGGCCCACGCCACATTCAAACACAGTGGAAAGAGCGCGATAAAACACATTTTTCTTAGCGAGTTCATATGTACATCCCTAGGTATTGTAATTGGATTCAAGGGCAGTAAAAATTCTATAGCTGAACACATAGCTCCGTAAGTTATTATTATGAGGCGATCGCCTTATTACCAACACTACATTGGCAATGCCACTTCAGAGAATATGGCAAACTGATCAATTTCATGAGCAAAATGCTCGAAAATTTATGTCGAAGCCACTTTCATCATGACCAGACCGGAAATAATTAAAATCGCGGCAGCTACTCGCAGAATACTGGCTGGCTCTCCGAGAAAAGCGATGCCAACTAAAAAAGCGCCAACCGCCCCGATACCCGTCCAGATCGTATAAGCGGTGCCTAGCGGAAGACTTTTCATCGAGAAGGAGAGCAGCGCGAAGCTGGCTACCACCATAACCAAAGTCACAATGGTGGGTACTACGCGTGTAAAGCCCTCAGATTGTTTCATTGAAAACGCCCAAACCACTTCGAGCAGCCCAGCAACAATCAAGCTTATCCAAGCCACAATTAATCCCCCTAAGCCCCGTTAACTAAAAATCACCTTTCTCGTTTCAGGCAAGATTCGGCAACACATGCGAAAATTTATCTAAAATTAAAAAGACCCCCGTATGTACGGGGGTAAAGACGGGTTGACCAAACCCTGTGCGTGATACTGTAAGACAAAAACCAATAATCAAATTTGCCAGGTCATTTGAACGTTTCATCCAAGGCCAGGCAAATATCTTTAATCAGATCATCTGCGTCCTCAAGCCCCACCGATAAACGCAAGTGGCCGTACTCCTGAAATTCCTTGGGATACTTGTCAAAGCCGCCACGACCCTCAGCGCCTACATGAACAATGAGCGTCTCATCATGGCCCAGTGAAACGGCAGACGTAATAATGCGCAAGTTAGAAACAAAGCGATTTTGGGTGTCTGGATCACCTTTCACTGCGAAGGCCATCATTGCCCCAAAACCACGACCGGCAAATTGCCGCTGAGCTAATTCATGCTGCGGATGAGAGGCAAGCCCGGGGTAATAAACATAGGCAATACGGTCATCTGAATCGAGATACACAGCCAGTTTTTCCGCATTGCTCAGGTGCTGTTTCAAACGCAAAGGCAGGGTGACTGAGCCCCGCATGATTAACCAGGCATTGAACGGCGAGATGGTTGCCCCAAGGTCAACCAGTGCATCGTGCTTGATGTGATTCATCATCTTGGTAGAACCCAAGACCACACCGCCCATCGAGTCACCATGACCGTTAATGTATTTGGTCAACGAATGAACAACCAGGTCTACACCATGCTCACTGGCACGGAAAAAAGGTGGCGGTGTAAACGTCGCATCTACAGAGATCAACGCGCCCTGAGCGTGCGCAATCTCGGCCAAGGCAGCAATGTCCGCGACCTTGGTCGTAGGATTCGCGATCGTTTCAGTGTGAAGCAGCTTTGTATTGGGCCTGAATGCCTGCCGGACAGCGTCCAGATCGCCCATATCTACAAACGTTGCTTCAATACCATAGCGCTCAGGCAGAAGCTCGGCGAACAACCGCCATACGGCTTCATAGGTGACATCACTCACAAGGACATGGTCACCACTTTTCAAAAATGTAAAAAACACTGCATGCAACGCAGCTACGCCGGTTGCAAACACAACACTAGACTCAGTCCCCTCAAGTGCTGCGAGCTTTTTCTCCAGGCACACTTGGTTGTGCCCTTGGTTACGGGTATACACAAGGCCATCTGGGCTGGACCAATCCATTGTCGAAGGATCCTCCGGCAGTAGATAGGAGTTGGCCATGACTAATGGCGTACGCACCGCGCCGGTCGTCGCGTCGATTACGTTACCCCCATGAACAGCCAGTGTGGCTGCAGATAGCGTGGTCAGATTTTTCTTGTCAGGACGCATGGGTCTATTCCTCCAAAGGGCATTGTCGTTGTGCTTGTTCAATTTTGAAGTGGAGTACCTGAGTGGCGGAGAGCCTGATCAACAGGGACCAAATCCTGGTTCTCATCGAATACCAGTGCCCCTGATTCAATCCCACGCACACGGCCACGTACCATGTACCAACCGACTACAAGCACTGCGGCGTAGATGGGCAGCGAAGCAATTGAATACGTCCCTACGGGATAATCCATCGCAATCAGTACCAGCACCAAACCAAAGAAAATAAGCGTGGCGTAACCACTGTACGGAGCGAAAGGCATACGAAACTGCGGTCGTTCCAACTCCCCAAGCTGGGCATACTTGAAAAGCTTGATTTGGCACAAAATGATCGTTGACCATGAACCAATCAGCATCACAGCGGTGAGGGTCAATGCAATTTCGAATGCTTCCCCGGGAACAATTGCATTGAGAAAGACCCCGATCAGGGATGCGACGGTTGTCAGCATGATGCCGGCGAATGGAACCCCCTGACGATTCATCTTCGCCAGAAAACCAGGCGCTGAACCACTGATGGCGAGGGACCTTAGTACTCGACCGGTTGAATAGATGCCCGCATTCAAAGATGAAACAGCCGCCGTGATGAGGACCATATTCATAATGGCGTCCGCGCCCTTGATTCCCAGTGAGCCAAAAAAGGTTACAAATGGACTGACACCTGCTGAATAGGCTGTGTGGGGGAGTAGCATTGCCAACAGCAGTATGGAGCCTACATAGAAAACAATGATGCGGAACACCACTGCACGAATGGCCTTCGGCATGACTTTAGCAACATCCTGGGCTTCACCCGCGGCAGTACCGACTAACTCCACACTTCCGTAGGCGAATATCACCCCTTGGATCATGATGACTGCGGGCAAAAGCCCTGCTGGAAACCATCCGCCATTGTCGGCGATGAGTTGGAATCCAACTTCATGTCCCCGAAGTGGCGTGCCAAACAGGACCATATACACGCCTATACCTAGAAAGGTAGTCAAGGCAGCCACTTTGATCAGGGCAAACCAGAACTCGAGTTCCCCGAAAATCTTTACCGACACCAAATTAATTGCGGTGACGAGGGCTAACGCGGCAAGTGCAAGCAACCACTGCGGAATATCGCCCATAACGGGTAGATAGGCCTTGAAGAAGTTCAGATAGAGCGCGATGGCAGTAAGGTCAGCAATCGCTACCATCACCCAATCGGTCCAGTACATCCAACCCACTGTAAACGCCCATTTCTCCCCATAAAATTCTCGAGCGTAAGAAACGAAAGAACCGGATGAAGGCCTGTACATCACAAGCTCGCCCATAGCTCGAATGATGAACCAGGCAAAGAAACCACATAGTGCAAAGACAAATACTAGAGAAGGCCCCGCCTCTGCGAGACGCGCTCCGGCGCCCATAAAAAGCCCGCTGCCAATCGCACCACCAATGGCTATCATCTGGACCTGGCGCGGCTTGAGCACTTGTTGGTAACCCGATTCCTCAGCGCTGAAGTCTGTTCTTCGAGCGACACGGGATGCCTGCTCGGGCGCAGGATTAAAATCGCTGATACTCATCTCTGTTACCTTTTTATTTTTATTCTGAACGCGACTCTTCAAGGCAGAAGAGTCTCGCCAAGGATCGCACTGAAGCGTCAAGTCCTGCAGGAGCGACTTGTTTAGTTCTCACTCACGCCGTTAATGCACACCACTTTGGGTTGCGTCATATCTTCATAGGCGAAACGCACACCTTCGCGGCCCATGCTCCCGTACTTGAAACCACCGAAAGGCATTGCGTCGAATCGATAGTCCGAGGAGTCGTTGATCATGACGCCGCCCGCTTCAAGTCGCTTGGCTGCCTTCATCGCAACATTCAAATTACTGGTGAAGATCCCCGCGTGCAGGCTGTATTCAGGTTCGTTGGCAAGCGTCAGGGCCTCGTCCAGGGAACCAATGCTCTGAAGTATCACGACAGGACTGAACACTTCCTCGCACCACAGTTTGCAGTGGCGGTCGACGCTTTCCAGAACAGTGGGCGAATAAAGCGAACCGTTACGTACATTGCCGAACAGCAGCGCCGCGCCTCTGGCAATCGCGTCATTCACTACTTCTTCAGCATGCTTGGCTGACGCCTCAGTAATCATAGGACCGACATCCGTCTGATCATCTGCAGGATTACCCACGATCAACTGACTGGTTTTCTCAACGAAGCGCGCCTTGAACGCTTCGTAGAGTGGCGCCTCGATTAAAATCCGCTGAGTACCAATGCAATTCTGCCCGGCCGCCCAAAAAGCCCCCGACACACAAGCGTCGACTGTTTCATTCAGATCGCAATCAGCCATCACGATAACCGGGGCATTTCCCCCAAGGTCCATCGCCAGCTTTTTAAGCCCAGCCGTGCGCGCGATTTGCTCCCCGGTAACGAAACCACCTGTGAAAGACACCATACGCACCGCACGGTGTGCGACCAGGGCCTTGCCCAATGCAGCCCCTCCTGTGGCGACTGTTACAACAACAGGCGGCAGGCCAGCCTCGATCAGGCAATCCACCAGCTTGATCGCCGAGAGTGGTGTGAGCTCGGACGGCTTGAGAACAACCGCGTTCCCGCCCGCAATGGCAGGGCCCAACTTATGGGCGACCAGATTGAGGGGATCGTTGTAAGGAGTAATCGCGACGATTACACCCAGGGGCTCGCGAGTGAACCATCCCTGGCGAGATTCGGATCCCACATAAGCATCGAAAGGGATCACTTCGCCCGCATTGCGCTTGGCTTCTTCCGCCGACAACTTCAACGTATTGACGCAGCGCAATACCTCTTTCTTTGCCTGCTTCAGTGTTTTGCCCGACTCCGCCACAATCAGTCGGGCAAAGGCGTCCTTATCACGCTCAACCGAGAACGCCGCCTGTTCCAATATACGTGCACGTTCGTGTCGTGGCAGGTCCTTGGCAATCAACGCACCCAAAATAGCGGTGTCGACTATTGTGGTGGCGGATGAAGCAGGCATGTCGACCACCTCACCCACTTTGCTACCGTCAAACGGGCTATGCACAGTGATCGCTTTATAATCAGCAGCCAGTGAAATACTCAAGCTATTCATGATTACTTACCTGACTGGGTTTTGTGCTTGTGAATGCTCACAATATCGGCGAGTAGAGCGAAAGCCGTTTCAAAACGACCCGCACCCGCGCCCACCACAGTGACAGGGCCAAGAATGGCGGTATTGAAAGTGATGGCGTTGGTAGCCCCGCTCACACCGGCAAGTGCGTCAGTGGCGGGCAATAACTGCGGGCTCACGGAGGCATAAATGGAGCCATCACTCAGCTTTTCTGCGCTGCCGATAAGCTTCCATCGAGCATTGGCTTTTGTCGCTTCGGTAATGTCCTGGGCGGTAATCTCGGAAATACCCTTGCACAGGACATCGCTAGGCTTGAGCTTTGCGCCGAGTAACTCATTCGCCAAAATGACGACCTTTAGACGAACATCATGCCCTTCCACATCGGCTGTTGGATCTGCTTCGGCATAACCTAGCGCCTGGGCCTTCGCAACAGCACTGGAGAAGTCCAGCCCCGTCTCCATACTGGAGAGGACAAAGTTCGACGTGCCGTTGAGAATTCCTTTGAAACCGCTGATTTCCGAGCCTGCGAGAGATTCCTTAGCCAACCGGATAACTGGCGTTCCGCTCATGACAGAACCTTCGAACTCAAACTGAGCACCGGTGCTTTGGGCAAGCGCCTTCAAACTTTGCGCATGCAGCGCCACTGGACCTTTGTTGGTAGTCACGACGCTGATGCCCTTCTCCAGGGCCCAACGGCAGAACGTAGTGGCTGGCTCGCCGTCCACGGGATTGGTAAATGTAGCCTCAGCAACGATATCGGCACCCGCAAACCGAATGACGGACTCATTGGCAGGTTCATCACTGCCGCCTCGCAGGGCTTTGAGACTGCCTTTGGCTGCAGGCACCGCGGCCAGCTCATGAGCATCCAGACCGTCTTTGTTGATAACCGAGCCAAGAAAGAGATCACTGACGCCGATAATCTTCAGAGTAAACCCCAGCTCATCTGCCCAGCGCGAATTCTTATCAGCGATAAGCTGAGTCAGCGCGCGGTTGACGCCACCGAAGCCAAGCAAAGCAATTTTATATTCAGTCACGACAAAGATCTCATTGTTATGTTTGGGTGCTGAAATAGTAAGTCGCCAACGCATTTT
The DNA here is from genome assembly GCF_032424295.1 of Pseudomonas sp. JV449. Classification (NCBI taxonomy): domain Bacteria; kingdom Pseudomonadati; phylum Pseudomonadota; class Gammaproteobacteria; order Pseudomonadales; family Pseudomonadaceae; genus Pseudomonas; species Pseudomonas sp. JV449. The sequence continues at coordinate 270,289 of NZ_VYKD01000015.1, read as the reverse complement.
CACGAATATGGCAAACAGAACGTAATTGCGAGCAAAATGCTCGTTCGGCAGCGCACTTTGCTTTATCCATACTACTTGGTGCAGGATAAAACGAAGGACGTCACAGTATTTAGGACGCCTGGCAGCGCTGAGATTTCACTCCAAACTCTATGGATACGGTCTGAACTCATCGCCTCGACCGTCAATACAATATCAAGGTCGCCGCTCATCACATTGCATGAAATAACCTCAGGCATCGCTATGACAGAACGAACAACGTCAGCATCACGCATTCTATCTTTACGATAAACGAAGATTAAAGCGTTGATCGGCCCAGCATCCGCCGAGGGCATTCCTTTAATAATCGTATACCCTCTGACGTACCCATCACGCTCCAATCTTTCGATTCGCAGCCTGACCGCATTCCTCGACAAGTTAACTTTCATCGCAATGTCATTGTGAGCCAGCCGCGCGTTACGCGTCAGCTCTTCCAATATTTTCTCGTCAACCTTATCTAACACACGTTTCATCTCTAACTCCAAACTTATAACGAGCGAGACTCCGTGTCTGTGGACAACGTCCCGATGAGCTGCTTAAGAGCGCCAACATCGTTAGGGATTGAAACACATCGATAATCAGGCCCAGGAAGAGCGCCGATCCCTTTGATGACCCCCAGCGCATCTGTTTCATCAGCCGCTGCGGCACTCTTGGAGGGATGTGTCGTCGCCAGACAGATCATCGGGATAAGCAAGCTACGCCTACTGGCACGCGCCGCTCGCAAACCAATTGCAGTATTGGGGCTGATCAGATAACCACTTTGCGCAAACACCTCATGAATGGTCCGGAAAGCATCTGCGTCCTCCACGGCCAGCGAGTCGAAAAGCTTACGTGCCTCCAACCATTCATCTTGCTCTAACTGAATCGAACCCTCCCCCTCTAACAACTCCATATTCCTGGCTACTTTTTCTCCGCGGCGGTTAAGAATACTCCACTGCATGCGTTCAAAATTCGAGGCCAATGAGACGTTCATACTAGGCGTATTAGTAATACGAATCTCACTTCGGCTATAGAGATTAGTTTGCAGAAAATTATGCAATCCCGCATTGACATTGGTGGCAACGATCAATTGCCGAATCGGCAACCCCATTTCCCTGGCAATATAACCCGCGTATAACGCTCCGAAATTGCCGGTGGGCACACTGAAGGCTACTGCCCTGTCAGGCGCGCCTAATTGAAGTGCTGAGTAAAAATAGAAGGGAAGATGTGCAAGCACTCGCACCCAATTCACGGAATTGAAGGATATCAGTTGCTGCGTTTCGGTATTGTGTTTGAAGAACTGTTCGCAGAGGCGATGACAATCGGAATAATCCCCTTCGACAGCAACATTAACTATGTTTTCTTCACCCGCGCTCAATAAGCGGCGTCTATGCTCTTCCGTTATTCCTCTCGAGGGATGCAGCACAATAACGGTCACACCTTGCATACCGGAGAAGGCTTTTATAGCCGCAGCGCCTGTGTCTCCACCGGTGCAACCTACAACAAGCGCTTTCTTGCCAGATCTCAACAAGTCGTGCCCAACCAGGCGAGCCATCAATTGGAGACCAAAGTCCTGATAGACGCCAGCTGGCCCATGAAACAATTCCAATATCCACTCGTTGCTCGCCGTTTGGTAAAGCGGTGCAACCGCTCTGCTTTTGAAGCAGTCGAACGTTTCCTCGAGAATCTGAGGCAGCTGATCTTGAGGTATCCAACGGCCTACAAACGGCTCAATCACGTGACGTGCCAGTTCATGGAAAGGCAGCCATTCCAGCTTGGAGAGATCTTCCCTTTTGAAGTGAGGAACCTTGAGAGGAACGAATAACCCTCCATCCGGGGCATACGCCCCCATGAGCACACCACCAAAGTCGAATGTTTTGCCGGGTGTCCGCGTACTGACGTATTTCATAACTTGAGACACCCTCTCGCAATCTCTGAGCTAGCCGCCTCTCTGGCGGTGCCCTGCTGAAATCCAACACCACGATTTAAATCGCTTGTCATCCAGCTTCCATCTATTGACTATAAAAGTCAATATAGTGACCATTGCATTTATCCACCAGCTTTTTTCAGCCAACCGCAACGAAGTCTCTGGCGCTACCTCGCCAGGTAGCGCGGGACACCTGTCAGCTAGAAATCAGGGAGAACACCATGAGCGCCAAAAACCTTCTGCATTCGCTTTACCAGTACAAGGCATGGTCTGAGGAGGAACTATTCAAATACTTGAAAGCCTCAGCGGCAAAATCCTATCCAGACGAAATGGCGAAAGCGATGTATTGGCTCAACCACATCAACATTGTTGATCAGTTGTTCATCGCCAGACTGAAAGGAAAGCCGGACGAATTTGACTCCGTCGTGACCGACCAACCGCAGAACTTGAGTCAGCTTGAAGAGCAATTCTCCAAGGCGAATCAATGGTTTGTCGAATACACCAAAGCCGTCACGCCAGCGGAACTGGCTGATCACGTGACGTTTACTTTCAAGGACGGAAAGCCTGGCAACATGACTAAGGAGCAAATACTGGCGCATGTGCTATCCCATGGCCTGCAACATCGGGGGAGTGTCGCAACGATCTTGCCAGGCGAGATCCTGCAGGATCACAAGGACCACTTCACAACGTTTTTGAAACGCTAGAAACCTGCGCGCTTGCCACATGGAGCATGATTGGCAAGCGCCCTCTTTCTAAGTAAGAAGCCAGGTTCAGCTCAGCTCCAGCTCGTCGATCACAGCGGCAATTTGCTTACGCCCTTCTCATCCACGCCCTGTTCATTCATAGGCGTCAAGGGAAATGCGCTAAGGCCGGTAAATATCATTCATGACTCCAGGGTTTCGTCTTTTGACTAATTAGATCCAGGACCAATCAGTGAGCTTTCAATTTGAACGCCTGGCATCATCAGTTGCAGGCCTTCGATAAGCTTGTCGCCTGCCTCTGTCAGCGCTTCAAGAGGCATCGCCGGCAAACTTTCCAGAATGAACCACATCTGTTTTGCACCAGAACCCAGGCGTGTTCTGACACCTTGCCGCCAATTCCAACGACGGCATGTCACGCCTTTATCATCCCGCCATACCACTTCGCCGGCGTCTGGATACTCGTGAGCGGGAGCGCCTTCTTTCACGGTGTCAAAAGGCTCGGTACCGTCTGCGACGACGAGCCGCGGAGTGCCCACATAGGCGTCTATATTTTCCCCGCCTACAGGGATCGCGTACTCGATACTGATGGCATTGTAGAGGTCAACGATGGGGTCCAGGCTCGGTAAGCTGCCGTCTCGTAGAACACGCTTGCGCAATGCTTCAGCCGAGCAAGGCGTGCGTTGTGGCTTGGCCCCAAACTTTCGGAAGGTCTCAGCCCAGGCTGCCAGATGCGCCTCTCCCCAAGCGGGCCCGCTTGCCAACACTGCCTGGCAAGCGCGGTCCAAGGCCTCTTGAGCGACACCAGGGTTGGTCAGGGGCGCAGCCTTCACAACGATACTCAGCGCCCGGAAGCCCGGTGCCAAATCTGCAACAGATTGGTCAATTAACGGCAGTACGGACAGCATCAAAAACCTCCAATGATCTACATGTGGTTTCATGCTATCCATTAGCGACCAAATAAGTCAATATATCGACTATACCAATAAGATCCCGCCACTGAGCAGATTGACGACACCAGCAGCAAGCGTCGAGAATCCCTCCAACTCTCTCTCATGACCCTGAACAATGACCCTAAACAACGTTATATCGACCACGCCCGGCGCCGATGCTCAGACTGTGGGCCTGGCAGTTGCGCGCACGCTCAAACAGGCACGAAAGAATCAGAAAATCACCTTGGATGAGCTATCTCGCCGCTCAGGCGTAAGTAAAGGAATGGTCGTCGAAATTGAGAAATGCACGGCTAACCCGAGCATAGGCATCCTGTGCAAAATCGCCGCCGCGTTGGGGCTTTCTGTTGCAGACATCGTCAATGTGACAGACGCCCCTGCTGCCCATATGATCGACAGCCAGGAGATCCCCACTCTCTGGACTGGTGATCTGGGCGGGACAGCCCGTCTTCTTGCAGGGACCACAGGGCCTAACATGATTGAGCTGTGGCGCTGGGAAATGTTTCCAGGGGAGTCCTTTTCGTCACAAGGGCATCCTCAGGGCACAATTGAATTATTTCATGTCGAGAAAGGGACGCTTAAATGTGTTGTCGGGGACACTGAATTAGTCATCCACGCAGGTTGCTCAGCGGTCGCAAAAACAGATGTTCCACACTCCTACGCCAATGCGGGTAGATCCAAGCTGGTTTTCACCATGTCAGTTACAGAAATTCACCAGTGAGCAAACCTCCAGCTTATGAGAGCTGGCAATCCCGATCGGACAGCGCTAATTGTCACCCTACCGAATCGCTTCAATGTTTCCCAAGACTCATTCAGATCATTGGCTCAGCATTGCTCTTGGGCAATAGTGCCTGGAGCAACACATCTGCGCCCGCCGTCGACCACTCCGGCGAAATCTCCTCTGCCTCGTTGTGGCTCAGCCCGTCCACGCACGGCACGAAAATCATCGCCGTCGGCGCCACCTGGTTCAGGTAGCAGGCGTCATGCCCGGCACCGGAAATCATCGGGCGATGGCTGTATCCCAGTGCCTCCGCAGACGCCTGCACCACGGCCACGCAATCACTGTCGAAGGCAATCGGCGCGTACAGGAAGATCTGCTTCACGTTGTGCTGCAAACCGATGCCCGCAGCAATACGCGCCACAGCGTCGCGCAATTGCTGGTCTTGACGCGCCAGCACTGCTTCGTCCGGGTGACGGAATTCCACGCTGAAAAACACCCGCCCCGGCACCACGTTGCGCGAGTTGGGAAAGATATTCGTCATACCCACCGTGGCCCGCCCTTCGGCGCCCTGCTCCAGACCCAAGCCATTCACCGCCTCGGCCACGCGGGCAAAACCGAGCAACGCATCCAGGCGGTGGTCCATCGGTGTGGTACCGGCGTGGGCGCTGCGCCCGCTCAACTCCACCTCATACCAGCGCTGGCCCTGGGCGCCGGTGACCACGCCGATGGTAATGCCCTGCGCTTCGAGGATCGGGCCCTGCTCGATATGCAGCTCAAACGCGGCATGCACGGCCTGGCCGCCCACCGCATGCGGGCCGGCATAGCCAATGTGCTGCAACGCCTGGCCGATGCTGCCCCCGGCCTTGTCCTTGCGGGACAGCCCATATTCCAGGTCAAACACCCCGGCATACACGCCCGACGAAATCATCGCCGGGGCAAAGCGCGAGCCCTCTTCGTTGGGAAGCAATCGTACAGATCGAAGAAGGCATCAACGAACGCAACACGCCCCGCCATATGCTCGGCCGCGACCGTCGGGTGGTGGTAATCGAGCAATACCTAAGCCTGGTACCGCTGTTTGATCCAGTACTCGAAGGCCTGCGTAGTGCCGTGCGTTACGAGCGCACGTTCTTCGATAAGATCGTCGCCTCCCTGCTGCCGCTGTTGGAAAAATTGACCAGCGGCAGCATTGCCCAATTACTGGCCCCGGACTACACCGACCTCAACGACGCACGGCCAGTCTTCGATTGGATGCAGGTGGTACGCCAACGAGCAGTGGTCTACGTCGGCCTGGACGCGTTGTCGGATGCGGAGGTTGCTGCTGCCGTGGGCAACTCGATGTTTGCCGACCTGGTCTCGGTCGCCGGCCACCTTTATAAATTCGGCCTGGATGATGGCCTGCCTGGCGCGACAACCAACGCCACGGCCGCAATCAATGTCCATGCTGACGAATTCAGCGAACTGATGGGCGACGAGTTCATTCCCATGGTCAACAAGGGAGGCGGCGCCGGTATGCAGGTCACCGCCTACACCCAGACCCTCAGCGATATCGAAGCACGTCTCGGCAACCGCGCCAAGGCTGGCCAAGTGGTGGGCAACTTCAACAACCTGATCATGTTGCGCGTACGTGAAACGGCCACCGCAGAGCTGCTGACCAAACAACTGCCAAAGGTCGAAATCGCCGGCATCTCCCCCATGAGCAGCGCCACTGACAGCTCCGATCCACACGGACGAACAGCATTTACCTCCAGCAGCATGGATCGCATCACCACCAGCGTACCGCTGCTGGAACCCGCGCATATCGTCGCATTGCCCAAAGGCCAGGCCTTTGCCCTGCTCGAAGGCGGCATCCTGTGGAAACTGCGGATGCCGTTGCCTGTACATGAGCCAGATGCCGATATGCCCAACAATCTGCTCGACCTGGCTGAACACATGCGCCGCCAATATGGTGAGAATCAAACAATCTGGCACAACGAAAGCCGCCGTCATGCGTGATCCGGCCAGCGTTGCCCAGCAACAGCAGGCTCGGCAGCAAGGATTGCTGCTCTCCCTGGTCTCCCTACCATTGCGGTTTATTGGAGTGTTGTTGGGGTCTCTGCTGCTGTGTCTGGCGATCGAACTGATCGGAATGCATCTGTTCTGGACGGAGCAAGGCTGGCGGCATGCACAAGGGATGATGAATTTCGAACTGCAACAGCTTTCATCCTACTTCACCCGTAGCGTGGTGGTGCAGGAGCCGGGGCGCAGCGCGTACAGGATGGTGGCCTTGCTACACCAGAACCTGTTGCTGGAAAGTGGGCTGCCTGACTGGTTGAAGCAGGTGAACGATCAGGCCAAAGAGGCCAACACAGCAACGGGGTTCAATGCCACTTTGGCTCAAGCCGTGGTGTACATGGAGGGGTATGTGCTGGCGACGTTCTACACCTTAGCGACGTTTCTATTGCGATTGCTGGTGTTGATATTGACCTTGCCGTTGTTCGTGCTGGCGGCGTTAAGCGGACTGGTGGATGGGCTGGTGCGGCGGGATTTGCGCCGCTTCACTGCGGCGCGGGAGTCGGGGTTTCTGTACCACCGGGCACGGGCGATGATTCTGCCGTTGGCAGTGTTGCCGTGGGTGGTGTATTTGTCGCTGCCCATCAGTGTCAATCCGATATTGATGGTAATACCAGCGGCGACAATTCTTGGAGCTACCATCAGCGTAACCGCGAGTAGCTTCAAAAAATATCTGTAAAGGTCTATCAAAGACACTCAAGTTGAATCGCGCCTGTTTTTATTACCCAATCATTGCCAAGCTTTACTGGCTTGAATCGAGGGACACCAGGCATGTCTTGGTGCGGCAGCAAAAAGTAGCCAGATCCATCGGCCATTGGCTCAATGTGAACGATATACCTTCCAACATCCTCTGCGGTCCAACCAATATCCGCAGCGATTATCGCGTGATTCGAAGCGTTACGAATGACCATCACGACATCCTTGACTCGTGAGATTGAGTTCAAAGCATAGCTCAAGCCCGCCTGTGCTCAATGCCCAGTCAGTAAGAACGCTATTCGATGCTGATTTTCACATCTGGCTCTGATTTCAGAGTTGGGCGACGTAGTTCAGGATCGCCTGCATCAAGACAACGAAATTGCAGCTCCGCATTAGCATTTAGGCACTCTGCCACAGCAATGTACTTTGCAGCCATAGAACACTTCGGTACACCGATAAGGGACAGACGCCATTTCCCATTCAAAGGAACATCGCGCCCAGCCAAAGATGCAACATTTACTCCTGTTTTTCAGGGATTTTAGTAAATGTTGGGATATCGAGGTGTTCACCAATGGCATCAACATTTACTGGCCATCGGCTTAACGCTGACGTCAGTGCTTTGGCCTGCTTCCGGCACAGCCACAGAGTCTGCTCGTCTATCACTGTTGCTTCGCCATCTAAACTTAATTGAAGGCCTAGCCGAAGACAGCGTCCGCCTACCCCGTGACGAAACCTCCCGCTACCACTTCGACTACAAACGCCTCCGCAACGACGTGCAACGTATACGCCAAGGCGTCCAGGACCACCTGAGCCCCCAACGTGCACAACCGCGCGATCCCTTGCCGTTGCAGGGAGACTATCGTCAAGACACGGAGGTGGCCCCCATGAGCCTCAGCGCCGATCAGGCGTCAGCCTTCCTGGCCCATGGCGGTTTCACACACGACGCGAGTGCCACGTTGCTGCTAGGCATGGTGTTCGCCGTACTGCTGGTTTGGGGCGTATGGGCATTACGCACAGCCTATGTCGGTTGGGCTGAGCACAAGCTGAGCCAGCGGCAGCTGCTGGGCGTCGCGGTGCGATTTGCCGTGATGTATGTGGTGCTGACCTATTTCCTGCTGTCTTGAGAGAGGTTGTATGAAGCACTTCGATCAAGGTCTCCCCATTGTGTACATGGCAGGTGTGGCTGCGGTGTTGCTGTCACCCACCTGGGCGCTAGGCGGGCTGCCATCACTGGAAGACCCGTCGCGCGGTACCGGGGATAGCATTCTCACGACGCTGCAGAACTACGGCTACGACATCGTAATGCTGGTGGCACTGCTGGTAATTGCCTCCATGTTTATCGGGGTCTGCTACCGCGCCTATACCACCTATTCGGAGATCCACGCAGGACGTAAGACTTGGGGACAGTTTGGCCTGACCGTAGCGGTGGGTGCCCGATTGCTGGTGGTCGGTATCTGGTTACTGACCCAGGCCACCGGAATTCTCTAGGAGACAAACATGCCGAGCGAATCAAGGCAGGATCAAACTCTGACTTTTTTGCCCCATCGACTGAACCGGCAGCCGATCCCCGGGATAGCTGACAACAGCAACACCATGCTCTAAACCTGCGGCACAGGTCAGGCTTTGGCGGACCGGAGTGCATGGAGTCTAACTGGGGATGATCCAGCCTACCTCGCTACCGTCATGAACTGGTTACGCTGGATGTCGATCCTGCCTAGAGCTCCTTGAGTGCCGTCGCGGTGCCTGAGAGGATTTCGTCGGACAGGCCCCCGTCGCCGATTGCTCGCGCCATGGCAAGGGCACCAACCAGTGCACTGAGTACCAAGCAGGCGCGAAGTCGATCACCAGCGGCGTCCGTACCCGGCGTCAACGCGGCCAGAAGCTCGATGTACTGCTCGACCTGACGTCCATAGGCCGAGCGAGTTCGGTCATCCGCGCGCGAAATGCCCTCAGCCAACCCGGCCACTGCGCATCCGGCTTCAGGATGCGCGCGGTGGGCTGGACTGAGGTAATCGTCGACGATCGCTTCGAGCGCCCGTCTGCCGCCTTGGCCGGACGTAGCCACAGTCCGTGCACTTCCCTGAGCCAAAGCGCGTTCCACCGCGGCACCGACCAGTTCATCTCGAGATTCGAAATGACGGTAGAAGCCGCCGTGCGTCAGGCCGGCTTCCCGCATCAGCTCCGCTACTCCGAAACCGTTAATGCCACTGCGGCGCATTCGAGCCGCAGCGATGTCGACAATTCGATCGTGGCTTGCCGCCTTGTCTGCTTTCGAACTACCCATGAATGGGACACTCCTCCCGATGCAACACTAGTTATATCCTAACGATTTTGGTAACGATCCAGTTCAAGCGAATATACGCCAAGGCTTCGACCCCACTCTTTGGCGCTGCAGTTGCTGTTATCGGGTTTCGGTACTGAGATTGCCGAGGTGATAACCCATGCGTGCCTCGAAATCAAGACCCACTTCGTCGCGCTTTTGCGCGATTCGTGCTCCCCGCTCATGGACAGTCGGCCAAGAGAACGCATTAAGGAAAGCGTCCTGTGTCTGCATCAGGTCCTCCGCGGACGGCAGGGTTCTACGATTGATCAGCTGCTTCGCCTCGGCGAGCGCAGGTTTGTCGAAGGACGCGATGCGCCTAGCGAGGTTGTCGACGAAGGCGTCAAGCTCGTCATCGGGGAGTGCACGATTCACCCACCCGTAGTTCGCTGCCGTTGCTGCGTCGAAATCGTCGCTGCCGAGAACGATTTCGAGCGCCCTGGCCCGTCCGACGAGGAGTGGCAGGCGCTCGGTTCCGCCACCACCCGGAAAGACGCCTGCCCCGACCTCGATCTGAGCGAAGATCGCGCGCTCCTGGCTGGCAAAACGCATATCACATGCCAGAGCAATCTCAGAACCCCCGCCGCGCGTGCGACCTCGAATCGACGCAATGGTCACGACCGGGGAGATGGTTAACCGTGTCGTGGCATCGACGAATGTTGGCAGACCGGTCGGCCCCGGCGTCAGGGGAAAATCGGCAACCCGGGAGACGTCGTAGTGATTAACGAAGAAGTCCGGGTCAGCACTATCGAACACGACCACCCGCAACGTGTCATCGGACTCGATGAGGCCGACGATCTCCTGCAGCTCTAGGAGGGTCTCCGGATCGCACAGATTGATCGGCGGATTGTTGAAGGTCACTCGCCAGTATCCCGGCGCTGCCTCGGTAATCATGAACTGGGTCAGTGGAGCATTCATTCGAAAGATTCCTTCGTTCTAAGGCGCTGGGCGCCGGAGGTGTCGGGGGCGCAGACCATCTGGTCGCTGACAATGAGGATGATGCTCATCATCCTCATTGTCAAGACGCGACCGCATCGAGGCCACCGGGCAACCGTTACGGGAGTTTGGGGAAGCGGAGCGGCTCAACAGCTCGGCGCTTCGATAGCGTCGATCGAATCGCCCATGCAGATACTCGGCAATCGTTGGGTTAGCGAAACCGGTCGGCATTGCTGCATGAGCGATGAGCGCAGGCACGCAGGAAACCGGAGAGACGACAGCGTTGCCGAGAACCGGGCCGACCTGCCATCGCTTGATAAGGGCGCCATAGAGCGAAAACGTCAGGCCCTGTAGCACAAAGGGTGCTGTTCCGACAGGTGACAAACGCTTGTCTTGGAATGTGTTGTAGATAAACAGAATAAATTCCACGTATCCTGGAGCAGCCCTCGCCAGATGCACTCAAGCCAGCGGCTACATCCGTTGTCACCGCTCGAAGACAGCACCTCAGCTCGAGCTCAGGGTCCTGCAGACAATCCGCATGGTAATTTCGAAATTATCCATGGTGAGCCCATCGATTGGCGAATGACCCTTTAGCCGCTCATGAGGTTTACACAGCGTCCGATAAAGCCTCCATGCATCCACATCCGGAGACCGCGCTAATACCGTGAGCACCAACTTGTGCCGTAACGCATCAAGCTGCCAGTCCGGAATGCGCTGACCACGATTCCCCAAGCTCAGGGACAGAAGACGTCGAGCCTTAATATCCCGATTGATCTGATCGCGGGATTTGCCTGCCAGTCTGGCGAAGACCAGCAGCGGCAAATTACTCGAAGCTTCAAACGTGGCCAACATTTCGGTCCGTTCACGCTGGGCTTCAGACACGTGAGATTTGTGAGGCTTTTCAGTCTGTATTGGAACGGGCACGACAGGCGATTGGTTGGGCCTCATGGGGCCTTTCTCGCTACCTACCAGCATCGTCGATGAGGTCGCCGCAGCAAAGTTGCTGCTGTAAAGAACGACATTTCCCTTAGAGTTTTCCAGTAAGGGCAGCGAGGCTGCGCCCTCCAAACGAATAGTCAGCGGAGAGCTTGCTGCTTTCGGCTTACCCTGCCCCCAAAGGTCCAATCTATTCGCCCAATCCTGCATCATGGTCCGACGTTGCTCGACGTATTCCGCGTGGTTGTAGGCCGCACTCACCTTGCCTGAATCGGCATGAGAAAGCTGCGCATCAACCCATACCTTGGGGTAGCCAATCTCGTTAAGCGCCGTCGAAATCGTGGCCCTCATCCCATGCCCGGTGAGTTGATCGGCATACCCCATTCGACGCAACGCCCCATTCAAGGTGTTCTCGCTAATGCGCTTGCTTAGGTCGCTCCGGTGCGCTAACAAATAACACTGCGCGGGGACAACTTGACTCAGCATCTCGCGCACGATTTCAAGCGCCTGGACCGACAATGGCACGATGTAAGGCGGTATGTTTGAGGTCTGCTTCCCCGCCCTGCGCATCCCCATCTGAAGCTGTTTCACCACTTCCGGCGGGATGATCCACAACCGCTGCTTTAGATCAAACTGGTCGGGCGTCGACAAGCGCAACTCGCCGGTACGCACCCCCGTTAGCAGCAACAAGCGAAGACCTAGGCGTGTTTGGTTCGCACCACCGTAATCTCGAAGCGCGGCCAGCAATGTAGGCAGCTCGTCCATACGAAGAAAGGGATTATGTGCGACAGGGGGTTTCGGAAGCGCTACCACATCAAGGTCCGACGCAGGATTCTGGTCAAGCCCCTCCACCTTCACCAGGGCATAGCGGAACAATTGCTTGAACCAGGTCCGACATTTTTCCGCTGTCGTTAACGCCTTGCGTTGTTCGATTCCGCTCAGGAGGTGCATCAGGTCGTGGCGATTGATGCCGTAGATGGACCGCCTGCCGAGCGTTGGCAGGAGGTCTTTTTTGAAGATTCTCAATATCTGCGAGAGTGTGCTCTGGCGCCCCTCCTTCAGGCTCAGCATGCGGAACTCCACCCACTGATTGAACACGGCCTCGAAGGTATGCTCTGCCGCAAAACGAACAGCACGGCGCTGTTGCTTACGGTGCTCATAGGGATTGATGCCTTGGGCGACCAAGGCTCGCGCCTCGTCACGTCGGGCACGGGCTTCTTTGAGGGAGATTTGTGGGTAACAACCCAAGGACATGCGCTTCTGCTTGCCTGCCCAGTAGTAACGGAAGAGCCAGACTTTGCCGCCTCTGGCCGTCACATTGAGAGTGAGACCATCACTGTCACCGAGGGTGTAGCCATTACCGGTGATTCGGGCATGCCGAACTGTCATTTCTGAGAGTGCCATCGCGAGCTCCTGAACAGAGTCAGGGCCAGATACTCATCTCGCTGCGCAAACTGCTCCAGCAACAAACCGATTCAGGGCATGTCCGGATTCTGGACTTAATCCTGGACTTAAACGCACCGGATAGTACTGGATTTCAGTGGTTCCCGCCGGAACGAAAAAAAGGGCCTAAAGACCCTGATTTCAATCACTTACAGAATTCAGTGGAACTCTGTAGCGCAATATTTGGAGCGGGAAACGAGACTCGAACTCGCGACCCCGACCTTGGCAAGGTCGTGCTCTACCAACTGAGCTATTCCCGCTTGGTGATGCGCATTCTATAGAATCCTCAGCACCCGTCAACCCCTTGATTCAAAAAAGTTTTATTTCTTTTCAACGGTGGTGCGCAGATGCGGCCAGGCGGCGCGCAGATATTGGAGCATCGACCACAGGGTCAGGCCCGCTGCGATCAGCAGCAAGGCATAACCCGTGAGGACCCAGAACGAGAAGTCCGACGGGTTGGCCAGCAGGATAACCAGCGCGAGCATTTGCGCGGCGGTTTTCCATTTGCCCATGTTGGACACGGCCACGTGGGCGCGGGCGCCGATTTCAGCCATCCATTCGCGCAGGGCCGAGACGACGATTTCGCGGCCGATGATGACCGCTGCCGGCAGGGTCAGCCACAGGTTGCCGTGTTCCTGCACCAGCAGGACCAAAGCGACGGCCACCATGAGCTTGTCGGCCACCGGGTCGAGGAACGCGCCGAAGGGCGTGCTCTGTTCCAGGCGACGCGCCAGGTAGCCGTCGAGCCAGTCGGTGGCGGCGGCAAAGGCAAACACTGAACTGGAAGCCAGATAGCTCCATTCGTACGGCAAATAGAACAACAGAATGAAAATTGGGATGAGCAGGACGCGTAGAACGGTGATCAGATTAGGGATATTCATCGGCACAACTGGCTACGAGGTGGAAAGGCATTCTATTCGCTATGCAGATTCGCATAAATCAGCTCAGCGAGCTTTTTACTGATACCGGGTGCTTTGGCTATCTCGTCAATGCTGGCACGGGACAGCTCCTGCAAGCCACCAAAATGTTTAAGCAAGTCGCGACGCCGCGTCGGGCCAACCCCTGCCACCCCTTCCAGGGTTGAGGTTCGCCGGGTTTTGCCACGGCGGGCGCGGTGGCCGGTAATGGCGAAACGGTGGGCTTCGTCGCGAATCTGTTGAATCAAATGCAACGCGGGTGAGTCGCCCTTCAAAGTGAACTCATGGGCGGCATCATTCAAGTACAACGTCTCGAAACCCGCCTTGCGCGTCGTTCCCTTGGCCACGCCCAACAGAATCAGGTCAGGCACCGCCAGCTCATTGAGCACGTCGCGGGCCATGGACAGCTGGCCCTTGCCGCCGTCGACCAGGAGGATATCCGGCAACTTGCCCTCGCCATCCTTCAACTTACTGAAGCGGCGCGTGAGGGCCTGGTGCATGGCGGCGTAGTCATCGCCGGCAGTGACGCCTTCGATGTTGTAGCGCCGGTAATCGGACTTGATCGGCCCTTCCGGCCCGAACACCACGCAGGATGCCACCGTGGCCTCGCCACTGGAGTGGCTGATGTCGTAGCACTCCAGGCGCTGGGGCGGCTCTTCCAGGTTAAGGACTTCAGCCAGGGCGTCAAAGCGTGCGGCGACGTGCTGTCGGTTGGCCAGGCGCGCGCTCAGGGCTTGCTCGGCGTTAGTCACCGCCAGTTGCTGCCAGCGTGCGCGGGTGCCACGCACGCGGTGGCTGATGTCCAGCTCGCGGCCGCGCAGTTCGTGGATGGCTTCGATCAACGCGGGGAAGTCTTCGTGCACCACATTGACGATCAACTCCGACGGCAGGTCGCGCTCGGGGCTGCTCACGTAGTATTGGCCCAGGAAAGCGGCCATGACTTCGGCGACCTCCTCATCAATACCGGTCTGCGGAAAGAAGTTCTTGCTGCCCAGCACTCGCCCACCGCGCACGCTGATCAGGTGCACACAGGCACCGCCCGGATTGACGAAGGCCGCGATCACGTCGACGTCGCCGGTGCCACCTTCCATGCTTTGCTGGTCCTGGACACGGCGCAGCAGCGAAATCTGGTCGCGCAGCTCGGCGGCCCGTTCGAAATCCAGGGTGCTGGCCGCCTGCTCCATGGCGGTGGAAAGCTCATCGGTGAGGGCATTGCTGCGCCCTTCGAGGAACATCACCGAATGGCGCACATCCTCGGCGTATTCGGCCGGCTCAACCAACCCCACACAGGGCGCCTTGCAGCGCTTGATCTGGTACTGGAGACAGGGCCGGGTGCGGTTCTTATAGAAGCTGTCTTCGCACTGGCGTACAAAAAAGGTTTTTTGCAGCAGGCTCAGGCTTTCCCGAATGGCCCCGGCGCTGGGATAAGGCCCGAAGTACTTGCCCTTCGCCCTCTTCGCCCCACGGTGAATGCTCAGGCGTGGGAAGTTGCCATCGGATAAAAACACATAGGGATAGGATTTATCGTCACGCAGCAGAATGTTGTAGGGCGGCCGCCATTCCTTGATCAGCGTCTGCTCAAGCAGCAGCGCTTCGGTTTCGTTGGCGGTGATGGTGGTTTCGACCTGGGCGATACGCGCCACGAGGGCCGCGGTTTTCGGCGCGAGACCGGTCTTGCGAAAGTAGCTCGCCAGACGATTCTTGAGGTTTTTGGCTTTGCCGACATACAGCAGGCGCGCCTCGCTGTCGAACATGCGGTACACGCCAGGGCGGCCACTGCAGGTTGAGAGAAAGGCACTCGGATCAAACGGTGTGGTCATGTCAGGCGCTGGCGTCCACCATGCCGTGGCGCACCGCGAGCAGGGTCAATTCAACATCACTGCTGATGGCGAGCTTCTCGAAGATGCGATAGCGGTAGGTGTTGACGGTCTTGGGCGACAGGCACAGCTTGTCGGAGATCGTCTGTACCTTCTGGCAACCGACGATCATAAGGGCAATCTGGATTTCCCGCTCCGACAGCGCATCAAACGGCGAGTCGCTGGTGGGCTGGAAGGACTTGATAGCCAATTGCTGGGCGATCTGCGGGCTGATATAGCGCTGGCCGGCAAACACCAGGCGAATGGCCTGGACCATTTCCGCCAGGCCCGCACCTTTGGTGAGGTAGCCGGCAGCGCCAGCCTGCAGCAGGCGTGTCGGAAACGGGTCTTCCTCGCACACAGTCACCACCACGACCTTGATGTCCGGATGGCTGCGCAGCAATTTGGTCGTCGCGCCAAGACCGCCGATGCCAGGCATCTTGACGTCCATCAACACCACATCGGGTTTCAACTCCCGGGCCTTGATCAGGGATTCCTCGCCTGACTCGGCCTGACCGACTACTTGCAGGCCATCGATGTCAGCCAGCATTCGTGTAATGCCTGTACGAACGAGATCATGGTCATCGACTACTAGCACCCTAATCAAGCAGACACCTCGCGAAATGGTCTTATAGGTTGCTGAACACCTTAGCAAAAAACCAAGGCACAGACCTAATAGCACGCGTCATATAGAGAGAGATTGATTGGGCGACAGCCATCCGCCGGGCGGCGGATGGCTCAATTTGCTGGGCGAAGGGTCAGGAATCCTGGGGCTGGGGCTTGGGTTTTCCATTCATCGCAATCGAATGCTCGGCCAACGTCGAGGTCAGGCGACGGATCGCAGCCTGGTCTTCCTTGAACATTGCGCGATAGTCCCCGAGGACTTTCTCTTCAATCTGGCTCAGATTCTCCAATTGAATCGGCGTGGCTGCACCGGTCAACACGTAAAGTACATCCACGCCTCTTTGGGCGACACGAGACAGGTAATCCGCTTTAGGCGCACGCCCTCCACTTTCATATTTACCTTGTGCGTTGGCTTCAACGCCGCCGATTTCACCAAACACTTTTTGCGACAGGCCAAGCCGCTCCCTTTCTTGCCGTAAACGCGAACCGATTCCACTCATTTGGATGTATGATCCTATTTGGCACACCCCAAGAGGTGACACATTCATCTCTTATTAAACAAACTTGAACGGTTTTGAACTATGCCCGGAATCCGTACCGCTGCACAAGCCAAGGCCTGGCTGGAACATCAAGGAAAGTCAGTTCAAGCGTTCGCCCGTGAACATGGCGTAGATCCGGCAACCACCTATCAAGTGCTCGCTGGGCGCAAAAAGGGACGGCGTGGGGAAGCCCATAAGGTAGCGGTCCTTTTGGGCATGAAAGAAGGGATCATCCTTGCTGAGACGGGAGACCTGAACAACGATCAGGAAGTCGGCGCCTGAGGCCAGTATGCGCTTATAAGGAGTGGGTGCACGTTTTAGCTTGAGCGACAAACACGCTCCATACGCCAGAAGCAGTCTTCTTCACCTACGATGCTGAGCCCCATGCGCTGATAGAGCCTCCTGGCCGGGTTGGTCTTGAATACGGTCAAACGCAACAGTCCCAACGTTTGCGCCTTGAGCGCCATCTGCTCCAACACCCAGCCACCCGCGCCCAACCCGCGATACGCCTCGAGCAGATGCAACTCGCGAATATAGAGGGCCCGGCTGTCGCGGCTCAGGCTGATAAAACCCAAGACCCTGTCGTCCCGGCAAATCAGCCAGTTTTCCCGACCGGCCCAGGCAGTATCAAAGCCTTCGTTGGACCACCACAATCCGTACTGCACGTAGTAGCGGGCCATGGCCTCGTGGGTCAACTTCCGCGCAAAGGGAAGGTCCTGGTCCGTTGCAGCGCGCAGGTGAAAAGCCATTAGAGAGCCAGCACGTGGCTGACCCACCCCCCGCCATCGCGACGGGCAATCAGCAACGCATCCCCCACGCCAGGTACAGCAGCAAGCAAACGGCCATTGGCGGCCCAGATCGCACTGCGACCGGCGCAGGCCCAGCCACCCGACGGGCCGCCATGATTGGCCATCAACACCAGCAGGCCATGTTCAGCGGCATAGCCTTGGAGCAGCGCACTGTCCGTGGCGTAGCCGCCCTCACTGATCAACACCCCGGCGGCATACACCGTGGCGCCCGCTCGCGCGGCGGTACGGGGATGGCTGGCATGGGAAAAATCTGCGCACACCGCCAGCGCAATCCGCTCATTCCCTCGCTCAAGTACTGCACCGCCCTGCCCTGGGACAAACACAGCCTCTTCGCCGGCATGCAGATGCTGCTTGGTGTAGACCGCCAGGGAGCCATCCGCTCCGAGCACCAACGCACCGATCAGCACGCCCGCCTCTGGCGTCAGTCGGATCGGCATCCCCACCACCGCCGTCAGTCGCAGCTCACGCGCCATCTCGCGCAGGGGCGCCAGCACCTTATCCCCCGGCGCAATCGCCAATTCAGCGGCCAGCGACGGCTCATACCCCGTCAACGACAACTCTGGGAACACCAGTAATTGCACACCCTGTTCCGCCGCCGCGCGCATAAATGCGAGGTGCCGTTCAATATTGGCCGGGACATCGCCCGCGATGGAAATGGATTGAGCAGCAGCAAGAGTGAAGGCAGTCATGGTCGCGTCCAAGCAATCAGTATCAAAGTGCAAACAGCATATCGGCACTCCCCCCATAGCCGTAAGTCCCCCACTGCAATAGAAATTACTGATTGAATCTGCCTGCGTGCCTCGAGTAAGCTCCCCCATAAATTTGGAGACACACCATGTTGCAACTCACCCACACTCAGGTTTGCCCTGCTGCCAGCGCCCAGCGCTCGGTGTCGGCTACCCGTGTGAACGGTTCGAGTGCACTGGTCAGCTTTTATTTTGGGTATTGGTTTAGCCACTGGCGCGCCTGATACCTGAAATCGGCGCCCACTCACCAAGGGGTCGCCTACCAGAGAAATCTAACCCCCGGTCGGCTCCCCGACCGGGGGTTTTGTTTTTTCAGGTCCCCATAAACTTTTCAACTTGATCAAGAACACTTAAAGGAATCCCGACATGAACTACGCCACCTATTACCGCTACGACATGTGCACTGCATGGCGATTTAGCCAGCTCCGCTCGGGACAGCCTGCCGCCTCCGATCGGTCACCTATCGGTGGCAAACCAACACACGTCGCCGATACGGCGAATTGTCGAACACCCCAGTAGGCCGAGCGCGCGGGAATAGCCCGCCGCTTGCCCAGGAAGCCTTGAATATGAACTCCTCCGTCGCCGCTCTGCCCCTCTCTGCCTTGAACAGTGCCAATGAAGCCCTGACCCAGCGCCTGCCCAGCTCGCTTGAGCTCAAGCACCAGTTGCCCCTCAGCCCGTTCCTCAACGAACAGATCCACGCCCACCGCCAAGCCGTGCGCGCCATCCTCAATGGCGAAGATTCACGCTTGCTGGTCATCGTCGGTCCGTGCTCGATCCATGACCCGGAATCGGCGATGGAATACGCCCGTAACCTGAAGAAACTGGCCCTCGACGTCGGCGACCAGATGCTGCTGGTGATCCGCGCCTATGTCGAAAAACCCCGCACGACGATCGGCTGGAAAGGCCTGGCCTACGACCCTCGCCTGGATGGCAGCGATGACATGGCCGCCGGCCTGACCCTGTCCCGCGAGCTGATGCGCGAAATGCTGCGCCTGGGCCTGCCGGTCGCCACCGAGCTGCTGCAACCCATGGCCGCCGGCTACTTCGATGACCTGCTCAGTTGGGTGGCGATTGGCGCGCGTACCACGGAGTCGCAGATCCACCGCGAGATGGCCAGCGGCCTGGGCATGCCCGTGGGCTTCAAGAACGGCACCGATGGCGGCGTCGCGATTGCCTGTGACGCCATGCGCTCGGCGTCTCACCCGCACCGCCACTTCGGCGTCGACAGCCAAGGCCATCCGGCGATCATCCAGACCCCGGGCAACCCCGACACCCACCTGGTGCTGCGCGGCGGGCATCACGGGCCGAACTACGATGTGCAGAGCGTGGCGCGGGTAAGACACGACCTGGCCAAGTCCAAGGTCACCCCGCGGATCATGGTCGATTGCAGCCATGCCAACAGCAACAAGGACCCGCTGCGCCAACCGGCCGTGTTCAACGATGTGTTGGAGCAGCGCTTGCAGGGTGATACCTCGCTGATCGGCATGATGCTCGAAAGCCATTTGTTCGAAGGCTGCCAACCATTGAGCCCGCCGATGAAATACGGGGTGTCGGTGACCGATGGCTGCCTGGGCTGGACCGCCACCGAGCAGTTGCTGCGTGCGGCTGCCGAGCGCCTGCGCGCTTAAGGCTGATGGATCGAGGCGCTGCTGCCGCAGGTACAGCGCCTCATGAGAACCTGCGGCACACAGGCCATTCGTGACGTGCAGGCAAGAGTCCTTTTCGGCGTCGACGGTGTTTCCGACGCAACGACGAGGGGATACTCAACGCCATTGCCTACGGCCCTATTGGAGTTACCGATGTCTACCCTCACGCCAAAAGTCCCTGCCTTCGGCCTCGGCACCTTTCGCCTGCAAGGCCAGGTGGTGATCGATTCCGTCAGCACCGGCCTGGAACTGGGCTACCGTGTCATCGACACCGCGCAGATCTACGAGAATGAAGCGGACGTTGGCCGAGCCATCGCCGACAGCGGCATCCCGCGGGACGAGCTGTTTATCACCAGCAAGATCTGGATCGCCAACTTCGCTGAAGGCCAATTGATCCCAAGCCTCAAGGAAAGCCTGCGCAAGCTCAAGACCGATTACCTGGACCTGACCCTGATCCACTGGCCATCGCCAGAGAACCAGGTGCCCGTCACCGAATTCATGGGGCAGTTGCTGGAAGCCAAACGCCTGGGCCTGACGCGCCAGATCGGCATTTCCAACTTCACCATCGCCCTGATGAAGCAGGCCATCGCAGCCGTGGGTGCCGAGCACATCGCCACCAACCAGATCGAATTGCACCCTTATCTGCAAAACCGGCAGGTTGTGGATTTCGCAACCGCCAACGGTATCCAGATCACCTCGTACATGACCCTGGCCTACGGTGAAGTACTCAAGGATCCGGTGATCCAGCAGATTGCCGAGCGCCATCAGGCCACAGCGGCGCAGGTGACCCTGGCCTGGGCCATGCAATCAGGTTATGCGGTCATCCCGTCCTCAACCAAGCGTGCCAACCTGCAAAGCAACCTCAAGGCCCTGCAACTGACCTTGAGCGCTGCTGACATGGCGCACATTGACGGGCTGGAACGGGGCCAGCGCTTGACCAGCCCCAAGGGCATCGCGCCGAAGTGGGACTAAACCCCCGCCACCGGTGTGCGGGATAACTCGCGCAGCCATGGCAACACCCGCAGGCCGGCAGTGGCCTCGGGTGGGTCGATGATGTCCATGAAGTGTTCGAGATTGACGTTGTCCGGCACGCCGGGCAGCCGCACCAGCACCGCTGGCGTTACGCCAGGGTGTGCCCCCACATCCAGGTGATCGTAGACCAATACATGGCGCACCTGGGGCTGGGGCCCACAGGCCTGGGCCGTCAGCCCCGCATTGATGATCAGCACGTCGAAGGGTTCGGCCGGGATGGCCGTGAGTATCTGGACTTCCTCGAAGGTTTGTACCGGCACGATCCGGTGGTACCCCAACTGATTGAGCATTTTTTCGATGTACAACCGTTGCAGGTGTTGTTCATCGGCAATCAGGATGGTCAGTGCTTTGTTCGGCATGGCAAACCCCTGGGCAGGCAGCGCTCGTCAGTGAGCGAGGCCCATTTTCCAGACATATCCCGAAGACAAAATCAGGCATGTTCCCCCTTCTTGTAGGAGTTCTCCCAAATCAACCGAATGGCCAGCTCCCGCAGTCAAGCCTGATTGCCATACCGGCTCAAGCTGTGATGCAACTGTTCGATGGCCGAAGCTACCGCCTCTACCGCAGCGTCCGATGCATCGTTGTCATGCCGCTCACACACGCTCTCCAATGTCTCGCAGCACGTGATCAACACCTGAGCCTTGACCATGCGCGCGCCCCCTTTAACGCGGTGAGCCAAGTCATGGAGCTTGGCGAAATCAGCCGGCGATTTCAGGGACGGCAACAGCGCACGGTCCTCCTCGAGGCTATTGAGCAACGGCGTCAGCAGCTCGTTGAGAGCATCCTTATCACCCTGCGTCAGCATGATCAGTGAACTTAAATCAAACGCCACTTCCACTTCATCCGTTAGCGCGCCAGCGGTCCGTGATGCCAAGGCCAGGCGCAAGTCCTCAAGCCCGGTCGGCTTGAACAGGCAACCGTCCATGCCTGCTTGCCGGCAGCGTTCGGCTTCCTGCGGCAAGGCATTGGCGGTGAACCCGAGGATCAGGCACGGCGCCAACCCACGCTGGCGTTCCTGTGCACGAATATCACGCGCCAACGCGTAACCGTCCTTGAAGGGCATATTGCAATCGGTGATCACGCCGTCAAAATGCCCGGCCTGCCACAGTGAAAATCCTTGGGCGCCGTCCTCGGCCAAGGTGATGCGATGCCCCAGGAAACTCAGCTGTCGAGCCAGCAACAAGCGGTTGGCCGGGTAGTCATCCACCACCAGGATATTCAACCCGCGCGCTGGCGGAACGTGGGGGACCGGTACATTGGCAGGCACGGCCGAGGTCAGCGCCAGCGTCAACGTCACATCCACCCGCGTGCCCTTGCCCAGCACACTGCTCAAGTGCAATTGACCGCCCATCATCTCGCACAGGTTGCGACTGATCACCAACCCCAGGCCCGATCCGCTTCGCGCCGGCTGTTCGTTGTTGCTGCCCTGGATAAAGGGGTTGAACAAGCGCTGCTGATCTTCGGCACTGATGCCAATACCCGTGTCCTCCACCCACAACCGCAGGTGCAACTGGTCGTCGGTCAATACCGGTGCACCCTGGGCGCCCAGGCGCACCTGGCCGGAGGCGGTGAACTTGATCGCGTTACCCAACACATTGGACACCACCTGCTTGAAGCGCAGCGGGTCAACCAGCACCGGCCGGTCGATCAACGGGTCGAGTTCCACCTGCAGCACCAGGCCCTTGTCCCGCGCCAGCCCCTCAAACACCCGCGCCACTGAGGCCAGCAGTTCGTGCAGATTGTCCGGTTCCAGGCTCAGGGACAGGTGGCCGGATTCGATTCGCGCAATATCGAGAATATCGCCGATCAACTCCAGCATGCTCCGGGACGCCACCGACGCAACCTCCAGCGCATCGCGGTCAGCCACGCCCTGCTCGGCGTTTTTCAGGGCCAGTTCGATCATGCCGATCACGGCATTCATAGGGGTACGGATCTCATGGCTCATGGTCGCCAGGAAGGTGGTCTTGGCACGGTTTGCGGCGTCGGCCTCCTCCTTGGCTTCCTGCAACTGCCCCAGCAAGCGCTGGCGCTCGCTGACATCCACCCAACCGGCGATCATGCCCACCACGCTGCCATTGCTGTCACGGTACGGGAGCATCCATTGGTAGATGGTCAACACCTCGCCGCCGGGCACCTTGAGCACGCGGTCATAAACCTGCGGCTCGCCCAACGCCATCAAACGCAAATAGTCGGCATGGAACGACTGGGCCTGGGGCGGGTTCCCCGTGTCGGTTTCCACCACGGTCTTACCGATGACGTCTTCCAACTTGAAGCCGAACACATCGAGGTAGGCATTGTTGCAGGCCATCAGGCGCCCCAGGCGATCGCGCACATAGATCGGGTGCGGCGTGCCGTCGATCAACACACTCATGAACCGCATCTGGTCGCTCAACGCACGCTCGGCCTGGGTGCGCTTGCGAATCAGGCTGCGCAGGTAGAACACCCATCCCAGGGTGACCAGCAGCAGCAGCGCGGCCAAGCCAAACCCCTGGAGGATGATGTTGCGGTGGCGTATCCAGTAGTTGTCTTCGATGATGATCTCGCTGCGCCAATGGTTGGTCAGCTCGTCCATTTCTTCTGGAGTAATGCTCAATAACGCCTTGTCGAGGATCGAGTACAGCTCCAGTTGGCTGCGGTTGACCCCAAAGGCAATGCGTGCAGGCTCACTCCCGACAGTGCTGGTGATGCGCAGCCGCTTGCGGTAATTGCGGGCGATCATGTAGCGCGCGCTCATCAGTGAAACCGCAGTCGCATCGACACTGCCGTTGACCACCAATTCCATGGCCTGCTCCGGGTTCTCCACGTCGACAAACCCGATGCCTGGGTAGTCCCGGCTGATTTGCCCGGCCAGGCTGTTGCCGCGAATAAGCGCCATGCGTTTGCCAGGCATATCTTCCAGGGTCACCAGATGCTCGTCGTGGGTGCGCACCACCAATACATAGGGACTGGACAGATAAGGGCGAGTAAAGCGGATCTTTTCGGACCGCTCGACACTGGGGGTGACGACCGCCAGCATGTCCACGCGACCGGCACTGGCCTGTTCAATTTGCCGCGGCAGCGAACTGCCCCGTTCTACATCAAACCTCAAGCCCGTACGCAGACTGATACGCGAGAGGACCTCGGAGCTCAATCCCTCGAATTGCTCTTGTTCGTTGAAAAAAGACAACGGCACGAATTTATCGAGCACCGCCACTTTCACCCGCGGGTGCTTCTCCAGCCAGCGCTGTTCACTTGCGCTCAAGCGCAGTTGCTCCGCCTCCAGGAACCCGCTGCCGCCGGCACTCCAACGGCGCAGGATTTCCATCTGCTGGTTGGCCGGAACGGCGGCCAGTGCGCTATTGATGATGCCCAACAGGCGGGTATTGTCCTTGGCGAATGCGAACCCGAAAGGGTTGACCTCCAATGCGGAGAAATCCGCCATGCGCACGTTATTAAGGTGGTTCTTGTTGATCAGGTAGCGGGTGCTGATGGCGTCACCCAGGTACACATCCGCCTGGCCGAACGCAACGGCGCCAATGGCTTCGAAGGTCGAGGCAAACAAGAGCAATTGCGCATCGGGGTAAAAGGCCTGGACGGCCTCGGGCTGCATGTAGTGGTAGAGCATCGCCAGGCGCTTGCCGGCAAGGTCAGCCTTCAGCGCCTGGTTTTCTCCCGCACGCGTCACCAGCGCGGGTTGGTCATTGGCGTAGGATCGGGACAGCACCAGCTCCGGGTCGGCCGCCTCGAACCCGTTGGCCGATCCCACAAAATCCACGGCCCCGGTCTTCAGGGCTTCGATCACCTCATCACGGGTGTCGTAGCGCTTCACGTCGATGGTGATATTCAGCGCCTGGGCAACCAGTGCCGCAAAATCGGCCGTGATGCCCTCGAGCTCGTCATTGTTGCTCAAGTCAAAGGGCGCGTAGTCGGGGGCCGACACCCCCATCAGGAGCGTGCGGCGCTCGCGTAGCCAGCGCCAGTCGGCTTCGTCCAACACCACCGAGGGATTTTCAAGAGTGGAGTGACCCAGCAGTTTCAGATCGTGGGATTCCTCCAAGGCCATCACCGCCCAGGGCAACAGCCCCATCAGCAGGATGGCCGCGCGTTTCACCCGCCGGGAGGTGAGCATTTCAGATCAGATGATTGCGCTGGGCGAACTTGGACAGATGCACCACCGACGACATACGCAACTTCTCCTTGAGCCGCGTCTTGTACGTACTGATAGTCTTGTGGCTCAACAGCATATCCTCGGCAATATCCTTGTTGCCCAGGCCCAGGGCCAGCTTCTGCAGCACGGTCAATTCGCGATCGGATAACGCCTCCACCAACTCCTGCTCGGTCGATTGCAGGTCGTCGCGACGCACCGAACTGGTGGGCAGGCTGGGGAAGCAACTGTAGCCGGACCTGATCGCCCTGATCGCCTTTTGCAGCTCATCCAGTTCACCGGTCTTGGCAACAAAACCCATCGCTCCGGCGCGCATGCAGCGAGTGGAAAAAAACACCGCCAGATACGAGGTCAGCACCAGGATCCGGCAGGGCAACTCCAGCGCCTTGATCCGGCTGATCACCTCCAACCCACCGAGCTTGGGCATCGCCAGGTCGAGAATGACCAGGTCCGGACGTTCTTCGCGAGCAATCTGCATGGCATCAGCGCCATTACCCGCTTCGTAGATAGTATCGAAACCTTCCTGCCTCAACAGATACTTCACGGTAGCGCGTATAAAAGGGTGATCATCCACGATTAAAGCTTTGTTGCTCATAAGACTCCCCTGGGAAGATCAGTACGCTTACATATCACGCGAGACCCCACTACCTGTGAAAAGTAACAGTTCCGACAAGCGGCACTGATTACTCAGTCAAACACCTCAGGCAGTACAGGCCCCTCCTTTTGAAAAACACAGTAAACATGTGAAGCCACGCCTTGATTCCTGAACAGGCGCAAGCGCGCAACCTTAGCAACCGCGTGTTTTTGCCAATGAAGGGATAATCTCGACTAAATGTAGGACTTTTCCTCAGAACTCTCCAAAGCTACTCGGTGGTGCTGGGGCTCCAGAAGGCCTGCACCACCAGGGTCGACCTGGAAATGCGCGCCACCAGGGCGTCCAACTCGTCACCGTCTACCGAGGTCACCGCCAGTGTGGCTTCGATTTCAACTTCCTCAGTGCCGAACGGCCGCACATCGACATCGCTGGCCGGGTAGTTACAGCGCGCCAGTTCGGCTTCCAGCAACGCCAATACCGCGGTTTGCTGGGTGCGCCGGGCAATCACATAGAGGATGTTGGTGACCTCCGCCGACACCACATCCAGAGGTTGGCGGTTGATGTTATTGACGATGGGCCGCAGCAGCGTATTGGCCGCCAGCACAAACAGCGTGCCTAACAACGCTTCGAGGACCAGGTCGGCACCGGCGCACGCCCCCACCGCTGCCGACGCCCAGAGCGTGGCGGCGGTGTTGAGACCGCGCACATTGCCTTCTTCGCGCATGATCACGCCGGCCCCCAGAAAGCCGATGCCCGACACCACATACGCCACCACCCGCACGGCGCCTTCCGCACCGCCGAGGCGGTTGGCCATGTCGACGAAAATCGCCGCACCCACCGCCACCAGTACGTTGGTGCGCAGGCCCGCCGTACGTTGGCGGTACTGGCGCTCGAAGCCGATCAGGCCACCGAGGATAAACGCGGCGGTGAGGCTGACCAGGGTATCGACCAGGGAGTTGAGGTTGATGTTGTCGATTGCTTGCATGGGAAACCGTCCCTGTTCACTGCCAGCCAAACTTACGGATGTAGTAGCCCTTCACCGCCTGGGTCAGCGCCATATACGCCAGCAGGATCACCGGCAGGAACACAAAGTACAGCGACGGCAGCGCCTGCAATTTGAAGTAATGCGCCAGCGGCCCCATCGGCAGGAAGATCCCCACGGCCATGATCACCGCGGTCATCACCATCAACGGCATCGCCGCGCGGCTTTGCAGGAACGGGATTTTCGGGGTGCGGATCATGTGCACGATCAGCGTCTGGGTCAGCAGCCCCACCACGAACCAGCCGGACTGGAACAGCGTCTGGTGGTCAGGGGTGTTGGCATCGAACACATACCACATGAGTGCGAACGTGGTGATGTCGAAAATCGAACTGATCGGCCCGAAAAACAGCATGAACCGCCCCACGTCCCCCGGCTGCCAGCGTTGTGGTTTGGCGAGCATGTCCTCGTCGACGTTATCGAACGGGATCGCGATCTGCGAGATGTCATACAGCAGGTTTTGCACCAGCAGGTGCATCGGCAGCATCGGCAGGAACGGGATAAACGCACTGGCCACCAGCACCGAGAACACGTTGCCGAAGTTGGAGCTGGCGGTCATCTTGATGTACTTGAGCATATTGGCGAAGGTGCGCCGGCCCTCCAGCACGCCCTCCTCCAGGATCATCAGGCTCTTTTCCAGCAGGATGATGTCGGCGGCTTCCTTGGCGATATCCACCGCGCTGTCCACAGAGATACCAATGTCTGCTGTACGCAGCGCCGGTGCATCGTTGATGCCGTCGCCCATAAAGCCCACCACATGCCCGTTGGCCTTGAGCAGGCGCACGATGCGTTCCTTGTGGCTGGGCGTCAGGCGGGCGAACACATTGGTGGTTTCCACGGCCTTGGCCAACTGGGCGTCGGTCATGTCCTCGATGTCGTTGCCCATCAACAGGCCTTGTTGCTCCAGGCCCACTTCACGGCAGATCTTGGCGGTGACCAGCTCGTTATCGCCGGTCAGCACTTTGACCGCCACACCATGGGCTTTCAGCGCCTTGAGAGCGGGCGCAGTGCTTTCCTTGGGCGGGTCGAGAAATGCGACGTAGCCGATCAGCGTGAGGTTGTTTTCATCCGCCAGGCTGTAAGTGTCGCGCCCCGGTGCCATCGGTTGCGCAGCCACGGCCACCACCCGCAGGCCTTCTTCGTTGAACGCGGCAGTGACCTGGCGAATGCGCGCCAGCAGGTCGTCGGTCAGCGCTTCGTTGACCTCGCCATGGCGCACGCTGTTGCACACCGAAAGGATCTCCTCCACCGCACCTTTGCAGATCAGCAGATGCGGCCGGCCCTGTTCGGCCACCACCACCGACATGCGGCGGCGGTTGAAGTCGAACGGGATTTCATCCACCTTCTGGAACGCGGTGCCGACCTTCAGTTCGCGATGCACCTCCACGTGCTCGAGCACCGCCACGTCCAGCAGGTTTTTCAGGCCGGTCTGGTAGTAGCTGTTGAGGTAAGCCATCTCCAGCACGTCGTCGGACTCCTCGCCCCACACGTCCACATGACGCGCCAGGAAAATCCGGTCCTGGGTCAGGGTGCCGGTCTTGTCGGTGCACAGCACATCCATCGCGCCAAAGTTCTGGATCGCATCCAGGCGCTTGACGATGACCTTCTTGCGCGACAGGAACACCGCGCCCTTGGCCAGGGTGGACGTGACGATCATCGGCAGCATTTCCGGGGTCAGGCCCACGGCAATCGACAGCGCGAACAGCAGCGCTTCGGTCCAGTCACCCTTGGTGAAACCGTTGATGAACAACACCAGCGGCGCCATCACGAACATAAAGCGGATCAACAGCCAGCTGACCTTGTTAACGCCGTGCTGAAACGAGGTGGTCGCACGGTCGGTGGCGGTCACGCGTTGGGCCAGCGCACCGAAATAGGTGCTGTTGCCGGTGGTCAGAATCACCGCCGTCGCGGCGCCGGACACCACGTTGGTGCCCATGAACAGGATGTTCTCCAGGTCCAGCGGGTTGCGGGTGTTGGTGTCGTGCTGCTGGGCGAACTTCTCCACCGGCATCGATTCACCGGTCATCGCCGCCTGGCTGACGAACAGATCCTTGGCGTTGAGCACGCGGCAGTCGGCGGGGATCATGTCCCCGGCCGAGAGCACGATCAGATCGCCTGGCACCAACTGCTTGATGGGCAATTCAATGCGCTTGGCATCATCCCGGCGCAGCACCGTGGCGGTGTTGCTCACCATGGCTTTCAACGCATCGGCTGCCTTGTTGGACTTGGCCTCCTGCCAGAACCGCAGCAGCGTCGAGAGCACCACCATGGAGAAAATCACCGTGGCGGCCTTCATGTCTTCGGTCAGCCAGGAGATCACCGCCAGCAAGGTCAGCAGCAGGTTGAACGGGTTCTTGTAGCAATGCCACAGGTGCACCCACCACGGCAGCGGCTGCTCGTGCTCGACTTCATTGAGGCCGTATTGCACGCGCAGGGCGTCGGCTTCCAGGCTGCTCAAGCCCTCGGCATGGCTGCCCAACGTACCGAGCAATTGCACGGCACTGCTGTTGGCCGCGACCACCAGGGTTTGCGCCAGGGTGGGCGGCACTTCGCGGCTGACGCTGGCATCGGTGACGGTTTCGAGCATCGCCAGGCGGCGGAAATGCCGGGCGATATGCCGGGTCCGCAGGAAGCCGGCGAAGAACTCTTTCAACAGAGTGAGGTTCATGGTGTGTTACTCCTGCGCGAGGAAAAAACCTTCGTGCAGGTACTGCCTGTCCCACCGCGCCCGCTTCATAGGCACAGTCAGCCCGGCCCGCCCGCCGCAAAAGGCAGGCGCGTCCGTAGCATCCCGAGGTTAACCGGGTGCTGGTCAGCGTCGATGAGAGGGATCGCACAGGGGCCAGGACTGGCCGCTGTCGGGATGCCGCTTCTCGCTAGGTGGCGAGACAACGGCATCGAAAAAATGCGCGTTATCTTGCCAAGTATGTGCCGGTTACCGAGACCGGCCGACAACTGTCACTCGAACAAGTACCCACTGAGGGTCTCCGCTATTGATGAAAACGCGCGAAGCTTACGCCCCGATTTAAGGAGAGTAAACCGTAGGAAAGTTTCCATATGGTGAATAAGAGGATTCTTCAGGGAGGGTTCAGGAACCCCCATCCTGAAGCCGCCGATGCTTGAATGTGAGGTGGCAGGTTCGCCAGATCCCGTAGCAGCTGCCGAGCGCAAGCGAGGCTGCGTCAGCGGTTCGTCTGACACACCGCGAACGCAGCCTCGCTTGCGCTCGGCAGCTGCTACGTACGAGGTGGTGGGCCAGGTTTTTGCGAAATTAATCGTCCCGCGTCAGCACTTCCAACAACTCAATCTCAAAGCGCAGATTGCTGTTGGGCTTGATATGCGCGCCCATCGACCGTTCGCCATAGGCAAGGTGCGCCGGCACAAACAACCTGCGCACCCCGCCGACCTGCATGCCCATCAAACCCAGGTCCCAGCCCTTGATCACCCGCCCGGTGCCGATCACACACTGGAACGGCTTGCCCCGCTCCCAGGACGAATCGAAGACCGTACCGTCTTCCAGGGTGCCGGTGTACTGGGTGGTGATCAGTGCGCCCTTGACCACGGCTTTGCCGGTGCCTGGTCGGGTGTCGGTGATCTGGAGTTCGTCGGGGCTCATGGGGTTCTCGTTGAAGGCGTAAAGGCTGGGGTTTTCCCAGAATCGGTGGGGTTTGGCAAGTGCAGGAACAGTCGCAGCCGTGACATTTCCCTTTAACTTGCAGGACGTTTCCGAGAGAATCCCAAGCGCTTGCGCCGCTCAAGCGAGGGAGCTTGCTTCCGTTGGGCTGCGCAGCGACCCCGTTGCTTTAGTACTGCCCCCCACAAAAATCCCGTAGATATAGCGTCGGCCCGACTTGAACACGCCATAAGCCGATACAGAGTGCTCGCTTGTGCTTACTTACGCAGAGAGCTCACGCAGCGCTGCCGTCGCCAAAAAACCTGACCGCGATGCATAGCGATGATCCTTTTGCACACGCTCGTCAATCCGCTGCAAGAGGTGTTCCGGCAGAGAGGCATTGAACCGCACTGATTTCCCCAGATAAGGCGTGAGGTCAAAGTCGACTATCGCCCAGACACCACCGGCAAAATCCGGATTACCCAAATGGGCATCAACCTCCAGCGCCTGAGGAAGCTGTTCCTGATCGGCAACCAGGCCTTCGAGGTGCAGAGCCAATGCCTCACGTACATTGTCCAGCGCTTCGGAAAAAGACCCGCCCGC
Organism: Pseudomonas sp. JV449; assembly: GCF_032424295.1. Classification (NCBI taxonomy): domain Bacteria; kingdom Pseudomonadati; phylum Pseudomonadota; class Gammaproteobacteria; order Pseudomonadales; family Pseudomonadaceae; genus Pseudomonas; species Pseudomonas sp. JV449. The sequence goes on along the minus strand of NZ_VYKD01000015.1, from coordinate 239,432 downwards.
CGAGAAACACCCCGGCACATCAGGGACGGTCACGCTGTAATCCGAATCAGCATCTTTGTGTACTACCACTGGGAATTTCATTGTTCCTCCTCTGACCGAGCCCGTGGGAGCTCGCCCAATTCATCCAGCAGGCAATTATTTGAGACCGGCTGATTTGAAAATACTGTGCAGAGTGCCCTTGGCAATCTCTGACTTGGGATGAGGGACGGTGACTCTTCCCCGCTTCATGGGGTGCTTGAACTGATGATGACTGCCCTTCACTGCCACCTCAAACCAACCATCCGCAACCAGCAGGTCAATCACCTGCTCGACTTCTCATCGCCTCACCCTTGGGTGTGTATATACACCCCACTAAATGGTAATGCGTTTTTTTGCACACACGAGACACACGGATAAAAAATCTTGCGACTTGATGATGACGGCGGGCAAACCCCTTAGCCAATGAAGTAATATCAATCTTTGTGCTCTGGATCGCTCTCACGCGGAGCGTGGAACAATCAAAACACTCGGGCCAGTTCCCCTTCACCTACAACAGAACACGACATACCCTAGCCAAAAATCACATCCTGCTTATTGTCTCTTCCAGAACCTATATTCAACCTATGAATAGAAAATCAATTCTGAACGAGAAAGATCAAAAATGACCATCGGCTCAAACTTTAATTATCCAGCAGATATAGCTCAACAAAGTCATCGTAAAAAGCGCACTGCAAAGAACAAATGGAGAGCACGGTTCCCTAGCCCGCCAGATTTGTGTTTCGATTACCGAGCATTGGTAGAGCAAAAAAACGGCGTTGCTCAAACGACCGATACTGATCACAAAATTTGCATTATTGGTGCGGGAATTACAGGTTTAACAACTGCACGCGAGCTGCATAGGTGCGGTTTTAAAAATATCACACTAATAGAAAAGTCAAAGCGTATAGGCGGTCGACACCTGACAGCCCTTGGTAGTAATAATACGAATACTGTTGGCCGCCCTCCTTTTGAGATGGGCGCAATGAGAATGCCGTTCTTCAATAGATCAAATGAGCAGCCCAAAGATGGTCGTTCGCTCATGGCTTATTACGCAAATGAATTTGAATTAGTTTACTCCGACTTCCCAAACCCCGGCAGCCCCAGCGTCCACTCAACTGGAATCTACCTGAGAGAAGGGAGCTTGGAAGGAGACAGTGAACCCACAATGCTTATCTGGAAAAACCCAAACGGAAAAACAGCACCACCCGGTGAAATCTTAGGGTCCGTTTTTGCGAAGTGGAAGGCATTTGCTGAACGGATGGCGCTGCACGTTTCCGAGCATTTCGGCTCTGACGCTTGGGAAGACATGTGGGACGCCATAGTAAAAAAATATGAGGGCATGTCATTTCGTGACTTGGTGAAGATGCCAACCATCGATCACTGGCGGCAAAGTGATCCTGGCAACTTTGGCGGAATGGGAATGACCGCACAGGAGTCGGCTGTTTTTTACTCAATCGGCATTGGTGATGGCAGTTGGGGAGCGTTCTATGATGTCTGCTCGATTTACCCAATACGCACGGCGATATTTGGTTTCAGCAGTCATTTGCAACTGATCCACGGCCGTGTGAACTCAGAAGGTGCCCCCATGGCGTCACCTTATCTTGACGTCACAGAGACAGTTGACTCGAGAGGCCTAAAATTTAATAAACCAAATTACATTGGTCTTGGCTCACTGGCCGAGTCCCTGCTTTTTATAAAAGCGCAAGAGACCACCGAATCACTATATGAACACTTACTGAAAAGCCCGTACGGTTTGCTGACCAACAGCGCTGCAACGAAAATAAAAAAACTTGAGAACGGAAAAATAAGGGTTTATTACGACTGGAATACTACACAGCCGAGTAAAACAAAAAGTGAATTTATCGATATCGATTCACTTGTAATCACCCTTCCATCATGGCTGATAGAAACACAAATTCTTATCGAGAATTTCAGCCAAGATATGCTTCCCTTCGAAACAATCGCAGCCTACAAAACGGCTCATTGGGAAACCAGCTGCAAGGTGTACGCGCCCCTCAAAAAATCCTTCCTCTCATTCAATAAAAACATACCTCAAGCTATTGTAACCGACAGCTTCATACATGATATCTACACTTATCGATACAATGAAAACCACACTTACGACTGTATCCTCTTAAGCTACACGTGGGAGGATGATGCAACAAAGCTTTCGCTGTTCAGCGACGGAGAACTGGTCGACAAATGCATAGAAGAGCTGGACAGGATACTTCTGAAGTCAACAAATATTAAAAAACGCATTTCTCCCTATATAGGACGTGACCAAGCAATCGTTCAGCGCTGGATGAACGATAAACACGCCCTTGGCTGTGCAAAACTCTATCGCCCTGGCACCTACTACGACGCCGTAGGCCTGATGAAATACAACAGGGACTTCTCTCTCACATCCGGGCTTTATCTTTGTGGTGAATCTTTTTCTGTGGATGCTGGCTGGACAGAACCTTGCTTCAGAGGCGCCATTGATACTGTGATCAATATCTGCAACAAGACCCAAGCAAAATTCAATGGAGACTTTTGCATGCAAGATTATCCAGAGTACAAGACAGAGACTAAAACTACATCAAGAGAATCCGGCTACGTCACAACAGGAATTATCTGACTTTTCTTTAAACATTTCTTCACCTCTTATAAACATCCAACCAAAATCCGGTTGCATAACAATAAGAGGTCCCCCCCATGAACGAACCAACAAGCCCTGCCCGCGTCGCCGTCATTCAGTTCAACCCACAGGTCGGTATAGCCAACCAAAGCGACAACCTGCGTCAAAGTCTTCTACTGGCGACTGAAGCAGTAAACGGCGGCGCCAATCTGATCGTGCTGCCGGAGCTTTCCAACTGCGGCTATTTCTTCAGCAGCCGCCAGGACGCGTTTGATCATGCAGAGGCAGTGCCGAACGGACCGAGTGTGCGGGAATGGATCGATTTTGCCTGCAAGCACCAAGTGTATCTGGTCGCCGGTCTTAGCGAAATCGATGGTATGCAGCTGTTCAACACAGCCGTATTGCTGGGGCCCGACGGGTTCATAGGCAAATACCGCAAAGCCCATTTATGGAACCTGGAAAAGCTTTGGTTCACCCCGGGGAATTCTGGCTTTCCAGTGTTTGAAACGCCGATCGGTCGTATCGGCCTGCTGATCTGCTGGGACATCTGGTTTCCGGAGGTACCGCGCATTTTGAGCCAGCAAGGCGCCGATATCATTTGCAGCTTGAACAATTGGGTGTGGACACCCCCACCGTTGTTCGATGAGGCAGGAAAGTGCATGGCGTCGTACCTGACGATGACCGCTGCACATGTGAACAACGTATTTATCGCGGCCGCCAGCCGCATTGGTGAAGAGCGGGATGCCCGCTATCTCGGATGCTCCTTGATTGCAGGGACAAATGGCTGGCCAATCGGCGCCGTGGCTTCGGCCAATCGCCAGGAGATCCTGTTCGCCGACATTGACATCACCAGCGCCCGCAGCGCGCCGATCTGGAACAGCCTCAATGATCTGCAACGGGACCGTCGCAATGATCTTTATGATCAGATGCTCGGGTATTCCCAGCACCCTGCCCTGCCTCGCTGAGAGGAGGGCAATCTATGGAACCGTTGTTTGCCAGGAAAACACCAACCCGCTCACGAGCGGATATCACAGTTGTTGTACTGGGACTCGTCGCTACCTTGCTCGCGGTATGGGTTGTATCCAGTCATCAAGGTTCATGGCCAGGATACAACGAGATGGTGACGGCCCTCCCCCAACCCGTAGCGTGGTTGCGGTGGGTAGTGGGGGATATAAGCGAAGTTGCCTTTTACAAGCATGAACTCGCGTCATTGGGCCTATTGAGTGGTGCCTATCTGGCATGGTGGGCAAACAAACGTGGCAAAGCCTGGCAGGGCTTTTCCATTTGCTATGGCACCGGATTGTGGCCTTGGGTGGTGACCAGTTCGTTGATCGGGCTGTTGCTGAGCAACCTGCTGTGGGGTTGGAGCGTTACCGCCGAAACCTGGCAGCCTACGTTTGCGGCGTTTGTTTCATTGCCAGCAGCGATGGTGCTTATGTTTGGCAGCGGTTGGAAGGTCGCCCTCAATGGTGCAGTGCTGGGAGCTTTACTGGTTACTCCACTGTGCTTGTTGATCGTCAATCTGGTGTGTGTGCCACTGGGTTTACCAGCCGTGGTCGGTAATGTGCTGGGCATGGCTATCGGAAGCGTCATCGCATTTGCCCTGTGTCGTCGGGTGCCCTCGCTGGTGCGTTCGGACTCTATCGCTCCAGACCGACCGATACCTGTTACCCCGCCCAGTTACGGAGTGTTCTGGAGCCTGCGCCGAGTGCTGGCGGACTTTTCCGAAGCACCCTTTTTTGGAAATGAGCTCGCCAGTCTCGGACTGTTGGCAGGCGTGTTGCTTGCCTATGCCCTCAACCCCATGAGCCCGGCTTATGGCTCTGGCCTGCTTTTGCACATGGTGGGAGCGCAGGCACTGACGTCGGCTTTTGGCGTAGTGATCTGGCGCCATCAATGGATAAAGCGGGGTTGGTATCCCACCTATGTACCGTTGGTATCAGTGGTGCCGGCAGCAGTGTTGACCCACGGTGGCAGTTGGATGGTGGTGACTTCAAGTGCATTGCTGGGCGCACTGATCGCACCGCCGTTGGCCTGTGCAATTGCGGCGAGACTGCCTGCCCATTTTCATCCGTACATTGGCAATGTAGTTTCAATGGCCTTGAGTACGTTGATGATTGTGCCGATCGTAGGTTGGCTGGCAACTTGAATGGTGTGGTTAGGGGAACCCCCTAACCACCTTTGAACACAACAATCAATCAAGCCAACGGTATCCGACGCATCGTCTGCGCCATTCGCCCCACAAAGAAACTCAACGCCGCACGGGGCAGCTGCTTGGGCGTCACTTCACGATTTTTCTGCTCGGCCTGTTGCTTCACGCGCAAAGACACCAGGCCACCTGGTGCATTCGCACCCCACGCCGCGCAATTACCCTGCACTATCCTGACACCGGGCTGTCGTACTTCCATGCGCCTAAAACCCGGAGAAACCATGACCCAGGATGTCCTCGCCAAAGAAACCAATCGCCGCCAACTGCAGCAGATCATCTCCGGGCTGTCCGACGGGATCATCCTGGCCGAAGTCGACCAGACCATTCTCTGGGCCAATGAAGCCGCGCTGGCCATGCACGGTGTGGAGGACGTCACGGCACTGGGTGCCAATACCCAGGAATACGCCGAACGGTTTAGCCTGCGCTATCGCAATAATCATCCCTTGCCCCTGGAGAATTACCCCCTCGCCCGCGCGGCGGCAGGCGATGAATTCAGTGACGTGGTAGTGGAGGTCATGCCCACCTCCGACGAAGAAAAAACCTGGGTGCACCGCCTGCGCAGCCTGGTCATCAGCGATTCTCATGGCACGCCTGAATTACTGGTATTGATCCTCAGCGACGCCACCGAATGGGCCAGCGCCGAACAGCGCTTCGAAAAAACCTTCAACGCCAACCCGGCGCCGGCGGTAATCTGCCGCCTCAGCGACCTGCGCTATATCAAAGTGAACCAGGGCTTCCTGGAGATGACCGGCTACACCCGCGACCAGGTGATCGGCCGCTCCGTGTATGAACTGGACGTGCTGGAGCATGCCGAACGCAGGGAGCTGGCCGTTCAGCGCCTGGGGGAAGGCGCGACCATCCCGCAGATGCAGGCCGAGCTGAAACTGCCCGGAGGCGGCAGCAAACTGGTGATCGTCGCCGGCCAGCCGCTGGACATGAACGAGGAAGACTGCATGCTGTTTTCCTTCACCGACCTGGAGCCACGCCGCAAGGCCGAGATCGCCCTGCGCCAGAGTGAAGAGCGCTTCGCCAAGTCGTTTCGCCTGACGCCGGTGCCCACCTTGGTGTGCAACGCCGCCAACCGGCAGGTGGTGGATGTCAACGAAGCGTTCATGACCATTACCGGGTACACCAGCGAAGAGCTGATCGGTAAATCCATCGAAGACATCAACTTCATCGACAGCCAGGAGGCAGCCGCCCAGTTGTTCGCCACCCTGGAGAAAGCCGGCAACCTCGATGGCCAGGACCTCAAGGTGCGCAAGAAAGGCAACGAGGTCATCGACTGCGTGGTCTCGGCGGACACGGTGACCATTCAGGATGTGCCCTGCTACCTGCTGGTGATGATGAACATCACCGAACGCAAGCGCTCGGAACTGGAGTTGGTGGCGGCCATCGAGGAAGTGATGCAGGACGCGTCCTGGTTCAGCCAGACCCTGATCGAGAAACTGGCCAATGCCAAGAGCGTCAACAGCCCCAACCTGCCGAACGTGGCCTTCACCGACCTGACCGCCCGCGAGCGCGATGTACTCGGCCTGATCTGCGAGGGCCTGGCCGACAAGGAGATCGCCTCACGCCTGAAATTGGCGCCCAACACGGTGCGTAACCATGTGGCCACGGTGTACTCGAAACTGGGGGTGCATAGCCGTAGTGCAGCGATTGTCTGGGCCCGTGAACGCGGACTGTTTGCCGGTGAACTGCGGGTTAAGAAAACCCGATAAAAGTGCAAATGCACTAGTGCGGCTAGTGCGAATTCGCCTTATCCCGCGCAGTCCCAATCCCTAACCTTCAGGGTGTGAGTACAGGGCTTTCAACCTGTGCCGTCGTAAAACGACACCCTGAAGGAACCCACATGTTTACGCTCTCTCAACTGCGAAATTGCATCGAAGAAGGCCTCGCGCCGCTGACATGCGAGTTCACCCTGTGCCGGGATGCGTCGCTGACCCTCAAGGTCTACGACGCCGACACCGGCCGGGTGGACCTGGTGGTGACGGGGATCAGCACCAACCGGCTGCAGACCCCGCAAGACGTGGAAAAGATGGTGGAAGAACTGCGCTACGAACTGCAAAGCAACAACATGGGCAAGGTCACGCTGGAAGACGCGCCTTCAACGACGAACCAATGAAATAGAACACCCCGCCCGCGACGATGAACGCCCCCAGCATGTAGAACATGTAGTGGGCCGGCAGGCTGGCCAGCACCAGCCCGCACAACACCGGCCCCAGCGCCGCCCCCAGGTTGGACAGGTTCTGTGCGCCGTAGTACATGCCGCGCAGGTGGTCCGGGGCGATCCGGTCGATAAACATGTATTCGGCCGGGAACACGATGATTTCCCCCACGGTAAATACTGCCATCGCCAGCACCCACCACAGCACGCTGGTGGACAGCGCAAAACCAATCAAGCCCAGCATGAACATGCCCAGGCCGGCAATCAGCCATTGGCTGAGGTAACGGTGGGAAATACGTCGACCAATCACGTATTGCAAGGCGATCACCAGCACGGCGTTGGTGGTGAGCACGGCACTGATGACGGTGTAGGTGTATTCAGCACTGGTGGTGGTAACCAGGTACTGCGAGAGGTAGGCGGTGAACTGGCCGAACACCACGGCGCTGAGCACACCCCCAAGGGTGAAGCACACCAGGCGATGGTCACGCAGCAGCACGCGGCCGACGGCCAGGAACGGCACCGGCTTTTGCGTCACATCGATGGTCGCCAGGGTGCGATCGCCCCAGCGCCAGTACAGCAGGAAAAAACCCGCCCCCAACAACGCCGACAGGATGAACGGCAGGCTGATGTCCAGCTTGGCCACCATCGCCCCAAAGAACGGCCCCGCGGCATAGCCGATATTGGTCAGCGTGTACTTGATGGAAAACACTTCGCTGCGCGCATCTTCCGGCAACAAGCTGGCAAAACCGGCCTTTACCGCAATATCGATGACCGCGTAGGCCAGGTTGATCAGGATCAGGCAGCTGTAGAACGCCCAGATGTTCTGCGCCAGCACCGTACCGATAAAACCCAGCCCAAACAGCACGCTCAACCCCAGCAACAGTCGATAACTGTTGATGCGGTCGACCAGAAAACCGCCATATACGCTGAGCAGCGAGCCAAGGATCAACGAGCTGCCGATCACCAGCCCAACCTGGGTGATATCGAGGGCAAATTGGCGGGTGAGGTAGATCACCAGGTAGGGAAAGGTAATCGCCTTGGCCAGCGTCAGCAGCAACGTGGCGGACAACAGCAGGTTCACGGCGCGGGGGTAGTTTCTTATTGTGGCAAGCATCCTGCTCTCTTTCGTCTAAGGTAACGCGGTCTTGATGGCCGGTTACCTTAACGCAAGAGCGAGGAAAAAACGCGGGTCATTTCTTGACGGGCGTGATCTCCAGGATGGTGCCGTTGGTGGTTTTGAGCAGCACGAACCTGTCGCCCACACGGGCCCACTGGCTGTCGGCTTCAGGCTGCTTGAGACCGCGTTTCTTCCAGTCGCTGACCGCCGACTCCTTGCGCATCAGGATGTCCGGGGCACGGTCGCCTTCTTTCAAATCACGGGTATTGATGTTCGAAGGCTGCACGGTTTCCTGGGGAGTGTCGCCGGCCTGCACGACAAAGCTGGCGGTGGACAGGCTGGCGGCGACCAGGACACAGGCAGCGAGGGTTTTGGACTTCATGGGTGCTCCTTCAATGAATGATGCGTACCCAGGTTCCGACCGCAGGCGCATGAAATCATTCAGCCTGTTGAACCTTGATCCCCTGTGATGAGCATAGGTATCTACACAACTTTTCAGACCCTGACAAATCTCCCTGTGGTGAGCGGGCTTACGCGCCCTGCCCATTGCCGCCATGAAATAAATCCTGTAATTTTTCATGAAATTATTAGATATAAATTTCATGAACCAGCAAGAAGAACTCGACGCCCTGGCGATCCTGATCCACGACCTGCGCAAGTACAAGAAGCTCACCCTCGCCCAACTCGCACAGAAAATCGAGCGTTCGGTGGGCTTCCTGTCCCAAGTGGAACGGGGCTTGTCGCGTCCGACCGTGGCGGATCTCACCGCCATCAGCCATGCCCTCGACGTGCCCACCACCTATTTCTACAGCCTGTCCAAACCCAAGGCCGTGAGCTGGGTCACCCGCCCCAACGAACGCCGCACGGTGTATTACGCCAACGGCATCACCGACATCCTGGTGTCCCCCAGCATGAATGGCGCCTTCTCGATGCTCGACAGCCTGCTGGCCCCGGGTGCCAATAGCGGTGAACAAACCATGAGCGACCGCGCCGAGCAGGCCGGATTTGTACTGGAAGGGGAATTGACGCTGTGGGTAGAGGGCGAGGCCGATTCGGTCACCCTCGGCCCCGGTGACAGCTTCCACCTGGCCAGTTTCGCCCACTGCCGCTACGCCAACCTCACCGACCTGCCCGCCCGCGTGCTGTGGGTTTACAACTAGGAGCAACACCCGTGAAAAGCCAAGCCTCCACGTTACTGGCCGAAGTACGGACCTTTCGCCAGAACCATCCCGACGTGCGTTATGTCGACCTGATTGCCCTGGACATCCCCGGGCATTTCTACGGCAAGCGCTACCCCATCGAGATGCTGGAAAAGGTCGCCGCCGGCAGCCCCTTGAAGCTGCCGCAGAACGCCGTGCTGCTGGGGGTTCAGGGCGGGCTGTTCAAGATCGGCGACTACTGCTTCCACGACGGCGACCCGGACGCCAACCGCCGCCTGGTGCCCGGCACGCTCAAGCCGGTGAGCTGGGAGTCGCAGCCGTTGGGGCAGATGTTGATCACCTCGGACGGCACCGAGGCACCGATCGAATTCGAACCTCGCGAAGTCCTGGCCAAGGTGCTGGAGCGCCTGCACCATAAAGGCATTCACCCGGTGGTGGCCTTTGAACTGGAGTTCTACCTGTTCGACAAAAAGCTCGACAACGGCCTGCCGCAATTCGCCCGTGACCCGCTCAGCGATGACACCGACGACCAACCCAACCTGCATATCGAACGGCTGTCGCGCTTCAGCGAGGTGCTGGACGACATGGCGCAGACCGCCAAGGACCAGGGCATCGACATCACGGTGATCACCGCCGAACTCGGCCCCGGCCAGTTCGAGATCAATTTCGGTCACCTCGACGACGGCCTGCGCGCCGCCGACTGGGCGGCCCTGTTCTGTCGCAGCACCCGTGGCGTGGCGCTGAAGCACGGCTACCGCGCCAGCTTCATGGCCAAGCCTTACCTGCAATTTCCCGGCAGCGGCATGCATGTGCATGTCAGCCTGTACGACGGTGCGGGCAACAATGTGCTCGCGGCGCACCAGCAGCAACCCCTGCGCCATGCCGTGGCCGGTTGCCTGGAATTGCTGCCCCACTGCATGCCGATCTTCTCGCCCAACCACAATGCCTTCCGCCGCCTGGGCGGTACGGTCAACGCGGCCACCCGCGCCTGCTGGGGGTTTGAAGACCGCGATGCGTGCGTGCGCATCCCCGACTCCGACCCGCGCAACCTGAGGATCGAACATCGCCTGGCCAGTGCCGACGCCAACCCGTACCTGGTGCTGGCGGCGATCCTGGTCGGCCTTGAACATGGCCTTGAAGCCGGGCGAGAACCTATCGCGCCACTGAACGAGGACCGCAGCAGCGGCACCGACTTCCCCGTGGAAATGCTCGATGCCGTGCGCGCCATGCAGCATCAGCCGGTAGTGCGCGATAAGCTGGGCGCCGAATTTGTCGACGTGTACTGCGAGAACAAACGCCAGGATCACCTGGCCTTTCAACAAGAAATCCATGCGCGGGAATACCGCTGGTTTCTCTAACGACGGAATAACCGATGACCGACCAAAGCGCCCCGGCCCTCAAGGAAATCTTCAACCTCGAACGCCTGGAACACATCGCCAGCGAGATGACCGCGGTGTACCCGGCGTTCGACGCCAAGGGGTTTCTCAAGCATGCCAAGGCCGGGCTCGCCGAGTTATCGGTGATGCAGCGTATGGCGCGGGTCAGCGAAAGCCTGCACGCGGTGATCCCGCTGGACTATGCCCAGACCCTCAAGCTGCTCTACGCCCTGGCCCCGCGCCTGAACAGCGGGTTTGTCAGCCTGTGCCTGCCGCACTACGTGGCGAGCTACGGCCTGGATGACTTCAAACGCTCCATGGCCGCGCTCAAATACTTCACCCCCTTTGGCTCGGCTGAGTTCGCCATAAGACCCTTCTTGCTCCACGACTTCGAACGCACCTTGGCGGTCATGCAAACCTGGTCGCGGGATGACAACGATCACGTGCGCCGCCTCGCCAGCGAAGGCTCGCGCCCGCGCCTGCCGTGGTCGTTTCGCCTGGCCAAGGTGCAGGCCAACCCCGAGCTGTGCGCGCCGATCCTCGATAACCTCAAGGCCGACAACAGCCTCTACGTACGCAAATCCGTGGCCAACCACCTCAACGACATCACCAAGGACCACCCGGATTGGGTGCTCAGCCTGATCGAAGGCTGGAACCTGGATAACCCGCACACCGCCTGGATCGCCCGCCATGCGCTGCGCAGCCTGATCAAGCAGGGCAACACCCGCGCGCTGACGATCATGGGCGCAGGCGCCAAGGCCGAAGTGAAGCTCCATCACCTGAGCGTGACGCCGGCGGAGATCACCCTGGGCGAGCGGATCAACCTGTCATTCAGCCTGGAATCCACCGCTGCCACTGCACAGAAACTGGTGGTGGACTATGCCATCGACTACGTCAAAAGCGCCGGGCACAGCGCGGCCAAGGTGTTCAAGCTCAAGGCGTTTACGCTGGGCGCGGGTGAACGGCAGAGCATCCGCCGCGAGCAGCATATTCGCGCGTTGACCACGCGCAAGCACTATCCCGGCAGGCATGCGGTGCATGTGCTGGTGAATGGAGAGCGATTGGGCAGTGCTGAATTCGAATTGAGGGATTAATCCGATTCAACCAACACCACAGATCAATGCGGGAGGGTTTCTTCAGCTGGATTCGCCGAGCAACAGTGGCTGCTCCCGCGCGCACAATTCCACCACGTAGTCCCACAACACCCGCAACCGCACCGACTTGTGCAACTCCCGGCGCGAGCTGATCCAGTAGCTGCGCTGGATCCCCTCCCCCGGCAGCAACGGCACCAGCTCCGGGTCGCCCGACGCCATGAAGCACGGCAACACCGCAATCCCCAAACCGGAGCGGGCGGCCTGGTGCTGGGCGATGACGCTGGTGCTATGGAACACCACCTTGGGGTTGCGGCAGAAGCTGCTGAGAAATTTCAGTTCCTGGCTGAACAGCAGGTCGTCGACGTAATCGATCCATGAATGGGCTGCGAGGTCTTCGCGTTTTTCAATCGGTGGTGTGCGCGCCAGGTAGGCGCGGCTGGCATAGAGCGCCAGGCGGTAATCGGTGAGTTTGCGCGTGACCAGTTGATCGACGCTGGGGCGTTCGAGGTGGATGCTGATTTCCGCCTCGCGGTTGAGGATGCTGACGAAACGCGGCACGGCGAGCAGTTCCACTTCCAGGCCGGGATAACGTTCGAACAGCCCGCCCATGCGGCCGGCGAGGAACATCACCCCCAACCCTTCGGCCACCCCGAGGCGGATCTTGCCCAGGGGTGCAGCGGCGTGGGTCAATTCGTCCTCGGCCAGCAGCGCGACGTTTTCCATGGCTTCGGCGTGTTTGAGCAGGGCTTCGCCGGCGGGGGTCAGTTCGTAGCCCTGGGCGTGCTGTACGAACAGCGCGGTGCCGAGGCTCTTCTCGATGGCTTCGATATGCCGGGCCACCGTGGCGTGCGTGGTTTTCAGGCGCTGCGCGGCGGTGAGCAGGCGGCCGCTGCGCTGCAACTCCAGAAAATACCGCAGGTCATTCCAGTCGAACATGTCGCCTCCATTGCATGGCCCGGATAGCGCTGTTTAAAAACGCACAGCAGCTGGGTAAAAACTAACATTTTTAAGACGAAAACTAACAACTAGGATGGAGCCAATAAGAAAAACAAGCGAGACCTCAGATGCCCATTGCAGCTGCGCAATACGATTATGTGGTAGTAGGCGCCGGCCCCGCAGGCTGCCTGCTCGCCAATCGACTGTCCGCCAACCCCGCCCACCGCGTGCTGCTGCTTGAAGCCGGTGGCCGCGACAACTACCCCTGGATCCATATCCCCGTCGGCTACCTGTTCTGCATCGGTAACCCGCGCACCGACTGGTGCTTCAAGACCGAAGCCCAGGAAGGCCTGCAAGGCCGTGCGCTGAGCTACCCACGGGGCAAGGTGCTCGGCGGCTGCTCATCCATCAACGGCATGATCTACATGCGCGGCCAGGCCCAGGACTACGATGGCTGGGCGGCGGCAGGCAACGACGGCTGGGCCTGGAAAGACGTGCTGCCACTGTTCAAGCAGAGCGAAAACCATTTTGCCGGCAGCTCGGAATTCCACAGTGACGGCGGCGAGTGGCGAGTCGAACAGCAGCGGCTGCACTGGCCGATCCTGGACGCCTTTCGGGATGCTGCGGCGCAAAGCGGCATTGCCACGATCAGCGACTTCAACCAGGGCGATAACGAAGGCTGCGGCTACTTTCAGGTCAACCAGAAGGCCGGGGTGCGCTGGAACGCGGCCAAGGCGTTTCTCAAGCCGATCCGCCAGCGGCCCAATCTCACCGTGCTGACCGAGGTCGAGGTAGACCGCGTGGTCCTGGAAAACGGCCGCGCTTCGGCCGTGATCGGGCGTCAAAACGGCCAGCCAGTGAGCTGGAAGGCCCGCAAGGAAATCGTGCTGTGCGCCGGCTCCGTGGGCTCGCCGGGCATCCTGCAACGCTCGGGGATCGGCCCGTCCAGCGTGCTCAAGCCGCTGGGCATCGATGTGCGGCATGAACTGCCGGGCGTCGGCGGCAACCTGCAGGATCACCTGCAGCTGCGGCTGATCTATAAGCTGGAAAACGCCCGCACCCTGAACCAGATCGCAGGCACCGTATGGGGCAAGATGGGCATGGGCCTGCGCTACCTGTATGACCGCAGCGGCCCGCTGTCGATGGCGCCCAGCCAGCTCGGCGCGTTTGCCCGCTCGGGCCCGGAACAGGCCTCGGCCAACCTTGAATACCACGTACAGCCGCTGTCCCTGGAGCGCTTTGGCGAACCGCTGCATGGGTTCCCGGCGTTTACCGCCTCGGTCTGCGACCTGCGCCCGCAAAGCCGTGGCCGCATCGATATCCGCTCGGCCAACCCGGCGGATGCGCCGCTGATCCGGCCCAACTACCTCAGCCACCCGGAGGACCTGCGGGTGGCCGCCGACGCCATTCGCCTGACCCGACGCATCGTCGCCGCACCGGCCCTGAGCCAATTCAAACCGGTGGAATACCTGCCCGGCGACGCACTGCAAACCGAAGAGCAACTGCATGAAGCCGCCGCGCGTATCGGCACGACGATCTTCCATCCAGTCGGCACCTGTCGCATGGGCAGCGATAAAGACGCGGTGGTCGACGCCCAGTTGCGCGTACATGGTGTGCCCGGCCTGCGTATCGCCGATGCCTCGGTCATGCCGCGCATTACCTCCGGCAATACCTGTTCACCGACGCTGATGATCGCGGAAAAAGCCGCGCAGCTGATCCTTTCGCCGAACACTGTAGGAGCGAGCTTGCTCGCGAAAAACACAAAAGCGCCGCTGCCCTCCGGGTTTCCCGCGTAATTGTTGACAACGTTCGCGAGCAAGCTCGCTCCTGCAAGGAACTGAGAAATAGCGGCGCTGAGCCTGGCGCCGACAGTGGAACAACAATAAATAATCACTGTGAGGGCTTCCCGATGTCAGAACATGCTCAAACCCTGGGCTCGGCCACCAACGCGAGCACCGGTAACGAATCAAGAAAAGTCATCTTCGCCTCGTCCCTGGGGACGGTGTTCGAGTGGTATGACTTTTTCCTCTACGGCGCCCTGGCGGCGGTGATCAGCAAGCAGTTCTTTGCCGGGGTCAACGACACCACGGCGTTTATCTTTGCCTTGATGGCCTTTGCGGCCGGCTTTGTGGTGCGCCCGTTCGGCGCGCTGGTGTTCGGCCGCCTGGGCGACATGATCGGGCGCAAATACACGTTCCTGGTGACCATCATCCTGATGGGCGTGGCGACCTTCTGCGTCGGCCTGCTGCCAACCTACGCCAGCATCGGCATCGCGGCGCCGATCATCCTGATCGTGCTGCGCATGCTGCAAGGCCTGGCATTGGGCGGCGAGTACGGCGGTGCGGCCACCTATGTGGCCGAGCATGCGCCAGCCGGCAAACGCGGCCTCAACACCAGCTGGATTCAATCCACCGCGACCCTCGGTTTGCTGCTGTCGTTGCTGGTGGTGCTGGCATGCCGGTACTTCACCGGCGATCAGTTCGAAGTGTGGGGCTGGCGTATCCCGTTCCTGTTTTCCATTGTGCTGCTGGGTATTTCCACCTGGATCCGCATGAGCCTGCACGAGTCGCCGGCATTCCTGAAAATGAAAGAGGAAGGCAAGGCCAGCAAGGCGCCGATCCGTGAGTCCTTCGGTAAATGGGAAAACCTCAAGGTGGTGCTGATCGCGCTGTTCAGCATCAACGGTGGGCAAGCGGTAACGTTCTACGCGTCGCAGTTCTATGTGCTGTTTTTCCTCACGCAGTTCCTGAAGATGGACCCGGCCCTGGCCAATATGCTGCTGATCATCAGCGTGGTGATTGGCGCGCCGTTCTTCGTCTTCTTTGGCTGGCTGTCGGACAAGGTCGGGCGCAAGCCGGTGCTGATGCTCGGCCTGCTGCTGGCCACCGCGCTGTACTTCCCGATCTTCAAGGGCCTGGCGCACTACACCAACCCTGCGATGGACCAGGCCAGCCGCCAGGCACCGATCACCGTGCTGGCCGACCCGGCCACCTGTACCTTCCAGTTCGATCCGGTAGGCAAGGCGAAATTTGACAGCCCGTGCGACAAGGTCAAGACCTTCCTGGTCAAACAAGGCCTGCCGTACAGCAGTGCCGCCGCCCCGGCCGGCAGCCCGGTGCAGGTCAGCGTGGGTGAAGTGCGCATCGACGGCTTCGACGAGGCAGCGCTGCGCGGTGCAGTGGCCCTGGCCGGCTACCCGACTTCTGCGGATGTGGCGCAGGTCAACAAGGTGATGGTGGTGGTGCTGATCGTGGTGCTGATCCTGATCGCCGCCATGTGCTACGGCCCGCTGGCGGCGCTGATGGTGGAGCTGTTTCCGACACGTATCCGCTACACCTCGATGTCCCTGCCCTACCACATCGGTAACGGCTGGTTTGGCGGCTTCCTGCCGACCGTGTCGTTTGCGCTGGTGGTGTACACCGGGGATATCTTCTATGGCTTGTGGTACCCGGTGGTGGTGACGGGGGTGAGCCTGATTGTCGGATTGTTTTGCCTTAAAGAAACGCGGCATGTGGATCTCGACAACAATTAAACCGATCGCCTGAACACAGGAGATCCCTTGTGGGAGGGGGCTTGCTCCCGATAGCGGTGGTTCAGTCACAGTTGCGTTGACTGATATGGCGCTATCGGGAGCAAGCCCCCTCCCACATTTATTTCCGCAACGCTTACACGAATTGCTGTACATCCATACAGATAATAGTTGCTCAAATTCCTCTGACTGAGCATCCTGCAAAGCATCAACCCGATCTGATGTGATGACCATGCGGCTGTACCTCTGTGAAAAACCCTCCCAGGCCAAGGACATCGCGGCCGTGCTCGGCGCCAGTCGCCGTGGCGACGGTTGCTGGTTGGGCAATGGGGTCACCGTCACCTGGTGCATCGGCCACCTGCTGGAAACCGCCCCGCCCGACGCCTACGACGCCAAATACAAACGCTGGGTGCTGGCCGACCTGCCGATCGTCCCGGAAAAATGGAAGATGCTGGTCAAGCCCAAGACCGCCAGCCAGTTCAAGGCCGTCAAGCGCCTGCTGGGGGAAGCCCAGGAACTGGTGATCGCCACCGACGCCGACCGTGAAGGCGAGATGATCGCCCGCGAACTGGTCGAGCATTGCCGCTATCGCGGGCCGATCCAGCGGTTATGGCTGTCGGCACTGGACGATGCCTCCATCCGCAAGGCCCTGGCGGCGCTCAAGCCCGGCGCCGAAACCTTCAGCCTGTACCACTCGGCCCTGGGCCGCTCCCGCGCCGACTGGCTGATCGGCATGAACATGAGTCGCCTGTTTACCTTGCTGGGGCGTCAGTCCGGCTATCAGGGCGTACTGCCGGTGGGCCGGGTGCAAACACCGACCTTGCGCCTGGTGGTGGACCGCGACCGCAGCATCGCCGACTTCGTGCCCGTGGCGTACTGGGCCATTGATGTGGACCTGCGCCACCAATCCATCACGTTTACCGCACAATGGCGCGCGACCGAGGATGCCTGTGACGACCAGGGCCGCTGCCTTGACCCGCAGTTGGCCCGGGACGCTGCCGACGCCATGAGCAACGCCGCCAGCGCACGCCTGATCAAGCTGCGCACCGAACGCATGCGCGAGGTGGCCCCCCTGCCCTTCGACCTCGGCACCCTGCAGGAAATCTGCTCGAAGAAGCTCGGCCTCGGTGCCCAGGAAACCCTGGATATCGCCCAATCCCTCTACGAAACCCACAAGGTCATCACCTACCCCCGCAGTGACTGTGGTTACCTACCATTGAGCCAGCACAGCGAGGCGCCGAAGATTCTCGCCGCATTGGGCCGTGCGGATGCAGCAGTCAATGAGCTGATGCCGCATATCGATCCCCAGCGCCGCTCACGGGCGTGGAACGATGCCAAGGTCAGTGCGCACCACGGCATCATTCCCACCGGCGCCGGCAAGGACGTCGGCCAACTCACCGGCAAGCACCGTGCGGTCTACACCTTGATTCGCGCGCGCTACCTGGCGCAGTTCCTGCCCAACCATGAATACGATCGCACCCAGGCGGATTTCGACTGTGCGGGCCAGGCGTTGCGTGCGGTGGGCAAAGTGGTGATCGAACCGGGCTGGAAACGTGCCTTGCCCGAAGCCCTGGCACCGGCAAAGGGCCGTGAAGCACCGGCCCCCCAGGCCTTGCCGACACTGGTGCAGGGCCAGGATTACGCGGTAGCCAAGGTCAACCTCAAGGACCTGTGGACCCAACCACCCAAGCCCTTTACCGAAGGTGACCTGATCAAGGCGATGAAAAACGTCGCCAAGCTGGTGGAAGACCCGCTGCTCAAGCAAAAGCTCAAGGACACCACCGGCATCGGCACCGAAGCCACTCGCGCGGGGATTATCCAGGGGTTGCTCGACCGGGGTTACCTGGTGAAGAACGGCAAGGCGCTGTCGGCCACCCCGGCAGCCTTCAGCCTGATCGACGCGGTACCCCGCGCCATTGCCGACCCCGGCACCACCGCGATCTGGGAGCAGGCGCTGGACATGGTGCAAAGCGGTGAGATGAGCCTGGAAGAATTCGTCGCCAAGCAGGCGGCGTGGATGAGCAAGCAAGTGGCGCGTTGCAACGGCATGCGCATGACCATCAGCGGGCCGGCCAGCCCGCAGGGCCGAGGTGCTGCGCCGTGGAAAAAGAAGCGCAAGGCGGCCCCTCGCAAGACCGCCACTGGCCCAGAGCGCGCCAGGAAACCGAAAAAAACCGGGTGAAAGGCGAAAAAAACCGGCGAATGACGTTTTTCGACGGGTTTAACGCCGCATTGGACCTTGCCCCGGCGAGTGCCGTCTAGGATTCTGTAGGAGATAACAACAACACCGGAGTGGCCGCCATGAAAACCGTCGCACAATTGCTCAAAGCCAAGGACCAGAAAAACCAGGACGTCCACACCATCCAATGGGACCACACTGTGTTTGAGGCGCTGGTGCGGATGTCGGAGAAAAACGTCGGCGCCTTGCCGGTGGTCAAGGAAGGCACGGTGGTGGGGATCATCAGCGAACGCGATTACGCACGCAAAATAATGCTCAAGGGCCTATCGTCAGTCACTACAAAGGTCCATGAGGTCATGAGCTCGCCGGTGATAACCGTCGATACCCATAAAAGTGTCGAAGCGTGCATGAACATCATGACCGACAGTCACCTGCGCCACCTGCCGGTGGTCGAAGACGGCAAACTGCTGGGCCTGCTCTCCATCGGTGACCTGGTCAAGGAAGCCATCGCCGAACAGGCAGACCTGATCAAGCAGTTGGAGCAGTACATCCGCGGCGAATAGGGGTCCCCATGCTCGATACCCTGGAACATCAACAGGACCACCTCGACACCCTGCACCGCGCCATGGCCGAACGGCGCTTCCTGGTATTGACCGGTGCGGGCATCAGCACGTCGTCGGGAATCCCCGACTACCGCGACAGCGAAGGCGTGCGCCGGGGCAAGGCGCCGATGATGTACCAGGAGTTCCTCGCCACTGCCCAGGCGCGGCGGCGCTATTGGGCACGGGCGATGCTGGGGTGGCCGAGGGTACGTATCGCCCAGCCGAACAACGCTCACCGGGCACTGGCGACCTTGCAACAACGCCAGCACATCAGCGGCCTGATCACGCAAAACGTCGACACCTTGCATGACCAGGCCGGTAGCCATGACGTGATTGAATTGCACGGCAGCCTGCACCGGGTGCTGTGCCTGGATTGCCAGCTGCACAGCACGCGCGACCTGATCCAGCGCCAGATGGAAATCGATAACCCGTACCTGGCGCAAGTCCATGCGGTACAGGCGCCTGATGGTGACACCCTGCTTGATCCCGCGTTTGAAGAGCGCTTCCAGGTCCCCCGCTGCCCCCATTGCCAGGGTGAGCGACTGAAACCGGACGTGGTGTTTTTTGGCGAGAACGTCGCACCGGCGACGGCAGCCAGGGCGATGGCGGCGGTAGCCCATGCCGAGGGGCTGCTGGTGGTAGGTTCATCGCTGATGGCTTACTCCGCATTTCGCCTGTGCAAGGCAATGGTCGAACAGGGCAAACCGGTGATCGCCATCAACCTGGGCAAGACCCGGGGTGATGAGTTGTTGCAGGTAAAGATCGAAACCTCGTGCGAACAGCTTCTGCCCTTGTTGGCAGACCGCCTGCAGTCAACCCCTCCTCAGCCATAGCGACCGTCCAGCGCAAAAAATGACGCTCGAGTCACGCATTTGCCGTATCTCCCCATAGCCACGACGAATTATGTAGTGATCAAAAATAATCACTACATAACCGTTGACGTAACCTTTTTGTCCTTGCATGATCTAGACGTCTCCCGGATCGGGAGCGTTGGTAGCAAGCGTTTTGAACAAGCTCGTCTGACCGCCGAGCTGTTTTTTCCGGATGTGCACTGCCCACAAGGCAGATTGATGAAGCTGACCGACCCGAAAGGATCGGTACAAGGCGCTCAAATGCGGCTTGTCTTCGTTATGAAACCATTGCGTAGCAGTTCATCAGCAAGACTACATGCATCAGGTTCAAGACCCTGCCCGTATTCGGCAGACCGTCACTGACGCCCGGTTTTCCAAGCCGGAGACAACTAAGCAGTTTTAACGGAATCAACTGATAGATCGCCAACTGGTCAAGGGGCTTACACATGAATCTGAACAACCAACCAACTATCGATGAATTGGCTGAGATGTTCGCAGCGCAGAAAGACACACTCGACGACCATATCCTGTGGATTGGCAAATCGGGCGAAGTGCAAATCGACTGCCTGGCGCCCCACACCGAAGAAGCCGAGTTCGACCGCAATAACCGTGAACTGGCGGCGCGCCTGAAGATGTACCGCCGTGGCCAGGGTTATGTCGGCAAGAAGGCCGCGGCCGATCGCAACTTTATCGAGCAAGTATTCCACACACTTAATACCGAATGGCAGAACCTCAAAGGCCAATCGCACGTTAAAGTGATTGATAGATACTGCTGATAACAGTGCCACTTTAAATTTAAGCCCGCTGGTTTATTCGAGCGGGCTTTTTAATAGCTGTTTTATAACACCGCCGGAAACCTGCCCTTCCCCGCCTCATCGCGAAAAATATCAAACAACACCTGCGCCGCCGCCGACAGTTCATGCCCAGGCTTGGTCAGCACCCCAATCGGCCGCTCGATCACCGGATCGGTCAAGGTGATGCAATGCGCGCCCGCCTCCTGCATCTGCTGCGCACACAAGGCCGGTACGGCGCTGACACCCAGGCCGCTGGCGACCATCTTGCCCACGGTTGCCAATTGATGGCTTTCCAAGGCCACCGGCAGCTTCATCTTCAAGGCCCCCAGGTGCTCCTCCAGCATCACCCGCACCGTGGAAGGCCGCTGCAACGTGATGAACGGGTGCTCCAGCAAGGTTTTCCAGTCGACCTCGGCACACTGTGCCAGCAGTGAATCACCGGGCACCACCGCAATGAAGCGGTCCAGGTACAACGGCGTAAAGGCCAGCGACGAGCCTTCCGAGGGTTCAAACGCGACGCCCAGTTCCACATGGCGGTCGCGAACCATCTCCAGCACTTGCTCATTGATCAAGTCATGCACCGTCACGTTCACCTGAGGGTAACGGGCGCGGAATATCTTCAGGATCGGCGGCAGCAGGTTGCCGGCAAACGACGGCATCGCCGCCACGGTCACCCGCCCGCGTTGCAGGGTGAACAGCTGACGCAGTTCGTCTTCGGCATTGTCCCAATCGGCCATCAGCCGACGGGCCAGGGGCAGCAGGGATTCGCCCTCGGGCGTGAGGGCCACGTTGCGCGTATTGCGGCTGAACAAGCGCCCGCCCAGCCCTTCCTCCAAGCCCTTGATGGTCAGGCTCAACGCCGATTGAGAAAGGTGCAGGCGCTCGCAGGCGGCGGCAAAACTCAGGCTTTGGGCCACGGCCAGAAAGGCACGCATCTGTTTAACGGTCATGACGCTACTCCGGGCGGCGGGTTGACTATGCTGTTTTCTAAATCAATCAACCTTAAAAAACAACTTAACAAATCAATCCGTCGGCGCAACACTCGATTCATTGGCTGGCCCACAAACAATAAAAGAGGTGCATATGGCAGGTTTCGATAAACGCGTGGCGTCCTACGAGGAAGCACTGGCAGGCCTGGAAGACGGCATGACCGTGCTCTCCGGTGGTTTCGGCCTGTGCGGCATTCCGGAAAACCTCATCAATGAGATCAAGCGCAAAGGCACCCGTGACCTCACCGTGGTTTCCAATAACTGCGGCGTCGACGGCTTTGGCCTGGGCGTGCTGCTGGAAGAAAAGCAGATCAGCAAGGTGATCGCTTCCTACGTCGGTGAGAACGCCCTGTTCGAGAAGCAGTTGCTCAGCGGCGAAATCGAAGTGGTCCTCACCCCCCAAGGCACCCTGGCGGAAAAAATGCGCGCAGGCGGCGCCGGTATCCCCGCCTTCTTCACCGCCACCGGCGTCGGTACTCCGGTGGCCGAAGGCAAGGAAACCCGCGAATTCAACGGTCGCCCGTACCTGATGGAAGAATCCATCACCGGCGACTTCGCCATCGTCAAAGGCTGGAAAGCCGACCACTTCGGCAACGTCATCTATCGCCACACCGCCCAGAACTTCAACCCGCTGGCCGCCACCGCTGGCAAGATCACCGTGGTCGAAGTCGAGGAAATCGTCGAACCGGGCGAGCTGGACCCGGCGCAGATCCACACCCCTGGCATCTACGTCGACCGGATCATCTGCGGCACGTTCGAGAAGCGCATCGAACAGCGCACCGTGCGCAAATAATCCGCCTCCAGCCCGAACAATAAGGACTCATAAAAATGGCTCTTACCCGCGAACAAATGGCTCAACGCGTCGCCCGCGAAATGCAGGACGGTTTCTACGTCAACCTGGGCATCGGCATTCCGACCCTGGTGGCCAACTACATCCCCGAAGGCATGGAAGTCATGCTGCAGTCGGAAAACGGCCTGCTCGGCATGGGTCCGTTTCCTACCGAAGACACCATCGATGCCGACATGATCAACGCCGGCAAACAGACCGTGACGGCGCGCATCGGCGCCTCGATCTTCTCCTCCGCCGAATCCTTCGCGATGATTCGCGGCGGCCACGTCGACCTCACCGTGCTCGGCGCCTTTGAAGTGGACGTACACGGCAACATCGCCTCGTGGATGATCCCCGGCAAACTGGTCAAGGGCATGGGCGGCGCCATGGACCTGGTGGCCGGTGCGGAAAACATCATCGTGATCATGACCCACGCCTCCAAGGACGGTGAGTCCAAGTTGCTCAGCCAATGCAGCCTGCCGCTGACCGGCGCCAACTGCATCAAGCGCGTACTGACGGACCTTGCGTACCTGGAAATCGAAAATGGCGCTTTTGTCCTCAAGGAACGCGCACCTGGCGTCAGCGTTGAAGAGATTGTGAGCAAGACCGCCGGTAAACTGATCGTCCCGGACCACGTTCCAGAAATGCACTTCCAGTGAGGACAGATTCCATGCAAGACGTCGTGATTGTTGCTGCCACCCGCACCGCCGTGGGCAGCTTTCAAGGTTCGCTGGCAAGCATTCCGGCACCGGAACTGGGCGCCGCCGTGATCCGTCGCCTGCTGGAGCAGACCGGCCTGGACCCGGCCGAAGTGGATGAAGTCATCCTCGGCCAGGTACTCACCGCGGGTTCCGGCCAGAACCCCGCGCGCCAGGCCTCGATCCTCGCCGGCCTGCCCCACGCCGTGCCGAGCCTGACCCTGAACAAGGTCTGCGGCTCGGGCCTGAAAGCCCTGCACCTGGGCGCCCAGGCCATCCGTTGCGGTGACGCCGAGGTCATCATCGCCGGCGGCATGGAGAACATGAGCCTGGCACCCTATGTACTGCCTGCTGCGCGCACGGGCTTGCGCATGGGCCACGCCAAGATGATCGACAGCATGATCACCGACGGCCTCTGGGATGCGTTCAACGACTATCACATGGGCATCACCGCCGAGAACCTCGTGGACAAATACGGCATCAGCCGTGAAGCCCAGGATGCTTTCGCCGCCGCCTCCCAGCAGAAAGCCACCGCCGCCATCGAGGCCGGGCGTTTTGTCGATGAGATCACGCCGATCCTGATTCCCCAGCGCAAGGGCGACCCGATTGCCTTCGCCGTCGATGAGCAACCTCGCGCCGGCACCACCGCCGAATCCCTGGCCAAGCTCAAGCCGGCGTTCAAGAAAGACGGCAGCGTCACCGCCGGTAATGCCTCCAGCCTGAATGACGGCGCCGCTGCGGTGCTGCTGATGAGTGCCGACAAGGCCAAGGCCCTCGGCTTGCCGGTATTGGCCCGTATCGCCAGTTACGCCAACGCGGGTGTCGACCCGGCAATCATGGGCATCGGCCCGGTCTCGGCCACCCGCCGCTGCCTGGACAAAGCCGGTTGGAGCCTGGCCGACCTGGACCTGATCGAAGCCAACGAAGCCTTTGCCGCGCAATCCCTGGCGGTAGGCAAAGAGCTGGAGTGGGATGCGGACAAGGTCAACGTCAACGGCGGCGCCATCGCCATCGGCCACCCCATCGGCGCTTCAGGCTGCCGCGTGCTGGTCACCCTGCTGCACGAAATGATCAGGCGCGATGCCAGGAAAGGCCTGGCGACCCTGTGCATCGGTGGCGGCCAGGGCGTAGCCCTGGCCCTCGAACGCAGCTGATAAACGAGCAACACGGAAAAGGCCCGGCTCCACGAAAAGCCAGGCCTTTTCTTTATGCGGTTTCCCTGAACAAACACAGTCCCTCCCCTATAAGATCTTTATTGCCTGTCAGCGAGAGGCACGGCAAACACCGCATTCGCCCGCGCCACCACCTTCTCTCCCACCTGCAGGCTCACCGTGGCAAACGCCATTTGCCGCCCTCGCTTGTGATGTTCCAAACGCACGGTAATCCACTCCCCCACCTGCACCGCCCCCAGGTAATCCACGGTCATGCTCGCCGTAATCAACGGCAACGGCGGCTCACTGGAAAACGCCATGGCATAGCCCATACCGACATCCGCCAGGGTCGCCAGCACCCCGCCGTGCACCGTTCCACGCCCATTGGCATGGCGATTGTCGGCGCGCAGGCCGATTTCCAGTTGCAGGCCGTCACCTCGGCAGTACGCCGGGCCAAGCAAATCCAGCAACGGGCTGCTGCGCGGCAGCGGGACAAAACCTTCGGGCACGGCGTGGGCAATCATGACGAGTCTTCCTTGGGGTCGAATTTGAGGTGTACGCCACACGCCCAACGGCAGCCATCACCATCAGCCTTGCAAATCCTGCACGATACTTTGCGTTAATTCGCCGGACCCGCTTTAATCGCCGCCAATGTCCCCCCCACATCTCAAGGAACTGCAATGCGCCATCCGGACGGCCCCCTTCAATCGCTTCGCGCGCCCCTGTTGATCCTGCTGGCCGGCCTGGCCCTGGTCGGCTGTTCACCCAAGGACCACTCCCGCGCCACGGTGATCAATGGCGAACAAGGCCGGGCCGGTGCGCAACTGGCCTATGAGCACGAACTGACCCTGGCCCTGCCCGGCGCCCTGCTCGCGCCGCGCATGCAGGCCACCCGTGAGGCCTGTGAATCGGCGCGGTTTGGCGCGTGCAATATCCTTGGCATCACCGAAGACAGCAACGGCGGCGAGATCATCCTGCGGATCGCACCTAGCGGCGTCGAACCGATGGTCACCCTGGCCGCTGAGGGCGGCAAACTCGGCCAGCGCATCACCACCGCCGAAGACCTGGCCGACGCGGTCGCCGATATACGTCGCCGCCAGGATCGCCTGCAAGCCCAGCAACAGCGCCTCGATGAACTGGCCAAGCGCAAGGACATCAGCGTCAGCGACCTGATTGCCTTGAGCAAGGAGCAGGCGGGCGTTGAAAACGAACTGCAGGAACTCGCCCAGGTTGCCGCCGGCCAGCAACGTCGCCTGGATACCAACCGCGTCACCCTCAACTTCCGCTCTGCCGACGGCGCGAACCAACCGTCACGCTTCAGCCGGATGTTCAGCAACCTGGGCACTAACCTGGTGGACGGCACCGCAGACGCCCTGGAACGCGCCAGCTATGTGCTGCCGTTCGTGATCCTGGCGTTTCCGGTGGTGTGGTTGTGGGTGTGGCTGTGGCGCAAATTTGTCCGGCGCCGCAGCTGATCAGCGCTTCATGCAGCGCTGGTACCGCTCATCCACGCGCTTGGCAAACCACGCCGTGGTCAGGTTGCGGGTGATCTTCGGGCTTTTGAGCTCGATGCCCGGCAGGATCGCACGGGGCATCGGCTTGCCGGCGGCCTGGTCGGCCAGGGCAAACACGCGCTTGTAGAGGGTGGTGTCTTCAAAATCCAACTGTTCGCCCTGTTCCAGCTGGCTGCGAATGCTGGGATTGCGCATGTCCAGCTTCGCGCCCAATGAGCGCACCGCCAGTTCGGTGGTGCCGGGCAGCAATGAGCCGTAGCGAATCAAATCCCCGTCCAGCGCCAACTCAGTGCCCGACGCGCGGCTGACAGCCGCCTGGAACGCCGCATTACGGCTGGCGTACCAACCCGCATTGAAGTCGGCAAAGCGGTACAGCGGCTGGTCATAGCTCACCGGGTAACCGAGCAGATGGGCGATACCGAAGTACATGCCGCCGCGCCGGGTGAAGACTTCCCGACGAATCGTGCCATCCACCGTGTAGGGATAACCCCGCGCCTGCTTCTGGGCGAAGTCGATACTGACCTGCATGGGACCGGCGGTGTGCACCGGATTGAAACCGCCAAACAGGGTGTTGCCCAGGGGCACCACGCTGATGAAGTCATCGAAGATGCCACTCAGGTCCTTCTCCGTGCGGGCGGCATTCAAGCGGTCGGCATAGGACTGGCCGGTGGGCGAGCGCAGCTGCAGGGCGCTGCGCACCACAAAAGCGGGCACATGCACCTTGGCGGCACGGCGCAGGATTTCATCCTGGGCGATCTTGCCCATATTGGGTACGGGCGGGTCGACCTGATAGGTGGACTCCTGCTCGGTCACCGCCAATACGGCACAGATATTCTCGGTACTGGGGTAGATCTTTTGAGTGTCAAAGGCGGTGTAGATGTCCTGGGCCCAGCCGTTGCGGTCTGGAACCTTCGCCGGGAGCAAACGCACGATCTCGGCCTTCACCTCGGCTTCGCTGCGCGCTGGTTGCTGCGGGCCGCGTGGCGTGGAACAGCCGGCCAGCACCACCAATGAGGTGAGGCAGAGGATCAGGCAGCGTGGGGACATGGGGCTTCCTTGAGGACGATGGGCCAGGCGTTGCGGATATGGACCGGTAAGTCTAACGCGGGTTCGCCGATTCGCCTTCTCGCCAACCCGGGCCGAACGTGACAGGATCTGTCATCCCTCATTCGTACACGGAGTTTGAATGCCATGCTCAGCCTGAACTTCCTCATCACCTGCCTGATTGTCGTACTGATCCCCGGCACCGGCGTGATCTTTACCGTGTCCACAGGCCTCACCGCTGGCAAGCGCGCCAGTGTGTTCGCCGCGCTGGGTTGTACGGCCGGTATCCTCCCGCACTTGCTGGCATCCGTGCTCGGCCTTTCCGCACTGCTGCATACCAGCGCGCTGGCCTTCGAAGTCCTGAAATACGCTGGCGTCGCCTATCTGCTGTATCTGGCGTACGCCACCTGGCGTGATCGCTCGGCCTTCGCCATGAATGACGCACCGGCAGTCGCCACCGCGTGCAGTTTGATGCTGCGCGGTTTCCTGCTGAATATTCTCAACCCCAAACTGACCATTTTCTTCCTGGCCTTCCTGCCACAGTTCGTCACGCCCGGCAGCACGGCAGCCGCCGTGCAAATGCTGGTGCTGAGCGCGGTGTTCATGGCAATGACATTTGCGGTGTTTGTGATCTACGGCCTGCTGGCCAACGGGTTTCGCCGCGCGGTAATCGAGTCGCCACGGGTGCAGAACTGGCTGCGCCGCAGTTTTGCGGCGGCGTTTGCAGGGCTGGGGTTGAACCTGGCGTTCGCGCAGCGCTGAAGGCTTTTTGATACGTCGCCCAAAAGGGACGATAGCCGCTGAAAGCTCCCACGTAACGGCAAGATAAGCTCTACAGCCCCAGCCTGAAAACCGCTGCAAAGTCCCTCGCCTGAATACACAGTGCGAGGGATTGCAGATGGTGGTTTTCGTTAAAGCCCTGGTTGAAGGGGCTGCCTCTTGAACCCGGCCATTGGCAGGCTGGCCCTGGCCCCGATGGATGTGAAGACGGTCGACGTTGAAAGCGTCTTCCGTGACTTTCGCGAATGCCTGAATACATTCGATGACTGGGCGCAAAGCTTCTGGCGCTTCTCGGCGCTGGAGGTCGAGCAGGTCTTCAAGGTCGGCGATGAGGTGGCGCTGGTCGCACCGATCAATCGCTCAATCATCCCCAGCAGCACCGTCGCCACGTGCCCGGCCAATGGCACCCTGACGCTGGTGCATATGTTCCAAAGCACGCGCTTCGTGCCCATCGGCGACACGCCGGTGATGCTGCAGCGCGTCGATCCCAATGGCGGCCCCTTGGGCGAGCCGATCCACAAGACCATCGGCCCCAGCGGCCTCCTCGAAATCACCGAGTGTGATCGCAACCAGCCGTACCGGATCACCTTCTATCCCAACGTTTCCAGGGATCACGTCAAGGCGCTGTATGGGTCTTATCAGTCGGTGATCGTGGGGTTGGAGGCGCGCCTGCGTGAAGAGTGGACCCGCACTTTCCAGGATCAGTGGAAAGACTATGCCGAAGCCAAGCCCCTCGATCGGCGCCGAATGCTGGAAGCAGCGTTTTTCAGCGGCCTTGGAAAAGCCCTCTTCAATGTGTGGGACAACGTTACGCAGCTGTATGACCTGCTGGCGGACCTCAAGCCCAACGGCGAAAAGCTGTTGGCCTACCTCTCCCAGGCCGAACTTGATGAACTGCTGAAGCTCGGCAACGACACGATTGCCAATGGTTTGCTGGTGCTCAGCGATGAGCCGCTGTTGTTTATCTACCTGTCGGCGATGGTCAGTTGGATGCGCCTGCTGCCACCGCCGCAGATGACTGAACTGTGGGGTGAGATCACTGGCGAGGTCCTGATCAATCTGCTGTTGATTCGTGTATTGGGTGCGATGGGGGTGGTGGCGCGGCTGGGGGCTCAAGTGCTGAGCGCTATCAAATCCAAGCGCGCGCGGGAGTTGTTGGAGTTGCTGGCCAAGCAGCTTGTAAAGCCGACGTTGGACGCGCATGTCGAGGCGGTGAAGCCTTTGCTGCTCGGTGGCCCCGCGACAGCGATCAAGACTGTACCGGTTGCGCCGTTGAAGGTTGGGGAGCATGTGGTTTCGAACCCGGTGCCGGCGGTTCGCAGGAAGACTCAGCAGACGGTGTTGGTCAGGCAGGAGCCTGTCGATGATGTGCCCGTTTCAGGGAAGAACCCGAACGGGGATGCGGCGGCCCCTTCGGATAAGACCGTCACCAACGGCTGCCCCGTGTCGATGGTTACCGGGGAGGAATTGCTCACCCTCACCGACGGCACGTTGGATGGAATCTTGCCGTTCGAGTGGACACGGTTGTACCGCACCAGTGCGGTGGAAGTGGATGTCGGGTTGGGGTTTGGCTGGAGTCATTCGCTGGCGCATCGGCTTTCTGTTTCAGGCGATTCGGTGGTGTGGACGGACCATGAGAATCGCAGTACTTCGTTTCCGATGCCGACCGTTGCTCGGCCTGCAATCACCAACAGCTTGGCCGAAGCAGCGATCTATTTGGGCGCATCGCCAGATGAATTAGTGCTGGCCCAGGCATCACGGTTTTATCAATTTCGCGACGGTGTGCTGGTCTCGATCAGTGATGCCTACGACAACCGGTTGCGGATTGCTCGGGATTTTCTGGGGCGGATTGAGCGGCTTGATAACGGTGCGGGGTGTGCGCTGTTCCTGCGCTATGAATCGGACCGCATCGTGGCGGTGGACTACCAGGTGCAGCGGGCCGAAGGCCGTGGCCCGTATGTCTGGCTTACTGAGCAGAGCATTGTTTCCTACGCCTATGACGACGCTGGCCGGCTGGTTTCGGCGACCAATGCGGTAGGTGAAAGCGAGGTTTATCGCTACGACGATCAGCACGTGATTCTTGAACGTGGACTGGCCGGTGGGGCGAGTTTCTTTTGGGAATGGGAACGGCCGGGCAAGGCTGCGCGATGTGTGCGGCATTGGGCCAGTTTTTCCCAGATGGATACGCGGTATGTCTGGGGGGACGACGGCCGTGTCACGCTGCACAACGCCGATGGCAGTCAGGAAGTGTATGTCCATGACGACCGGGCGCGGCTGGTGCAGCGGATTGATCCGGACGGTGCCCAGCATTTCAAATCCTACGACGCCAAAGGCCGGCTGACGGTTGAGCAGGATCCGCTGGGGGCGGTGACGGCGTATCAGTACGACGACGCCGGACACTTGGTGGCGTTGTTTCCCGGGGATGATGAGCCGACGTCCTACGAGCATGACAATGGCTTCGTACGGGTTGTAAGGCGGGGTCTGGCGGTCTGGAAGTACGAGCGTAACGACCAGGGCGATGTCATTCGTAAGATCGATCCCGACGGACATGTTACGGATTACAGCTACGACAAATACGGGCAACTGGTTGGGGTTTGGTACCCGGATCACAGTTGTCAGCGGCTGGTGTGGAATGAGCGGGGGCAACTGGTTAAGGAGCAGTTGCCCAATGGCGGGATCAAGCGGTATCGCTATGACGATCTTGGCCGTCAGGTGGCGCGCGCGGATGAGCATGGCGCGCTGACCCAGTATCAGTGGGACAGCGTGGGTCGCTTGGTTCGCGTGGTGCTGCCCGGTGGGGCGTGTCGGGAATACAGCTACAACCCCTACGGAAAAATCACCGCCGAACGCGACGAACTGGGCCACGTCACCCGCTACGAATACGCCGACGGGTTGCACCTGATCAGTCGGCGCATCAACGCTGATGGCACTCAGGTCAAGTACCGCTACGATAACGTGCGGTTATTGCTGACCGAGATCGAAAACGAGGTCGGCGAGACCTACCGACTTGATTACCACCCCAATGGCCTGATCCAGCAGGAAACCGGCTTTGACGGGCAGCGTACGGCCTACGTCTACGACCTCAACGGCAACCTGCAGGAAAAGACCGAACACGGTGACGATGGTAGTCAGCTCGTTACCCGTTACGAGCGAGACCACGCCGGACACCTCGTCAGAAAAACCCTGCCCGACGGCAGCCTTGTTGAATATGCCTACGACCGTCAGGGCAACCTCCTCAGCGTCGACGACGGCCACTGGGCGCTCGCCTACGAATACGATAGCCAAAACCGCCTCACCGCCGAACACCAGGGCTGGGGCACCTTGCGCTACGGCTACGACGCCTGCGGCCAGCTTCAACACCTGCGCCTACCCGATAACAACCGACTGGTTTTTAACCATGCGAAAGGCGGCCACCTCGCCACCATCGAATTAAACGGCGCGCTGCTGACGTCTCATCTGTTCAAGGCCGGCCAGGAACATCAGCGCCAACAAGGCCAACTCCTCAGCCACTACCACTACGACGACCAACACCGCCTGCACGCCCACGCAATCACCCAGCAACAGGACCACCTCTACCAACGCCAATACGACTATGACAAAACCGGCAACCTCACCCGCCTGCTCGACACGCGCAAAGGCGAACACCACTACCACTACGACCCACTAGGCCGCCTCACCCGCGCCGACCACTCCCAAGACCTGCAGGAACGCTTCGGCCACACACGGGCCGGCAACCTGCTGATGCAAGACCGCCCCGGCCCCGACATCGTCGCCGGCAACCGCCTGATGATCCAGGGCGACCGCCACTACGACTATGACGCCTTCGGGAACCTGATCCGTGAACGGCGGGGTCGTGGGCACGCACTCGTCACCGAATACCGCTACGACTGCCAGCATCGGCTGATAGGCCTCACCCAACCCAACGGCCAAACCGCCAGCTATCGCTATGACCCGTTTGGGCGGCGCATCAGCAAAACCGTGGACGGCCTAACGACGGAGTTTTTCTGGCAAGGCGACAGGCTGATTGCCGAACACCATGCGGATCGCCATCGCAGCTATCTCTATGAACCCGACAGCTTTCGTCCACTGGCCCTGTTGGAAGGTTTCGGCCCAGAAGAAACGAAGCCGTACCACTACCAACTCGACCATCTCGGCACACCGCAGGAACTCACCGACCCCGACGGCGAAATCGTCTGGTCCGCGCATTACCGCGCCTACGGCCAGATCAGCCGACTCGACAAAGGAACAATCGACAACCCGCTGCGTTTCCAGGGTCAGTACTTTGATCAGGAAAGCGGGCTGCACTACAACCGTCATCGCTACTACAATCCGGATATTGGGTGTTACCTGACGCCTGATCAGGTGAAGTTAGCGGGTGGGATCAACGCGTACCAGTACGTGCCCAATCCTACGGGGTGGATTGATCCGCTGGGGTTAAGCACCTGCCCGGGGGCAGATGGTTGCAAACCAAGGCCTACCGCTCAAAACCCAACTGGAGGTGTTGATCACGGAGAGCCCGCACTACCGCAACTGACACGTGTGCAGCGACAGGCGAGAATTGAGGAGCTAACCGAGGCCAATGCGAAGAACCGAGTCTTGGAATACGAAGCAAAGTACGACATGCATATGGTCGGTAAACACGGGCCAGAGGTACAGGACACCAAAATGAGTCGACGATCAATAGATGGGAAGGATCCAATAACGGGTAATACTCCGAAAAACAAAATGGGGGTCCCAAGCTCACAATTCAATAGCTGGAAACTCCAACTCCAGGCATGGACGAAAGCCACCTCCAGGGCTGAAAGGGGACTACCGCTTTACACGGGCATTGATGACAAGAAAAACGATATCGTACGTTTAGAACTACCAGGAGCAGGACGCGGCTACAAACCCAACAAGAAAGACAAAAATAACCCAACCTTCAACCCATCAATGAATGGCGCCGAGATGAAATTTCGTGAAGACGGCACACCCTTTACTCTATTTCCTACTAAGGAATAACAAATGCTATTCCATCCTTCTTCAGACCAAATACCTTTCGACGCTAGCCTGTACTATTTCGTGGGTATTTTTGATATTTACGACCAAGAGGAAACCAAGGGAGAAAAACTATCCCACTACAACCCTAACGACAGTAAAGACAGGGAAAGTCTCATACTCAAATATTGCCTAGATCCATACAACAAGCTTTCCTATCGTCACAGATACAAGCTAGTTGAGAACTTATCCCTTGCTTTACATACGGAAAACTATAACTTCCACTCTTACTTTGAGAACGATCCAGAGGAGTACTCAACGA
Source organism: Pseudomonas sp. JV449 (assembly GCF_032424295.1). Classification (NCBI taxonomy): domain Bacteria; kingdom Pseudomonadati; phylum Pseudomonadota; class Gammaproteobacteria; order Pseudomonadales; family Pseudomonadaceae; genus Pseudomonas; species Pseudomonas sp. JV449. The sequence goes on along the minus strand of NZ_VYKD01000015.1, from coordinate 206,482 downwards.
TGGCTTGGGACGAGACTGAAATAGAAGACCCCCGAAGTTTATTCTCCGAAATCTATCGTTTAGCGAACGAGGTCTGGAAAGACGACCTCCAAAAAGCCAGCCTCGAAGACCAGTCAACTTGGTAGTCCCACCGCAACTCCCCCTGGCAAACCACAATCCCCTGTGGCGAGCTCCCTCGCCACAAAAGCGTGCTCATCCCACGATGAATGGGTGAGCGACCTCATCACCACTTCGAAAGCTCCATAATCATCCGACTCAGCAAGTAGATCCGCGGTGCAACACTCTCCACCTCCGCATACTCCTGCGGCGTATGAATATTCCCCCCTACAATCCCAAACCCATCCAACGTCGGCGTCCCCACCCCGGCGGACAAACTGGCATCCGCCGCCCCGCCGCTGCCTTCAATGGTCAACTTTTTACCCAACTCCCCATAGATCCCCTGGGCAATCGCCACCAGCTTGTCCGACTCCGGCGTCTGCGGCATGGGCGGCAGGCCGCGTTTGAGGGTGGTGGTCACTTCGGTTTCCGGGATCAGCTTGTTGGCGGAGACCCGCACCAGGTCCTTCTCGATCCGGTCGAACTCTTCCGGCAATGCCGCGCGTACGTCGGCCTTGGCGGTGGCTTGGTCGGGGATGACGTTGGTGCGGTCGCCCGCCTTGATGACGGTGAAGTTGATGGTGGTTTTCTTCTCTTCATCACCCAGCTTGCCCAACTGCAGGATCTGATGCGCGGCTTCCATGGCGGCGTTGCGCCCCAGCTCCGGGGCCACGCCGGCGTGGGCAGCTTTGCCTTTGACTTCGACCACGGCGGTGGCACTGCCTTTGCGCCACACCACCAGGCCGTCGGCTGGGCGGCCGGGTTCCAGGTTCAGCGTGACGTCGTGGGCCTTGGCGGTGTTGCGGATCAGTTCAGAGGCGATGTCGGAACCGGTTTCTTCGCTGGCATCGAGCAGGAAGGTAATCTGTGCATAGTCCTTGAAGCCCTGGTTTTTCAGGACTTTGAGTGCGTAGATACCGGCGACGATGCCGCCCTTGTCATCCATCACCCCGGGACCATAGGCGCGGCCGTCCTTGATGTGAAACGGCCGTTCGGCCGCCGAGCCTTCCTTGAACACGGTGTCCATGTGGGCCATCAGCAGGATTTTGGCCTTGCCGTTGCCCTTGAGGGTGGCGATCACATGGCTGCTGTTGGCGGCGGCATCCGGCACCCGTTCAATGGTGAAGCCCAGCTGTTTGAGTTCATCGACGGCGATGTCACTCACCTGGGTCAGGCCTGGCCCGTAGCCGGAACCCGAATCGATATTCACCAGGCGCTCCAGCAGTTTCAGGGCCGGGGCCTTGTACTGTTCGGCGTCCGCCTGGATCTGCCGGTGGGGTTCGGCGCTGTAGGCCGGGAGTGCGAAGGACAAGGCCAGCGTGGCGGCCAGGAGAGTACGCGGGAAGGTGAAGGGCATGAACCGGTCCTTGTTTTTTGTTGGGGTGCCGCCTCACCCTACCCCACTAGACCGACCGCAACCAAGTGCCGTGCACCGAACTGACCCGGTTGCGCCCGCTGCTCTTGGCTTCATACAGCGCCAGGTCTGCGTCGTTGAGCCACGTGGTGGAATCGGCGTGCCCCGGTTGATACGGCGCCAGGCCGATACTCAAGCTGGCGCGCAATGAAGGGTCCTGGGCGTACGCCAACGCGTTGAAGCGATCGCGCAAGACATCCATCACTTCCGTGGCACGGTTGAGCGGCATGCCCGGTAGGATCACGCAGAATTCATCGCCGCCGTAGCGCCCGGCCAGGTCGGTGGCGCGCAGGTTCTGGCGCAGCACTTTGCTGAGTTGGCGCAGCACGATGTCGCCGGTGACGTGGCCATAGGTGTCGTTGATAAGCTTGAAATGGTCGATGTCGATCAACGCAATCGCGGCCCCTTGCTGTTCGCGGCGGCAACGTTGGAACTCGATCTCCAGATGGTCTTTCCAGGCGCCATGGTTGAGCAGGCCGGTCAGGCTGTCGGTGCGACTCAGCGCCAGCAATTCGCGTTTGTGCCGGGCCAGGGTCACCGCCTGGCGGTAACAGATCCAACCCAGCGCCAGCGGGTACAGCATCAGAATCGGCAGGCAGGCATAGAGCTGGACCGGGGTGGTCGTGGCGATAAAGGCCGGCGTGAATATCAACAGCGACGTGCCGATGCCCAGCGCCTGCGCCGCCCACCCCGCCAGCATGAAGCGCGGACCGCCGATGGCGACGTTGTTCATGGTCATCATCGACAGGGTCGTCACACCGGGCAGCGGGTTGAAATGCATGGCCGCGACCCAGAAACCGCCGCAAAACGAATCGAACAGCAAATTGCGCCGCTCACTGCGCAGCGTATGGCTAGTACGCAACGAGCGCTGAAAGGCCACGACCGGCCAGACAAATGCATTGATCACCATCCAGGCCCACACCCATGGCGCCGGATCCAGCGGATACATGCCAAACACTACGCACACAAAACCGAGCGTCAGCCCTAAGGTGCGGGATTTATACAAACGGGTAGCGAGCGGAAATCCTTTTCCTCCGACGGCAGGCATGGAGGGCTGTAATCCTGGATGAATGCCCGGAGTCTATCAGGGCGCCAGCAATTCGCCACTACTGCTCATTCCCCATCCAAACCATTCAGTGGGGAAAACCGCGGGCCAGCATCAACGCCACACCCAGCAACAGCACCGCAGTGATCCGCTGCAACAGCACACGGCGCCTGGGGTTTTCCAGCACGTGCTTGATGCGTTGGCCGAAGTAGCAATACAGGCAACCGCTGGCAAATTGCAGCACCAGGAAGGTCGCCCCGAGGATGGCGATATCCACCGCCGAACGTTGCTCCCCTGCCCCGGCGAACTGTGGGAATACAGCGCTGAACATGATGAGGGTCTTGGGGTTGGAGAACCCGGTCAGCAAACCCTTGCCGAACAAGCGGCGTGCGCCCTCTACTCCAGCGGCCTTATCCATGGCGACACCGCTGCTGGTCCATTGTTTGTAGGCCAGGTAAAGGATGTAGACCACGCCGATTATCTGGATGCTCTGGGTGATGGCGAGATTGCCCTTGATCAGTGCCGAAAAGCCCACGGCAAAGATCAGGATCGAAATCAGGTACGACACACTGGCGCCGAATTGGGCCGGCAGCGAACTGCGCAGGCCGTCCTTTAAGCCCAAGCTCAACAGCAGCAGGGTCATAGGGCCGGGGCTGAAGGTCATGGTGGCGCAAAACAGCAGGAAGTAGAGAAACGAAGAGAGCGTCAATGCGCTGGTCATGGCCTTGGACCCAGGGTGAGAAGGCCTGCAGTGTAGGCAAGCGCCGTTGCACAAGGCAGGTAAAGTCAGGCCTAATCCGGCCAAACTTCACCGGTAAAAGCACCGGCAAACACAAGGACAGTTTATGTTTGTATCCGCCATCGCGTTCGTGGACGGCACACCCAAGGTGCAGCAGATCGTCGAGGCGTTCAGCCAGCGCATCGAGAGCGGCGAATGGGCGCCCGGCAGCAAGTTGCCGTCGGTGCGGGAGTTGACCCAGACCCTGGGCGTCAGCAAGTTCACCCTCAACGAAGCCCTGGACCGCCTGCGCGGGCGCAACCTGCTGACCTCCAGGCAGGGGCGTGGCTACTTCGTGGCGATGGACAGCACGCGTCCGGTCTCGGTGGCGTGGGTCGACCTGCTGCCCCAGGACCTGCTCAGCGTGCTGCGTCGCCCGCTGGTCACCGCCGGCGGCGAGCTGCGCCCCGGCGGCGGCCACCTGCCGGAAGCCTGGCTGGACGCCGAGGGCATCCGCCAGGCCATGCGCAGCGTGGTGCGCACGCCGTCGTTGCGCATCGCCGGGCTGGGCACGCCCGCCGGGCTGCTGCCCTTGCGCCTGGCCCTGCAACAGAAGCTGCACGCCGACGGTTTGTCGGTCCCGGTGGAACAAATCATCACCACCCCCAACACCCTGCAGGGCCTGGACATGCTCATGCGCCTGCTCGCCAGGCCCGGCGACACGGTGCTGCTGGACGCACCGTGCTATTTCAACTTCCACGCCAACCTGGCGCTGCACGGCGTCAAGGTGGTGACCATCCAACGCCGCCCCGACGGTTTCGATTTCACCGCCCTCGAACAACTGCTGGCCGAACACCGTCCGAGCCTGTACCTGACCACCAGCGTGCTGCATAACCCGACCGGCCACTCCTTCAGCCCCAGCCAGGCGTTTCGCCTGTTGCAACTGACCCAGCAGTACCACTGCCATATCGTCGAGGACGATCTTTACGGCGACCTGCACCCCAACCCGCCGCCACGCCTGGCCACCCTCGCCGGGCTGGACCAGGTCACCTACCTGTCGGGTTTCTCGAAGATCCTCAGTGCCAACACCCGCGTCAGCTTCGTGGTGGCCGCGCCGCAACTGGCCGCCAACCTGACCAATATGAAGTTGATGAGCGGCGGCGTGACCTCGGAACTGTTCGAGCAGATCGTCTACCGCATGCTCAGCGAAGGCAGCTACGCCAAGCATCGCAAGCGCATGGTCCAACGCCTGATGGAAGCCGGCGGGCGCGTGGAGCAATGGCTGCGGCGCTGCGGGTGCGAGTTGCCGATGGCCTATGAGGGCGGGATGTTTATCTGGGCGCGCCTGCCAGCGGGTGTGAACGGCGAATGGTTGGCCCAGGAAGCGTTGAAACGCAGCCTGGTACTGGCGCCGGGCGCGCTCTTCGGCTACGACCCGGCCCATCGCGATTCGATGCGTTTCAACGTGGCCCACAGTGATGAGCCACGGGTGCAGCAGGTGTTTGAAGCGCTGTTACTCGAGGCTGCGGGCGGGTCCTGAAGGACAGCGGCGGTTCTGCCACCCCCTGCGACGTTCGATCCTTTCTTGTTCGTTGACCCATTCTGTTACACACCATATAGTGTGCCAACAAACAGAACAGACCACTACATAGTGTGCAGCATCGGTAATCACCGACCACACTCTGCGCAGTATTTCAATGCCTGGCAGCCTGCAGATCGTATTTTTTTGGACGGGTTCACATGCCGTCAAAACAGAACAGAAGGGAGTATTTCAATGCTGAGTTGGGATGAAGTCGACAACGAGGACACCGGTGCAGCCGTGATCAAGGGCGCCAACGCCGGCCATGCCAGCGAAGCCAACATGGACCGCCTCGACGGTGCCGGTGCCGCTGCCGCCATCGAAGCACGCGCCGTCACCGCCAGTGACTCCGCCGCCATCGTGCGCGCCAAGGCCGCCCTGGACAAACTCGACGTCGCCGAAGGCCTCGCCGAACTCGAAGGCGCCTCCGCCCGCGTCGCCGTTGACGAAAAGCGCATGATCAACTGCCGCGCCGACCTCAACCAACTCGTGCCCTTCAAGTACGACTGGGCCTGGCAGAAGTACCTCGACGGCTGCGCCAACCACTGGATGCCGCAAGAGGTCAACATGACCGCCGACATCGCCCTGTGGAAAAACCCCGAAGGCCTGACCGACGACGAACGCCGCATCGTCATGCGCAACCTCGGCTTCTTCTCCACCGCCGACTCCCTGGTCGCCAATAACCTGGTCCTGGCCGTGTACCGCCTGATCACCAACCCGGAGTGCCGCCAGTACATCCTGCGCCAGGCCTTCGAAGAAGCGATCCACACCCACGCCTACCAGTACTGCATCGAATCGTTGGCCATGGATGAAGGCGAGATCTTCAACATGTACCACGAGATTCCATCGGTGGCTAAGAAGGCAGCCTGGGGCCTGAAATACACCCGCTCGATCTCCGATCCGAAGTTCGAAACCGGCACCGTCGACACCGACAAGGAACTGCTGCGCAACCTGGTCGCCTACTACTGCGTGCTGGAAGGCATCTTCTTCTACTGCGGCTTCACCCAGATTTTGTCCATGGGCCGCCGCAACAAAATGACCGGCGTGGCCGAGCAGTTCCAGTACATCCTGCGCGATGAGTCGATGCACCTGAACTTCGGTATCGACGTGATCAACCAGATCAAGATCGAAAACCCACACCTGTGGGATGCCGAGATGAAGGAAGAAGCGACCCAGATGATCCTGCAGGGGACTCAGCTGGAGATTGAATATGCGCGGGATACCATGCCGCGCGGGGTGCTCGGTATGAACGCCGCGATGATGGAAGACTATTTGAAGTTCATCGCTAACCGTCGCCTGTCGCAAATTGGGTTGAAGGAAGAGTATCCGGGGACGACTAACCCGTTCCCGTGGATGAGTGAAATCATGGATTTGAAGAAAGAGAAAAACTTCTTCGAAACCCGTGTGATCGAGTATCAGACCGGCGGTGCGCTGAGCTGGGATTGATTAAAAAACGGCCCCTTTCTGGGGCCGTGTTGTTTCACTTGTCGATATTTTTTATGCCCAATCAAACCATCAAGACCCCCTGCGTCGGCCTGTGCTCCACCGTTTACGGGGACCTGGTCTGCCGAGGCTGCAAGCGTTATCACCATGAAGTGATCCAGTGGAATGGCTACAACGCCGAGGAAAAGCAGGCGGTATGGCTGCGCCTTGAGCAGTTGCTGGTGCAGGTGATGGCCAGCAAGCTGGAAGTGTTCGACCCGCAGCGCCTGCGCCAGCAACTGGAAGACCGCAAGATTCGCTTTATGCCGCACCAGTCGCCGTATTGCTGGGCGTACCAGCTGATTGCCCGGGGCGCGCGGGTGATTTCCAGGCTGGACGCCTATGGGTTGGCGTTGTTGCCGGAGTTTCGCGAACGCAGCCTGGCGGATTTGCGCGATGCCATTGACCGGGAGTTTTTCCTGCTGTCCGAGGCGCATTACGAGCGGTATATCGCCCCGGGGTTTATACGCGAAGTGTTCGGTCAGCCCCTCATCGCCAGCAGCATGTGACCGTCGTAGCAGCTGCCGAGCGCCAGCGAGGCTGCGTCAGGCGCGCTGCCGATTCAAGCTCGAGTCTCGGCCTACGCAGCCTCGCCGGGGCTCGACAGCTACGGATTTACGCGGTGTTGTATCTACGGGGGGAATCAGCAGGTCCAGGAAGCTGCGCGATCCACCTGCAAGCCATACCGCTCAATCGCCTGCTGGCACACCTGCCGCTCAAGACTGCCCTGCTCCACCAACGCGGTAAGCGCCGCCAGCACGATGTGATGCCGATCCACCTCAAAGAAATCCCGCAGCGCCGCCCGTGTATCACTGCGACCGAACCCGTCGGTGCCGAGCACGGTGTAGCTGGAGTCCAGATAGGACGCAATCATCTGCGGTACTGCGCGTACGTAGTCGGACACGGCAACCACTGGCGCACCTGCCGGCAAGTAGTCATTCAGGTGACTGACGCGCTTGCCGGCCTGCGGATGCAGGCGGTTCCAGCGTTCCACTTCCCGCGCCTCCCGTGCCAGTTCGCTGAAACTGGTGACGCTGTACACCTCGCTCGCCACGTGCCAATCCTCAGCCAGTAACCGCGCGGCGGCCTGGGCTTCACGCAGCAAGGTGCCCGAACCGAGCAGGCGTACCCGGGCGTCGGCGGCGCCTTCCAGGCGATACAGGCCCTTGATGACCGCCGCCTCCACGCCTGCGGGCAGGCTTGGCTGCGGGTAGTTTTCGTTCATCAGGGTCACGTAGTAGAACTCGTCCACATCCTGTTCCAGCATCTGGCGCATGCCGTGGTCGAGGATCACCGCAAATTCCCCGGCAAACGCCGGATCGTAGGCGCGGCAGTTGGGCACGGTGGCGGCGGTGAGGTGGCTGCTGCCGTCCTGGTGCTGCAAGCCCTCACCGCCGAGTGTGGTCCGCCCGGCCGTGGCACCGAGCAGGAAGCCACGGGCGCGCTGGTCGGCGGCGGCCCAGATCAGGTCGCCGACGCGCTGGAAGCCGAACATCGAGTAATAGATGTAGAACGGCAGCATGCGCAGGCCATGCACCGAGTAACTGGTGGCCGCCGCGACCCAGGAACTGATGGCACTGGCCTCGCTGATGCCTTCTTCAAGAATCTGCCCGTCGGTGGCTTCGCGGTAGCTGAGGATCGAGCCGATGTCTTCCGGCTCATAACGCTGGCCGACACTGGAATAGATGCCGATCTGCTTGAACAGGTTGGCCATGCCGAAAGTGCGCGCCTCATCCGCCACGATGGGCACGATGCGCGGCCCGAGCGCCTTGTCCTTGAGCAGGTTGGTCAGCATGCGCACGAAGGCCATGGTGGTGGACATTTCCTTGCCGTCGGCCGCCGTGGCGAAACCGGCGTAACCGCTCACGGGCGGGACGTTCACCGGTGCCGCGGCCTGGCTACGGCTGGGCACATAACCGCCCAAGGCCGTGCGCCGCTGATGCAGGTAGCGCAACTCGAGGCTGTCATCCGTGGGTTTGAAGAAGCTCAGCGACTCGGCCTGTTCATCGCTCAGCGGCAACTGGAAACGGTTGCGGAAAGCGAGCAGCGCGTCGCGATCGAGCTTTTTCTGCTGGTGAGTGGTCATCTTGCCCTGCCCGGCCTCGCCCATGCCGAAGCCTTTTTTGGTCTGGGCCAGGATCACCGTGGGCTTGCCCTTGACCCGGCGCGCGGCATGATAGGCGGCGTGGATCTTGACCATGTCGTGGCCGCCACGCTTGAGGCGGTCGATCTGCTCATCGCTCATGCCCTTGACCAAGCTGGCCAGCGCCGCGCTCTGGCCGAAGAAGTGTTCGCGGTTGTAGGCCCCGTCCTTGGCAGCGAAGGTCTGGAATTGGCCGTCCACGGTGTTCGACAACGTGTTGACCAGGGAACCGTCGGCGTCCTTGGCGAGCAAGGCGTCCCAGTCCGACCCCCAGACCAGCTTGATCACGTTCCAGCCCGCCCCCGCGAACAATGCCTCCAGCTCGTCGATAATCCGCCCGTTGCCACGCACCGGGCCGTCGAGGCGTTGCAGGTTGCAGTTGACCACCCAGGTCAGGTTGTCGAGGCCTTCGCGCGCGGCCAGGGTCAGGGCCGACATGCTTTCCGGCTCGTCCATCTCGCCGTCGCCGAAGACACCCCACACGTGACGCTCGGCGGTGTCCTGCAGGCCGCGATGCTGCAGATAGCGCATGAAGCGCGCCTGGAAAATCGAACTGATGGGGCCAATGCCCATGGAACCGGTGGGGAACTGCCAGAAGTCAGGCATCAACCACGGGTGCGGGTAACTGCACAGCCCACTCGCCCCGGCCTTGGCGCCACCGAGTTCCTGGCGATAGTGGGCCAGGTCGTCCTCGCTCAAGCGCCCTTCAAGGAAGGCGCGCGCATAAATGCCGGGGGCCGAATGCGGCTGGTAGAACACCAGGTCGCCGCCAAAGTCGTGATTGCGGGCGCGGAAAAAGTGATTGAAGCCCACCTCGAACAAATCCGCCGCACTGGCGTAACTGGCAATGTGGCCACCGAGCTCGCCATAGGCCTGGTTGGCCCGCACCACCATGGCCAGGGCGTTCCAGCGTACCAGTGAGGCCAGGCGCTCTTCGGTGGCCAGGTCGCCGGGAAACGCCGGTTGCTGCTCGACGCTGATGCTATTGATGTAGGGCGTACCGTGGCGGGGTTTCCAGTCGATGTGCGGAGCGCTGGCATCGCGGGCCAGCAGATCGAGGATCTGGCGTGCGCGCTCAGGGCCGGCATTGGCTACCAGCGACGCCAGCGCGTCGCGCCATTCGTCTAGCTCTGGTTGATCCAGGGCTGTGTGATTCACTGCACTCGCGAAACCGTTCATGGGCACCTCCGGGCTTTTTTTCCAGTTTATGTCGGCGCTTGAGGATTTTTTGCCTGTTATCAGGCGCGGTTTACAGAATTTTGAGCATGAATCACTGCCCATGGGCTTTTTCCCAGCACGTTGTGCTCAAACAACCCGAAACCTCACCAGTGTGTTTAAAATGCCGCCCGCTCAATGACCGACGCTCAACGATGAACCCAGACGCACTCGCTACCCTGCACGCCCACCTGCTCACCGCCCTGGCCAGCCCGCCGGCTGAAACCCGGCGCCTGTTCCATGGCCGTGGCCGCTGCTGGCCGGGCCTGGAGCAATTGACCGTGGACTGGCTGCAAGGCGTGGTGCTGGTCGCGCTGTTCAAAGAGCCCGAAGCGCCCCATCTGGAGGGGTTGAAACAGCTGTTGATCGACTTCGACTGGGCCCGATCCGGCGCCCACAGTGTGGCGCTGCAACACCGCTACCTGCCGCAAAGCACCACGGAATGGCTGGTGGGCGCAGCCATCGACGAGCTGACCATCACCGAAGGCGGCCTGCGTTACCTGATCGACCTGGGCAAAAAGCAGAACAGCGGGCTGTTCCTCGACATGCGCTACGGCCGCAACTGGGTGCGCGAACAGGCCAAGGGCCAGCGCGTGCTCAACCTGTTTGCCTACACCTGCGGCTTCTCGGTCGCGGCCATCGAGGGCGGCGCCAGCCACGTGGTGAACCTGGACATGGCCCGTGGCGCCCTGAGCCGCGGCCGCGATAACCACCGCCTGAACGGTCATGACCTGAGCAAGGTCACCTTCCTCGGCCACGACCTGTTCAAATCCTGGGCCAAGGTCACCCACAGCGGCCCCTACGACCTGGTGATCATCGACCCACCGTCCTTCCAGAAAGGCAGCTTCCTGCTGACCAAGGACTACCAGCGCGTACTGCGTCGCCTGCCGGATTTGCTCACGGCCCAGGGCACTGTCCTGGCGTGCATGAACGACCCGGCCTTCGGCGAAGACTTCCTGATCGACGGCGTCACCCGCGAAGCACCGGGCCTGCGCTTTATTGAACGGCTGCAAAACCCGCCGGAATTTCCGGATATCGACGCGCAAAGCGGACTGAAGGCACTGGTGTTTCGCCAAGGCTGATGCCGAAACGTCCTACGCTTGCTACGCTATGTGATGCGCCGGGCGGTGAACCTTATGACCCCCTTCCCGGTCGATACCTGCATTCCCCGGCCAGACTCGACAGCGTCACGTTGTCGGCTGCCCCGTTTCACCTTTTGGAGAACCGCCCGTGATATCGACCCTGCATGTAGCCAGAATCAAAGCCTGGGGCGCCCACGGCTTTACCGCCACCGGTGTGGTATTGGCCTTCCTGGCCACCCTGGCGCTGCTGGAAAACTCACCCAAGGCCTGCCTGCTCTGGCTGGGCCTGGCCCTGGTAGTAGACGGCGTCGATGGTTCCCTGGCGCGACGGGTGAATGTCAGCACGGTATTGCCCAGCTTTGACGGCTCGGTACTGGACCTGGTGATCGATTACCTCACCTATGTGTTTATTCCGGCACTGTTTATCTACCGCTATATCGACCTGCCGGACTTTACCCACCTGTTCACCGTGTCGGTGATCCTGGTGTCATCGCTGTTCTGCTTCTGCAACGTGAACATGAAGAGCAAAGACAACTACTTCGTCGGCTTCCCCGCCGCCTGGAACGTGGTGGCCTTGTGCGTATACATCATCCAGCCGGACGCCTGGGTCACCTTGCTGACCGTGATCGGCCTGGCCCTGCTGACCGTGACGCCGATGAAGTTCCTGCACCCGTTCCGGGTCAAGCGCTTCATGCCGATCAATATCGCAGTGACCACCATCTGGTTGCTCTGCAGCTTTTTGATGGTGGTGGATTATCCCAACACCAACCCGTGGACGTTTGGGTTGTGGTCGGTGATGTCGGCGTATTTCCTCGGGATTTGTGTGTGGCGCACGGCGCTGGAGTGGATGGGGACTCACAAATAGGCAACTGACACACCGTGGGCAAAATGTGGGAGGGGGCTTGCTCCCGATGGCGGCCTGACAGCCGACCAGGATGTTGGCGTGGAATGAGTACATATCCGTTGCTGCGGTAACGGCCACTTATGGTTACGCCCTTACGGCGTGTCACTTTTGGAAAAGCGCCAAAAGTAACCAAAAACGCTTCGCCCCACCACTCGGTACCTCGCCTAGGCTCGGTATGCCCGAACGAAGGCTTTGGAGCGTGGGTAACCCGGCAGGACGCCGGGTTAGCCGCGCTGGGCCAAGGATGGCCCATCGCGGCGGCCCACGCTCCAAAGCCGGAGTGAGGGCACACCGAGCCTAGGCGAGGTGCCGAGTGTTGGGGCGAGGACCTTTTGCTTACTTTTGGGTCCCTCCAAAAGTGAGTCGCTGTAAAAGCGAAACCATAAGTGGCCGTTACCGCAGCCACGGATATGTACTCGGTCAAAACCAACGACATGGTCGGCCCGAAGGCCGCCACGGAAACAAGCCCCCTCCCACATTTGGTTCTGCGTACATCAGGCAGGTAAGATGGCAGCCCTTCGCACAGCGTTTTGCTGCGCACTGCCAACCATAAGCACTCCCCCATGCCCTTCGAACTCAGCGTAGACCTCACCACCCTCGCCATTCTCGCCGTCGTGGCCTTTATCGCCGGCTTTATCGACGCCATCGCCGGTGGCGGCGGCCTGCTTACCACCCCGGCGCTGCTCACCGCCGGGATGCCGCCCCACCTGGTACTGGGTACCAACAAGCTCAGCTCCACCTTCGGTTCGGCCACGGCCAGCTTCACCTTCTACCGTCGCAAGCTGTTCCACCCGCGCCAGTGGGTGCATGCGATCATCGGCACGTTGATCGGTGCGCTGGCCGGTGCGGTGGTTGCCCACTACCTGCCCGCCGAAACCCTGAACAAAATGCTGCCGGTGATCGTATTCGCTTGCGGCGTGTATTTGCTGTTTGGTGGCACGCCCAAGGCGCCATTGGACGCCGACGCGCCGATCAAGAAGAAATGGCAAGGCACCCAGGGCTTCGGCCTGGGCTTCTACGACGGCGTGGCCGGCCCCGGTACCGGTGCATTCTGGACCGTGAGCACCATGCTGTTGCACCCCATCGACCTGGTGAAGGCCAGCGGCGTGGCGCGCAGCATGAACTTCGTCAGCAACGCGGCGGCGCTGTCGGTGTTTATCTTCAACGGCTCGGTGGATTGGATTGTCGGCCTGGCGATGGGCGTGTCGGTGATGTGTGGCGCGTTCTTTGGCGCGCGCAGCGCGATCAGCGGCGGCGCCAAATTCATTCGCCCGGTGTTTATCACCGTGGTTCTCGGCCTGACCGTGCGCCTAGCCTGGCAGCACTGGTTCAGCGTGGCCTAGGCGACGGGCCAGGTAGAGGTCGATCAGGTAACGCGCAATCGAGCGTGACGCCGGCAACGGCGGCAGGTCGTGGATGCTGAACCACTGCGCGTCCTCGATCTCGTCGGCCTGGGGCACGATGTCGCCACCGGCGTACTCGGCATGGAAGCCCAGCATCATCGAATGGGGGAACGGCCAGCACTGGCTGCCCATGTACTGGATGTTCCTGACCTCCACCTGCACTTCTTCACGCACCTCGCGGATCAGGCAGTCTTCGGCCGACTCCCCCGGCTCGGCAAAGCCCGCCAAGGTGCTGTAGACCCCGGTGACAAACCGTGGCGAGCGCGCCAGCAGGATCTCGTCGCCACGGGTCACCAGCACGATCATGCTCGGCGAAATCCGCGGGTAGCTGCGCAGGTCGCAGGCCTGGCAATACATCGCCCGTTCCCGTGGCACCTGGACCATGGCCTGGCCGCAACTGCCGCAGAACCGATGCTCCCGCGCCCAGGTGCCGATCTGCGCGGCGTAGCCCAGCACTTTGTAGAGGGTGTGATCACCTTGCAGCATGAAGCCGCGCAGGCCCTGCCAGCTGCAACCAGGCACTTCGCCCGCCGAGTCGAGTTCCAGCAGATACACCGGCTCACCGTCGAGGTGGCCGATGCCATGTTCGGCAAACACCGAAAGCTCCTGGCGCTTGAGCCATTCCCGAGGGAACAGCGGGCCGTTGGCGTCATGCAAAAAGCCGTCGCGGCTGCGGGCGACGGCCCAGCCGCCGGGGGCGTCGTTGTCCAGCAGCGTTGTGGTAATCCAGCCTGGGGTCATGTCAGTCAATCCACGAATTCGGGTTTCTGCTTGCTCATATGGGCCGCGATGGCCACGCGCAGGTCGTTGGATTGCAACATAGCCGAGTTCCAGGTGGCAACGTATTCCAGACCGTCATTGACCGTATGGTCACGCATGTAGCTGATCATGGCTTTGGTGCCAGTGACCGCAATCGGCGATTTGGCCGCGATTTCATGGGCGATCTCGAACACGCCGGCCAACAGGCTTTCCTGGTCGGCATACACGCGATTGACCAGGCCGATGCTGCGCGCCTCCTCGGCACCGAACGGGCGGCCGGTGTAGGCCAGCTCACGCAGCATGCCGTCGCCGATGATGCGTGGCAGGCGTTGCAGGGTGCCGACGTCGGCGGCCATGCCGATGTCGATTTCCTTGATCGAGAATTGCGCGTCTTCAGCCGCGTAGCGCATGTCGCAGGCGCTGATCAGGTCGATGGCGCCACCGATGCAGTAACCCTGGATCGCCGCCAGTACCGGTTTGCGGCAGTTGTCGACGGCGCTGAACGAGGCTTGCAGTTCGAGGATCTTGCGCCGCAGCAGGCGTGCATTGCGGCCCACATCCTTGCCGAAGTCATTGGCCACCGAGGCCAGCATCATCAGGTCGATGCCGGAGGAAAAATGCTTGCCGGCACCGCTGAGCACCACGGCGCGTACGGCGTCGGTGTCTTCGATCCATTGGAAGATGTCGATGATCTCGGTCCAGAACGCGGCGTTCATCGCGTTGATCTTTTCCGGGCGGTTGATCTGCACATGGGCTACGTTGCCGCTGAGTTCGACGACGAAAGCTTGATATTCGGACATGGCAGTGATCCCTGGCTGGCGAGTGATAAGGCCTGAACTATAACAAGGGTACGTGACGGCGCATCGGCCAAAAGCGGGACTGGCAACGGCGATGGAAAAGACGCTGGATAAAAGCCCCGGCACACGCCATCCTTCGCGCTTTGAGCCGCCCCATCAGCGGCGTTCGACGTTTAAAGGATATGCCCATGCACGCCCAACCCCTCGCCCCCGCCGATTTCGAATTCATCGAAGAAACCCTGTTGAAATACGGCGACGACCATTCGGTGCTGAACCTGGCCGAACTCGACGGCTACTTCACCGCGCTGGTGTCCAGCCCCGCGCAGGTGGATATTGCAGAGTGGTTCCCGGCGATCTGGGGTGGGCAGAACCCGGAGTGGGAAAGCGCCGAAGAGGCCAAGCAGTTCCTGGACCTGTGCGTGCGTCATATCAACCTGCTGGCCGGACAACTGGCGACTGACGCCGAGGGCTTCAAGGCGCGCTTCGATGAAACCGAACACCAGGGCCAGGACGTGACCCTCGCCGAAGAGTGGTGCTTTGGCTATATCCGTGGCGCGGCGATCGGCAACTGGCCGGAATTGCCGGCCGAACAAGCCGCACAGCTGGAGAAAATCTCCTGGTGCGCCGAACAGGACAACTTCGAGTTGCCGGCCGACCTCGATGTGCCGGCCCATCAACAACGCGTCAGCGAAATCGAACCGGCGGCGCGGGCCCTGCATGATTACTGGCTGGCCTTGCGCTAAGCCTCGACAAGCACCGCACCTTTGGCCGATTATTCGGGTCCGCCCGTCGGCCACTCCGTACCACCTTGCCTTGATCAGGAGCCTTGCACCTTGAGTTCGCAGAAAACCGTGACCGTTACACCGCCCAACTTCCCCCTGAATGGCAAGGTCGCGCCCCCCGGCTCCAAATCCATTACCAACCGCGCCCTGCTGCTGGCGGCGCTGGCCAAGGGCACCAGCCGCCTGAGCGGCGCCTTGAAGAGCGACGACACCCGGCATATGTCGGTGGCCCTGCGCCAGATGGGCGTGACCATCGACGAGCCGGACGACACCACCTTCGTGGTCACCGGCACCGGCAAGCTGCAATTGCCGGCGCAGCCGTTGTTCCTCGGCAATGCCGGCACCGCGATGCGCTTCCTGACGGCCGCCGTGGCTACCGTGCAAGGCACGGTGGTACTGGACGGCGACGCGTATATGCAGAAACGTCCGATCGGCCCGCTGCTGGCCACCCTCGGCCGGAACGGTATCCAGGTCGACAGCCCGACCGGTTGCCCGCCGGTGACGGTGCACGGCGTGGGCACGGTCCAGGCCAAGCGCTTCGAGATCGACGGCGGCTTGTCCAGCCAGTATGTATCGGCCCTGTTGATGCTGGCCGCGTGCGGCGAAGCGCCGATTGAAGTGGCACTGACCGGCAAGGACATCGGTGCCCGTGGCTACGTGGACCTGACCCTGGACTGCATGCGGGCCTTCGGCGCCCAGGTCGATGTGGTCGACGACACCACCTGGCGCGTGGCCCCCACCGGCTACACCGCCCATGATTACCTGATCGAACCCGACGCTTCCGCCGCCACCTACTTGTGGGCTGCCGAAGTGTTGACCGGTGGCCGCATCGACATCGGCGTGGCCGCCCAGGCCTTCACCCAACCAGACGCCAAGGCCCAGGCCGTGATCGCGCAGTTCCCGAATATGCAGGCCACCGTGGTCGGTTCGCAGATGCAGGACGCGATCCCGACCCTGGCGGTCCTGGCTGCCTTCAACAACACCCCGGTGCGTTTCACTGAGCTGGCCAACCTGCGGGTCAAGGAATGCGATCGCGTACAGGCCCTGCATGACGGCCTCAATGCGATCCGTCCGGGCCTCGCCAGCATTGAAGGCGATGACCTGCTGGTCGCGGCCGACCCGGCGCTGGCCGGCACGTCGTGCAACGCCCTGATCGACACCCATGCCGACCACCGCATCGCCATGTGCTTTGCACTCGCGGGGTTGAAAATCGCGGGAATCCGCATTCAGGACCCGGACTGCGTGGCCAAGACCTATCCTGGGTACTGGAAGGCCCTGGGCAGCCTTGGGGTCGCGTTGAGCGACTGACTCAACGGCGTCGGAATGGGGAGGTAAGGATCATGACCATTCGCCAACCCTGCCCACCCGGTGCCTGTGTCTGCGACCGTGAACAACTGCTGGAAGCCCCCGGCGCGGACCTGCGTATCCTCAGCCTGACGCGGCAGGAAGAGAAACGCCTGGTCGAGCGCCTGGAAAACCTGCAAAGCCTGCAAGACCTGGAGCGCATGCAACAGCGGATGCACGAGCTATTGGGCATCCGCGTGCATATCGCGCCGGGGCACAACGAGGTCAAGAGCATGCGCGGCATCCAGATCGTCATCGACGAGCTGCCAGGCATGTGCCGCAAGACCCGGCAAGCGATCCCGGCGGCGATTCGCCGGGGCCTGGAGAAAAATCCGGAAATTGCCTACCGCCTGCTGGACGCCCACGACCTGCTTCGCGAAGGTTGAATCAACCGGCGACCGTCTCGGCCTCGAACAGTTTCTGCCCTACCGCCCTGGCTGTTTGCAGATGCGCGGTCGCCGCGCCATCTTCCGACTCCAGCAACAACGCCGACGTCACCACTTTCGCTCCACAGTAATCAAAAATCCCGTAGTCGATCTGCGTGCGCATCGCCTTGGCGTAGCCGTGTCGGTCAAACGCGCTTTCATCGGCCGCCCCCAGGGCCAACAGGTGCACGTGCAAGTGCCGCAGTTTTTTCACCACGGGCATGTCCGGGCCGTAATCGATCGCCCAGCCGTTGACGAACACGCGGTCGACCCAGCCCTTGAGCAGGCCCGGCAGCGACCACCAGTAGATCGGGAACGCCAGCACCAGGGCATCGGCGCGGTCGATGCGTGCCTGTTCCGCCAGCACGTCGGCCGGGGGCGTGGCGCGGGTGTGGTGTACGAGGTGGTCGGCGGCGGTGTAGCGCGGGTCGAAGCCTTCGGCGGCGAGGTCGGCGATTTCGAAGGTGTGGCCCTCAGCAGTCAGCCCGGCAGCTACCTGCGCGGCCACGGCGTGGGTGAGGGATTGTGGGTCGTGATGGGCAACGACGATGAGTGCGTGCATGACTTTGACTCCCTTTGGGTTTAATCTACTTTTGGTAAGTTAACACCAGCAAGTTACTTTTGGTATATAAGCATGTCAAGCCCTGAATCCCCTGCCCCACGTCGTCGCCTGTCCCGTGAAGATCGCCTGCGTCAATTACTGGAGGTGGCCTGGCAACTGGTGCGCGAGGAAGGCACCGAAGCCCTGACCCTGGGCCGCCTGGCGGAACTGGCCGGCGTCACCAAACCGGTGGTCTACGACCACTTCGTCACCCGTGCCGGGCTGCTCGCCGCGCTGTATGAAGACTTTGACGCGCGTCAGACCCAGGTGTTTGCCGAAGCCCTCGACGCCAGCAGCGCGACCTTGGAAGAACGTGCCTGGGTGATCGCCTCGTGCTATGTCGATTGCGTGTTATTGCAGGGCCGGGAAATTCCGGGGGTGATTGCCGCACTGAGCAGCTCGCCGGAGCTGGAAGCGCTCAAGCGTAAGTATGAGGCGATTTTTCTCGACAAATGCCGCGCCGCGCTGGCGCCCTTTGGCCAGGTTTCACAGCCAGGATTACGGGCGATGCTGGGGGCGGCGGAAGCGTTGTCCGATGCTGCGGCGAGCGGCGAGATCAGCCGGGAAGAAGCGCAACAGGAACTACTGGCAACCATCCTGGCGATGGTCAATCGCGCACAGCGTTGAAGACTGAAGAAGCTTCTGTGGTGAGCGGGCTTGTTGTGGTGAGCGGGCTTGCCCCGCGCTGGGCTGCGAAGCAGCCCCAATAAGAGCACTGCAGTGTGCCAGGCAGCTCAGGGGCTGTTTCTGGGGCCGCTTCGCAGCCCAGCGCGGGGCAAGCCCGCTCACTACAGAAGCACTACAAAAAAGCCAAGCAGGCCAGGCTAACGCCCTGCCACAAACAGCTGGACCTTGCGTGCCAGTTGATCGAGGTGCCGGTCCCGCTGTTTCTCGGCATCCACCATCGCCCGCTTGCCGTGTTTTTGCAGCAGGTAGGTATGGATCTGGCGTACCTCCAGCGAACTGTAGATTGCCGCCACATCCAACACGCCCATCAAGCCATCGGTGCCGTAGGCCCGGGTATTCATCAACACCTGGGTGCCCCGCGCACCCCGCACTTGAAAACCCATGGCCTCGAAGGCCGCTACCTTCTCCACGGCACATGCCAACTCGGCATGGGGATAGCGCGCCACCACGTCCGCCATCATCCCGCGCGCCACACCCTGACGCCGGAAACCGGCCTGTACCGCCATAAAGGCGATGCCACAGGCTTCAGGATCATCTTTCACCGGCAGGTACAGGCAAAAGCCAATCACCTGCTCCTCGAGCATCGCCACGATCAACTCAACGGCAATCCCCTTCGACCCGCCCAATGCCTCCAGGTACAGGTGCACCTCAAAGCCGATGGCATATTGGTAGATGTTGTAGAGCAGGTTGCTCGGCGGCAGTGCGACGCTGCTGATGTCGGTGAGGTTGTCCACCACCATCTGCAGGATCTGGGCATTGATGGGCTCGGGGCACGGTGTGGTGTAGCGGGTAAGGCTGAACATGCAGATTCCTGGGGTTTCGCGTCAAGGCAGCGGCGATTGTACCTGTTGCAGGCCGTTCAGTGTCCGCACACCTCACGCACGCACCCGCGCAACCAGCGGTGGGCCAGGTCGGCATCCAGCCGCGGATGCCAGAGCATCGCCACGGTGAACGGTGCCAGCGTCAACGGCAACGCAAAGCTGTACAGGCCTTCGCGCTGATGGGCGGTGTAGCGTTCGGGCACGCAGGCAATCAGGTCGGTGTCGCGGGCCAGGGCGATGGCCGTGGCGAACCCGGCGACGATGGTGCCGATCTGCCGCGTCAAGCCCAGGGCGTCAAGCCCATCGTCGATCTGGCCGCGCTCCTGCCCGCGCCGCGAGACGTAGACGTGGCGCCCCTGGGCAAACCGCTCGGCACTGATGTCGCCCTGGCTCAGGGGATGGCCGCTGCGCACCACGCCAATCAAACGGTCGCGAAACAGCGCCTGGGTCAGCACTTCGGGGCTGGCGTCAGGGTCGACCACGCCGGTTTCCAGGTCGACGCTGCCTTGGCGCAGTAACGTGCTGTCCTTGTCGGTCTTGCTGACGAAACGCAGGCGTACACCGGGCGCCTCCCGTGCGATGCGCGCCAGCAACACGGGACCGAAGTTTTCGACGAACTCATCACTGGTGCGCAAGGTGAACGTGCGCTCCACCTGGGCCAGGTCCAGGGCGTGTGCCGGGCGCAGCACCGCATGGGCGTCCTGCACCAGGCGGCTGACCTGCTCACGCAATGCCTGCGCCCGCGGCGTCGGCACCAGCCCGCGCCCGGCGCGGACCAACAGCGGATCGCCGGTAGTCTCGCGCAAGCGCGCCAGCGCCCGGCTCATGGCCGAGGGGCTCAACTGCAAGCGTTTGGCCGCTCGGGCGACACTGCCTTCGGCCAGCAAGACATCCAGGGTAATCAGCAGATTAAAGTCGGGCATGGGCGCTCCTTAGCAGGCGTTTGACGCAGGTATTAACTGCAAACCCTGCGTCTTCCGCCATGTTAGGCCAGGCCGTAGATTTGTGACAGTTGCGTCCACCCAAGGAATCTTCCATGAATACGTCTTCACGCGGCGGCCTTGCCAGCCTGTCGCTGTCCATGTTGCTCGCCGCCCTCGGCACCAGCATCGCCAATGTCGGCCTGCCCAGCCTGGTACAGGCATTCGATGCGTCGTTTCATGCCGTGCAGTGGGTGGTGCTGGCCTACCTGATGGCGATCACGGCGGTGATTGTCATGGCCGGCCGAATGGGCGATCGCCTGGGCCGTCGCCGGCTGTTGCTCGCCGGGCTGCTGTTGTTTGCGCTGGGCAGTGGGCTGTGTGCGGGCGCGCCCTCGCTGGGCTGGCTGATTGCCGCACGCCTCCTGCAGGGCTTGGGCGCGGCGAGCATGATGGCCATGGCGCTGGGGATGGTCGGCGACACGGTGCCCAAGGAACGCATCGGCCGGGTGATGGGCCTGCTGGGCACGATGTCAGCCGTCGGTACCGCCATGGGCCCCGCCGCTGGCGGGTTATTGCTCAGTGTATGGGGGTGGCGCGCGCTGTTTCTGGTGGGCATGCCCTTGGGATTACTCACGGCCAGCCTCGCGTGGCGCTACTTGCCGGTTGATCGACGCCAAGCAGGCTCACCTTCCAGCGTCTGGTCACCGTTGAAGGAAGCACCCTTGCGCACGAGTCTCGCGATGAGTGCGTTAGTAGCGGCGGTGATCATGGCAACCTTTGTGGTCGGCCCTTTCTACCTGTCCAAGGGGCTGGGGCTGGACCCGCAATGGATGGGCCTGGCCATGGCCGTCGGGCCCTGTGTCGCGGCGCTCAGCGGTGTACCGGCGGGGCGCCTCACCGACCGCCAGGGCTGGCGCCTTATGACTTTCGCCGGGTTGGGCATCCTGTTTTGCGGCGCATTACTGTTGTCGTTGGCCTCGGGATTGATCGCCTACCTTGGGGGGCTGGTGATTCTGACGACGGGCTATAGTCTGTTCCAGGCCGCCAACAACACTGCGGTGATGTGCGATGTAGACGGTGCGCGCCGAGGTACGGTCGCAGGCTTGCTCAACCTGTCACGCAATATCGGGCTGATCTTCGGTACCTCGGCCCTGGGGGCGGTGTTCGCCTGGGCGACCCCGGATGTCACCCGCGCCAACGCGCAATCCGTGACCAGCGGCCTGCATGCGACTTTCACCGTCGCCGTGGGCTTGATCCTGCTGGCCACCGCGATGGCAACGGGCCGCATCCGCGCCGTGAATGCCCCACAGAATACCCGTTGAGGCAAAAAAACAAAAAAGGCGTTGCGCCAGACGGGGTTACATCGCGCATCATGGGCACTTTCAAGCTCAAGGGTAACGTCCATGCGCGTTCTGTCATTGATGATGGGTCTTACGACGCTGGCCGCCAGTACGGTGTTCTGCGCCAGCGCGATGGCGAATGAAGAAAGTCAGTTGGTGCAACAGATCAACGAGTACCGCAGCCAGGTGCAGCGCTGCGGCGACCAGGGTTCCCAGGAACTGCCACCGTTGGCCAACGATACACGGCTGGTGCTGCCGGCCAATAACGTCGGCGACCTGCAGCAGGCCCTGGCCCGTGCCGCGTACCCGATGGTCAATGTGCAGGCGATCAGCCTGTCCGGGCCCAAGGACGCCCAGGCAGCCATGAAAGCCGTGCGCGAGAGTTTCTGCCGGGTGGTGCTGGACCCGCAATTCGTCGACATCGGCGTGAGCAACAGCGGCCAGGACTGGCGCATCGTGCTGGCCCGCCCGTTGCTGTCCAGCGGCCTGGGCGATTGGCAAACCGAAGGCCGCAAGCTGCTCGACCTGATCAATGCCGCCCGCACGCAACCGCGCCAGTGCGGTACCCAGGCGTTTACCGCGACCACGCCATTGTCGTGGAACGAGGCGCTGGCCGGGGCCGCCAACAGCCACACGCGCAACATGGCCAACGGCAATTTCTTCGACCACCTGGACCACGACGGCCGCACGCCTGGCGACCGCGCGGAACTGGCCGGGTATATCGCGAAGAACATCGGCGAAAACATCGCCGCCGGCCTGGACACCCCGCGCAAGGTGGTCGACGGCTGGCTCGCCAGCCCAGGTCATTGCGCCAACCTGATGAACCCGCAGTTTCGCGAATTGGGCTCGGCCTATGCCATGGACCCGAAGAGTGACGCGGGCATCTACTGGACCGCTTTATTCGGCACGCAGTAAGGGTTGGGCAATCGCCCGCCCCCCGGCCTTCGCTCTTTCAAACGAATACAGCATCAAAATGCCATCTAGCGGATAATCGTGCTGAACTGGCAGCGACCAGACAGGTCTGTAGCTTTACGCCACATCCTTGCGGGCGCGTTGAAGATTCCGGAATACAAGGTGTTCTCCCAATGATGAATTGGCTGCAAAGCAGCAGCGACATGGCTGAGCAAGTACGTCAGCATGATTGGGCCAATACGCCCCTAGGACCGCTGGAACAGTGGCCGGACGTGTTAAAGACCACCGTGGCGCTGTGCTTCGCCTCCAGCTTTCCCCAGGCGATTGTCTGGGGCCCGCAGCTGATCACGCTCTACAACGATGCGTTTATCCCGATCCTGGGCAGCAAGCCCTACGCGTTGGGGCGCCCGTTCAACGAAGTGTGGGCCGAGGTGTGGGATGACGTCAGCCCCATCGCCAACGCCGCCTTCGAGGGCCACGCCACCTATATCGAAAACTTTCCCCTGGTGATTGAACGCGGCCCGAGGCGGGAGCAGGCGTACTTCACCTTCTGCTACAGCCCGATCCGCGATCCCCAAGGCAAGGTGGTCGGCATGCTCGACACCGTCACCGAGACCACCGCCACGGTGTTCCTGGCACGCCGCCTGGCGGTGCTGGACGCCATCGGCAACGCGGTGGTCAACGCCGTCGATGCCGAAGCCATCATGACCAGCACGACCCGCTTGCTGGCCGAGCACCTGCAGGTGAGCAATTGCGCCTACGCCGACATGGACGCCGATGAAGACGGCTTTACCATTCGTGACAATTGGACCGCGCCCGGCTCGCCCAGCATCATCGGCCGCTACAGCCTGGCGGCGTTCGGCGAGATGGCCGTCAAATGCCTGCGCGCCGGCGAGCCCCTGGTGATCCACGACAATCTGCGCGAGTTGCCACCCGCAGAGTCCGCCACCTTCCAGGCCCTTGGGGTGACGGCGACGATCTGCATGCCGCTGATCAAGAACGGTCGCCTGACCGCCCTGATGGCCGTCCATGACAAAAACCCACGCGCCTGGTCACCCTACGACCTGGCCCTGTTGCGGGAAGTCACCGAGCGCTCCTGGGCGCATATCGAGCGCGTGCGTGCCGATGCCGATGTGCGCAAGGGCCTGGCGGCCTATGCCGAACTGAACACCACTCTCGAACAGCGCGTCGAAGAACGCACCCTGGCGCTGGCCAAGGCCGAAGCCGCGCTGCGCCAGTCGCAGAAACTCGAAGCCATCGGCCAACTCACCGGCGGCGTGGCCCATGACTTCAACAACCTGCTGACCATCATTCGCTCATCGGTGGACTTCCTGCGTCAGCCAGACCTGCCGGAACAGCGTCGCCAGCGCTATATGGGCGCAGTGGCGGATACCGTAGAGCGGGCGAGCAAGTTGACCAGCCAATTGCTCGCCTTTGCCCGCCGCCAACCGCTGAACCCGGAAGTCTTCGACGTGGGCCAGCGCGTACAGAACATCGGCGAGATGCTGGAGAGCGTCACAGGCGCGCGTATTCATGTACGTGTCGAGATGCCTTCGCAGGCGTGTTTTGCGCGGATTGATGCCAGCCAGTTTGAAACCGCACTGATCAACATCGCCCTCAATGCACGGGACGCAATGGAGGGCCAGGGCACCCTGACCCTGAAGGTCCTCGGGGCACAGCCGTTGCCCCACATTCGCGGCGACGCCGGGTCGGGTAAGGCGTATGTCGCCATTTCGCTCGCCGATACCGGCCCCGGCATTCCCGAAGACACCGTCGAACGCATTTTCGAGCCGTTCTTCACCACCAAGGCGGTGGGTAAAGGCACCGGCCTGGGCCTGTCGCAAGTCTTCGGCTTCGCCAAGCAGTCGGAGGGCAATATCGATGTGACCAGCACGCCTGGCCAAGGCAGCGTATTCACCTTGTATCTGCCCCAGGTCGAAGCCGAAGCAGCGCCGCCCCCCTGCGAGGAAACGCTGGCGTCGTCCCACGACACATCACAGTGCCGGGTGCTGATTGTGGAGGACAATCTGGAGATCGGGCGGTTTGCCAGCCAGATTCTTCAAGACCTGGGCTACCAGGCCAGCTGGGTGACCGATGCCGAACAGGCCCTGACCCTTGCGGGGCACGATGGGAGGGCCTTCGATGTGATCTTCTCCGACGTGGTCATGCCCGGTATCACCGGCGTCGCCATGGCCAAGCTGCTGCGCCAGCGTCGAGCGGACCTGCCGGTGATACTGACCTCGGGCTACAGCGAAGAGCTGGCCGATAATGGCTATGACGGCTTCGAGTTCCTGCCCAAGCCTTACTCTGCCGAGCAGGTTTCGCGGGTATTGATCAAGGCCATGCACAAGGATTGAGCAGCGCCCTACTCCGCCACGGCCACTTGGTTGCGGCCCAATGCCTTGGCCCGGTACAGCGCTTTGTCGGCGCTGTTCATCAGGCCGTGCAGGTCCTCGTCCACGGCATGGGTAAACGCCACCCCAAGGCTGGCTGACAGCCCCTTGACCGGCTCGGCGGCCAAACCGGCTATAGCCTTGATCAGGTCCTCGGCAATATTGCGCGCGGTGTCCAACGACGTATTGGGCAACAACACGGCAAACTCTTCGCCGCCCAAGCGACCATACACATCGGCCTTGCGGAACGACGCACTGATCACCCCGCCAATCTGGCGCAAGACCTGATCGCCGGCCTGGTGCCCATAGGTGTCGTTGATTTGCTTGAAGTGGTCCATGTCCATCATCAGCGCGCACAGCGGCTGCTGGTTATGACGGCATTGCGCATACAGCAATTGCGCATGTTCGAAAAACGCCCGGCGGTTCATCAGGCCGGTCAGCTCATCGGTCTGTGCGGCACGGGTCGAGATGTTATGGGCCCGTTCCATTTGCCGGGTCAGGCGAAAGGCTTTCTCCAGTGCATCGGACAACTTGCGCGTGGCACTGGCCACAAACGTGGAAAACACCAGGACCGCGATGCCGATACCCACTTGCATCGATGTCGGCTGGAACAACAGCCACAGGGTGCACGGCAGCAACACCAGACCGATGGACACCAGGGTCATATAGCGATAGGCCGAATAACACGACACGGCACTGACCGACATCCCCACGGTGAACAGCATCACCAGCGCCTGGGACAACCGATCATCGGGGGGCATCAGCGCGAGTGCCCCAGCCCCCCAAATGCTCGCGGACAGTACCAGCGTGACCCAGTAGCGGCGCTCCCAGCGATCCGGGGTGCGTTCGCTGTTGGGGCAGCGGAACCAGTCCAGGAACATCTTGACCCGCAGCAGCGACGACGCGCCCAGCACCACCAGCCACACCACCATGAACGTGTGATCGAAGCGCTCCCAGCACAGCCAGCAGAGCATGGCGGCTGCCATGTAGCTGCCGAAAATGGCTGCAAATGACTGGCGAAACAACTGGTGCAAACGGTCGGTTCGCACCTGTGCCTCTATAAAGCAATCCTGATCCCGCCCATGCCCAAGGCCATTCATGAAATTCGCCTGATTCGACTGCCATGACAAAGGCGCCATTGTGGCACCCTGCCACCAGCGTGGACAACTGAATCCAGCAGGGTAGAGCCTTTAACTCCCGTCAGGCCGCAAAATCAGCACCCCCAACGGCGGCAGGTTCAACGACAGTGACACCGGTTGCCCATGGCGTGGCTCATCCTCGGTGAACACGCCACCGCCATTGCCGTAATTGGAACCCGCGTAGGTATCGGCGTCACTGTTGATCACCTCGCTCCAACGCCCACCGAACGGTACGCCCACCTTGTAGGCCTCACGGGGCACCGGGGTGAAATTGGCCACCACCAGCACCGGCTTACCGTCCTTGCTCCAGCGTAGCCAGGCGTAGACGCTGTTGATCGCGTCGTCGCCGATCAGCCACTGGAACCCCTGAGGCGCATCATCCTGCTCGTGCAGCGCCGGCTCTTCGCGATACAGGCGGTTCAAGTCACCCACCAGCTTTTGCACGCCTTTGTGCTCGGCGTACTGCAGCAAGTACCAGTCCAGTTGCTGGTCGTGGTTCCACTCGCGCCACTGGCCGAATTCGCAGCCCATGAACAGCAGCTTCTTGCCCGGATGCATCCACATGAACGCCAGGTAGGCGCGCAGGTTGGCAAACTTCTGCCAACGGTCGCCCGGCATCTTGTCGATCAGCGAGTGCTTGCCGTGCACCACTTCATCGTGGGAAATCGGCAGGATGAAGCGCTCGGACCACGCATACACCAGGCCGAAGCTCAGCTCGTTATGGTGATGGGCGCGATAGACCGGATCCTGCTGGATGTAATGCAAAGAATCGTGCATCCAGCCCATGTTCCACTTGTAGTTGAAGCCCAGGCCGCCCTGTTGGGTGGGCTGGCTGACGCCGGGCCAGGCGGTGGACTCTTCGGCGATCACCAGGGCGCCGGGCGCTTCCAGTGCCACCACGTCGTTCAAGTGGCGCAGGAAATCGATGGCTTCCAGGTTCTCGCGCCCGCCATGGCGGTTGGGCACCCATTCGCCGGCCTTGCGCGAATAGTCGCGGTACAACATTGACGCCACAGCGTCCACGCGCAGCCCGTCAATGTGGAAGTGTTTGAGCCAATGCAGTGCCGAGGCCAGCATGAAGCCGTGGACCTCAGTGCGGCCCAGGTTGTAGATCAGCGTGTCCCAGTCCTGGTGGAAGCCTTCCAGCGGGTTGGCGTATTCATACAACGCAGTGCCGTCGAATTGCGCCAGGCCGTGGGTGTCGGTGGGGAAATGCGCCGGCACCCAGTCGAGGATCACGCCGATATCGGCCTGATGGAGCGCGTTGATGAAATAGGCGAAGTCCTCCGGCGAGCCAAAACGCGCCGTCGGTGCGAACTGTGAAAGCGCCTGGTAACCCCACGAACCGCCGAACGGGTGTTCCATGATCGGCATCAATTCGACGTGGGTGAAGCCCAGTTGCTGCACATACGGCACCAACCGCTCGGCCAGCTCGCGCCAGGTGTATTGGCGCGCTACTTCGCCGGCCTCGTCCAGCTCGCACTGCCAGGAGCCCACATGCAACTCGTAGATCGACAGCGGCGCCGTGGCCTTCTGTCGCTCGACCCGCGCTTGCATCCACTCATGGTCCTGCCAGTCCACCTGCAACGGCGCGGCGACTTTCGAGGCGGTATCGGGTGGCAACTGGGTCGCCAGCGCCATCGGGTCGGCCTTGAGCGGCAGAATCCCGTGGGCGCCGAGGATTTCGTACTTGTAGGCGGCGCCAGGTTGCAGGCGGGGAATGAAGATCTCCCACACGCCCGACGGATGCCGCAGGCGCATCGGGTGGCGGCGGCCGTCCCAGATATTGAAGTCCCCCACCACCGAGACCCGCCGCGCATTCGGCGCCCACACGGCAAAACGCACGCCGTCTACGCCATCGACGCTGGTCACCTGGGCCCCCAGGCAACTGCTGAGGTCACGGTGGTTGCCTTCGGCGAACAGGTACAGGTCCATCTCCCCCAGCAACAGTTGCTGGAAGCTGTAAGGGTCTTCGGTGATCTGCTCGCCACCGGCCCACTGGATTTTCAGCAAGTACGCCTGGCGGGTGTTGAACTGCCCGACGAACAGGCCCGGCACCTGGGTCGCATCCAGGCTGCCGATCTGTTCACCGCCATCGCGGCTCAGCACCTGGACACTCAAGGCCTCCGGCAGGAACGCGCGGATAAATTGGCCGCCCTGCTCGTCATCGTGTGGCCCGAGAATGGAAAACGGGTCGTGGTGCTCGGCGCGCACCAGCGCTTCGACGTCCTTGGACGCCGGCATGGCTGTCAACTTCGGTTGCAGCGGTTCTTTATTCGTAAAGCTCATGACGTCTCCCCACCGCGTGCAGTGTTCGATTTAGATGTAATCCCGCTCAACAACCCGTGCAAGCCCCGCAGGGGCACCGGCAACCAAGTCGGGCGGTTTTCCGCTTCGTACGCTACCTCATACGCGGCCTTCTCCAGGCTGAACAACGTCAGCGCGGCGTCCTGGCCCTTGGCATCCTGCCAGTCATGCGCCAGTGTAGACGCAGCGGCCTGATAAGCCTGGATAAATGCCTGGCGGGCCTCTTTCAGGTAGCGATCGGTCACGCGCCTGCGCGCCTGGTCCGCTGCGGGCGAGTGATCCACCCCTTGTACGTTCAAGGCCATGGCCGCCGCGTAGTCAAAGGAGCGCAACACGCCGCTCACATCTTTATACGGGCTGTGCTTGCCGCGCCGTTCATGCAGCGGCCGCGCCGGTTCGCCTTCAAAGTCGATCAGGTAGGCATCGCCCTTCACCACCAGCACCTGGCCCAGGTGCAAGTCACCATGAACCCGAATGCGCAGCCCGCCCAAGGTGGCTTTCGCCAGCGCCTGGACATGCGCGCCGATGGCTTTTTTCTGCGCCAGCAATTCACTGACCAGCGCCTGATCGGCAGGGTTCAATTGGCTTTGATGCAGCTTGAGCAATTGCAATGCACGGTCGATCTGCGTCCCAACGTCCTTGGCCCAGGCTTGGGTATCCTTGGCGCTGGTCGGTTCGGGGTTGAAGTCCTTATTGGTCGTGTTGGCACCCAGTACCCCGTGCATTTCACCCAGGCGCTGGCCGAGCAGCCCGGCGAAGTCCGCCAGCTCGCCCAATGCGTTGTAATGCTGTTCCTGTTCGGAGATGGCCTCGGCCAGTTCATCGCGGATGGCACGTTCCAGATTGTTCTGGGTCCAGCTCCATGCGTCACCCTGGTTGCTCAAGTAGCCCTGGGCGATCATCAGCAGGTTGTCCTCGCCTGCGCCATCATGGCGAATCACCGAACCCATCAGCGGCGAGATATTCGGGTAACCCGCCTGCGTCAGGTACGCGCTCATTTCCAGCTCCGGGTGCACCCCGGCGCTGACTTTGCGGATCAGCTTGAGCACCAGGCTCTCGCCCACCACCACCGAGCTGTTGGACTGCTCGGCAGACAAGTAACGTACCGGCGACTCGTCCGTCAGTTGCAGCGTGTCCAAGTGTGGCGTGGCTTCAAAACGCAGGTCGCCGTCGCTGCCGTTTAACACGGTACCGGCCTGCAGGCCTTGGATCACCGCGCGGATAAAGTGCTCCAGGCTGAAGGCGTCCGTCACCAGGCCGACCTGACGCACCCGCCGTACCCGGGCCAGGGCCAACTGTTGCGGCAAGGCGCTGGTGAACTGGTCTTCGCCAAGAAAACCGAACGGCAGCTGATAACGGCTGACCTGGCCACCGGCGGTCACCTCAAGCTCGCTGAGCAAGACCGGGTGCTGGGGGTCGCCAAAGCGCACACCGTAGGCGATGCGCACGCTGTCGATGGCGGTGTCCTTGCCGGCAAACCAACGGCGCTTGGGCAGCCAGGCGGGCAGCGAGGTCTGTTCGAGGGCGGTGCGACACGGTTCGTCGAGCAGCTCTTCCATGCGTTTTTTCAATACCAGGGTGGTGAAGTCCGGCATGCTTTGCGCCGGCTCCACGTGCCAGCTGGGCATCTGGTTTTCCGCCGCCAGCACGAACCAATAGAAGCCATACGGCGCCAGGGTCAGCAGGAAATTCAGTTGGCCGATGGGCGGGAACGCATTGCCGCCGAGCATCTCCACCGGGACCATGCCAGCAAAGGCCGACAGGTCCAGCTCGGCCGCCTGGGCGCTGCGCGAGACGTTGGCCACACACAGGATGATTTCGTTGCGCCCGTCTTCGCCGGTGAATTCGCGGGTATACGCCAGGATGCGGCGATTGCTTGGCGAGAGCATTTTCAGGCTGCCGCGCCCAAACGCCTTGGACTGCTTGCGCACCGCCAGCATGCGGCGGGTCCAGTTCAACAGTGAGTGCGGGTCCTGGGCCTGGGTTTCGACGTTGACCGACAGATAGCCGTATTGCGGATCCATGATCGGTGGCAGCACCAGGCTGGCCGGGTCGGCGCGGGAGAAACCGCCGTTGCGGTCAATGGACCATTGCATCGGCGTGCGCACGCCATCGCGGTCGCCGAGGTAGATATTGTCGCCCATGCCGATTTCGTCGCCGTAATACAGGGTCGGCGTGCCGGGCATCGACAGCAGCAGGCTGTTGAGCAACTCCACACGGCGGCGGTCGCGCTCCATCAAGGGCGCCAGGCGCCGGCGAATGCCCAGGTTGATGCGTGCGCGGCGGTCAGCAGCGTAGTAGTTCCACAGGTAGTCGCGCTCTTTATCGGTGACCATTTCCAGGGTCAGTTCGTCGTGGTTGCGCAGGAAGATCGCCCATTGGCAGTTGGCGGGGATCTCCGGGGTCTGGCGCAGGATATCGGTGATCGGGAAGCGATCCTCCTGGGCCAGCGCCATGTACATGCGCGGCATCAGCGGGAAGTGGAACGCCATGTGGCACTCATCGCCGTCATCGCCCTTGCGGTCGCCGAAATACAGCTGCGTGTCTTCCGGCCACTGGTTGGCCTCGGCGAGCAGCATGCGGTCGGGGTAATGGGCGTCGATCTCGGCGCGGATCTGCTTGAGGACGTCGTGGGTTTCCGGCAGGTTTTCGTTGTTGGTGCCATCGCGCTCGATCAGGTAAGGGATGGCGTCCAGGCGCAGGCCGTCGATGCCCATGTCCAGCCAGTAGCGCATCACCGACAGCACGGCTTTCATCACCTGCGGGTTGTCGAAATTGAGGTCCGGCTGGTGGGAATAAAAACGGTGCCAGAAGTACTGGCCGGCGACCGGGTCCCATGTCCAGTTGGACTTTTCGGTGTCGAGGAAAATGATGCGGGTGCCGTCGTATTTCTGGTCGTCATCGGACCACACGTAGAAGTCCCGCGCCGCCGAGCCCGGCTTGGCCTTGCGTGCCCTCTGGAACCACGGGTGCTGATCGGAGGTATGGTTGATCACCAGTTCAGTGATGACCCGCAACCCGCGTTTGTGGGCTTCGGCGATAAAGCGCCGGGCATCGGCCATGGTTCCGTAGTCGCTGTGCACGCCCCGGTATTCGGCAATGTCATAGCCGTCATCGCGGCGTGGCGAGGGGTAGAACGGCAGCAGCCAGATGGTGTTGACACCCAGGTCGGCGATGTAGTCGAGCTTGGCGATCAGGCCGGGAAAATCACCGATGCCGTCGTTGTTGGAGTCGAAATAGGATTTGACGTGAACCTGGTAGATCACTGCGTCCTTGTACCAGAGCGGGTCTTTGATGAAGGTGGCAGCCTTGGGTTTCTTCGCCATTGGAAACTCCTGAAATACTCGAAAAATCGTGCAGACTGAACCGGGTCAATGTGGGAGGGGTTTGCCCCCTCCCACATGTTGCTCTTCACCAGGCTCAGGAGGTGCTGATGCGCCAGATCCCGAACGGCATCTGCGGCTCCAGCCGCGTCCACTGGGTCTTGCCATACCAGGTCCAGCGGTGGCCGTTCATCAGGTCTTCGCCCTGGGTCTGCGCATCGTCCGGCAGGCCCAATTCCCACAACGGCAACTCAAAGTGGGCCTCCTGGGCATTGAACGGATCGAGGTTGACGGCTACGAGGATGAAGTTGCTGCCGTCCTCGCTGCGCTTGCCGAAGTACAGGATATTGTCGTTCCAGGCGTTGTAGAGCTTCAGGCCCAGGTGGGTCTGCAAGGCCGGGTTTTGGCGGCGGATGCGGTTGAGCTGGGCGATCTCGGCGATGATATTGCCGGGTGCGGTGAAGTCCCGAGGGCGAATCTCGTATTTCTCCGAGTCCAGGTATTCCTCTTTGCCCGGCACCGGTGCCGCTTCACATAGCTCAAAGCCCGAATACATGCCCCACAGGCCCGAGCCCATGGTGGCCAGCGCGGCGCGGATCAAAAAGCCCGGGCGCCCGGATTCATGCAGGAACCCTGGGTTGATATCCGGTGTATTGACGAAAAAATTCGGCCGGTAGCATTCGCGCCACGGCGACTCGTTCAATTGCGCCAGGTATTCGGCCAGTTCGGCCTTGGTGTTGCGCCAGGTGAAGTAGGTGTAGCTCTGGGAGTAACCGACCTTGCCCAGGCGCGCCATCATCGCCGGGGTGGTGAAGGCTTCGGCGAGGAAGATCACCTCGGGATGCTTTGCCCGTACATCGGCGATCAGCCACTGCCAAAAGGGCAGCGGCTTGGTGTGGGGGTTGTCGACGCGAAAGGTCTTCACGCCCTCTTCCACCCAGCCCACCACGATGTCGCGCAGTTCAGTCCACAGGCCTGGGATCGCATCCGCGGCATAGAAGTCGACGTTGACGATGTCCTGGTACTTCTTTGGCGGGTTCTCGGCATATTTGATCGTGCCGTCCGGGCGCCAGTTGAACCAGCCCGGGTGCTCTTTGAGCCACGGGTGGTCCTGGGAGCACTGGATGGCGAAATCCAGGGCGATCTCCAGGCCATGCTCGGCGGCGGCCTTGACCAGGCGACGGAAGTCTTCGCGGCTGCCCAACTGCGGGTGGATGGCCTCGTGGCCGCCGTCCTCGCTGCCGATGGCATAGGGGCTGCCCGGATCATCGGGGCCTGCGGTCAGGGAATTGTTCTTGCCTTTGCGGTGGCTGCGCCCGATCGGGTGGATCGGCGGGAAGTACAGCACGTCGAACCCCATGTCATGGATCATCGACAGGCGCGAGTGCACGTCGTTGAACGCACCGTGGCGGGCCGGATCGTCGGTGATCGAACGGGGAAACAGCTCGTACCAACTGGCAAATTGCGCCGCCTCGCGCTCCACATCAATCGGGTAGACGGTGCTGATGCTCAAGTAGGCGCGGTGGTCGGCCTGGGTCATCAGGTGTGCACTGTCTTCGTGCAAAAACAGCGCGACCTGCTCGGTTTCCAGCAAACCGGAGAGTTCGTGGTGCAACAGCATCAGGCGGTCACGCAGTTCGTTGTCGCTGCGTTCGGCGGCCTGCAGCACCAGGCTGCGGCCTTCCTGCAACTCCAGGCTGACCGGCACCCCGGCTTCATGTTTTTTGCGCAGTTCATAGCAGAAGCTGGCGTAGGTATCGATCCAGGCCTCGATGCAGTATTCGTGAGGGCCCTGGACGGTGACGGTAAACGCCCCTTCCCAGCCATTGTTGCCCACGTCGTTCATGACCACGCTGTGCCAGCTTTCGTCATGCAGCGGGCGCCAACGGATCAATACGGCCAGCTTGTCGTGGCCATCGGCGAATACCTTGCTGGTGACGTTGACCCGCTGGCCCACCACGGCCTTGACGGCAAATTCGCCGCCGTCGATCACGGGTGAAGTGCTTTCGATCGCGATCCTGGGCAGCAACAGCGCCTGGGACAGCGGCAATATGGAGTCTTCTGGAGCCAGTGTTTCAGCAGTCATCGAGCATCTTCCCCTTACGCCCTGTGGACGCTCTTTGCTTGATCCGAATTCCGATACGGCAGCGCTCTCCCTGAGCAGGGCCGCTATAGGTCCGAGCCTGGGCCAAGGTTAAAAGTTCAGCTGGATGTTCCGCCATTGGGCGGGGAATCAATTGGCCCCGGTGGATGTCCACCACTGGAGCAAAGCACAAAGGAGGCCACACCGATGAATATCCCTATCCCGGCTGAAACCCCGGACCCGAATATCGACAACCCGACCTTGCCCCCCACGGAGCCGGAGCCGATTCCCGAGAAGGAACCGCCGGAAACCCAACCGCCAGCGGTGGAAGAACCACCAACGACAATGCCACCGGTGATTGTAAGAACCAGCTGACGGCGACGGGAGGCTCGCTCGAAAACAAGATATCGCCCTTCGAGCGGACCTCATGAAAAACCGAAATTTCCTTCGCTATTAAGAAAATATTGCTTAAGCCCAGCTTTATATACTGACCTCGCGAAATGCTCCCCCCACCCTTTGGGATAAGGCGTTTCAGTCCATTCTTCGTGAGGTTATATATGTCGACCATCCCTCCTCAGCTGACCCCGAACTACGTACCGTCCACCCCCGTCACTCCGGCGCACACCGATGCAACGCCTCTGGCTGAGCTGAACTCGCTGTTATCCCAGCACAACATCCACTGCATTCTGCACGCCCCGAACTCCTTTCATTCCCGCACACAGCTTGACAAAGTCCGCAGACTGTTAACTGAAGACAACATCCGGTTGATGTTGCACGGTGAGAATGCTGAAGCGAACGCCAAAACCCTCGAAGCGCTCGGTAAACAGTTAAATCCGGACATGATCAGCACCAACCTGGAATCCGCCAGGCGTGATGCGGAAGAAACCCTGATCAAGGAGCTCAGGTTGAAAGGGCTTGAAAACTTGATGAAAGCATATTCTGGCAGTGACACCGCAGATCTGCTGAACGCTTATCATAAGTCGAAAGACGATGTGGAGACCCTTGGCAAGAACCATTCAGCAATGGGACGTATGGCTGGGTTCTTGACTGGGTTTGGTAGTCTGTTGAACATGCACAGGCTCGACTCTTTACGCACAGAACGAGTGCCCGCCGAACGCCAACACGGTCCTGAAACCTACAGCGTCAACATGAAGGTCCCTTATTAAGTCAGGTCTCCTTGTCCAACAGCTTGACGATCCTTGGCATCACGCTGAACACCGCCAGGGCCAGCAAGGTACTCAACACCGCCGTCGACTCGCGGCCCATTCCCGCCGCCACCCCAATGGCGGCGGTCATCCATAACCCGGCAGCGGTGGTCAGGCCTTTGACGTGCTGGCCCTCTTCATCTTCCTTGCCCTTGAGGATCGTCCCTGCGCCGAGGAAACCAATCCCCGCGATCACCCCCTGGACCACACGACTCATGGCATCCGCCTGGTTGCCAGACATCTGCGGTACCAGCACAAACAATGCGGCGCCCATTGCCACCAGCATATGGGTGCGCACACCGGCAGCCTTGCCCTTGTGCTCGCGCTCAAACCCGAGGATGCCGCCCAACAGCGCTGCGATCAGCAGGCGAACAGTGATTTGAGTGAGCTGTTTCGCGTCGCCAAGGTCGGCGAATTCGGCCTGCAGGGTTTGCCACACTTCGTGCCACCAGGCGTCCATGGATGCTGTCCTTTATTTATGGATAAAGGATGGACAGCGGCGACCGCCAGTCAGTTGCCTTGAACCCACACACCTTGCTGCCCCCTAACCTTCATACCCCATGAAAAAGGAGACCGGCATGCCCCTGCGTATCGAAAACCAACTGTGCTACTTCATGCTCGATGACAATGGCCAGGAACAGAGCGTGCCGGCGACCCGCGTCCATATCGTTACCGACACCGACAAATCCATGTCGTACGTGGAACTGGCCGCCGAGCGGATCTATATCACCGAAGCCGAGGCCGACGCCCTGACGGTGGCAGGTGCCCATGATGGGCGCCAACATGTAAAGGCTGAAGAACCTGGTTCGCTGATTTAATTGATCTGTATCAGCACGCGCCAGATCTAGCTGCACCTCCAGCGCCATGGGGTGCAGCACATTGACGCAGGCCCATGGCCAAAGCCCATCTGATCCGCTTTTTATCGCCATACCTGAGCCTGTTATGCAAACAGACCGGCGCGCATAGTTCATCGGCCTGATGGAGGCTGATGAGCGAACGACCATGAGCGAACGAATCCCAACCGTGGAAACCTTTGAGCCGATCCACCCAAAGAAGGTGAAGGCCAAATCCAGCGACAACCTGATCCATACCCGCAGTTTCACCGGCCTGTTCCGCACCTTGCGCGTGGCTGGCGCGGGCTTTCTGTTCCTGGCGTTCTTCGGCACGGTGTGGCTGAACTGGGGTGGGCGGCAAGCCGTGCTGTGGGATTTGGCCGAGAGTAAATTCCATATTTTCGGCGCCACCTTCTGGCCCCAGGACTTCATCCTGTTATCGGCTTTGCTGATCATCTGTGCCTTCGGCCTGTTTGCGATTACGGTGTTCGCCGGCCGCGTGTGGTGTGGCTACACCTGCCCGCAAAGCTCGTTTACCTGGCTGTTCATGTGGTGCGAAAAGCTCACCGAGGGCGAGCGCAACCAGCGTATCAAGCTGCAAGCGGCGCCCTGGAGCCTGAACAAACTCGCGCGACGCTCGGCCAAACACACGTTGTGGCTGGGCATCAGCGTGCTCACCGGGCTGACCTTTGTCGGCTACTTCACGCCGATCCGCCCCCTGGCCGCCGAACTGCTGACCTGGCAAATGGGGGGCGTGAGTCTCTTCTGGGTGCTGTTTTTTACCGCCGCCACCTACATCAACGCCGGCTGGCTGCGTGAAGCGGTGTGCATGCATATGTGTCCGTATGCGCGGTTCCAGAGCGTGATGTTCGATAAAGACACCCTGACCATTTCCTACGATAGCGCCCGTGGCGAGCATCGCGGCCCGCGTAAACGCGAGGTCACGCCGGCCGCTGTCGGCCTGGGTGACTGTATTGACTGCCAGCTGTGCGTGCAGGTCTGCCCCACCGGCATCGACATCCGCGACGGCCTGCAAATGGAGTGCATCGGCTGCGCGGCGTGCATCGACGCCTGCGATTCGATCATGGACAAGATGGGCTATGCGCGGGGCTTGGTGAGCTACACCTCCGAGCATCAACTCCAAGGCGGCAAGACCCACCTGCTCAGGCCGCGCCTGATCGGCTACAGTGCGGTGCTGCTGGTGATGATTGCGGCGTTGGTGGTGGCATTGGTGGAGCGGCCAATGGTGTCGCTGGACGTGACCAAGGACCGTGGCATGTTCCGCGAGAACGCCCAGGGCCAGATCGAAAACATCTACAGCCTCAAGGTCATCAACAAGACACAGCAGCGCCAGGAATACCGGGTGGAGCTGCTGGATGCAGAGGGTTTCCAACTGCAAGGCAAGACCGAGATCAGCCTGGCACCGGGGGAAATCGTCGATGTGCCGGTTTCGGTGGCATTGCTGGCCGACAAGCCGGCGAGCAGTTCGCAGACAGTGCGCTTCAAGGTTTCGGATGTGGACGAGCCGTGGATCTACAGCGCCGCCGACAGTCGCTTTGTGGCACCGCTCAACCGCTGAGACCTCGCTATCGAAAATGATGCAGATCAAATGTGGGAGGGGGCTGGACTCATATTACCTATTTGTTTAAGGCCAACATGAAACGCTACGAAAAATTCGCCGATGACATCGCAGAACTGATCCGCTCCGGCGTGCTCGGCCCCGGCCAGCGTGTGCCGTCGGTACGCTATGCCAGCCAGACCTATGGCGTCAGCCCGTCCACGGTGTTCCAGGCCTACTACCTGTTGGAGCGTCGCGGGCTGATCCGGGCACGGCCGCGCTCCGGCTATTTCGTCAACACCCATGCACCCAGCCCGTTCTCCGAACCGGTGGTGAGCGAGCAGGTGCATGAGTCCACCGAAGTCGATGTCAGCGAACTGGTGTTCTCGGTACTCGATTCGATCAAAGACCCCAACACCGTGCCCTTCGGCTCGGCCTTCCCCAGCCCCATGCTGTTCCCGCTGCCGCGCCTGGCTCGCTCCCTGGCCAGCGCCAGCCGCGAGATGGACCCGCGTCTGGTGGTCACCGACATGTCGCCGGGCAACCCGCAACTGCGTCGGCAGATTGCCCTGCGCTATATGGTCGGCGGCCTGATGCTGCCCATGGAGGAGCTGCTGATCACCAACGGCGCCCTGGAAGCGTTGAACCTGTGCCTGCAAGCGGTCACCGAACCGGGCGACCTGGTGGCCATCGAGGCCCCGGCGTTCTACGCCTGCCTGCAAGTGCTGGAACGCCTGAAGCTCAAGGCGGTGGAAATCCCCGTGCACCCGCGCGACGGCATCGACCTCAACGCCCTGGCGCAAACCCTGGAGCGCTACCCGATCAAGGCCTGCTGGACCATGACCAGTTTCCAGAATCCCATGGGCGCCACATTGCCGGAAGCAAAGAAGCAGGCGCTGGTGGAACTGCTGCGTAGCCACCAAGTGCCGTTGATCGAGGACGACGTGTACGCCGAGCTGTACTACGGGCAGCAGGCACCCAAGCCGGCCAAGGCCTTCGACAACGAAGGCCTGGTGATGCACTGCGGCTCCTTCGCCAAGAGTCTGGCGCCGGGCTATCGCGTCGGCTGGGTGGCGGCCGGGCGCTATGCGCAGAAGGTCGAGCGCTTGAAGCTGATGACCTCGCTGTGCCCTTCGATGCCGGCGCAAGCGGCGATTGCCGACTACCTGCAACACGGCGGCTATGACCGCCACTTACGTAAACTGCGCTATGCCCTGGAAGAACAGCAAAGCGCCATGCTGGCGGCTATCGCCCGCTACTTCCCGGCGCAGACACGGGTGAGCCAGCCGGCCGGCGGGTATTTCCTGTGGCTGGAATTGCCGGAGCAGACCGATTCGTTGAAGTTGTTCCAGATGGCGCTGGCGCAAGGCATCAGCATTGCGCCGGGGCCGATCTTTTCTGCGACCCAGCGCTTTCGCAACTGTATTCGCCTGAACTACGGCAGCCCGTGGACCGAGGTCTCGGAGAAGGCGATGGATACGTTGGGGCGGATTGTGCGGTCGTTTTGAGGGATGGCGTTGCGCTTTCTGACGCCATCGGGGGCAAGCCCCCGATGGCCATGGGTATCTACACAACTTCCAGTGAATACGGAATCTATGGCAATTAGGCTTCTGTGGTGAGCGGGCTTGTCGAATCGTCGCACCGCCCGCTCACCACAGAGTTATGTGTCAGCCTTTAAGAGTTGTGTAGATACCTATGCCCCGATGGCGCCGGTACAGGCACTGCATCACTAGCGACCGCCACCCAAATCCAGAAAAGTCCCCGTGGCATACGAAGCCTTGTCCGACAGCAGCCAGATAATCGCTTCCGCCACTTCATCCGGCCGCCCGCCACGGGCCATGGGAATACCGGACTCGAGCTTGCTGACCCGGTCCGGGTCGCCGCTCAGGGCGTGGAAGTCGGTGAAGATGTAGCCGGGGCGCACCGCGTTGACGCGGATACCCTCGCCCGCCACTTCTTTCGACAGGCCGAGGGTGAAGGTGTCGAGTGCGCCCTTGGATGCGGCGTAGTCGACGTACTCACCCGGCGAACCCAGGCGTGCAGCCACCGACGACACATTGACGATACTGCCGCCCTGCCCGCCATGCTTGGGCGACATCCGCAGCACCGCGTGCTTGGCACACAGGATCGGACCGAGCACATTGGTCTTGAGAATGTTCAGGATGCGGAACTCGGACATCTCATCCACCCGCGACTTGTGCCCCACGGTGCCGGCATTGTTCACCAGCGCGGTGACCCGGCCCAGTTCGGCGTCCACGCGATGGAACAGCGCAATCACTTCATCTTCGATACTGACATCCGCGCGCACCGCAATCGCCTGGGCACCGAGGCCGCGAACCTGCTCGAGCACGCTGTGGGCGGCTTTTTCATCGGAGTGATAGTTGATGCAGATGCGATAGCCCTCGCGGGCAGCCAGCAATGCCGTCTCGGCGCCGATACCACGGCTCCCCCCGGTGATGATGAGGACTTTGTCCATGCGTGCGGTCTCCTGATCCAACCTGGTGTTTAGGGTTGGATCCGATACTAACCGTCACGCACGGCTTTTGTCAGGCGCCGCTGCATCTTCGCCGCGCTGGATATGGGCCATGAAACCGTCCGCCGGCAACGGGTGGCCGAGCAGGTAGCCTTGCAGGGAGTTACACCCCAACCGCGTGAGAAAACTCTGCTGCACATCGGTTTCCACGCCTTCGGCGACGATTCGCAGCCCCAGCGCCTGGCCCAAGGCAACAATGGCAGACACGATGGCGGCGTCGTCGCTGTCATGCTCCAGGTCACGCACAAAACCACGGTCGATCTTCAACTCGTTGGCCGGCAGGCGCTTGAGGTACATCAGGCTGGAGTAGCCCGTGCCGAAATCGTCGATGGACAGGTCCACGCCCATGTCCGACAGCTGCTGCAACACCGTCATGCTCGCATCGGCGTCGCTCATCGCGGTGGTCTCGGTGATTTCCAGGGTCAGGCTGTTGGCCGGCAACCGGTGCCGGGCGAGTGCGCCGGCCACGCTGTTGACCAGCCCGGCGTGGCAAAACTGCAACGCCGACAAGTTCACCGCGATGCGCCAGTGCTCATAACCCTGGGCGTACCACAGGCTCATTTGGCGACAGGCTTCATTGAGCACCCATTCGCCGATGGGGATGATCAGGCCGGTTTTTTCCGCCAGTTCGATAAAAGTCGCCGGCAACAACAAGCCTTGTTGCGGATGCTCCCAGCGCACCAGCGCTTCGGCGCCCACCGGGATCCCACTGATCGCATCAAACTTGGGCTGGTAATACAGCCGGAACTGCTCGTGCTCAAGAGCATTGCGCAGGTCTTGCAGCAGCTGCAATTGCTTGCGCGCATTGGTGTTCATCGACACATCAAAGAAGCTGTAGCCGTTCTTGCCCATGCCCTTGGCATGGTACATGGCGGCGTCGGCGTTCATCAGCAGTTCCTGGGGGGTGTTGCCATTGCCCGGGAACATGGCGATGCCGACGCTGGCGGAAATCTTCAGCTCATGCTCGGCCACCTGGAACGCGCGGTTGATCAGCACCACCTGGCGTTCGGCAAGGCCGAGGGCATCGTCGGGCTGGGTCAACTGCACCAGCAATACAAACTCATCGCCGCCGATGCGCGCCAGGGTGTCGTGACTGCGCAGGTCTTCGCGCAGGCGCAGGCCGACTTCGCGCAACAACTGGTCGCCCATGTGATGGCCAAAAGCATCGTTGACCGGCTTGAAGCCATCCAGGTCGATGAACATCAGGGCAAAGCAACCGCCCTGCTCCTTTACCGCCTCGATGGTCTGTTGAATACAGATCGGCCAGCAAGGTGCGATTGGGCAGGCCGGTGAGCATATCGTGCAGGGCCAGGTGGGTCAGTTCCTGGTTGGCTTGGGTCAACGAGTCGGCGAGCACCGCAGTACGGGCTTCCAGGCGCGCGTCGAGCAACGACGTCAGCAACGCGATGGCCAGTACCGCCAGGGTCGTCACCAACACCAGGTTATCCAGGCCCTTGCCGCTCAAGCCATCCAGCACGGCGGCGCAGTAACTTTCATCGGCAAAGCCTGCGGCCGCCATGCCGGTGTAATGCATGCCGACGATTGCAAAGCCCATCACCACCGCCGCACCACCACGGGCCAGGCGTACATAAGGCGTGTTGCGGCGCAGGTTGAACGCAATCAACAGTGCGGCTCCGGACGCCCCCACCGCGATCAGCAACGACAGGCCAAATAGCGTGGGGTCATAGTCGATGCCCGGCGTCATGCGCATCGCGGCCATGCCGGTGTAGTGCATGCTGGCAATACCGCTGCCCATGACCAGCGCGCCAAACGCCAGTTGCCAGGCAGGCAAACGCGCTTGGCTGACCAGCCATAATGCAAAGCCGCAGGACAATACCGCGATCAACAACGACAGCGCGGTGATACCGATGTCGAAGCCCAAGGCAAACGGCAGGCGCAACGCCAGCATGCCGATAAAGTGCATGGACCAGACGCCTACCCCCATCGCCATGGCCCCGCCGGCTATCCATAAATACACAGCGCGCCCCTTGGCGGTCGCGATGCGGCCGGTGAGGTCCAGGGCGGTGTAGGAAGCGAGGATCGCGACAAACAGCGAGATCGCGACCAGCGAGGGGGAATAGCTACCGATAAGCATGGGACTTCTCGTGGGCAACGGACCCGAAACGCCCGTACCAAGTGGCAAAGCGGGCGATTGTAGCGAGAATAATTCTTGAACAGTTGATTAATTATCAGAGGGCCATTAGTGGCAGTTTGACGCCAATCTACTGATTGAAATTACCCACACACTGCGTTCCCACACACGTGAGAACGATCAATCAATCCTTCTCGGCAATCGGCGTCTGCCCATCCCAACCACCGCCCAGCGCGGCGATCAGTTGCACGCTGGCCACCAGGCGGCTCTGCAACAGGGTCAACACGGTGCGCTCGTTACTCAGCGCCGTGGCCTGGACCGTCACCACATCCAGATAGGCAATCAGCCCGGCCTTGTACTGGTTCTGGGTCAAGCGCAGCGATTCTCGGGCGGCCTCGAGGGCTTCGTTGCTGACCACCGCCTCGTCTTCCAGCACCTTAAGCTGGACCATGTAGTTTTCCACTTCACGGAAGCCGTCGAGCACGGTCTGGCGGTACTTGGCCACGGTTTCGTCGTAGGACGCCACGGTGCGGTCGACTTCCGCCGAGCGTTGGCCGCCGTCGAACAGGGTCATGGCCAGTTTCGGCCCTACCGACCAGAAGCGGTTCGGCAGGCTGATCCAGTCGGCATAGGTGCTGCTGGAATAGCCGCCGGCCAGGCTCAGCGTCAGGTCCGGGTAATAGGCGGCCTTGGCCACGCCAATATTGGCGTTGGCGGCGATCACCGAGCGTTCGGCCGAGGCGATGTCCGGGCGCCGTTCAAGCAATTGCGACGGCAGGCTGACCGGAATCTGCGGCAGGGCCGGGATGTCCTTGCTCACCGCCAGGCTGAAGTTGGCCGGTGCCTCGCCGATCAACACGGCGATGGCGTTTTCCAGTTGGGCACGTTGCCAGATCAGGTCGATCAGGCTGGCCTGGGTGGTCTTGAGCTGGGTTTGCGCCTGGGCCACCGCGTCCTTGCCGGAAACCCCGGCGCGGTATTGGTTTTCGGTCATTTGCAGGGAGCGCTGGTAGGTGTCCAGCGTGGCTTGCAGCAGGCGGGTCTGCTCGTCCATGACCCGCAGTTGCAGGTAGCTTTGCACCAGTTCCGACTGTTGGCTCAGGCGCATCGCGGCCAGATCCGCCGAGCTGGCTTCGGCACTGGCCTCGTTGGCCTCCAGGCCACGGCGCAACTTGCCCCAGATATCGGCTTCCCAGCTCACGCCGAGCTGCGCGTTGAGGGTGTCACGGATCCCGCTGCTGGAACTGCTGAGGCTGGCGCTGCTGCTGCCGGTGCCCTGGCTGGCGCGGGTTTTGCCCGCGCTCAGGTCGACGCTGGGGTAAAACGCCCCGCGTGAACTGCGCACCAGGGCCTGGGCCTGGCGAAAACGCGCTTCGGCCTGGGCCACGGTCTGGTTGGAATTATTCAGGCGCAGCACCAGGTCGTTGAGTTGGCGGTCGCCATACAGCTCCCACCAGGCGCCACGGGCCAGGGAATCACTCGGCGCGGCCTGGCGCCAGCCCTGGGCTTCCTTGAACTGCGCGGGTTCAGTGACTTCCGGGCGTTTGTAATCCGGGCCGACGGCACAGGCGCTGAGCAACAACGCCAACCCTACTGTAGGAGCGAGCTTGCTCGCGAAGGTCGTTAACGATAACGCGCCGAGCCTGAATGAACGCGGTGCCTGCCGTTTTTTCGCGAGCAAGCTCGCTCCTACAGGGATGAGTGCCGTGTCGGAAGCCCGCAGTGCA
This sequence comes from Pseudomonas sp. JV449, assembly GCF_032424295.1. Taxonomy (NCBI): domain Bacteria; kingdom Pseudomonadati; phylum Pseudomonadota; class Gammaproteobacteria; order Pseudomonadales; family Pseudomonadaceae; genus Pseudomonas; species Pseudomonas sp. JV449. The sequence continues at coordinate 162,817 of NZ_VYKD01000015.1, read as the reverse complement.
TTGGCGTTGGTTGAATCGGTCATAGCGCAGTGTCCAGGGCAGCATCGGTACGCACGCCGCGCCAGGCATTGAAACGGTGGCGCGCGCGGTCGAGATAGAGGTAAACCACCGGGGTGGTGTAGAGGGTCAGGACCTGGCTGAAAATCAGGCCGCCAATGATGGTCAGGCCCAGGGGATGGCGCATTTCCGCGCCATCGCCGGTGCCCAGCAGCAATGGCAAGGCGCCGAGGATGGCCGCCAGGGTGGTCATCAGGATCGGCCGCAGACGCAACAGGCAGGCGCTGCGAATCGATTCCAGCGGGCCTAGCCCATCGTTGCGTTCCAGCTGCAACGCCAGGTCGATCATCAGGATCGCGTTCTTCTTCACCACCCCGATCAACAGGAACAGGCCGAGCAGGGAAATCAGGCTGAACTCCCCTCCCGTCAGGTAGATGGCAAGCATCGCGCCGACGCCGGCCGACGGCAGGGTCGAGAGGATCGTCAGCGGATGAATGTAGCTCTCATACAGAATGCCAAGCACCAGGTACACCGCCACCAGCGCGCCGAGGATCATGAACGGCTGGCCCTTCTGCGTGGCCGCAAAGGCATCGGCAGTGCCGGCCATCTTGGCGATCACATCTTCCGGCAGGCCGACCTTGGCAATCGCCCGCTCGATGGCCGCCGTGCCCTGCTCTACCGTGACCCCGGGGGCCATGTCGAAGGCGATGTTTTCCGAGGCGAACTGGCCTTCGTGGCTGACGCGGTCGTCCGCCAGGCTGTTCTCGTAATGGGCAATGGTCGACAACGGCACCCGCGCGCCGCTGGAGGTGATCACCTGCATCTGGTTGAGGGTGATCGGGTCCTGGGCGTATTTGGGGTTGACCTCCATCACCACCTGGTACTGGTTGAGGCTGTCGTAGATGGTGGAAATCTGCCGCTGGCTGTAGGCGTTGTTGAGCACCGCGGTGACCATGTCCATGTCGATGCCCAGGCGCTTGGCCTGGTCACGGTCGACAATCAGCGTGACCTGGGCCGCGCCGCGTCCTTCACGGGCGTCAATGGCGGTCAGTTCCGGCAGCTCACGCAGCGCCGCAACCACTTTCGGGTACCACAGGCGCAGCGCGGCCAGGTCGCCGCTTTGCAGGATGTAGGAATACTGCGCGCTGGTCTGGTCACGGCTGCCGCCGAATTGCAGGTCCTGGTCGGCCATCAGGAACAGGCGCCCGCCCGGCACCAGCGGTACATCCTTGCGCAGGCGCTCGATCACCGCCTGGGCGGACACCTTGCGTTCGCTGATGGGCTTGAGGCGGACCAGCATCACCGCGTTGTTGGTACCGTTGTTGCCGCCGATAAAGCCGGCCACGCTGAGCACCGCTGGGTCGTTGAGCACCGCCTTGCGGAAGATTTCCATCTTCGGCTGCATGACGCTGAACGACAGGCCGTCGTCCCCGCGCACAAAGCCGATCAATTGGCCGGTGTCCTGTTGCGGCATAAAGGTCTTCGGGACCACCACGTACAGCGCCACGTTCACGCCAATGGTCAGCAGCAGGCTGAGCAAGGTCAGGCGGCGATGGCGCAGCACCCAGTCCAGGCTGGTGGCGTAGCCGGCCACCATGCGGTCGTTGATCTTCTGGCTCCAGCGCTGCAGGCCGGTCATCTGCCCTTTCACGTGGGGCTTGAGCCAACGGGCGCAGAGCATCGGCGTCAACGTCAGCGACACGATCAGCGAAACGATGATCGCCGCCGACAAGGTGATGGAAAACTCGCGGAACAAGTTGGTGACGATCCCGCCCATGAACAGGATCGAGAGGAACACCGCCACCAGCGATACGTTCATCGACAGCAAGGTAAACCCGACTTCCTCGGCACCCAGGTAGGCGGCCTTCATCGGTGGCACGCCCGCGTCGATATGCCGGGAAATGTTCTCCAGCACCACAATGGCATCGTCCACCACCAGGCCGGTGGCCAGGATCAGCGCCATCAGCGAGAAGTTGTTCAGTGAGAACCCGTACAGGTACATGATCGCGAACGTGCCCACCAGCGACACCGGCACCGCCAGGGTTGGAATCAGCGAGGCGCGGAAGTTGCCGAGGAACAGGTACACCACCAGGATCACCAGCCCCACCGCAATCAGCAGGGTCATCTCGGCTTCATGCAGGGTCGCGGTGATCACCGGCGAGCGGTCCATGGCAAGGCTGAGCTTGACGCTGGACGGCAGCACCGCCTGCAACGCCGGCAGTTGCGCCTTGATCTGCCTGACGGTCTCGATGATGTTGGCGCCGGACTGGCGGTTGATCACCAGCAGCACCGCCGAATCATTGTTGAAGAAGCCACTGTTGTAGCGGTCCTCCACGCCGTCGCTGATCTTCGCCACATCCTTGAGGCGCAGGGCGGCGCCGTCCTGGTAGCGAATCAGCAGCGGCTCGTAATCCTTGGCCTTTTCCAGCTGGTCGTTGGCCTGGATCTGCCAGTTGCGCTCGCCGTCTTCCAGGGAGCCCTTGGGCCGACGCTGGTTGGCATTGGCGATGGTGTTGCGCACGTCGTCCAGGGCCACGCCGTACTGGTCGAGGGCCTTGGGTTCCAGCTCGATACGCACCGCCGGCAGGGAGCTGCCGCCGATCTGCACTTCGCCCACCCCCGGCACCTGGGACAGGCTTTGGGAGAGGATGGTCGAGGCCAGGTCGTACAGCTGGCCCTTCTGCAACACGTCCGAGGTCAGCGACAGCACCATGATCGGCGCCTGGGACGGGTTGATCTTCTTGTAGGTGGGCATGCTGCGCATGCCGCTGGGCAGCAGGTTGCGCGAAGCGTTGATCGCCGCCTGCACTTCCCGCGCGGCGCCGTTGATATCACGGTCGGAGTCGAACGCCAGGATCACCCGGGTGGAGCCCTGGCTCGACGAACTGCTCATGGTGGTGATGCCGGCAATCGCGCCGAAGGAACGCTCCAGCGGCGTGGCCACCGTGGAGGCCATCACCTCGGGGCTGGCGCCGGGCAGGCTGGCCGAGACCACGATCACCGGGAAATCGATCTGTGGCAGCGGCGACACCGGCAGCAGGTTGAAGCTGACCCCGCCCAGCAACATGATCGCCAGGCTCAGCAGCAGGGTCGCTACCGGCCGGCGAATGAAAGGTCCGGACAGGTTCATGACTCAACCGGCTCCAGGCTTTGCGGCTCTTTGCGCCAGCGGCGGCCGAGGCGATCGAAATACAGGTAGATCACCGGCGTGGTGAACAGCGTCAACACCTGGCTCACCAGCAGGCCGCCGACCATCACCAGGCCCAGGGGCTGGCGCAGTTCGGCACCGGAGCCGGTAGCGAGCATCAACGGCACTGCACCGAACAGGGCGGCCAGGGTAGTCATCAGGATCGGCCGGAAGCGCAGCAGCGCCGCCTGGTAGATCGCGGTCTGCGGGTCCAGGCCCTGGTTGCGTTCGGCGTCGAGGGCGAAGTCGATCATCATGATCGCGTTCTTCTTGACGATACCGATCAGCAAAATGATGCCGATGATCGCGATCATGCCCAGGTCATTGCCGCTGAGCAGCAAGGCCAGCAAGGCCCCCACTGCCGCCGACGGCAAGGTCGAGAGAATGGTGATCGGGTGGATATAGCTCTCGTAGAGCACGCCCAGCACGATGTACATGGTGACCACCGCTGCCAGGATCAGCAGCAAGGTGCTCGACAGCGACGCTTCGAATGCCTGGGCAGCGCCCTGGAACTGGGTCTGCACGCCCACCGGCATGCCGATGTCCTTCTGCGCCTGGTTGATCAGCTCCACGCCTTTGCCCAGGGCAACGCCGGGGGCCAGGTTGAACGACATCATCACCGCCGGGAACTGGCCGATATGCGCAATCGCCAACTGCGCCTGGCGCTGTTCCACATGGGCGAGGCTGGACAGGCGCACCTGGCCGCCGTCGGTGGTCTTCACATGGATCTGGTTCAGCGCCGCCGGGCCCAGGGTTTCCCCCGACTGGGCCTGCAAGACCACGCGGTACTGGCTGGCCTGGGTGTAGATGGTGGAAATCTGCCGCTGGCCGAACGCGTCATACAGAGCATCGGTGATGGTCGACACACTGACGCCCAGGCGCGAGGCCGCATCGCGGTCGATCACCAGGTACACCTGCAGCCCCTTGTCCTGCAGGTCGCTGGCGACGTCTGTGAGCTCCGGCATCTGGCTCAGTGCGTGCACCAGCTTGCCGCTCCACAGGGCCAGCAGGTCGGCGTCCGGCGAGGACATGCTGAACTGGTACTGGGTGCGGCTGACACGGTCTTCGATGGTCAGGTCCTGCACCGGCTGCATGAACAGGCGGATTCCCACCAGCTTGTCGATTTGCGGTTGCAGGCGCGTGATCACCTGGGCCGCGCTCAAGTCGCGCTGGCCGTGGGGCTTGAGGTTGATCAGCAAGCGGCCGCTGTTGAGGGTGGCGTTATCGCCATCCACGCCGATATAGGACGACAGGCTTTCCACCGCCGGGTCGGTGAGAATGATCTGCGCCAGTTCCTGCTGGCGCTGGCTCATGGCGGCGAATGAAATCGACTGCGGCGCTTCGGAAATACCCTGGATCACCCCGGTGTCCTGCACCGGGAAAAAGCCCTTGGGCACCACCAGGTACAGCACCACGGTCAGGCCCAGGGTCGCAATGGCCACCAGCAGGGTCAGCGGCTGGTGCCTGAGCACCCATTGCAACTTGCGCCCGTAGGCTTCGATCAGCCAGTCGATCCAGGCGCCGCTGGCCTTGTAGAAACGGCTCTGCTCTTCTTCCTTGGGCTCGCGCTTGAGCAAACGCGCGCACATCATCGGCGTGAGCGTGAGGGACACCACCAGGGAAATAAGGATCGCCACCGCCAGGGTGATGGCAAATTCGCGGAACAGCCGTCCCACCACATCAGCCATGAACAGCAGCGGGATCAATACGGCGATCAGTGACAGGGTCAGGGAGATCAGGGTGAAGCCGATCTGCCTGGCGCCCTTGAGCGCGGCGGCCAGCGGCGTCTCGCCTTCCTCGATATAGCGGGAAATGTTCTCCAGCATCACGATGGCATCGTCCACCACGAAACCGGTGGCAATGGTCAGGGCCATCAGCGTCAGGTTATTGATGGAGAACCCGGCCAGGTACATCACCCCGAAGGTGCCCACCAGCGACAGCGGCACGGCAATCGACGGGATGATCGTGGCGCTGACCCGCCGCAGGAACAGGAACGTCACCATCACCACCAGGGCAATGGCGATCAGCAATTCGTGCTGCACATCGGTGACCGAGGCGCGGATGGTCTGGGTGCGATCGGTCAGCACCGTCACGTCGAGGCCGGCCGGCAGGTTGTCGGTGATGCTCGGCAGCAGCGCCTTGATGCGGTCGACCACCTCGATCACGTTGGCGCCCGGTTGGCGCTGGATATTGAGGAGTACGGCCTGGTTTTCATTGGCCCAGGCGGCAAGGCGTTCGTTTTCGGCGCCGTCGACGATCTGCGCCACATCCTTGAGGCGCAGAGGCGCGCCATTGTTGTAGGCCAGGATCAGCTCGGCGTATTGCTGGGGCGACACCAACTGGTCGTTGGCATCGAGCATCGACACCCGCGTGGGGCCGTCGAAGTTGCCTTTGGGCTGGTTGACGTTGGACGCGGCGATCAGGGTGCGCACATCGGAGAGGTTCAAGCCGTTGGCCGCCAAGGCTTCGGGGTTGACCTTGATGCGCACGGCCTGGCGCTGGCCACCGGCGATGCTGACCATGCCGACGCCGCTGATCTGCGCGATCTTCTGCGCCATGCGTGTGTCGACCAGGTCATTGAGCTTGGGCAGCAGCATGGTCTTGGAGGTAATGGCCAGGGTCAGCACCGGGGTATCCGCCGGGTTGACCTTGTTGTACACCGGCGGTGCCGGCAAATCCTTGGGCAGCAGGTTGGTGGCGGCGTTGATCGCAGCCTGCACCTGTTGCTCGGCGACATCCATATTGATGTCGAGGTTGAAACGCAGGGTCAGCACCGAGGCGCCGCCGGAACTGGTGGACGCCATCTGGGTCAGGCCGGGCATCTGCCCGAACTGGCGCTCAAGGGGCGCGGTGACCGCGCTGGTCATCACATCGGGGCTGGCACCGGGGTACAGGGTCATCACCCGGATGGTCGGGTAATCCACCTGAGGCAGCGCCGAGACCGGCAACAAGCGGTAGGAAATAATGCCGGCCAAAACAATCGCCAGCATGCTCAGCGTGGTGGCGACCGGACGAAGGATAAACAGCCGCGACAGGTTCATGAACCGACCTTTTGCGCCTTGCCGGCGGTGGTGCCGGTCTCCCCTTTAGCCGCCGGCTTGCCTTGCAGGTGTTCGGTGGGCGTCGTCGGCACTTCGCTGCTGTCGTTGACCACTTCGATCTCGCTGCCGTCCTTGAGGCGGTCGGTGCCTTCCAGCACCACACGGTCGCCGGCGACCAGGCCTTCCTTGATCACAGTGTTGTCGCCATCGGTGTCACCCACCACCAGCGGCTGGACCTTGACCTTCTTGTCGCCATCGAGCTTGTAGACAAAGGTGCCGGTGTTGCCGAACTGAATCGCGGCGGACGGCGCCAGCACCACGTTGTGCAAGGTATCGGCGAGCAAATGCACGTTGACGAACTGGTTGGGGAACAGCGCCTGGTCCTTGTTATCGAAACGCGCCTTGAATTTCAGGGTGCCGGTGGTGACGTCGATCTGGTTGTCCAGGCTTTGCAGCACACCAGTGGCCTGCCGCTTGACGTCGCCACGGTCCCAGGCTTCCACGGGCAGCTTGTTGCCGGCGTGATAACGGGCGAGCACGGTTTCCAGGGTGTTTTCCGGCAGGGTGAAGGCCACGCTGATCGGTTGGGTCTGGGTGATCACCGCGAGGAAGGTGGTGTCGTTGGCCGCCACCAGGTTGCCCACATCGACCTGGCGCAAGCCGACGCGACCACTGATAGGCGCGCGGATCTTGGTGAACTCGAGGTTGAGCTTGGCGTCGTCCACCGCGCCCTGGTTGGTCTTGACCGTGCCCTGGTATTGCAGGACCAGCGCTTCGGCGGTGTCCAGGGTCTGCTTGGCGATACTGTCCTGGGTGTACAGGTCGCGATAACGCTGCACGTCGACCTGGGCGTTTTTCAACTGGGCCTGGTTCTGCATCAGCGTGCCCTGGGCCTGGAGCAAGGCATTCTGGTAGCTGCGCGGGTCGATCTCGGCCAGCAGGTCGCCGGCCTTGACCATCTGCCCTTCTTCAAAGGCGATCTTGACCAGCTCGCCACCCACCCTGCTGCGCACATTGATGGTATTGAGCGCGGTGACCGTGCCCAAGGCCTTGTAGTACACCGGGAACTCCCCCAGCACCGCTGGCGCTACACGCACCGGCACCGGGCCGGTGGACCCGCCGAACCCCGGGCGCGCCATGCCGGTTTTACCGGTATGCCCGGCCGGTGCGTCTTTGTGGGCGGCGCCGCCTGGCCAGAATTTCCAGCACAGGCCGGCGATAACCAGCAGCACGAGCAGGCCGAACAGCCAGCGGCGGGAGTTGCGGGGGGAGGATTGCATGGAGTGATCAACCATTGGGCGCGAGAGCTTCTTCTTCGGGAGGCTGAAAGATAAGCACTGGAGCGCGTTAAGAAAAGCGCCTTTACCGGCTATTTACCTTGGGCTTACAACTTTTAACTTCTGCGGCTTAGTCTGCGGGCTATTTCGCTAAACGTCTGAGCCACAAATAAAAACGGCCTGGACTAGGCCAGGCCGCAATCATGTCTTACGGGTGTTACTGCAAAACGACAGTAACGCGCCGCAACAGTTACTTCAAAACAGCCAGGGCCGCTTCGTAGTTCGGCTCCTGGCCGATTTCCGAAACCAGTTCGCTGTGCAGCACGGTGTTATTTTCGTCCAGCACCACGACCGCACGGGCGGTCAGGCCCTTGAGCGGGCCATCGGTAATCGCTACGCCGTAATCGACGGCAAAACCAGGGTCACGGAAGTCCGACAGGTTCTTCACGTTTTCCAGGCCTTCGGCGCCGCAGAAACGCGCCTGGGCGAATGGCAGGTCGGTGGAGATGCACAGTACGACGGCGTTGTTCAGCTCGTTGGCCTGGGCGTTGAACTTGCGTACCGACGTGGCGCAGGTCGGGGTGTCGACGCTTGGGAAGATATTCAGCACTTTGCGCTTGCCGGCAAAGGTAGCCAGGGTTGCATCCGACAGATCGCCGGCGGTCAGGGTGAAGTCTGCTGCTTCAGAGCCGACTTTCGGCAATTCGCCTTCAACCTGGACAGGGTTACCGCGAAGAGTGACTTGAGCCATGAACAGAATCCTTATGCTGGGTTTTGGTTAAACGAATTCGAGAGGCGGAAGTTAACCACAAAGTACCGTGGCTACCTACCGCCAGACACAAATTGTCATGCCACGCGGTTGTGGTTTAATTGCGCGCTTTGCGCCTGCCCTCCAAGGAAACCGTTTCTAATGAATCAGCCCGCCACCAAAGTCCTGGTCATTGGTTATGTCTGGCCGGAGCCCCGTTCCTCGGCCGCGGGCGGGCATATGATGCAGATCCTTGAAACTTTTCTTACACAAGGTTGGGATATTACCTTCAGCAGCCCGGCAGCACTGGGCGAGCACAAGGCCGACCTGCTGGCGCTGGGCATCGCCGAATGCGCGATCGAGCTCAATAGCAGCAGCTTTGACGACTTTGTCCGCGAGTTGGCTCCGGATATCGTGCTGTTCGACCGGTTCATGATGGAAGAACAGTTTGGCTGGCGCGTGGAGAAGTGTTGCCCCGACGCCCTGCGCGTGCTGGAAACCTCCGACCTGCAAAGCCTGCGCGACGCCCGTCAGCAGCGCCTCAAGGCGCACCTCAAGGCCCACCCGGGCAGCGACGACTTCAGCGCGCTGTTCGCCCCGGCCCTGGAGCAGGCGTTCCAACTGATGGCCGACACCGACCTGGCCAAGCGCGAAATCGCCGCGATTTATCGCTGCGACATCAGCCTGATGATCTCCGACGTGGAAATCCGCCTGCTCACCGAACAATTCAAGCTACCCGCCGCCCTGCTCCACTGGTGCCCGCTGATGATGACGCCGCCAACCGAGGCCTTCGTACCGTTCGAAGAGCGTGCGCACTTCCTCAGCATCGGTAACTTCCGCCATGCGCCGAACTGGGACGCCGTACTGTGGATGAAGAACAGCGTCTGGCCAATAATTCGCCAGCAATTGCCGGGCGCCCAGCTGCATATCTACGGCGCCTACACCCCGCCCAAGGCCACCGCCCTGCACAACCCGGCGCAGGGCTTTCATGTGATGAACTGGGCCGAAGATGCCCTGCAAGTGATGAGCGCCGCGCGCATCTGCCTCGCGCCCCTGCGCTTTGGCGCGGGTATCAAGGGCAAGCTGGCCGATGCGATGCTGTGCGGCACGCCCAACATCACTACCCCCATCGGCGCGGAGGCCATGGGCGATGAGCGGCCATGGCCCGGCGCCATCGAGCAATGCGCCGAAGCCCTGGCGGCGGCGGCCGTGGCGCTTTATCAGGATCGCGAACGCTGGACCCAGGCCCAGCAGGATGGGCGCCAACTGATTGCCGGCCGTTATGACCGCACTGTCCACGGGCCTGCACTGGTGGAGTGCCTGCAACACTGCCGCAGCCACCTCGCCGCCCATCGCCGCAGCAACTTCACCGGCAGCATGCTGCGCCACCATGCGCATAAAAGTACGCAGTACATGTCCCAGTGGATCGAGGCGAAAAACCGTAGCCTGTAAACCGCGGCGCTGGCGAGGTCGTGCGCGAGGGGGCATTATCCCAAGCAGCAACCACAATAAAGCGACGGCAGCATGACCCGAGCAACGCGAATCACCGACCCTTCCTACGAGCTGATGGACGATCACAACGGCCTGTCCATCATCTATCGCCAGCATGGTTTCCCCTGCCCGCTGGTGCGCTGGCATTTCCACAAGGAATACGAGCTTCACCTGATCGTCGCCAGTTCCGGCAAGGTGTTTATTGGCGACTATATCGGCAACTTCTATCCGGAGAGCCTGTTCCTCACGGGGCCCAACCTGCCCCACAACTGGATCAGCCAGGTGGAGGAAGACGAAGTGGTGCCCAAGCGCGACATGCTGGTGAACTTCACCGATGAGCTGTTCGAGCAGGGCAGCCATATTTTTGCCGAGCTCAAGACCTTGACGCCCATGCTGGAACGCGCGCAGTCCGGCATTGAGTTTCGCTGCAAGAAAACCATCGCCCAGGCCATGACCCTGATGCAGCGTATCGAAGACGCCCGGGGCATGGCGCGCCTGGGGCACTTCTTTATCCTGCTGGAAGTGTTGAGTAGCTGTGAGGACTACCAGTTGCTGTCCGGCGTGACCACGCCGCAACTGGCGGATGAACATAGTATCGACCGCACCAACCGCGCGGTGGACTACATTTTCGCCCACTACGCGCGCGAGTTGCCCCTGGAGGAAGTGGCGGAACACCTGGGGATGAAGCCGACGTACTTTTCCCGGGTGTTCAAGCAGGCGACCGGGCGCACGTTTATCGAGTTTGTAAATCGGCTGCGCATCAGCAAGTCCTGCGAGCTTCTGGCCGATGGCGACAAGGCCGTGACGGATGTGTGTTTCGAGTCGGGTTTCAACAATATTTCCAACTTCAACCGGCGCTTTCAGCAGCTCAAGGGGATGACCCCCTCTCACTACCGCCGTTTGGCAGTTCAGCGTCTGACGGAACAAAACCTGGCCTGACCCAGCACCTAAACAGGTGCTTACAAAGCGTGTCGGCAATTCCCACCCCAAACAGGAACGTGGAACAAGCCCCAGGCCACTTAGCGAAGTGCCTCTCTCGTTTAACCAGCAAGAGGGGAACTCAATCTACGCAGGCATAGGGTAGTTCCATGATCAATGTTCGGCCGTCGCACACGCCAGGTTTCTTCATTCCAAAGGAACTGAATCTGCCCACAAAACCTGCCGGGTCAGTGACACCCCAAGTCATCGAGCTGTTTCTTAAACGCTTGAACGATGCTCAACCCATGCGGGCGAGCGCCCAAGCGAGTGATATACCCTTGCCAGACCGCACGCGCATCGAGCAGTTGCTCAGGTTTGCGGTCACCAAAGAACAGCCCAGCCTGGACGAACAAATCAGCCAGTTGATCAAGAACACACGTGAACCGCTGGCGGACGTAGCGCTGCACAATGAGGTGGGACAGCGACTCAACCAGCCCAGCGCAATCAATCCGCAAAAAACCTATGCCCAGCTTATTCAGGAGATACTGGATGGCGCCTCGCCCAGTGCACCAAACACTTACCCTGCCCCGCCGCGCCTGAGCCGAAAGCGCCGTGATACTTCATCAACCTCCGCCCCACGCATTGCACCCGTTCGCCAGTTCGCCGAAGCCTTGGTTGAAAACGGTGACCGACAATTGGCCATAGGCGTCGCCAATAGCTTGATGCGCCAACGGCTTGCCGTCGAGAAAGGTCACTCCGGCGATGCCGAGGACAAGGTGACCATCCCGGCCGACTCCACCTTCGGCCACGCCTGGGCGGAACTGGCTGAAGCGCTGCACTCGGAACCGTTCAAATCGTTTGCCGAGGCCAGGAAGCTCGATCTCTCCCAACTGACCATGACTCCCGAAGGCCGCCTGATCGAAACAGGCAAGGAGCCGCCTGCCGACTTCTCCCTGGGTAACGACGCCCGCTGGGCAGCCGCGTCAGGGGCGGTATTGGCCGCAGTCAAAAGGATCGCCGGGAACACCTCGCTGGCCGTTGATTTCCATGGGCGCAATCAAGCTTCGGCCTTCAACGTCGCCGCTTTCTACGGCTTGCAACTGGGTCAAATCGAAAGCGACCACACTTTGCTTGCCATCGAACAACTGCTGAGCGAGGGCAACTTCCACGCGTTCAACACTACCGATCCGAACTACGCCACGGTTTACGCGCCGGTCAAACAGCGACAGCGAGAAGCCAGCCAACGAATCATGGATTTACCGCCGGATCAATTGAAACTGCGCCTCGAGCAGTTCACACCCTCAAGCGTGGAGCAAAAGGTCCAGGAAGCCGATCGGGCCCTGGCACAACAGTGCAGCCAGGCCATGCTGAAACTCACACCTCAATTGCGAATCGAAGGCGACGATTTCCCGCCGGTGCTCAAAGAGGTTCCGGAGTATTCGACCTTCTACCAGGTGCGCAAAAACCTCCTGGATGCGCTGACCGGCAGTGCCTTTACCACCTTTGCACAAGAAAAAAATGTTGAGGCCGGCAGCGTGCGTATCCACCCCGTCACCGGTGAGCTGACAGGCAAGGTGAATGGCAAGGACACCCTCTTTGTCCCGAACGATCTTTCGGGCTGGGGTGGCGTCTGGGCAGAAATAGCCGATGCAATCCGGCAGATGGCGGCCGGAGCGGAACGCCCCGTTCGATACCCCTCCCCACCCTCTGCATCACTGTATGAGGTCATGTGGTTTTACAAGGAAGAGATACCTCGTCAACAAAACGGCCTACTCGCCCTGGTCTCGCTTCTCGATCGAAGTATCGAGATGACCGGTAACAACGGTTTCAAGGCATTCACAGACCCCCACGCGGACAGCACCTGGTATACGGCTGTACGTGAGCGCCAATACGCCATCACCCAACAGCTTGCCGACACGCCCACTACCGGCTCTGAACTTGAAACCCTGGCGGCCGCTGTGGAGTCGGGTCTCAGCGCGACGGTGGAGAGCGCACCGTCCCCGCAAGACGCCCTGGCCAGCGCCGAAAGCGCACTGGCCACCGCCACGTATCGCGCAATGCACGGGCTGAAAAACAATCCCGCCCAAGCCTCGACGAGGATGATCGGACCGATCCCGGCTGACAGCCTGCTCGGCCAATGGCGCAGCTACCTGGACAAAGCCATCAAGGCGCGTGGTTTCACCGAGTGGGCCGAGAAACACAAGGTTGATTTGACCTCTCTGCGCTTTGACCCCGATGGCGAGGCGCTGATCGGAAAAATCGACGGCGTTGACCGGCGCTTTGGCGCCGCCGACTTTGCGAAAAACCACCCCGAGCATTTCGACGTGCTGGCGCCGGTGCTCAGCGCCGCCAGGGTATTTGCGACGCCTGGAAGGCCGATCACACTGTCTCAAGCCAGCAGCAACACCGTGCCGCTGGACTGGGTAGGCCGCTTTTATGGCATCACTACGCAGCCCGGCAGCCAGGCATTCGACACCAGCATGACGCAGCTGGACAGTATGAAGATGTTCCCAAGGAGTCCCGACCACCCGGAACAAATGGTGAATTGGCTGAACCAGCAAAAAACCGCATTGGGTGACAGCAACGATCGGTATGCACTGATCAATCAGCTCAAGCAGGGCAACCTTTCTAACGACGACACCACGCGCTTCATTGTCGACCCGGCTTCGTCCCATCGGCCTAAAGGCGAGACGACCGTGCAGAAATTCCTCGCGGATCAGGGCTGGTTTGGAGCCACGTCGGCAGCGCAGGTCGATAACCTGTTACTGGCACTGCAGACACCTACGCCGCAAGCTCCGACATTGGGCAACAACTGGGGTTTTCTGGCCACGGACCTCCCGCTGAGCACGGCCCAACGCGAAGCCGTGAGTAGGTTCGTGAAACAATCCATCGTCCCCCATCCCAACCTCTTCAGCTACCTGAGTGCGCAAACCCCTCAGCTCAGCAGCAGCCCTGCACGCGCGCTGGAACAACTGCTGTCCAGCGACAGCGCCCTGGAACTGGCCACGAATCTGCAAACCGAGATGAAGGGTGCAGTCACTTCAACCAGTCTCAAGCAGTGGCTACTGACCGCGTGGGTACTGGAGCTTGATCCCGCGGCCGGCACGCAGCGCAATCGTGTGGCGGGTTATGACTTCATGCAGGCGCAAAACTGGGGCAGGCCTGCGCATGAAATACGCCAAGGCTTTGCACTCCACCTTGATCAGCCCGGCACCGGCGACGTGCCGTCTCAGAAGGCAATGATTGCGGCGCATTTGCTGATGTCAGGTGCCGCACCGCAGTTTCTGGTTAACGATCTGCCCCCGTCTCTTGTTCAGGGCACACCCCAATGGGCGATGTTTCATACGGCTGTAAACCGGATCGAACAAATAGCGCCCGGCGCCACGCGGCACATGAACTTCAAGCAAGTGATGGATTACCACAAGGTCAAGCCTCTCTCCTCCCATGAACAGCTGCAATTGCTCAGAGCGCAAATGAACCCTCTGATTGATTGGGGGATCATCAATGACATCATCGGCAGGAATTCAAATGACGAGTACACGCCAGAGCTGTTGCAAGCGTGTATCAAGGCACTGGGTGAACAAACCACTGCTGTGGCGCAGGCCAAACGCTATATCAAGGATAACCCTGAGCCCACACGACGAGCCCTGGCACTTGAGAACCTCGAGCAAAAATTTGGTAAGGGAATCCCCTATGAACAACGCAGCCTCTGGAGAGAGAGCGATCAGTTATACGGCACCCTGGCGAGCGTGGTCGAAGCCTATGAAGCCGGACAATTGGGGGATACGTACAAGCCAACAAACCTGATCGATAGTTTGACAAGTGGCTCGACCACTCCTGCCTGGGAAGCCAGGGATGCGCGTATCCCTATCCAGGCAATGCATGATCAGGCGAACCAATTGCCCGACGTCAATACACAGTACGACGCAGCGATCGAAAGCGATTTCGTCCCTCGGCGCGCGCACTCGATCGTGATTATCAAGGACCTGCTGTCCAGGCTCCCGGCCGAAGTCCGCAACCATCTGGCCAACGGCAGGATTGAGTACTACAGCGTTCGCGAATCAGACACCAGCATATGGCAAAACCTCAGCGCCAAAACCGGTAAAAAAGGCAGCCATGGCCTACTGATTCGTGCGACCGGACACAACGGGAACATCACCGATGTAGCCGTCTTCCCCGATGCGGGCACGGTAAAAACAATGTCGAAACTGCCGAACCCCATGCCCATAGGCGGTACGAACAAGCATTTCGGCAAGATTTATGACGGCGCCGATGAAGGCCCCCATGAATTGCCATTGGACTTCGCCGCCTTCGATTCGGCGGCGGCGCCACGAGACGGAATGATCTCCAAGGTCATCGTCGACCGCGTCACACCGAGCACGCTGGTGAATGGGGAGCTGGTAAATGACGGTCGGGCCACATTCGGCGACACCCGCTCAAACGCGGCGCCCGCGTTCTTCAATGAGCAACTCGAGAAAATCGCCACCATCTGCGTCGATTCACACTTCCTGCGCAAAGACGAGTACAAGGCGATCAATCATGGTCATAACCCTCTGGAAACAGAAGGCCCCACGTTTCTTGAACGGCTCAATTCCCTGGCGCGCATGATCCCTGGCGTCAGCAGCGTCGAAGACCTTTACGAAGGCAACTACGCCGAGGCCGGCCGGGACCTCTTATTTGATGCGCTGAGCATTGTCGTCCCTGGTGCATTAGGAAAGGTTTGGTCAGTCGCCGCGGGGGCCTTCGAACGTGCAGCCGTCAAGTTTGGAGAAACTGCCGTTGAATCTGCAGCCGAAAGAGCCGTCGCCTCAATGGCGGTTACAGACGTGACTGCCGCCAATACTGCGAAGTCGTCCGGCGCAGTCAGCCGTATGCAGGGCAGCCCTCTGGTGGAACAGACGGACGGTGAATGGAACATGGCGACCGACAGGGCCGACGGTGCGCTTATTCAATCCGGCAGTGCGCAGCAGATCAGGCTCACCGCGGTGCGGCAAGATGGAGAATGGTACGCCTACGACGCCAAGACCATGACAGCTTACGGGCCAGCCCTGGAAGGGTTCGTCTCTGATACGTCTTCAGTCGTGAGACAAGAGACCTTTTCGGACGGTACTCAAGCACTGGTCACGGAAAAACCACTGGCGGCCGACGCCTATACCCTGCCCCGTAGCCATGGCTTTGATCTGGTCAATGAGGGCAAGGTTTACCGTTACGACACCCGCACCCCTGGCGTGCTGAGCGATCTGGAGTCAGCCGATCACTTTAAGCCCCTGGAGGGTTTTGAAGCGACCTGTCCAGCCCCTCCGGTTGCACTGGGCCGGGTCAGGCGCGGGGCCAGTGATACGTGCTTTTCCAAGGAAATAGAGATCGTCGCCGAAACATCGCGCCGGGATCTTCAAGCCCTTGAACACCAGCGCCTGTTCCCCTCGACGCCAGGTTTTTTGAGAAGGGACCAAGTTGTCATTTTCGAGCGACGTCGATACAAGGTGGTCGATGGCGATATGGGCCCCCAACTGGTCCCGATGCCTCAGAACAAACCCATCGTCTACAAATCGCAGATCAGCGGCAGCCTGAAACACGATCCCAATTTTGGTTTTTCCGGCGCACACGCCAGTGATTCGTTTGCGAAGGAAACCCGGGTGGTCAAGCTCAACAAAATCAGCGATGACTGCAATGACAAGCGTGAACTTCGAGGCGTGATTGTGGAGAGGGGCGCAAGTAAAACCAAATACCTGGTGATAGAGGCTGATACCGCAGAGTTTTATTACACCAAGCTGA
Source organism: Pseudomonas sp. JV449 (assembly GCF_032424295.1). Classification (NCBI taxonomy): domain Bacteria; kingdom Pseudomonadati; phylum Pseudomonadota; class Gammaproteobacteria; order Pseudomonadales; family Pseudomonadaceae; genus Pseudomonas; species Pseudomonas sp. JV449. The sequence continues at coordinate 146,383 of NZ_VYKD01000015.1, read as the reverse complement.
ATGACACCTCCACCGGCGAACTGACGTTCAATAAATGCACGCCCCAGGACTTTCCGCTGGTAGAAGGTTACCGAAGCGCGTTCGGTATTCGTCAAACTGTCAATGAGGCGCCCTTTGATGCCAACTTCATTGCGTTGCCCAAACTGGATTCAGCCTTTAAAGAGCTGGAGCGTTCCGGTTTCCTGAAAGAAGACATCGATCAACTAAAAGCATCGTGTAAAGGCCTTACTCACGAACAACAGCGCGAAGTGATCTATCAGTTGCAGCGGACCAGGGCGATAGGCAAACCGGATATAGCGTTGCGGCCGAACCAAGTTGCCAGGGTCGACCCACCCCGCGATTTCGCCGGTTGGACACAAGGACGAAAAAGCGAGTTCTATGCAGTCCAGGCAAAAAACAGCGTGGATCGCGCCATGAAGGCAACCGGGCTGGGGCCCAGCAATATCATCCGCTCAACAGCGGACAAGGCACGCGCAGAGGCGGCAAACATGACCAATGAATGGTTACGCAGAACCGTGCCGGAACATGCCTTGAATCGCCCGAGCCTGATCTTGAAAGCCGGCGCTGGCAACTGTGGAGAAATGGCCTTGCTGTCCAAGGACATCATTGAAAAAAGCGGTGGCAGCGCTTACGAATGGAAAGCTTCAGATGCGCATGCGTTCACCGTCGTCGGAGGTCCCTCCACGCTCCCCCAAGGCACAGTAGACTTCTCGGAACCTGCTTGGGCGGATGCCTGGATTGTCGATGCATGGGCAGATATCGTCTGCCCAGCCAGCCAGTACACACAGAAATTGAGCGAAGTCATGAAGCGCTGGAGTCGTGAAAACCTGAAGATTTTGGAGGGAGGCAAATCCATTGACCCGCTGGACCCAACATGGTTGGAGAAGCTTATCGTAAAACCGAAGACCCCCTATTCTCATGGGTATATCGGCGGGTTGGCCGCGCAGGGATAGGACCCCCTCGTACGCCTGGCGTTTGGCAGCGCAGCGTTTCACGCAACAAAACCTGCGCTGACCAATCCAGGCAAAGACTTACAATCACTCAACGTTCTCACAGCCCTGCACAGGAACGCCCATCAGTCCCTTGGCCACGTATTGAAGTACCTCTCTGTATCTGTCGAGAGGCCATTCTTATAAATACGCCGGTAAAGGGGCAGTCCCATGATCAGCTTTAATCCGCCACACACTGTCAGCACCACGATTTCAAGCGAGATGAATCGGTCCACGCCCCCCATAGGCTCAGTAAGCTCTAAAGTCATCGAGTTTTTTCATAAACGCCTCCAGGATATTCAAACGTTCCCCGCGTCCGCGCAATCGAGTGATGGACTGGCGCCAGCCCACAAACGTATCGAGCAATTGCTCAGATTCGCCGTGACAAAGGAATACCCCAGCGTAGCCGAGCGCATCAGCCAGTTGATTAAAAGCAGTCATGAGCCACTGACGGACACAGCGCTGCGCAATCAGGTGGAGCAACACCTGAACCAGCCAAGCGCCCTCGACGCGCAAAAAACCTACGCTCAACTTCTTCAGGAAATACTCGACAGTTCGGCCTCCCACACTTCGAACACTCGCCCTGCCCCGTTGCGCTTACGCCGAGATCTGCAAGCCCCTGAACCGGCCTCCGCTACGCGCAATGCGGCGGTTCGCCAATTCACCGATGCCTTGATCGACAGCGGTGACCGGCAGTTGGCCATAGGTGTGGCCAATAGCTTGATGCGCCAACGGCTTGCCGTCGAGAAAGGTCACTCCAGCGATGCCGAGGACAAGGTGATCATCCCGGCCGACTCAACCTTCGGCCAAGCCTGGGCCGAACTTGCCGAGGCGCTGCACTCGGAACCCTTTAAATCGTTTGCCGAGGCCAGGAAGATCGATGTTCGCGGATTGATGATCGACTCCAGTGGACAACTGACCGAAATGCGCGACAACGTGCCGGTCAACCTCTACCTGCATCGGGACGCGGACTGGGCAGCGGCGTCGACCCAAGTGATGAGCGCAGCCAGAAAAGTCTTTGCGGGGAAACAAGGCGTTGTCATGTTTCGCGATAGGGAACACGCATCGGCTTACAACATAGCCTCGTTTTACGGCCTGCAACTGGGCGGCATACGCAGCGACGACACGCTGTTCAGCATCGGACAATTGCTGCGCGAGGGTACCTTCCCCGCCTTCAGCAGCACCGATCCGCACTACGCGACCGTTTACGCCCCGGTCAAACAGCGACAAAACGAAGCCAGTCAGCGGCTTATGAATTTACCGCCGGATCAGTTGACGCAACGCCTTGATAGGTTCACATCTTCAACTGCGGCACGAAAGGTCCAGGACGCCGATCGAACCCTGGCGCAGCAGTGCAGCCAGGCCGTGATGAGGCTCGCCCCTCAAGCCCGAGTCGAAGGCGAAGCATTCCCGCCGGTGCTCAAAGAGATTCCGGAGTATTCGACCTTCAACCAGGTGCGCAAAAACCTTCTGGATGGGCTGACCGGCAGTGCCTTTACAACCTTTGCACAAGAGCACAACGTTGAGCCCGGCAGCGTTCGTATCCACCCCGTCACCGGTGAGCTGACAGGCAAGGTAAATGGAAAGGATACCCCCTTTGTCCCGAACGATCTTTCGGGCTGGGGTGTTGTCTGGGCAGAAATTGCAGATGCAGTCCGGCAGATGGCGGCTGGAGTGGAGCTACCTGTTCGATACCCCTCCCCACCCTCTGCATCGCTGTATGAGGTCATGAGGTTTTACAACGAAGAGATCCCTCGCCAACAAAACGGCCAACAAGCCGACTGGCGTCAACGCGCGCTGATATCGCTGCTTGATCGAAGTACCGAGATGACCCGTAACAATGGCTTCAAGGCACTCATTGACCCCAGCACGGGCGACAACTTCTCTAAAGGTGTACGTGAGCGCCAATACACCATCAGGCAACAGCGTGCCGACGCGCCCGCGCCCCTCTCTAAACTTGAAACCCTGGCGGCGGCTGTCGAGCCCAGCTCCAGCGCGACAGTGGGCGGCGCACGGTCCCCGCAAGACGCCCTGGCCAGCGCCGAAAGCGCACTGGCCGTCGCTACGCATCGCGCAATGCGCGAGGTGAAAAACAACCCGACCCAAGCCTCGATGAAGATGATCGGACCGATCCCGGCCGCCAGCCTGTTCGGCCAATGGCGCAGCTACCTGGACAAAGCCATCAAGGCGCGCGGTTTCATCGAGTGGGCGGAGAAACACAAGGTTGATTTGACCTCCTTGCGCTTTGACCCCAATCGCGAGGCGCTGATCGGCAAAGTCAACGGCGTTGACCAGCGCTTCAGCGCCGCCGACTTTGCGAAAAACTACCCCGAGCATTTCGACGTGCTGGCGCCGGTGCTCAACGCCGCCAGGGTATTTGCGACGCCTGGAAGGCCGATCACGCTGTCTGACGCCAGCACCACTAACGCACCGCTGGAATGGGTAGGCCGTTTTTATGGCATCACTACGCACCCCCGCAGCCAGGCATTCGAACGCAGCATGACGCAGCTGGAAAGCATGAAGAAGTTCCCAAGGAACCCGGACCACCCGGAACAAATGGTGAATTGGCTGAACCAGCAAAAAACCGCATTGGGGGATAGCAATGATCGCTATGCACTGATCAGTCAGCTCAAGCACGGCAATATCGACAACGACGACACCACCCGTTTCATTGTCGATCCGGGCTCATCCCACCGCCCTAAAGGCGTGACGACCGTGCAGAAATTCCTCACGGATCAGGGCTGGTACGAGGCGAAGTCGGCAGCGCGGGTCGACAACCTGTTACAGGCTCTGCAGACTCCCCTGCCGCAAGCGCCGACACTGGGTAATAACTGTGGGTTTCTGGCCTCGGCCCTCCCGCTGAGCAAGGCCCAACGCGAGGCCGTGAGTACCTTCGTAAAACAATCCATCAGCCCCCATCCCAACCTCCTGAGCCACCTGAGTGCCCAAGTGCCCAAGCTCAGCAGCAGCCCTGCACAAGCACTGGACCAACTGCTGTCCAGTGACAGCGCCCTGGAACTGGCCACGAATCTGCAAACCGAGATGAAAGGTGCAGTCACTTCGACCAGTCTCAAGCAGTGGCTGCTGACCGCTTTGGTACTGGAGCTTGATCCCGAGGCCGGCACCTCACGCAATAGCCTCGCAGGCTTTGATCTGATGCATAAGGATAATTGGGGGTTGGGCACGGACAAGATTCGTGAGCTGTTCAACAACCACTTGACCACAAATCGAAAAATCCCGGCAAACCTTGCGCCAGTAGCCGCGCACCTGTTGATGACGGGCGCTGCGCCCCATCTGCTGGTTAACGATGTGCCATCGACCGTGACGCTGGGCTCGACCGATTGGGTCAGCTTTATGACCGCCGTCAATCGGATCGAACTGAATGCTTCCGGTGCCGCCTCGGGTATGACCTTCGGGCAAGTCATGAACCTTCACCGGATCAGCCCCATTTCCGAACGTGAATCCCAACTGCACTCTGTCGCCCGGATGAACCCGGTGTTGGATTGGGCCATCGTGAATGGCCATATCGTGAGAAATGACAAGGACGAATACACCCTTGAACAGCTCGCCAGCAGCCAGGAGAAGCTCAAAAAACAAAATGATGACATCTCCAGTGCCAGGCACTACTTGAGTAATTTCAACCCACCAAGCAGAAGGGAAATGGCCCTGTCAGAGCTGAGGGAAAAATGGGGTACCGATACCCACTATGAGCGTCCGTACCTCACTGAAATGGTTGGCCCGTTTGGAATGTTTTCCAATACTCGGGCAAGTATTGTCGACGTCTATGAAGCTGGCCGCCTGGGTGAAAGTTGGCGCTGGGAGTCAACGAGGGGGCCCGACTTCGATGCACTTCGCGCGCGCGCCTCCGAGTTGCCTGACATCAACGCGAAATTCAATCAGGCATTTGAAGAAGACTTCGCCCTACGCAGGACCCACACCATTTCCCTGTTCAAAAACATGTTCAGCCAGCTACCGCTGGCGGACCGAGACATCGTCAACAATGGCTCTGCGACAATCCTGCAAGTGAAAGGCACCGGTAGTGGCATCCTGATGCAGTTCACCCATAAGGACCAGTCCAGAACGTTCGCGATCTATCCAGCCTATGGAAAAATAGTGCCGGTCCCCAATATCGAACAGAGAGCACCTTACGGCCAAACCACCGAAGAAACCGTCGACACAGCCGCGTTTAAAACCAACGCCCAGCCAAAACCGGATATCAAATCCAAGGTCCTCATAACACGCCTTGATCAAAACAGCCTCGTCGACCCGGATCACTTTGCACACGGCAGGCGGCCCTTATATGCGGAGAACGACAAAACTGACCTTTCCAGCTATGACGGAACAAGAATACAGCACCTCGCCGAGGTGCTGGTTGACAGTGTGTACTTGAACAAGGCGGCTGCACTCGCTACGCAACGTGGGCTGAACAACGCTGTTGAAAACGGTTTGGAGCTCAGTGACTACTTCCAAAAAGGTTTGCGCTTCTTACCGGGAGGCTCGAGCCTCGTGGACGTCTACCACGGTGAATATGCGGAGGCGGTAAAAGACCTGGGCGTTGATATCGCGATCTACGTATTTACCGAGGGCGTCGGCAAACTCTGCAATGTGGCCAAATCCGGCGCGGCCTGGGCGGCGGCCAAGGCCTCGGCGAAATTCGTCGAAAGGTTTGGGATCGAGGAAACAGAAAGCATTGTGCTCCAAGACCTGACTACCACCGGCGCCGAGAAGGCGTTCAGCTCAGTGAGCCGAATGCAGGGCGGCCAATATACAAAGCCAATTGGAGAGGCGTTTGTCCCGACTGCGGACATGGTTGATGGCACGGTGAGAAACGGCGATACCTCTGCACTTGTCAAATTCACGGCCATTTTCCAGGACGGCGAGTGGTATGCCTATAACCCCAAGACAATGGCGGCTGATGGGCCTGCGCTAAAAGGGTTCGTGCCCGAAAGTAACCAACGCAACGTCAATGGCCTGTTTGACTTTTTTTCCGATGCCAAACCCGATCCGGATATACCCGCTAGGTTCGAGATCAACCTCATGAACGCGCAGCTAAGAGATGAGCAAGCCTTTAAAGCCGGCTACAACAGCTTGAAACCGGAAACTATACCGGGCTACCGCAGCGACATGGGCAAAGACCGAATCAGACAACTGATTGCAGACACCCCGCTAAGCGCCGAACAAGTGGGAAGCCTGGTTCGGCAACGGGAAAGACTCATCATTGCCGATTCCCGCATCAACATTGAGACGTTCAATCGAGAAGTAGAGGGTGCGGGCGGAACCAGTCGTGGAATGTCCCAAGGCTATTATCTTGCCCTGACACAACCAGGCTCAGACGGTGAATGTGCTGCCCTGTCCAATACGATGGCGCTCGCGCTCTCGGAGGGCACCGAAAACACGTTGATCGATAACGTGCATATGGCCATGGCCAACCCGAAGTCCGCTGGCGGTTCAAAATTCATCTCAGAGCTGTCAGCGTTGCAAGCTAACGTAGACAGACAAAGCACCTTTCAAACCGGGACCTCAGGCGTCCTCACGCCCTACAAGGATATTGGCACAACACTGGGTAACGCCGAGACTTCGAAGACCTTGCTGATCGGCGCGAAAGATCATGGCATGCTCGCGGGGGTTAGGGTCGACCCCGCCGACGCCAGCAAAAAAAGCTGGTTTTATTACGATCCCAACTATGGTTTGGCGACATTCAATTCAGAAACATCAATGAAAGCCGGGCTGGAAAAAACACTGAACAGTGGCAAAGTCGGCAAAGGACTCAACCATTTTGGCAACGCATTCACGGGACCAAAATATAACGTCGGTGTCTTTGATATCAATGCGATGGCACAGCGCAGATTTGATATTGCCCGGGTTAGAGACCTGACCCGGCCAATCAGCCTTGACACAACGCAAGCCGTCACCGACGCCCTGTATGGCCGAATCAGGCTGGGAGGCCCGATGGAAACGGTCAGGCCACTTGATGGCGAAATCCAGACATTTGTCGATACTTATGATGGAAAGCCCCGGCTCAATATTATCGGACACGCCCCTGAGCCAGAAAACCCAGGCGATCCGATAAAAATCGTCGGTGACAATGACGCACGCTATTCGGCCGCAGAGGTTAATCAAAAGCTGCTGGATCGAGGCGTAGACATTCGTGACTACGCCAATGTCCGGACATTGACCTGCTTCTCCGCAAGTGGCGGCACTCGTTCGTTCGCTAACGAGTTGAATAAGCTAACGGGCGTCCCCGTAAAGGGATTTGAAGGTCCGGTAACGACCGAATGGATGGCGGGTACAGATCTGAATGAGCAATATCAACTGCTATTAAAGCGCGCCAGGACAAAGTACCCGAAATTCAAGCAAGAAGACATCGAGTGGATCGCGGAAAATGACCTGAATAAAATCTATCATAATAAATTCAGAGTCTTTACCGTTAGAAAGGACGTGGGCACTCTTGTCGAGGCCAATATGGGAACAACGAAAAAACCGGTATATGTCACGCTTCCAGTCGATTATCGACCTGTACGTTTCGGCCCCGCCAAAGCACCCAAGGAATCCGTCACGCTTTGACCGCTGAACCATTAGCATGATGAAAGAAGCGAGGGAAGCCAATGCAACGGTGCCCCCTCGCTGCTGCCGCGTGAATACGCGACACACCACGCTTGATGGTTTCAGCTGTTTACCTAACGAGTGCAAAAAAGTATCAGTCCAAGTGCTCCCAAGGATTTGTCACAACCCCGTTTGAAGGCTGTAATCAACGCACACTCTTCCTGACTCCCCGTAGGAAGACACAACAACAATAACTGTCCTTCCGTAGCCCCTGGGCGCGGAAATGGAGTGCGCGATGAAGTTCACAGCAAAAGCTCTGCTTGCCTGTACCTGTATGACCCTCAGCGCCGTCAGCCTTGGCGCGCAAACCCTGACCATTGCCACCGTCAACAACAGCGACATGATCCGCATGCAGAAGCTCTCGAAAACCTTCGAGGCCGAGCATCCGGAGATCAAGCTGAACTGGGTGGTGCTGGAAGAAAACGTGCTGCGCCAACGCCTGACCACTGACATCGCCACCCAGGGCGGGCAGTTCGATGTGTTGACCATCGGCATGTACGAAGCCGCACTCTGGGGCGCCAAGGGTTGGCTCGAACCGATGAAGGACCTGCCGGCGTCCTACGACCTCGACGACGTATTCCCTTCCGTGCGTGACGGTTTGTCGGTCAAGGGTTCGCTGTACGCCCTGCCGTTCTATGCGGAAAGCTCAATCACCTACTACCGCACCGACCTGTTCAAGGACGCCGGGCTGAGCATGCCCGAGCACCCGACCTGGAGCCAGATCGGCGAATTCGCGGCCAAACTCACCGACAAGAGCAAAGAGCAATACGGCCTGTGCCTGCGCGGCAAAGCCGGTTGGGGCGAGAACATGGCGCTGATCACCACCCTGGCCAACGGCTACGGTGCGCGCTGGTTCGATGAGAAGTGGCAGCCTGAATTCAACGGCCCCGAATGGAAGGACGCGCTGAACTTCTACGTCGACAACATGAAGAAATCCGGCCCGCCGGGTGCTTCCAGCAACGGTTTCAACGAAAACCTGGCGCTGTTCAACAGCGGCAAGTGCGCGATCTGGGTCGATGCCAGCGTCGCCGGCTCGTTCGTCACCGACAAGACCCAAAGCAAAGTGGCCGACCATGTGGGCTTCACCTTTGCCCCCCACGAAAAAACCGACAAGGGCACGTCGTGGCTGTACTCCTGGAGCCTGGCGATCCCGACCAGCTCCAAGGCCAAGGATGCCGCCAAGGTGTTCACCAGTTGGGCCACCTCCAAGGAATACGGTGCCTTGGTCGCCAAGACCGACGGCGTTGCCAACGTGCCGCCAGGTACCCGCAAGTCGACCTACAGCGACGAGTACATGAAGGCCGCGCCGTTCGCCAAGGTGACCCTGGAATCGCTGAAAGTCGCCGACCCGACCAAACCGACCCTCAAGCCGGTGCCGTATATCGGTATCCAGCTGGTGACCATTCCTGAGTTCCAGGCGATTGGGACCCAGGTCGGCAAGTTCTTCTCCGGCGCGCTGACCGGCCAGCAAACGGTCGATGCTGCACTGACCGCCGCGCAGACCACCACCGAGCGTGAAATGAAGCGGGCGGGTTACCCCAAGTAACCCCCGATCCTGTAGGAGCGAGCTTGCTCGCGAAAAAGGTACATCCGACGCCGCAAGGCGCCTGAAATACCTTCGCGAGCAAGCTCGCTCCTACAGGGGTTTTACGCACCTGTACCTGACTGGCCTTGACTATCATGAATACATCCGCCAAAAACCGCCTGGCCAACCCCGGCTGGTTCCTCGTCACGCCCTCGGTCGCCCTGCTGCTGCTGTGGATGATCGTGCCGCTGGGCATGACCCTGTACTTTTCGCTGATTCGCTACAACCTGCTCTACCCCGGCGAGAACCAATTCGTGGGGCTGGAGAACTTCACCTACTTCATCACTGACTCGGGTTTCCTGCCCGGCGCCACCAATACGTTGTTGCTGGTGGGCAGCGTGCTGCTGATCAGCGTGGTGTTCGGCGTGTTGATCAGTGCGCTGCTGGAGGCCAGTGAGTTCCTCGGGCGTGGCATCGTCCGGGTGCTGTTGATTTCGCCGTTCTTCATCATGCCCACCGTCGGTGCGCTGATCTGGAAGAACCTGATTTTCCACCCGGTGTCGGGGATTCTCGCCGCCGTGTGGAAGTTTTTCGGCGCCGAGCCGGTGGACTGGCTGGCGCACTACCCGTTGCTGTCGATCATCATCATTGTCTCGTGGCAATGGCTGCCGTTCGCCATCCTGCTGCTGATGACCGCCATGCAGTCCCTCGACCAGGAACAAAAGGAAGCCGCACGCCTGGACGGTGCCGGCGCCATCGCGATTTTCTGGCACCTGACCCTGCCCCACCTGGCCCGCCCGATTGCCGTGGTGGTGATGATCGAAACGATCTTCCTGCTCTCGGTATTCGCCGAAATCTTCACCACCACCAACGGTGGCCCCGGCTACGCCTCGACCAACCTCGCCTACCTGATCTACAACCAGGCATTGGTGCAGTTCGACGTGGGCATGGCCTCGGCCGGCGGCTTGATCGCCGTGGTCATCGCCAATATCGCGGCGATCATCCTGGTGCGGATGATCGGCAAAAACCTGACTGACAAGCCTTGAGGGCCGCGCCATGACGCTTCAACAATCCCGCCGCCTGCAAAGCCTGTTGCTCGGCACCCTGGCCTGGGCCATCGCGATCCTGATTTTCTTCCCGATCTTCTGGATGGTGCTGACCAGCTTCAAGACCGAAATCGACGCGTTCGCCACGCCGCCGCAGTTCATCTTCACGCCGACCCTGGAGAACTACCTGCACATCAACGAGCGCAGCAACTACTTCAGCTATGCCTGGAATTCGGTGCTGATTTCATTCAGCGCCACCGCCCTGTGCCTGCTGATTTCGGTGCCGGCCGCCTACTCCATGGCGTTCTACGAAACCAAACGCACCAAGAGCACGCTGCTGTGGATGCTCTCCACCAAGATGCTGCCACCGGTGGGCGTGCTGATGCCGATCTACCTGCTGGCCAAGAGCTTTGGCCTGCTGGATACGCGCATCGCGCTGATCATCATCTACACCCTGATCAACCTGCCGATCGTGGTCTGGATGGTTTACACCTACTTCAAGGACATCCCCAAGGACATCCTCGAAGCCGCGCGCCTGGACGGCGCCACGCTGTGGCAGGAAATGGTCCGGGTGCTGCTGCCGATCGCCAAGGGCGGCCTGGCCTCCACGGTGCTGCTGTCGCTGATCCTGTGCTGGAACGAAGCCTTCTGGTCGTTGAACCTGACCTCGTCCAACGCAGCGCCGTTGACCGCACTGATCGCTTCCTACTCCAGCCCCGAAGGCTTGTTCTGGGCCAAATTGTCTGCCGTCTCGACCCTGGCCTGCGCGCCGATCCTGATCTTTGGCTGGATCAGCCAGAAACAGCTGGTGCGCGGTTTGTCCTTCGGCGCCGTGAAATAACGGTTTCCTATAAAAATTCAAAAAGGAGGCCCATCCCATGGCCAACCTGAAAATCAAGAATCTGCAAAAAGGCTTCGAAGGTTTCTCGATCATCAAGGGCATCGACCTGGAAGTGAACGACAAGGAATTCGTGGTCTTCGTCGGCCCCTCGGGCTGCGGTAAATCCACCCTGCTGCGCCTGATCGCCGGCCTCGAAGAAGTGAGCGAAGGCACCATCGAACTGGATGGCCGCGACATCACCGAAGTCACCCCGGCCAAGCGCGATCTGGCGATGGTGTTCCAGACCTACGCCCTGTACCCGCACATGAGCGTGCGCAAGAACATGTCATTTGCCCTGGACCTGGCCGGCGTCGACAAGCAGCTGGTGGAGAGCAAGGTCAACGAAGCGGCGCGCATTCTTGAACTGGGCCCGCTGCTGGAGCGCAAGCCCAAGCAACTCTCCGGTGGTCAGCGCCAGCGTGTGGCGATCGGCCGGGCGATTGTGCGCAACCCGAAGATCTTCCTGTTCGACGAGCCGTTGTCCAACCTCGACGCCGCCCTGCGCGTGCAGATGCGCCTGGAACTGGCGCGCCTGCACAAAGAGCTGCAAGCGACCATGATCTACGTGACCCATGACCAGGTTGAAGCCATGACCCTGGCCGACAAGGTGGTCGTGTTGAACAGCGGGCGTATCGAGCAGGTCGGCTCGCCGCTGGAGCTGTACCACCAGCCGGCCAACCTGTTTGTGGCGGGTTTTCTCGGCACGCCGAAAATGGGCTTCCTCAAGGGCAAGGTCACCCGCGTCGACGGCCAAGGCTGTGAGGTGCAGCTGGACGCCGGCACCCTGATCAGCCTGCCGCTGAGCGGCGCCAGCCTGAGCGTGGGCAGCGCGGTGACCCTGGGCATTCGTCCGGAGCACCTGGAAATTGCCGCGCCTGGGCAAACCGCCCTGACCGTCACCGCCGACGTCGGCGAGCGCCTGGGCAGCGACACCTTCTGCCACGTCATCACCTCGAACGGCGAGCCGCTGACCATGCGGATTCGCGGCGACATGGCCAGCCAATACGGCGAAACGCTGCACCTGCACCTGGACCCGGCACACTGCCATCTGTTCGACACCGACGGTGTCGCCGTGGCCCGCCCACTGCGCGCCGCCGCCTGATTTGCGAGATTTGTGATGAAACTGAATAAACAGAACCTCACCCAGCTGGCGCCGGAAGTCAAACTGCCGGCCTACGCCATTGCGAGTACCTCCCAGGGTATCGCCCATATCGGCGTCGGCGGCTTCCATCGCGCGCACCAGGCGTATTACACCGATGCGCTGATGAATACCGGCGAGGGCCTGGACTGGAGCATCTGCGGCGTTGGCCTGCGCAGCGAGGACCGCAAGGCCCGCGATGACCTGGCCGGCCAGGACTACCTGTTCACCCTGTACGAACTGGGCGACACCGACGACACCGAAGTGCGCGTGATCGGCTCGATCAGCGACATGCTGCTGGCCGAAGACAGCGCCCAGGCATTGATCGATAAACTGGCCAGCCCCGAGATTCGCATCGTCTCGCTGACCATCACCGAAGGCGGCTACTGCATCGACGACAGCAACGGCGAGTTTATGGCCCACTTGCCGCAGATCCAGCACGACCTGGCTCATCCGTCGTCGCCAAAAACCGTGTTCGGCTTTATCTGCGCGGCATTGACCCAGCGCCGCGCGGCCGGCATCCCGGCGTTTACCGTGATGTCCTGCGATAACCTGCCCCACAATGGCGCTGTCACGCGCAAGGCACTGCTGGCGTTCGCCGCCCTGCACAATGCCGAGCTGCATGACTGGATCAAGGCCCATGTGAGCTTCCCGAACGCCATGGTCGACCGCATCACGCCGATGACCAGCACCGCCCACCGCCTGCAACTGCACGATGAACACGGCATCGACGATGCCTGGCCAGTTGTTTGCGAACCCTTTGTGCAGTGGGTACTGGAAGACAAATTCGTCAACGGCCGCCCGGCGTGGGAAAAGGTTGGCGTGCAGTTCACCGACGATGTGACACCCTATGAAGAGATGAAGATCGGCTTGCTCAACGGCAGCCACCTGGCCCTGACCTACCTGGGTTTTCTCAAGGGCTATCGGTTTGTGCACGAGACCATGAACGACCCGCTGTTCGTGGCCTACATGCGCGCCTACATGGACCTCGACGTCACGCCAAACCTCGCGCCGGTACCGGGCATCGACCTGACCGACTACAAGCAGACCCTGGTGGACCGCTTCTCCAACCAGGCGATTGCCGACCAGTTGGAACGGGTGTGTTCGGATGGCTCGTCGAAGTTTCCCAAGTTCACCGTGCCGACCATCAACCGCCTGATTGCCGACGGCCGTGAGACCGAGCGTGCAGCACTGGTCGTCGCGGCCTGGGCCTTGTATTTGAAGGGTGTGGATGAGAATGGCGTGAGCTACACAATCCCCGATCCGCGCGCCGAGTTCTGCCAGGGGCTGGTGAGTGACGATGCACTGATCAGCCAGCGGTTGCTGGCAGTGGAAGAGATTTTCGGTACGGCTATTCCCAACTCGCCTGAGTTTGTGGCAGCGTTCGAGCGGTGCTATGGGAGCCTGCGTGATAACGGCGTCACCACTACCCTGAAGCACCTCCTGAAGAAACCGGTTTAAATGTGGGAGGGGGCTTGCTGTGGTGAGTGGGCTTGCCCCGCGCCAGGCTGCGAAGCAGCCCACAAATCTGTGGTGAACCCGTCGGGGGACAAGCCCCACTCACCACAGCAAGCCCCCTCCCACACTGGACCGGGTTGCCAATCCAAAAAAATAACACCGCTGAGCACACCCTCATGACCCAGCAAAACCTGTTCCTCGGCATCGACTGCGGCACCCAAGGCACCAAGGCCATCGTCCTCGACGCGTCCAGCGGCAAGGTACTGGGCCTGGGCGCCGCCGCGCACACCCTGATCAGCGGCGCCAATGGCCGTCGCGAGCAGCACACCCAGGAATGGCTGGACGCCTTTACCGAAGCCACCCACCGCGCCTTGCAACAGGCCGGCGTGGACGGCCAGGACATCCTCGGCATCGGCGTGTCCGGCCAGCAGCACGGCCTGGTGTTGCTGGATGACAGCGGCCAGGTGCTGCGCCCGGCCAAGCTGTGGTGCGACACCGAAACCGCGCTGGAGAACGAGCGCCTGCTGGCCTACCTGGGCGGCGAAGGCGGCTCGCTGGAACGCCTGGGCGTGGCGATTGCGCCGGGCTACACCGTGTCGAAACTGCTGTGGACCCGCGAGCAGCACCCGGATGTGTTCGCGCGCATCGCCCATGTGCTGCTGCCCCACGACTACCTCAACTACTGGCTCACCGGCCGCGCGGTCGCGGAATACGGCGATGCCTCGGGCACCGGTTACTTCAACGTGCGCACCCGCGCCTGGGATATGGCGCTGCTCAAGCACATCGACCCCAGCGGCCGTCTCGAAGCTGCGCTGCCGACATTGATCGAAGCCGATCAAAGCGTAGGCACGATCCTGCCGGCCATCGCCGAACGCCTGGGCATCAACCCCAATGCCAGGGTGTCCAGCGGCGGCGGCGACAACATGATGGGTGCCATCGGCACGGGCAATATCGCCCCCGGCGTGATCACCATGAGCCTGGGCTCGTCCGGCACCGTGTATGCCTTCGCCGACCAGCCCAATGTCAGCCCGCAGGCGTCGGTAGCAACCTTCTGCTCGTCCAGCGGCGGCTGGCTGCCGTTGATCTGCACCATGAACCTGACCAACGCTACCGGGGTGATTCGCGAGTTGTTCGAGCTGGACCTCAACGCCTTCAACGCACTGGTCGAGCAAGCCCCGATTGGCGCCGATGGCGTCAGCATGCTGCCGTTCCTCAATGGCGAACGCGTACCCGCCCTGCCCCACGCCACCGGCAGCCTGCATGGGCTGACCATGACCAACCTGACCCGTGCCAACCTGTGCCGCGCGGTGGTCGAAGGCACCACCTTCGGCCTGCGCTACGGCCTCGATCTGCTACGCCACACCGGCCTGCAAAGCCAGAGCATCCGCCTGATCGGCGGCGGCTCGAAAAGCCCGGTGTGGCGGCAGATGGTCGCCGATATCATGAACACCGAAGTGATCTGCACCGAACAAAGCGAAGCCGCCGCCCTGGGCGCGGCGATCCAGGCGGCGTGGAGCCAGTCCGGAGAGTCCCTGGCCAGCCTGTGCGACAAATGCGTGAGCGTCGACCCGGCCAGCCGTACCCTGCCGGTGGCGGCCAATGTCGGCGCCTATCAACTGGCTTACGAACGCTATCAACAGCACGTGGCAACCCTTTAAGAGCGAACGACTATGTATCTGGTGTGTGGTGAAGCGCTGTTTGATTTTTTCAGCGAGGAAGATGCCAGCGGGCAGGCCTCCAAGGTCACTTACAAGGCGATTGCCGGTGGTTCACCGTTCAACGTCGCCGTGGGTTTGCGCCGCCTGGGCATTGAGGCCGGGTTGTTCGGCGGCCTGTCCAGCGACTTCCTCGGACGGCGCCTGTTGCAGGTGCTCAAGGATGAAGGCGTCAGCGAGCGGTTCCTGGTGGAGTTCGCCGCGCCGACCACCTTGTCGATGGTCGCCGTGGGCGCCGATGGCTCACCGCAGTACAACTTCCGGGGTGAAGGCTGCGCCGACCGACTGCTGGAAGTCGCGCATTTGCCGGTCCTCGGCGATGAGGTGCGCGGGCTGCATATCGGTTCGTTCTCCCTGGTGGTGCAACCGATCGGCGACACCCTGCTGAGCCTGGTCAAGCGCGAAAGCGGCAAGCGCCTGATCAGCCTCGACCCCAACGTGCGCCTTAATCCGCAGCCGGATATCCAACTGTGGCGCGACCGCGTCGCCGAGTTGGCCAAGCATGCTGACCTGATCAAGGTCAGCGACGAAGACCTGCACCTGCTCTACCCCGGCCAGTCGCCGGAAAGCGTGCTGCAGGGCTGGCTGCAACACCGTTGCCAGCTGGTGTTCCTCACCCGTGGCGGCGATGGCGCCAGTGTGTTCAGCCGTCAGCATGGCACCTGGTCGCAACCGGCACAGCGCGTGGTGATGGCGGATACCGTGGGTGCCGGGGATACCTTCCAGGCCGCGTTGATTGCCTGGCTGACCGAGCACCAGCTGGACTCGGTGCAAGGCCTGCAACAACTGACCCGCGTGCAGATCGACGCCATGCTCGGTTTTGCCATCCGCGCTGCGGCACTGACGTGCAGCAAGACCGGGCCGGACCTGCCGTATCGCCAGCAGCTTGGATGAAGGTTTTGTCAGCCAGGGCAAAATTAATCGATGGTTAATCCCGCAAGTCGAGAGTGAAATTCCACTCACTTGCGGAGCACCACCATGAAACTGCACACCTTAATGCTCGGCGGCGCCCTGGCGCTGGCGGCAGTGTCGGGCCTGGCCCAGGCTGACGATCAAACCCAGGCGGTCAACCCCGTGCCTTATCATTACGGCATGCCGATGAACATTGCCAAGGTCCTGGCCATGAACGAAACCCCAACCGGCGACTGTAAAGTCATTGATGCGGATATCAAGTTCCTGGACAAGGCGGGCAAAGTGGAAGAAGTGAGCTACCGGAAGATGTCCGAAGCCTGCGATTTCCAGAATTGATGGGCAAACATACACAGCATTGGGCCTGGCATTTACCAGGCCCACCGTTCATAACCAACGATCAGTAGTAACCGCGCCCTCCAGCCCGCTGCTGGACAGGTGCATGGCTGTGCTTGAGGTCTTCACGCAACCCGGTAATGAGGTTGCAAATAGCTCGACTGCTGTCGAGTTTGTCAGCATTGATACCTTTGACCTCCAAATCCACCCGGTCACGGTCGCGGTCGTCATAGACCTTGATCGTCAGCGAAGCATCTTCGGCTTTGGTGCATTCGCACCGTT
Source organism: Pseudomonas sp. JV449 (assembly GCF_032424295.1). Lineage (NCBI taxonomy): Bacteria > Pseudomonadati > Pseudomonadota > Gammaproteobacteria > Pseudomonadales > Pseudomonadaceae > Pseudomonas > Pseudomonas sp. JV449. The sequence continues at coordinate 129,502 of NZ_VYKD01000015.1, read as the reverse complement.
TAGGCAGGAAACTTCCTTCAATAATGCTGCGAAGTTCTAATTCCGAAAGCATGGCCAACCTCTCCTTTTTTGAGACTGCCAATCGATTGTTATAGGTCTGCAGGCCCGTGCCTGCCACGTCTCGCCAGCCCTGGAAGACGCTTACCTTTACCAGCCTACTCGGCAAATTCCGTTTTTGTTGTAACTTTTCTTCATAAGCAATGTAGGAATTTATATAGCTTAGGTCACCCCAGTTAAATCATCGTCGAACCGCTTCGATTAATCGTTTAACCCCACGCTTCGAATTAAACTGCAGCTTGTGCCGCCACTCTTTCAGCAACATATCGCAAACTATCAAAGTTGATATTTGCGCCTGAATTAACTGCGACCAAGGTCTGCCCACTCACCCCACGACTGGCCACGTACTTGCGAACCCCCGCCACCGCCAACGCACCGGAAGGCTCGGTGATGGAACGCGTATCGTCATAGATCAACTTCATTGCGCTGCACAGTTCGTCATTGCTGACGGTGATCACCTCGTCGACCCAATCGCGGCAGATCTCAAAGCCATAGGCGCCGATCTGCGCGACTGCGGTGCCATCGGCGAACCCGTCGACACTTGGCAACACCACCCGTTCCCCGGCCTGCAGTGCGGCGAGCAGGCAACTGGAGCCTTCGGGCTCGACCCCGATGATGCGCACTTCGGGCCGCAGGTATTTGACGTAGGCCGCAATGCCGGCGATCAGGCCGCCGCCGCCCACGGGCACGAAGATCGCATCCAACGGGCCTTGTTGCTGGCGCAGGATTTCCATGGCCACCGTGCCCTGGCCGGCGATCACCTCCGGGTCATCGAAGGGCGAGACGAAGGTGCAGCCGGACATCTCGGCCAGTTGCAGCGCATGGGCCAGGGCAAACGGGAAGCTCTCGCCGTGCAGCACCGCTTCGGCGCCCCGGGAGCGCACGCCCAGCACCTTCAATTCCGGCGTACTGCACGGCATCACGATCCGCGCCTGGAGCCCCAGCGTCTTCGCCGCCAGTGCCACGCCTTGCGCATGGTTACCCGCCGACGCCGTCACCACACCGCGCGCTTTCTGCTCGCCGGTAAGCTGCACCAGCTTGTTGTAGGCGCCGCGAATCTTGAAGGAAAAGGTCGGTTGCAGGTCTTCACGCTTGAGCAGCACCTGGTTGCCGAGCATTGCCGAGAGTGCCGGTGCGGCTTGCAGGGGCGTCCGCACCGCGAGGTCATAGACCGGCGCGGCGAGGATCTTTTTCACATAGTGTTCAAGCAATGCCGTATCAGCGGTAGACGGGGCGGGGCACGTGCTCATGGGGTGTCTCCTGGTTTTTAAAGGCCCTGGAGACGGAACAAACAAAACCCGCCTCTAAGGCGGGTTGGGGTGCAGCCGTGTGCTATCCCGCCAAATGAGGAATGGCGGTAATAATGCTTGGCTGGCTGCGGAAGGCTGGGTAGGTCATGCCTGGAAATTAACCGGCCATCCGGATCAAGTCAACATCATGTTTACTGACGACATACGAAACATATACGATTCGTATATACAACCACTACAGTGAACCTCATGGGCATCGTCAAGATCAGCGACCAACTGCACGAACAACTGCGTCTGGCCAGTGCGGCCATGGACCGTTCCATCAACGCCCAGGCCGAGTTCTGGATCAAGGTCGGCCTGCTCGCCGAACTCAATCCCAGCCTGCCCTACCACGAGCTGATCAACAAACTGTTGCTGGACAAGCCCGACCTGATCCGGGGGCGCAGCTGATGATCAAGACCGCCGCCCAACTGGCTGTGATGCGCGAGTCCGGACGCCTGCTGGCCCAAGTGTTCGACATGCTCGACGGGTTTGTCGCCGCCGGCCGTTCCACCCTGGAACTGGACAGCGCCGTCGAAGCCTTTATCCGCAACGAATTGAAAGCCCGCCCTGCCAGCCTCGGGCAATACGACTACCCCTTCTCCATCAACACCTCGATCAACGAGGTGGTGTGCCATGGCATGCCCAGCGCCAAGGAAATCCTCAAGGACGGCGACATCGTCAACATCGACATCACCCTGGAAAAAGGCGGCTTTATCGCCGACTCCAGCAAGATGTACATGATCGGCACCGTCGCGCCCAAGGCGCGGCGCCTGGTGGATATGACATTCGAGGCCATGTGGGCCGGGATCCGCCAGGTCAAGCCCGGCGCACGCCTGGGGGATATCGGCCATGCGATCCAGAGCCATGCACAGGCCAATGGCTACAGCGTGGTGCGTGAATATTGCGGCCATGGCATCGGCAAGCAGATGCATGAAGAGCCGCAGATCCTGCACTTCGGCCGCCCTGGCACCGGGCTGGAACTGCGTGAAGGCATGGTGTTCACCATCGAACCGATGCTCAACCAGGGCGGCGCCAAGGTGCGCAGCCTGAAAGACGGCTGGACGGTGGTGACCAAGGACAACAGCCTGTCGGCGCAGTGGGAACATACGGTGGCAGTGACGGCGGATGGCTTTGAAGTCCTTACCCTGCAAACCCGCCCTTGATTCACCCACCGCCGTAGATACCGCCTTATGCAACACCGCGCAAATCCGTAGCAGCTGTCGAGCCCCGGCGAGGCTGCGTTGGCCGCGACTCGATCCTGAATCGGCAGCGCGCCCGACGCAGCCTCGCTTGCGCTCGGCAGCTGCTACGGGGGGGTGGCCTTGACGTGATTGGCGTTCGTAGCAGCTGTCGAGCCCCGGCGAGGCTGCGTTGGCCGCGACTCGGTCCTGAATCGGCAGCGCGCCTGACGCAGCCTCGCTTGCGCTCGGCAGCTGCTACGGATGTGCGCGGTTGGCTACGCGGCGCGACTTTAAACACCTGTGGCATGCACTCAGCCACTCACCAGACCTGGCCCTGGCGTTTCAACTCCAGGCGCCGCACAAACTCTTCCAGCACCAGGCTGTACAGGTCGTCCTGCAAGTAGGCGTCTTCGATGCCGGCATCCAGGTTGGGGTTGTCGTTGACCTCAATCACCACCACCTTGTCGCCGGACTGCTTGAGGTCCACACCGTAGAGGCCGTCGCCGATCAGGTTGGCGGTCTTCACCGCCAGTTCCACCACCGCCCTGGGCGCTTCATGCACGGCCAGGGTGCGGCATTCGCCGTTGATGGCCTGGCCAATGGCCCTGTGGTTATAGATCTGCCAATGGCCCTTGGACATGAAGTATTGGCAGGCGAAGATCGGCTTGCGGTTGAGTACGCCGATGCGCCAGTCGTACTCGGTGTAAAAGAATTCCTGGGCCAGCAGCAGCACCGAATGCTCGAACAACTCGGCAGTGGCCTTGAGCAAGGCTTCCTGGCTTTCGACCTTGATCACGCCACGGGAGAAACACCCGTCGGGAATCTTCAACACCAGCGGAAACCCGAGGCGCTCGCCGACCCGCTCGAAGTCCTGCGGTCGTTCCTTGTAGAGAATCTCGGTGGCAGGCATACCTAACTGATGGCTGTTGAGCAGGTCGGTAAGGTAGACCTTGTTGGTACAACGCAGGATCGATGCCGGGTCGTCCATCACCACCAGGCCTTCGCTTTCGGCTTTTTTGGCAAAGCGGTAGGTATGGTTGTCGACACTGGTGGTCTCGCGGATCAGCAAGGCGTCGTATTCGGCCAGGCGCGCGTAGTCCTTGCGCTCGATCAGCTCCACATCGATGCCCAGTCCCTTGCCCACGCGGATGAAATTCTCCAAGGCACGGGCGTTGGACGGTGGCAACTGCTCCTGTGGATCGTGCAGGATCGCCAGGTCGTAACGGGCCAGGCGCCGCGAACGAGGTTGGCGCCAGATCTTGCGGCTGAAGTTATCGAGGGCGTGGGCGAATTGATCTTCCTGGTCGTCTCGTAACTTGTGCAATACGCCGGACTTGACCCCTACGATATGCCAACCGTTATGTTTTCTGAACTCAACTAACAAGATCGGACATGGGAATGTTTCAAACAACTGACGGGCCAATTCCTGCAACGGTTCTATATTGGTCCTGCCGAAGTAAAGTGTCAGGGTAAACCCTTCGGTATTACTGTAGAGGTGATGACTCAAGGCTTTATCAAGGGTTTTATCCAAGTCATCCAGCGCCAGGCCGTACAGCGACTTTTTAGTCAGCTCACTGATGGTGCGCACCGAAGGAATCACCTTGTGTCCGCGCGCTTCGGCCAGCAACGAGCAGTAGTAGCCGTGCCCCAGGTACTTGTAGCTGCGGCACAGGTTGATCACTTGCACCCGCTTGCCTGACTCGTTCTGCCGGGTTTGCTCCAGGTACTCCTGGGCGGTGACGATGTCTTCGCTGGGAAAGTAGGAGGCCCAATCTTCCTTGCGTTCAACAATGATCACCACTTGACTGTTACTTCGAGGCGGCGCAGAAAAAAAGCCCTTCGATGTTATTGTCGCCGCGACGATTTGCTCGGATACTTCACGCCAATGACCTTGTACCGCCGACATAATATTTGATCCGCTTTAGAGAACTCGACCTTTTCTATTAAGCACGATCTTTTAGGGAAGTCCCGTTTCGTTACGCAACTTTTACGGCGGTTATATGGCTCTTTTCTCTCGCATTGCATTACCCGGCGATATACCGGCATTAGTCGCATTGGAGCACCCGTGTTTCACCACCGACCGGCTCTCATCGCGCAGTTTTCACTGGATGATCAGCCGCGCCCACGGCCAGTTGCTGGTTGCGGAACAGGACGGGCAGTTGCTCGGTTATGCGCTGGTGCTGTTTCGTCGTGGCAGCGTGTTCGCGCGCCTGTATTCCATCGCCATTGCCGAGCACGCACGCAGCCTCGGGCTGGGCAAGCAGTTGCTCAGCCATGTCGAGGCCTGCGCGGTGACGCACGGTTGCACCCACCTGCGCCTGGAGGTACGCACCGACAACCCCCGCGCCCTGGCGCTGTATGAACGCAACGGCTACCGGCGTTTCGCCCAGGTCAACGACTACTACGCAGACCACACCCCGGCCCTGCGCCTGGAGAAAACCTTGGTCAGGCCACCTGCTTGATCCCGGCCTTGGCTTCCAGCTCGCGCACCAGCGGCAACACGCGCTTGCCGAAGTACTCCACTTCTTCCTGGAAGTGCAGGAAGCCCGCCAGCACCAGGTCCACGCCCACCGCCTTGAGCGCGACGATGCGCTCGGCAATCTGCTGCGGGGTGCCGATCAGGTTGGTCTTGAAGCCATCGTTGTACTGCACCAGGTCTTCAAAGCTGGACTTGGCCCAGTTGCCCTCGCCTTCGGGGGATGCCTTGCCGGCCTGCCTGGCCGCGTCGCCAAAGGCGTTCACGGCCTCCGGGTCGGCCTTGTCGATGATCTCTGCGAGCACGGCGCGGGCTTCTTCCTCGGTGTCGCGGGCGATGATGAACGCATTCACGCCGACCTTGACCGAATGGTTGTTCGCGGCAGCCTTGGCGCGAATGTCATCGACCTGGGCCTTGATGCCTTCCGGGGTGTTGCCGTTGGTGAAGTACCAGTCCGACACGCGCGCCGCCATGTCTCGCGCGGCTCGCGAACTGCCGCCCTGGAACACTTCCGGCTGGCCCAGGGGCTTGGGCTTGAGGGTGTAGTTGTTGAAACGGTAGAAGTCGCCCTTGAAAGTAAAGTCGTCCTGGGTCCAGATGCCTTTGAGGGCGCGGATGAATTCTTCGGAACGGCGATAGCGCTCGTCGTGCTCCAGCCAGTGTTCGCCGATGGCCTGGAACTCGCCCTTGAACCAGCCACTGACGATGTTCACCGCAATGCGGCCATTGGTGAGCTGGTCGATGGTCGCCAGTTGCTTGGCCGCCAGCGCCGGTTGCCACGGGCCGGGCAGGATCGCGGCGATAACCTTGAGCTTGGTGGTCGCGGCCAGCAAGGCATGGCTGAACGCCACGGACTCATGCTGGTTTTCCGCGCCGTAGCCGGCGGTGAAGCGGATCTGGGTCAGGCCGTATTCGAAGCCGGCTTCCTCGGCCAATTGCGCCAGTTTGCGGTTGTAGTCGATGCCCCAGTGGGTGCGTTGTTCGATCTTGCTGACCACCAGCCCACCGCTGACGTTGGGCACCCAATAGGCAAATTTCACGGCTTGCTGACTCATCGAACGGTACCTCGCATAAAGGAATGTACCGAGGTGTGGAGCAGCAAGCGTGCCAGGCGGAGGCAAACGCCCGCGCCACAAGGGGTGCGACATGTATTCAGGGCTGGGAGGCGTTGAATGCCGATGTCAGGGATTGCGACGGTTTGTCGATTTGCTGTTGCCAGGGCAACAGTAGACAGCATGCATCCCCCGTAAACATTGGCCCTGGCACCCGGCACGGACTGTGCAATCACTCCCTGCACCGATCACTGCCCCGGAGCCCTGCTCATGACCGAACACCACGTTATCAACCCGTTGTCTGTCGGCGTCGACTACCCCACGCTGGCGGCGCGCTTTCGCCCGATTTTCCAGCGCATCGCCGCTGGCGCAGTGGAGCGCGAACAAACCCGCGCCCTGCCCCACGAGCCGATCCAGTGGCTCAAGGAAGCCGGCTTCGGCGCGGTGCGGGTGCCGGTGGAATATGGCGGTGGCGGTGCTTCGCTGCCGCAGTTGTTCGAACTGCTGATCGAACTGGCCGAGGCCGACTCCAACGTGCCCCAGGCCCTGCGCGGGCATTTCGCCTTTGCCGAAGACCGCCTGAATGCGCCGCCCAGTGCCGGCCGCGACCTGTGGTTCAAACGCTTTGTCGACGGCGACATCGTCGGCTGCGCCTGGACCGAAATCGGCACCGTGGCCATTGGCGACGTTGTCACCAAGGTCAGCCCGGACGGCGAGCAGTGGAAACTCAACGGTGAAAAGTTCTACAGCACCGGCAGTATTTTCTCCGACTGGATCGACGTGTACGCCCAGCGCAGCGACACCGGCGGCGATGTGATCGCCGCCACCCGCGCGCGCCAGCCCGGCGTGGAACACAGCGATGACTGGGACGGCTTTGGCCAGCGCACCACCGGCAGCGGCACCTCGCGCTTTACCGATGCGGTGGTGGAGGCGGAAAACGTCATCGACTTCGCGACCCGCTTCAAATACCAGACCGCGTTCTACCAACTTGTCCTGCTGGCCAGCCTCGCCGGTATCGGCCGTGCCGCATTGCGCGATGTGGCCCACCAGGTGCGCAGCCGCAAGCGCATCTACAGCCATGGCAATGCCCAGCACGTCAGCCAGGATGCCCAGATCCAGCAGGTGGTGGGCGAAGTCGCCGCCCTGGTCTACGCCGCCGAAGCCAGCGCGCTGAGGGCTGCGGTACCGGCACAGCGGGCGTACCTGGCGCGTTTCGGTGGGGATGAGGGGGTCGAGCGCGAAGCCAACGTGGCCGCCGAAATCGAGTCAGCCACGGCGCAGGTGGTGGTGTCGGAACTGATCCAGCGCGCCACCAGTGAGTTGTTCAACGCCCTGGGGGCCTCGGATGTGCGCCAGGGCAAGTCCCTCGACCGCCATTGGCGCAATGCGCGGACCGTGTCGTCGCACAACCCGGTGATCTACAAGGCGCGGATCGTGGGGGACTGGGTGATCAATGGCACCGAGCCGCCGTTTGTGTGGCAGATCGGTAATGGCCCGGCGAAAGCCTGAGTCAAGGTTGGTCACAGTCAAAATGTGGGAGGGGGCTTGCTCCCGATGGCGGTTTGTCAGTCGCCTCATCAGTTGACTGATCCACCGCTATCGGGAGCAAGCCCCCTCCCACATTTGGCCCCTGCCTGTGTAGTTGAATCCCGTGTGCGCCTCAAAAGGCCAATTTGTAGCCGATGGTCATCAACATGATCGCCAGGCACGGGCGCAATACGCCGTCCGGGACCTTGCCGGTCATGTGGCTGCCGAAGTAAATGCCCGGCAGCGACCCCATCAGCAGGAAGCCCAGCAGGTGCCAGTCCATATTGCCCATGCCGGCATGGCCCAGGCCCGCCACCAGGGTCAGGGGCACGGCGTGGGCGATCTCGGTGCCGACCAGGCGGCGCGTGGCCAGGAACGGATAGAGGATAAACAGCGCGACCGTACCGAGGGCGCCGGCGCCGATGGAGGTGAGCGCAACCATGGTCCCCAGCACCGCACCGGTCACCACGGTCAGGGCATTCAGGTTGCGCGGGTTCATATGGTAGTGATCGCCGGCGTGGCGCTGGGCGAACGCCAGCAGGCGTTGCTTGAACAGGATCGCCAGGGCGGTCAGCAGCAGCACCACGCCGAGGGCCTGCTTGATCACCGCGTTCATGGCGCTGGGGTCGGTGTGCAGGCTGGCGAGGAACCACAGGGTCAGCAACACCGCAGGCACGCTGCCCAGGGTCAGCCAGCCGGTGATGGTCCAGTCGATGTTCTTGTTCTTGCTGTGGACCAGCACGCCACCGGATTTGGTGATGGCCGCGTACAGCAGATCAGTGCCCACGGCCGTGGCCGGGTTGATGCCGAACCACAACAGGATCGGGGTCATCAAGGAGCCCCCGCCGACACCGGTCATGCCGACGATAAAACCAACGATCAGGCCCGCAATTACAAAACCAAAGTTACCCACTTCCATCAACGCTACCCGCGGCCTTATAAATTTCTGGCCGCAGGATAGCGATTTTTCTTATAACGACTTATATCAATATGATCTGACTTTATGCCTTTTATGGCAGTCGACGACAGACATACGCCTGGGTCTGATAAGGAAACGCCACCGTGTCGCGGCCCTTCAGGGCTGGATGGCTGGCGATCAAGCCACGCAACTGCTCGGTCACGAGGGCTTTTTCAGCCTCGGGCAACGCAGCAATAAAGCTCACGGAGAGGAAGCGATCCATGATCACTTCCTGTGGGCTGCCGACGTGGCTATAGGGGAAACAGGTCATTTCGGGGACTGAAAAGTACTTGCCGTCGAAGGCTTCACGCCAGCGTCCGGAGTGAAAGCGCGGGGTGTCACCCTCGTAGGGCGTGATGATCGCAGTGATCGCCGCCACCCAGTCCACCGACTCATCGCGCACATTCCACACCAGCCCGAGGCGCCCTTCGGGCTTGAGCACGCGGTGGATTTCCGCCAGCGCGGCCTGGGTGGAGAACCAGTGAAAGGCTTGCGCGCAGACCACCGCGTCGGCGCTGGCGGTTTCCAGGGGGATGGCTTCGGCGGTGCCGTTGACCAGGCGCACATCCGGCAACAGCCGGGTCAACTGCGCACCCATGGCCTGCACCGGTTCGACGGCGATCAACGTCGGCGCCAGGGTGCTGAGCAGGCGCGTGAACTTGCCGGTGCCGGCGCCCAGGTCGATCACCCGTGAGTGCCCATCGACGCCGAGCACATCCGTGAGCCAACCGGTGAGCTGCCTGGGATAATTCGGCCGGCCTTGGGCGTAAGTGACGGCCTGGGTAGAGAAACCTTGTTGAGCAGACGTGTGGACACCAGTCATTGCCAATCTCTCCTCGGGTAAAGCGGGGGCACAGTGTGCGCCTTCCCCGGGAGATTTTCTAATCGGCAGCCGTGGGCAACCACACCCGGAACCGTGCGCCGCCCAACGGCGAGGCCAGTGCGGTCAGGGTGCCACCTTGGGCCTCGAGGGCTCGCCGGCTGATGGCCAGGCCCAGGCCAAAGCCACCGGTGGAGCGGTCGCGGCTGCGGTCGAGGCGGTAAAAGGGCTCGAAGATACGCTCGCGCTGGTCCAGCGGAATGCCGATGCCATCGTCATCCACCCAGATTTCACAGCCTTTGGCGCAGACCTTGACGCCCACCTGAATGCGCTTGTCGCAGTAACGCGTGGCATTGCGCAACAGGTTCTGCAAGGCACGGGCGGTGAGGCGCGGGTCGAGGCTGAAGCGTTCCACAGCGCAGTCGAGTGCCACATCGATGACGATCTCGGGGTTTTCCAGCTCGTCATCGACGCTGCCCAACACGCTGTCGATAAATTCATCGAGCATCACCTCCACACGCTCGGGCAATTGCGTCGGGTTTTGCAGGCGACTGTAGGACAGCAACTCCAGCACCAATTCATCCAGCTCGCGAATATGCGCAACCAGGCCATGCAGGCGTTCGCGACTGGCCTCCGGCAAGTCCTCCGACAGCGCCAGGGCCAGGCCGAAATCCAGGCGTGTAAGGGGTGTGCGCAGTTCGTGGGAGACCGCGTTGAGCAGGTCGCGTTGCTGGTTGAGCAGGTGTTCGATGTCGTCGGCCATGGTGTCGAACACCGACGCCAGGCTGCCGATATTGGAGCTGGGCGGAATGTGCGTGCGCTCGGCCAGGTTGCCCTTGCCCAGTTGCGTGGCGGTGCTTTTCAGGCGTTCGAGATCGCGCCAGTGCGGACGCAGCCAGAACAGCAGGCAGGCCAGCAACGCCGCACCGATCAGCACGTTCATCGACCAGTACAACAGGTTCATGTCCAGCGGGTCTGGCGGAATGGTCAGCTTGACCACGAACTGCTCGTTGAGCGGCGAGCTGATGTCCTCCATCCAGCCAAACTCCCCCAGGTGAATCACGGGGTTGCCCTGCTCCAGCAGTTTGGCTTCCTGCGTGGTGTAGCTCGCGTCCTGGCGCAACAGCAATTGCACTTTGAGGGGCGCGAAGTCACTGCCCAGTTGCTCGGTCACCTGGGACCAGCGCTCCACCGGCGCGCGCAGGTACTGCTTGACGATCAGCTTCTGCATGCCCCGTGACTGCTCGACGTTGTAGTCCAGGTAGCGGTGTTCGAACAGTTGGATCACCAGCTTGGGAATCAGGAAGATCGCCGCGCTGTAGGTGACGATGGTGATCAGGTAAAGACGTAGCAGCACACGAAACATCGATCAGCATTCCCACTCGGAACGGCTGAACAGGTAGCCCTTGCCCCACACGGTCTTGATCTTGCGCGCTTCACCGGCGTGGTCGTCGAACTTGCGGCGCAGCTTGGAAATGGCCACGTCCACCGAACGGTCGGTGCCGTTGAACTCGATACCGCGCAGCCGTTGCAGGATCTGGTCGCGGCTGAGCACTTCGCCGGCATGCCGGGCCAGCACCACCAGCAGGTTGTATTCGCCGCTGGACAACTCCACCGCCTGTTCGCGCCAGGTCACCGTGCGTTCCGACAGGTCGATGCACAGGTTGCCCATCAGGATCTGGTCATTGGCCACCTGGGGCTCGGACAAACTGCTGCGCCGCAGCAAGGTGCGCACCCGCGCCAGCAGCACACGCGGCTCGCAGGGTTTGGTCACGTAGTCGTCGGCGCCCATTTCCAGGCCCAGCACCTGGTCGTGGCTGTCGTCGCGGGCGGTGAGCATCAGGATCGGCAGGCCCGCCGAGTCGGCGCGCAGCAGGCGGCACACTTGCAGGCCGTCGAGGCCGGGCAGCATCAGGTCGAGGATCACCAGGTCCGGCGGGTCGAGGCGCGCGCGCTCACGGACGTGGTCGCCACGGCTGAGCACACTGACGTGGTAGCCGTTGCGTTCCAGGTAGCTGGCAATCAGCTCGGAGAGTGCGGCGTCGTCTTCCACCAGGAGGATGTTGGGCATGGTGTTTCCAAATAATGCGGTTTGTTGGTGTGTTGCAGGATTGTGCAAGGATATACGCCCTCGGCGCCCCGCGCGCCGCACCTTACATTTCTTCACAGACGACCTACATAGCTTCACAGCACCACAGCGCCGGTGCCCTTAGGATGCGCCAGTCAATATTGGGATAAGAGCATGTCGAAGAATCTGTTTGCGCCATTTTGCCTGTTGGCCCTGATGCTGGCCCTGAGTGCCTGTGACCAATCGGCCGACGAAGCGCCGCAAATGCCCCTGGCCAAGGTGCGCATCGAAACCCTTGAGGCCAAGCCCCTCTCCATCACCAGCGAATTGAGCGGACGCATCGCCGCGCCACGCATTGCCGAAGTGCGCGCACGGGTGGCCGGGGTGGTGATGCAACGGGTCTTCAAGGAAGGCCATGACGTCAAACAGGGCGACGTGTTGTTTCGCATCGATCCGGCACCGTTCAAGGCTGACCTGGACAGCGCCCGGGCCAACCTGAGCAAGGCCGAGGCCAATGCGTTCCAGGCGCGCCTGCAGGAGCAGCGCTACAGCCAACTGGTGGAAGGCAATGCCATCAGCGGCCAGGACTACGACAACGCCCGCGCCAACCTGCGCCAGACCAACGCCGAAGTCGCCGCCAACAAGGCCGCCGTCGAGCGCGCCAGGTTGAACCTGGGCTATGCCACCGTGACCGCGCCGATTTCCGGACGCATCGGCCGCGCCCTGGTGACCGAAGGGGCACTGGTAGGCCAGAACGAAGCCACGCCCCTGGCGATCATCCAGCAACTGGACCCGATCCACGCCGACCTCACCCAGTCCACCCGCGAGCTCAACGACCTGCGCCGCGCCTTCCGCGCCGGCAGCTTGAAGCAGGTCGGCCAGGACCAGGCCAAGGCCACGTTGATCCAGGACGACGGCAGCCTCTACCCGCTGCCGGGCAAGTTGCTGTTCGCCGAGATCAGCGTCGACCCGGGCACCGGGCAGATCATCCTGCGCAGCGAGTTCCCCAACCCGGACCTCGACCTGTTGCCCGGCAGCTTCGTGCGGGTACGCCTGGAGCAAGCCGTCGACAAACAAGGCATCAGCGTGCCGCAACGCGCCATCACCCGCGACAGCGCCGGCATCCCCATGGTGCTGCTGCTCGACGCCGAGCAGACCGTCAGCCAGCAGCCGGTGGAACTGGGTGCGGTGATCGACGACCGCTGGGTGGTCAGCCATGGCCTCAAGCCCGGCGACCGTATCGTCGTCGAAGGCCTGCAGCACGCGCGCCCCGGTGAAAAAGTCGAGGTCGATGACAGCCCCACACCCGTTGCCCAGGCTTCCGGCCAATAAGGATCTTTGACAATGCCGCAGTTCTTTATTGACCGCCCGATCTTCGCCTGGGTGGTCGCCCTGTTTATCCTGCTGGCCGGCTTGCTGGCCATCCCGCAGTTGCCGGTGGCCCAGTACCCCAACGTCGCGCCGCCGAAGGTGGAAATCTACGCGGTGTACCCGGGCGCCTCGGCCCAGACCCTGGATGAAAGCGTGGTCAGCCTGATCGAGCAGGAGCTCAACGGTGCCGATCACCTGCTGTATTTCGAATCCCAGAGCAGCCTCGGCTCGGCAACGATTACCGCCACGTTCAAGCCCGGCACCCACCCGGAAATGGCCCAGGTCGATGTGCAAAACCGTCTCAAGGCGGTGGAGCCGCGCCTGCCCCAGGCCGTGACCCAGCAAGGTTTGCAGGTGGAGAAAGTCTCCGCCGGCTTCCTGCTGCTGGTGACCCTCACCTCCAGCGACGGCAAGCTCGACGACGTGGCGCTCAGCGATTACCTGGCGCGCAACGTGATGAACGAGCTCAAGCGCCTGGACGGGGTGGGCAAGGCCCAGTTGTACGGTGCCGAACGCGCCATGCGCATCTGGATCGACCCGCAGAAACTGATCGGCTTCAACCTCACGCCGGCCGACGTGAATGCGGCGATCAGCACACAGAACGCCCAGGTTTCGGCCGGCAGTATCGGTGACTTGCCGGGTACCAGGACCCAGGAAATCACCGCCGCGATCCTGGTCAAGGGCCAGCTGTCCACGCCGGCGGAATTCGCCGATATCGTGCTCAAGGCCAACCCGGACGGCTCCACCGTGCGCATCGGCGATGTGGCGCGGGTAGAAGTGGGCAGCCAGGAATACCAGTTCTCCACGCGCCTGAACGGCAAGCCGTCCACCGCCGTCAGCGTGCAACTGGCGCCGGGGGCCAATGCGCTGAACACCGCGACCCTGGTACGGGCGAAGATGGACGAGCTGTCGCTCTACTTCCCGGCCAATGTGGAGTACAAGATCCCGTACGACACCTCGCCGTTCGTCAAGGTCTCGATCACCAAGGTGGTCTACACCCTTCTCGAAGCCATGGCCCTGGTGTTCGCGGTGATGTTCCTGTTCCTGCAGAACGTGCGCTACACCCTGATCCCGACGCTGGTGGTGCCGATCGCGCTGATGGGCACCTTCGCCACCATGCTGTTGCTGGGCTTCTCGATCAACGTGCTGACCATGTTCGGCATGGTGTTGGCCATCGGCATCCTGGTGGATGACGCCATCGTGGTGGTGGAGAACGTCGAACGGATCATGGTCACCGAGGGGCTGTCGCCCAAGGACGCGACGAAGAAAGCCATGGGCCAGATCACCGGCGCCATCGTCGGCATTACCCTGGTGCTGGTCGCGGTATTCCTGCCGATGGCGTTCATGGCCGGCTCGGTGGGGGTGATCTACCAGCAGTTCTCGCTGTCGATGGCCACCTCGATCCTGTTCTCGGCCTTCCTCGCCTTGACCTTGACCCCAGCCCTGTGCGCCACGCTGCTCAAGCCGATTGCCAAGGGCGAGCACCATGCCAAGGGCGGGTTCTTTGGCTGGTTCAACAAGCGCTTCGAGCAGCTCACCGACCGTTACGAAGGCTGGGTCGCCTATGCCCTCAAGCGCAGCGGCCGTTACCTGCTGATCTACCTGGCGCTGTTGGTGGGCCTGGGGCTGATGTTCAGCCGCCTGCCCTCCTCGTTCCTGCCGGTGGAAGACCAGGGCTACACCATCACCGACATCCAGCTGCCGCCCGGCGCGAGCAAGAACCGCACGGTGCAGGTGGCCGAACAGATCGAAGCGCATAACGCCGGCGAGCCTGGGGTGGGCGACACCACCATGATCATGGGCTTCAGCTTCTCCGGTTCCGGGCAAAACGCGGCGTTGGCGTTTACCACGCTCAAGGATTGGTCGCAACGCGGCAGCGATGACTCCGCCGCCTCGATTGCCGACCGCGCCAACATGGCCTTCAGCGAGCTCAAGGACGCGATCGCCTATGCGGTCCTGCCGCCTCCCGTGGATGGCCTGGGCACCTCCAGCGGTTTCGAGTTCCGCCTGCAGGACCGCGGAGGTGTAGGCCATGCAGCCTTGATGGCGGCACGTACCGAACTGCTCGACGCCGCCGGAAAAAGCCCGATCCTGGCCAACGTGCGCGAAAGCGCCCTGGCCGAGGCGCCGCAAGTGCAGCTGGAAGTCGACCGCAAACAGGCCAACGCACTGGGCGTCTCGTTTGCGGATGTGGGCAATGTGCTGTCTTCGGCCATCGGTTCGGCCTATATCAACGACTTCCCCAACCAGGGCCGCATGCAGCGCGTGGTGGTGCAGGCTGAAGGTGACCAGCGCAGCCAGGTGGCGGATTTGATGAAGATCCACGTTCGCAACAAGGATGGAAAGATGGTACCGCTGTCGGCGTTTGTCGAAGCCAAATGGACCCAGGGCCCGGCGCAACTGACGCGGTATAACGGCTACCCTGCCATCGCCATTTCCGGCGAGGCCGCACCCGGCCACAGCACCGGCGAGGCGATGGAGGAAATCCAGCGCCTGGTCAGCCAATTGCCGGCAGGCCTGGGCCAGGAGTGGACTGGGTTGTCGCTGCAGGAACGTTTGTCCGGCTCACAGGCGCCGATACTGTTGGGGCTGTCGCTGCTGATCGTGTTCCTGTGCCTGGCGGCGCTGTATGAAAGCTGGTCGATCCCGACGTCGGTGTTGCTGGTGGTGCCGTTGGGCGTGCTCGGCGCGGTGCTGGCGGTGACCTTGCGGGGCATGCCCAACGATGTGTTTTTCAAGGTCGGCCTGATCACCATCATCGGCTTGTCGGCGAAGAACGCGATCCTGATCATCGAGTTCGCCAAGGACCTGTATGACCAGGGCGAAGACCTCATCGACGCCACCCTGAAAGCCGCACGACTCCGGTTGCGCCCGATCATCATGACGTCGCTGGCGTTTATCCTCGGCGTGGTGCCCTTGGCGATTGCCACCGGTGCCAGTTCGGCGAGCCAGCAGGCGATTGGTACCGGGGTAATCGGCGGGATGATCACCGCGACCCTGGCGGTGGTATTTGTGCCGGTGTTCTTTGTGGTGGTCATGAAGCTGGTGCGCAAAAAGCGCTAAGGCTTTTTGGGGGACACTGTAACGGTGGCGGGCCCGCTTGCCACAACAAAAATGCGCTAAGGTGCTCACAGGTAACCATCTGTGAGCTGCCATGCCTTTTCTAGCCCGTACCCACCCTCGCCTCTCCGCCGCCGCTGTGCTCGGCCTTGCCGTCGGCATCCTGGCGCCGGCCGACACCCTCGCCAGCAAAATCCTCATCGGCTGGAACACCGGGGTCTGGACCTACCTGGTACTGATGCTGTGGTTGACCAGCCGTGCCAGGGCCGACGATGTGAAGCGCATCGCCGAAATCGAGGACGAAAACGCCGGGCTGGTGCTGTTCACGGTGTGCATCGCCGCCATCGCGAGCCTCGCCACCATCACCTTCGAACTGGTGGGCAGCAAAGACCTGGCCACTTCCGAGCGCCTGCTGCACTACGGGTTTACCGGGCTGACGGTGATCGGTTCATGGCTGTTGATCGGGGTGATTTTCAGCGTGCATTACGCCCGCCTGTATTACACCTGGAACGGCAAGGAACCGGCGTTGCGTTTTGCCGAAGGACTGTTGACGCCGAACTACTGGGACTTCCTGTATTTCTCCTTCACCATCGGCGTGGCGGTGCAAACCTCTGACGTCGGCGTCGCCACCCGCGGCATGCGCAAGGTAGTGCTGGGGCAATCGCTGATCGGTTTTCTGTTCAATACGGCGATCCTGGGGTTCTCGATCAACATCGCCGCCGGGCTGTTCGGCTAGGCTGCACAAACCTTCTAGACGCCCTGGTGCCGTTGGGCGCTAATACCCTTACACATTCCGTCCCGGTGTTTTATGGCTGCGCATAATTGGATCGATCTGTCCCAGGACGCCGACACCGGCATCGAGACCCTGCGCGCGCATTTCGAGGGTCACGCCTATGACCCCCACTGGCATGACAGCTATCTGGTCGGCGTCACCGAACAAGGCGTGCAGCAGTTCAACTGTCGCCGCGCCCGCCACAACAGCGTGCCCGGCCAGGTGTTCCTGGTGGAGCCCGGTGAATTGCATGACGGCGACGCGCCCACGCCGGACGGCTTTACCTACCACATGCTGTACCTCGACCCGCAGTGGCTGGCGCGAGAAGTGAGTGCGGTGTTCGAAGAGGCGCCGCCCCATAGTCAATTGAGCTTCGCCACCACCTTGACCAGCGACCCGCGCCTGGCTCTGGTCACCAGCCAGGCCTTCCAGACGCTGCACAGCGGCGAACTGCGCATCGTGCGCCAGCGCGCCATGGACCAATTGCTCGAACACCTCACCGGCCAACTGTATTGGCGCAGCCGTTACCGTGAAGACCCACGCCTGCCGCAGGTGGCTCACAAGGCCCGGGAGTACCTGCACGCCCACCTGCATCACGATGTCGGCATGGACGAACTGGCCCTGGCCTGTGGCGTCGACCGCTTCCGCCTGAGCCGCGCGTTCAAGAGCGCCTTTGGGTTGCCGCCCCACGCTTACCTGGTGCAATTGCGCCTGGCCCGCGCCCGGCACGCGTTGGCCAGGGGCGAGCAACCGGCCGACGTAGCGATGGCCCTGGGTTTTGCCGATCAAAGTCACCTGGGCCGCTGGTTCGTGCGCGCCTATGGACTGACACCGGCGGCCTACCGCAAGCGCTGCTCAAACCTTCCAGACAGGTAAGCCACAGGCTTGTGAAGATGGACAGCCCTGATCTGTTCATTGGAGTCCGTCTGTATGCCATCCACCTTCCTGCCCTTCCTGTTATTCGCCTTCGTTGCCTCCATCACCCCCGGGCCCACCAATATCCTCGTACTCAGCAACAGCGCGCGTCATGGGCTGCGGGCAGCCGTACCGATCATCCTCGGGGCGTGCGCCGGTGCGGCGGGGATCGTGCTGGCGGTCGGTTCAGGCATCGGCGAATCACTGGTCCATCTGCCGCAAGTGCAAACCGCCATGCAATGGATCGGTATCGCCTGGCTGAGTTACCTCGCCTGGCAGATATTCAGCGCGCCGGCCCAGGCCATTGACACCGATGCCCCACAGAAACGCCTGGGCCTGCTCGGTGCGGCCAGCCTGCAACTGGTCAATCCGAAGACGTGGATGATGGCGTTGGCGGTGGTCAGTGTGTTTGCCGGGCAGGGAGAGGGGCGTGAGGCGCGGGTGTTGGCCTTGTCCCTGGTGTTTTTTGCGGTTTCCCTGCCATGTCTTGGGATGTGGGCGTTGCTGGGCGCAGGCTCCGCCCGCTTAGTGGGGTCGGCCAAGGCCATGCAACGCTTCAATCGATGCATGGCGATCCTATTGCTGGCGTCTGCCTGGCTGGGGATGTGGCACCCGGCGTAGACAACCGACGAATGGCACGGGGAACCTGTTAGTTCTGACAGTTGTGCGTTCGGCGCAGATGGCGCTGAATTGAGTCGCACACCACAGCAACCCATTTAAAGGGCGCGGGGGTTGATTCATGTCAGAACAACCGATGATCAATAATCTGGTTCTAAATGGCACCTTCGCCAGGCACGGGACCTCCTGGACCGCCACGGCCACCGCTCCAGGCCGGGTGGATTTTTCACGTCAACACTGCATCATCACTGCCACGGGACGCGCGGAACAGGAGGTGCCTGCTTCCGGCGGCACCTCCTACACCTTCAGTGCCTATACGTTGATTACCTATGAGGGTGCCGGTTCTGCCCGGCTGACATTTCGACCGTCGGATACAAGTGAATCCATCGGGCTGACGGGGAACCACGGCTGGACCCACCGATCGATCACGTTCAACACCCCCGCAGGCACGACCGGTATCACCGTACAACTGATCGGTGACGCCGGGGATGTGTGGTTCGATAACGTCAGGCTGGTGGAAGATGAAGGCACCGTCATCCCCATCGAACTGATCCGCAATGGTGATTTCGCCGAAAACGGCACGGGCTGGACGGTCACGCTGCCTGTCGGCTCAAGCGTCACCTTTCATGACAACAGGTGCCAGGCAAATCTGGGTGGATTCATTGAGCAGGTGATTACCGTCACACCAGGACAAACCTACGATTTTTCCATTGAGGCAATGACCCCCTCAGGCGGTCATGGATTCGCAATATTCGAGCTCACACCGGACAACGTGCAGCAAATAGAACTTCGCGGCGGCGGCGGCTGGGACACTTACACTCACTCGTTGACCATTCCGGAAGGAATACCGGAGTTCACGCTACGGATTCTGGGCGAGACCTTCCTCGTGGTCGACAACCTGTCCCTGAAATTATCCACCGCCTCAGCAAACACACCCAATTAGCGCGCTCATCACACACACAGGTACAACCCATCGCAGGAGAACTCAATCATGACCACTGCAACCGCACGAAAAGCTAAATCCGAAGAAACGACTAAGCAATATTTTCAAGGCAAAATTGGACGTGAGGATTTCAAGGCAGACTTTATTGAGCATGAATGGAAAAACAACTTTTGGCTGACTGAAGGCGCCATGAAAATTCCACCGGGTGAAACATCGAGACAAAGGGTGATTTTCAAATACCACAGCGAAGACTTGCCGTCCGGTCGTTATTCAATTCCAGACACCCAATCCCCCTCTCGATACTCGGTGATTCTCATGACCGTCAACGACACGCCTGTCCCGGCTTATCAGGCACACCGGGGTACCATCGAGTTTTTTCACGACCCTAACGGCAATACGGTCGAGGGCGCACTCGACGTTTACCTCAAGGATATCGACGACAACGAAATAAATATGCAAATCCTGTTCAACACAAAAAATACGTCAGATGAGTCCTGACAAAACGCCCCGGATCCGGGGCGTTTTGTTAAACCTGCTTAAAGCGTACCGCCACTGTCGGATTACCAGTTATAGCGCACGCCGACATTCGCCCCCCACGGTTGATCAACATGTTTGCCCTGGCCGTAGTCGAAGTCGGCATGCACCTGCAGGTTCTGGGACAACGAGACCGAGAACCCCGCTCCCACTTCGATGCGGGAACCTGAGAGGTTATTGTCGAATGTCTGGTTGTTGACCATGACTTTGTTGTTCTTGACAAATTCATGGGCCACGCCGGCGCGCAAGTACGGCTGAAGTACGCTGCCATCGTCCAGTACGAAGTCACGCCCCACCGTTACGCCCAACTTGCCCAGTACCGAGTCGGTGTGATCGTTCTTGGCTTTCAGGCCGTTGTCCAGGCGATAACTCTTGCCTTGTACCGTCACCACGGAGGCCTGGGCGAACGGTTCGACAAAGAAGTCATCGTCGAGTTTGATATGACGACCGACCTCCACGGACGCACCCAGCGCATTGGTGCTGTAGTTACCTTTGGTTTGCTTGCCGTCACTCAAACCGACCTTGGCATTGTTGTTCAGGCGGTTGGCCTTGACCACCCCATCCAAGTAATACCCGCTCTCTTCATCCAGCCAGGTGGCATACAGGCCCGCGTAGTAACTCTGCACCGTACCCGAGGTACCCCGGCTGAGATCCAGGTCGGAAGTACTGTGACCGGCCATCACCCCCAGCAACCATTGCCCGTCGCCTACCGGTGTATCGGCACCCAGAGAGAAACCGCGCTGGTTTTGATCGTAGGCTCCGCCGTCCCCACCGCTGATTTCGTACTTATTGCCGTAGGCACGCAGCCAACCGCCGGCTTCGACACCGCTATAGCGAAGGTCTCCCATGCGGCTGCGCAGGGAAGTCATTTCGCCATACCACACGGTCGGCGCAGTATTGAACAACGCCAGTACCGAGCGGGTACCTGGGCTGACGGTACGATTGTTCGGGTCGAGGAACCAATCGTTGCCTTCCTGCTTGAGTCCATAAGACCAGGCCCCAACGTCCACCGCCCCGCCCAGCAACTCGAACTGCGCGTCACCGCCACCGGTATGGACGATATGCACCGCGCCAGGATTGCCGGGCTCTGCACCGCTACTGGCGAGCAACAGGCCATGATGACCGGTGGCCTCACCGCTGATATTCAAAAAGTCAGTCAGGCCCCGGGCAAAATCAGTGCCCATCGCAAAGGTGCCCTGGCCCGACAGGCGCTCCAGGTCCAACCGATAAAAAGCGTCATCGTCGCCGAACTTGACCACGCCGTCGGCCAGTCTCAGATCGCCGACCTGACTATGGCCGGTCATGATCCACAGGGACTCATCACCTACTTCCAAGGATGAAACATTCTCCATGCGGCCGATCAATGAGGCCCGATCATTAAGCTTGAGATGAGCCTGGCTGCCGGACTCGACAATGACATCACCTTGAAGCCGGCTGTTCTCGACCCTCATGTTCGCCGTGGAGTTGCCTTTTACTTCCAGCAAATGGCCATTGCCGCCGGTAAGGGTCGAGCCATTGCGTACCACAATATCCGCCACGGCGCCCTGGCCCCTGGCCCCCTGTACCAGCAGCGCAGCACCGGTGACGCCGGTCACGTGGGTTTGGTCCAGAAGCAGCGTATTGGCCCCCGGCGCATATCGGTCATAAGACATTTCCACGCCGTTGCGCCCGCCAGTGATGTTGCTTTGATAGGCACGCGCCGTGGCGCTCTGCAGGCTCAACCCGAAACTGTCCGCGCCGGTACCGACTACCTGGCTATTCACGATTTCCAGCAGGCTACCGCCGGTAACGGCGGCACCACCGGTTGCGCCCACGATGACACTGCCGTTTGCGGTTGCCGTGGACGCCTGGGTTGAGGTGGTAAATTTACCGACCACCATCCCATGGTAGTCAGCACTGGAAATCACACTGTCGTTGATCTGTGCTGTGCTGCTGAGCAAAGTGATGCCGGTCTGGAACGCGCCGGAAGCGGTGACGCGACTGGCGCCTACATTCACATTCGAGCCGCCCTGGGCGACGACAGTGCCCATGATCAAGCTGTTCTGGCTGACATTCAGGCTCGAAGCATTGGCATAAACGTCCAGTGTCCGTCCGTCTATTACGTTGAGCGTGGCATTTTGCAGCTCAAACGTATCGATATAGGCATCATGGTCAACGGTTTCAGTGCCATTCTCGATGAGCCTGGCATGGGCCCCAGGTGCCAGAAACAATAACGTTACAACAGAGGGCACCTGCATCATTGCAACTAACGGTTTTAACTTGAAAAACGAATTGATATTCACAACACACCACTCATTCAACAGACATTCCGCGACGGAACGGTTCGGCCTATTTCCAGAGGGTTGGAGCCAGGCCACTCAAGGCCGCAAAACTACAGATTGGAATTACCTGCATATGTAGGACTAATCCCAATCTATCTGTATGAATGAATGCTTGCCCCATGAGCGTGTGCACTGGGATATTGGAACCGAGGGGTGCGCAAACACCCCCCGTAGACTTTTTAGGCCACGCCATCCTCTTGGGTGGTAGGGGGTTGATTTTCGCAGAACACGCCATTCAAGTCCGTGAACCGAGTGCGGGTCCACGCTCTCACGGAGGGTTGCTCTCCCTCTCCGGGGATGGGAACGAAGTAGTGAAAGTCCGCCGAGTTCCGGACCGCTGGCCGTATGACAGCATAGGGGACAGTTATAGTGAATCCGTTGGCCACCATGTCTGGCGTCAATGGCGGCGAGTGGATCGTCGTGGTCTCGCCCAGCTGGCTATCGCCGGTGATATCGCTGAACACCCGCACCTCACAGCGGATCACCATAAACTCCCTGAAGTAAGTCATATTTCCGGGAACCCTGACAGTGCCCGCAAACGTCGTGCGATTGAGATCGGTACACGACCAGAATGTGGTCGCCTTGGAAAAGGTTGCCGGCTCCAGTACGACCTTATTGGCATTGACAACCACCGGCTGTGGCGCAGAGCGCTGGATGTTGTCGTTGGTCGCCCACTCGAGCGTGTAGAAGACGTTGACTATACCGTTACCGACAGCACGAATTATCGACCAGGGTACGCTCATTGAAACCGTATCCCCCGGTCCTTCGGTCGTGATCGGCACAACGTCGAACGCATATTCAAAACTGCCCCAATACCCCCTCAGCACCGTGCCTGGCGCCGGAATAGGCGTGTCCCACAGTACGATTTCAACCGTAGCTTCCTTCTCGAAGTCATCTTCAGTCAGCTGGTTTTCCAGGTCTGGATCAGAGCCGTAGACCAGCACGGGATTGAGCAGCGGATTCTCCGGGTCGGTTCCCGGCGTGGGACCTGGCGCGGAAAAATCAATTTTGATGTCATGGGTAGGCGCATCGAATGGACTGCCGTTACGGTCGATAAAATAATCAATCGAGGTATCCAGTTCACCTGTGCTCGTACCGTAATGGGCCAGAAGTGTCGCCCTGCTGACGGGAAGCATTAACGGAAAGGGCAAATAAAAATTAACCGCGAAACGCTGTGGCGGCTGGCTACCGAGCGTCAGTTCGATTACATCGATCGTCGGCAGATTGTTGGCATATTCGCGAATAGCGACGTAAACCCCGGTCGGCTCATAAAGGTCCTCCAAGTCAAGCAGGCCATCATCAGGCAGAAGCGCCAAAGGTACATACGCTTCCAAGGGCTCTGGTTCAGCGGTCAGATTCAACTTAACGCGCGCAGGGGCTGAGTCTTTGCTGATGTTGCCGGCGAGATCGATCAATTGGTAAAACAGGTAGTTGAGTCCCGCGCGGTTGCCGGTAATCAACGCCCACGGCACGGTAAAACTCAACGCAGCGGTTATGGGATAGGTGTCAATCGGCTCAGACAATTGTGAAGAGAAGTCGGGAGAAAAATACACGGCGATGCTAACGCCCAACTCGGCACCACCCGGAGCATCCGGAAAGGTGCACACCAGACCGTCCGGGTTGTCTTCAATATGTTGCTCAGTGATTTCATCTGTCAAATAGCCCGGAAAACTGGGCGCAGGCGGATAGTTGGGGCGTAGAGGCTCGGTTCGGTCGACCTCCAAGGGCGCCCCCACCATCAGCGGCGTGGGGGATGCGCCTTCATAAAGGATGTAGCCGATCTCATGCTGCCCTTCCGTCAACCGGGAGACAGGGATGTCCCGGATAAAGGGTTCGTCAATAGGCTGGCGATCAGGGAATGTGGGGGTTTGGAATTGCACGCTATACATCGCCGCCCCCCAATTCGTGGAGCCTTTGCCGCGCATATGTATATCGAGTCGGGTGGTTGCCGGATCAAGATCTTCTTCCTCCGCCAACTCTGAAATATCAAACGTTACAGGAAGCGGTTTTCTCGCATCGATCTCCAAAATCAACCCGTTTTCATTCAGAGAGTCAAAGGTAGGCAGAGGCAGCGCCAAGCCCCCTGCTCTACGCCGGGACAAGAGTTCTTTATTAACCTCGCGCGATTGAATGGCAGCCTTCTGCTTTTTACTTAACGTTGTCATCTGTATTCTCCTTTTGCACTTGAAGTCACTCTTACAGCCGGATAAACCATTGCCTCACATGACACTCATCAAGTCGCACAGCTGCTTCATCGCCACCACCAAACGCCGCAATTCATATCAGCCATCACTTTAAAGTGCCCTACACTACTTGCCCGCCGAATCCTCTCCGTCCGGACCGCAGTAACTCCCTCCCGAGTACTTCTGGTCAATCTTCGCGTAGCGTTCCCTTGAGGAGCCTATGATTCTTTTCTTGCGCCACAAGGTATACGTGACGCCCACCGAACTCCCCGGACTGTTGGGGTGCGGTGACCTGATCGGTTTGATTTTTTCTTCATAGTTGGATTGCTTGAACGTATATCCCTCTTGGGCCTGCTGCTCCGTCAAGCGGTGCGTCAGGGTGTCCGCAGTCAATGTTATGGCCTTGCCACCGCCTCCGAACTCTTCATAGCCCTGCCATGTCACCACAAGATCATCGTCTTTCCTGAAGGCGCCCTCAGGAAGAATCCGAATGGGAATGTGATCCCACATCGCCGGGCTGGAGCCACAGTTAATAAACATGTTGTCATTGGCGCTGGGGTACTCGACACGCTGAAAGACCAGGGGAGGCACTACATCGACATTGACTTCAGTAAAGTTGGAAAGCTGTTCATTAACGCCATTAAATGTCGTGTAGTACACCTGCATCTTTTCCTCATTGCCGGCACCGACAATAACTTCCCACGGAATATCACTGAACTCCACGCGCACGCCCTCGGCATCACCCTTATCGGTATCGACGACATAGTGCGCAATCGGGTTATCCATGCTGGGAAAGTCCCCCCAATACAATTCCAATACTTCGCCGTTGCGCGGCTGGTGATACAACGGGACACTGGCATACACGCGCTTGCCCTCGTCACGCCTATCAATGTGGTTTTCAGTCATGGAGCCTTCACCCCATACCGTTACCCTGGGCAGGTTAAGGTTGAGCAGTGCGGGGGCATCGAGATGGTCCTGCCCGGCGACTCTGAAGTCCCAGCGGATCAATGCCGGCGGGCTGGGCGGGGTGGGCGTGTCGCTACCGGACCGGGTAATGGTGTAAGTGGCCACGCCTTCTGCGAGTCCCAGGCCATCCTCTATCAACCTGGGCCACGGGATGACGACATCGAAAGGCAACTCGGGGACGGACTGGCGGGTAAGCACGGTTTTCCCCCATCGGACTGTGACCCGGTCACCGGCTTGCCAATTGTCGTATTGCACCTTGGCGACTACGCCGATCCGAGCGTCATGCCGATTGATCAGGCCGCTCGCCATCGCAGGAATGACAAGGGGCTGCAGATCAGACGGAACCGCCGACAACTGGACTTCCACAGGCGACTGCTCAGACCTGGGGCCGCGGTTGCTGGAGCGGTCCTGAAGCCGGATATGAACGTACTGAGTACCGTTGGGGTACAGGCGAAACAAATCCCCAGGCACAGGGAGGACAAGGGGCGTGTCTTCGAAGGGAAACTCTACATAGTCACTCGGCGCAGCGTCCGGTGGCGGGTTTTGGTCCGTAATCCAGTAATAGATCCTGTCCCAGGATCGACGACCGTTGTAGGGCGGCACTACCAGGTCAACGGTTGGATGCGTGGCCAGATAGCCTTCATCAATCAACCCCACCGGAAAAGCCGGGGACGGCGGGGTAACGTTATTGTTGGGTGGGCTCCGATCAAGCACCAGGGTCCGGAACTCCGACGTAGTCGGCAGACCGGTTTCATCAGTGATCCGATAAGCCAAGCGGACTGTGCCGTCGTTCTCCAGATAGTCTCGCGGCACACTGATCGAAAAAGGGAATGCCTTGGTAATCGGGCCATCCCACCGCTCCCGGAACGGCGGGACACCCTCACCGCCACTGCGCGACCAAACGATTTCGACAATATTGAACTCACCGGCTTGCGCAGCATCCTCCCACAGTTCCGGGATCACCACTTCCAGGTCGCTGTCGAGATATTGGTGAGGGATATACCCCTCCACGATCGGTGGGACAACATCGTCCAGAATGGGCACCCGAATATCGGCCAAGCGCAAAATGCCGCTATACAGCCGCCTACTTTCGGGGGTTTTATCAGCACTCATCGGAGCCTCCCGTCATACCCATGTCGCACACCGCCACGGCGCGTCTGGTATTCATTAAACGCTCAATGCCTGGCGTCGAATACTGTCAGAACTAACAGGTGGGTATCGCCACTTGTCGGATATCAAGCGATGCCGAGGGCATGAGACGCTTGACGAAATGAGCGAGTTGATGTCTTCTGAAACCGGTTTCAGCCTGCCAAGCCACGGCTGAAACCGACTCATCCAATAAGAAAGGCCTGCGACCGTGACTCCTTTTTCCGCCGCCCAGCGCACCCGCGTCACCATGCTCGACGTCGCCCAACACGCCGGCGTCTCCAAGGCCAGTGTGTCGCGCTTTATCGGCGACGACCGCGCCCTGCTCTCCGATGCCATCGCCCTGCGCATCGAACACGCCATCGAACAGCTCGGCTACCGCCCCAACCAGATGGCCCGCGGGCTGAAACGTGGCCGCACGCGCCTGATCGGCATGCTGGTGGCCGATATCCGCAACCCCTACTCCATTGCCGTGATGCACGGCGTCGAAACCGCCTGCCGCCGGCATGGCTACAGCCTGGTGGTGTGCAACACCGACCGCGATGACGAGCAGGAGCGCCAGCATTTGGCGGCGCTGCGCTCGTACAACATCGAAGGGCTGATCGTGAACACCCTCGGCCATCACCTCGACCAATTGCTGGAACTGCAGCGGGAAATGCCCCTGGTGCTGGTAGACCGCAAGGTCGAGCCGCTGCACAGCGACTTGGTGGGGCTGGATAACCCGGCGGCGGTGCGCATGGCGGTGGAGCATCTGGAACAACAGGGTTATCGCGATGTATTGCTGGTGAGCGAGGCCTGCGATGGCACCAGTTCACGGCAGGAGCGCCTGGACAGCTTCAAGAGCGAAATCGCCCGGCGCCCGGCGCTGACCGGCGCGGTGCTGGCGCTCGATGACGGGCTGGAACAACGCCTGCAAGCCTTTCTCGCCAAACCCGGGCCCAAGGCGGTGTTCTGTGCCAACGGCGTCGCCACACTGGCCTGCACCCGTGCGCTCAAGGCGCTGGACTGCAAGCTGTTCGACGACGTAGGGCTGATCGCCCTGGATGACCTGGACTGGTACCCGCTGGTGGGCAACGGCATCACCGCCCTCGCCCAACCCACCGAAGCGATTGGCGCCAGTGCGTTCGACTGCCTGCTCAAGCGCTTGCGCGGTGACACCGAACCGACCCGAACCCTGGACTTTTTGCCCCAGTTGATCATCCGAGGCTCAACCCAGCGCCCCTGCACGTAGCAGCTGCCGAGCCTTGGCGAGGCTGCGTCGGCGGCGTACCTGACACACCGCAAACGCAGCCTCGCCAAGGCTCGGCAGCTGCTACGGCAGAGTCGATTAGATATTTAACGCAAAAAATGAAACCGGTTTCAGAGGTAAACAACAATGCACAAATACCCCGTCTCCATCAGCCTTTCCAGCTACGGCGCCGACCTGGTCCGCCAGCAAGGCCAATTGAGTTTTGTCGAATTGCTGGCCGCCGCCGGTGCCCGGCGCATCGAGTGGCGCGAAGAACTGCTGACCAGCGAGCAACCTGCACAACTGGCCCAGGCTGCCGCCGAGCAAGGCCTGGAGTGTGTGTTCTCATCGCCTCTGGAATTGTGGATCGCCGGCCGCGCCCAGCCGAATGCCGACCTCAACGCAACCCTGGACCGCGCCCAGGCCTTTGGTGCGCGCTGGCTGAAAGTCTCCCTCGGCTACTTCACCGACACCAACGACCTGGAAAGCCTGCACGCCCTGCTCGCCCGCCATCCGGTCAAGCTCTTGGTGGAAAACGACCAGACCCTGCACGGCGGGCGCATTGAGCCGATGCAGCGCTTCTTCACCGAGGTCGAACGCCTGGGCCTGCCGGTGAAGATGACCTTCGATATCGGCAACTGGCAGTGGCAGGACCAGTCCGCCCTGACCGCCGCGCGCCTGCTCGGCCGGCACGTCGACTATCTGCACTGCAAGGCCGTGGCCCGTCGCGCGGACGGCAAGCTGGTGGCGCTGCCGCCCGGCGCCACCGACCTGCATCTGTGGGAACAACTGCTCACGCACATGACTCAAGGCATTACACGGGCGGTGGAATTCCCGTTGCAGGGCGATGACCTGGTCGACGTCACCGCGCAACAGGTCGCAGCCCTCGCCCTCCTTGGCCAACCCCGTGGGGAGAATGCCCATGTCTGAGATCGATATCCTCTCGTTTGGCGAAACCATGGCGATGTTTGTCGCCGAGCAGACCGGCGACCTGGCCCAGGTGGCACAGTTTCACAAACGCATTGCCGGCGCCGACAGCAATGTCGCCATCGGCCTGTCGCGCCTGGGCTTCAACGTCGCCTGGCTGAGCCGGGTGGGCAATGATTCCCTCGGGCGTTTTGTGGTCGACACGCTGAAAAAAGAAGGCCTGGATTGCCGGCACGTGGCGGTCGACCCGGCGCACCCCACCGGCTTTCAACTCAAGTCCCGCGAAGAAGCCGGCGATGACCCGCAAGTGGAGTATTTCCGCAAGGGCTCGGCCGCCAGCCATTTGTCCACTGCGGCCATCAGCCCGGCGCTGTTGCAGGCCCGCCATCTGCATGCCACCGGCATTCCGCCGGCCTTGTCCGAGGCCACCCGCGAGCTGTCCCGCGAGTTGATGACACAGATGCGCAAAGCCGGTGGCAGCGTGTCGTTCGACCCAAACCTGCGTCCGTCGCTGTGGACCAGCCAGGAACAGATGATCCGCGAAATCAACGCCCTCGCCGGTCTCGCCGACTGGGTCCTGCCGGGCCTGGGCGAAGGCCGTCTGCTCACCGGTTTCGACGACCCGGCGGATATCGCCGCCTTCTACCTCGACCAAGGCGCCGAAGCCGTGGCGATCAAGCTCGGCCCGGACGGCGCCTACTTCCGCACCCAGCTGGACCAGGGCTTTGTCGCCGCCGTGCGCGTGGACAAGGTGGTGGACACCGTCGGCGCCGGCGATGGGTTTGCGGTGGGCATGATCAGCGCCCTGCTGGAAAACCTCAGCTTCCCCGAGGCGGTACAACGGGGTAACTGGATCGGCAGCCGCGCCGTGCAAAGCCGCGGCGATATGGAAGGCTTGCCCACCCGCTCCGAATTACCCACCCGATCCGTCGCTTGACCCACACCCTGTTGCCACAACTACAACAAGCTCAGGAGCAACCTTATGGACACCGTGAAACTCGCCACCCGCCGTTGGTGGTACATCATGCCCATCGTCTTTATCACCTATAGCCTGGCGTATCTGGACCGCGCCAACTACGGCTTTGCCGCCGCCTCCGGGATGGCCGAGGACCTGATGATCACCCCCGGTATGTCGTCATTGCTGGGTGCACTGTTTTTCCTTGGCTACTTCTTCTTCCAGGTGCCGGGTGCGATCTACGCGCAGAAGCGCAGCGTCAAGAAGCTGATTTTCGTCAGCCTGATCCTCTGGGGCGGGTTGGCCACCCTGACCGGCGTGGTGTCCAACGCCTACATGCTGATCGTCATTCGCTTCATGCTCGGCGTGGTCGAGGCCGCCGTGATGCCGGCCATGCTGGTGTACCTGTGTCACTGGTTCACCCGTGCCGAGCGCTCGCGGGCCAACACCTTCCTGATCCTCGGCAATCCGGTGACCATGCTGTGGATGTCGGTGGTGTCCGGCTACCTGGTGCAGCATTTCAGCTGGCGCTGGATGTTTATCATCGAAGGCCTGCCGGCGGTGCTGTGGGCGTTTATCTGGTGGAAACTGGCGGATGAAAAACCCGCAGATGCCAAGTGGCTGAGCGAACAGCACAAAAAAGACCTGGAAAGCGCGCTGGCCGCCGAACAGGTCGGTATCAAGGCGGTGAAGAATTACGCCGAAGCGTTCCGTTCGCCCAAGGTGATCATCCTGGCGCTGCAGTTTTTCTGCTGGAGCATCGGCGTGTACGGCTTCGTCTTGTGGCTGCCGTCGATCCTCAAGAAAGGCCTGCAGATGGACATGGTCGAAGCCGGCTGGCTCTCGGCCCTGCCCTATCTCGCTGCCGTGATCGCCATGCTGGCGGTGTCGTGGGGCTCGGACAAACTGCAAAAGCGCAAACGCTTCGTATGGCCGCCACTGCTGGTTGCCTCCATCGCGTTCTATGCCTCCTACGCCCTGGGCGCCGAACATTTCTGGTGGTCCTACACCCTGCTGGTCATTGCCGGAGCCTGCATGTATGCGCCGTACGGACCGTTTTTTGCCATCGTCCCGGAAATCCTCCCCGCCAACGTCGCCGGTGGCGCCATGGCGCTGATCAACAGCATGGGCGCCCTCGGCTCGTTCGGCGGCTCCTACCTGGTGGGCTACCTCAATAGCAGCACCGGCTCGCCCGGCGCCTCGTACCTGCTGATGAGCGGCGCGCTGATGCTGTCGGTGGTGCTGACGATTTTCCTCAAGCCCGGCGCCAGTGACCGTGAACGCGCGCCCATCTCGACCCTCGAATTGAAGGTGAAAACCCCATGAAAAAGTCTGTGGTTCTGTACAAGAAGCTCTCCGCACCGTTAATGGCGCGCCTGCATGAACAGTGCGACGTCACCCTGATAGACGCACTGGACGAGACTGGCCTGGCCAAGCTGCGCGATGCACTGCCCAACGCCCACGGCCTGCTCGGTGCCAGCCTGCGCCTGGATGCCGGGTTGCTGGATCTCGCAACACAACTGGAGGCCGTGGCCAGCGTGTCCGTGGGGGTCGACAACTACGATATCGACTACCTGACCCGGCGCGGCATCCTGCTCAGCAACACCCCGGACGTGCTCACCGAAACCACCGCCGACACCGGCTTCGCGCTGATCCTGGCCACCGCCCGGCGTGTAGTGGAGCTGGCCGACATGGTGCGCGCCGGCCAGTGGAACAAGAATATCGGCCCCTCACACTTCGGCAGCGACGTGCATGGCAAGACCCTGGGCATCATCGGCATGGGCCGCATCGGCGAAGCCTTGGCCCAGCGCGGGCATTTCGGTTTTGGCATGCCAGTGATCTACCACAGCCATTCGCCCAAGCCGGCGGTGGAACAGCGCTTTGGCGCGCAGTACCGCAGCCTTAACGATTTGCTGCAACAGGCCGATTTTGTCTGCCTGACCCTGCCGCTCACGGCTGAAACCGAAAAGCTGATCGGCGCCGAACAATTTGCGCGGATGGGCCCGGAGACGATCTTTATCAATATCTCGCGGGGCAAGGTGGTGGACGAGGCCGCGCTGGTGGAGGCCTTGCAGCAACGTACGATTCGGGCGGCGGGGTTGGATGTGTTCGAAAAGGAACCGCTTGATCACGGCTCACCGTTGCTGCGTCTGAATAACGTGGTGGCGACGCCGCATATCGGCTCGGCGACCCATGAGACGCGGGAGGCGATGGCCACGTGTGCGGTGGACAATCTGTTGCAGGCGTTGGCGGGTGAAAAACCGAAGAACCTGGTCAACCCAGGGGCTTGGAAACAATAAACACATGTGGGAGGGGCGGTGCGACGATTCGACTTGCCCCTCCCACATTTTTGCCAGTATTCCAAATACTTAGATAACGAACCTCGCCACCATCCCATTCAAATCCACCGCCAGGCGCGACAGCTCGTGGCTGGCGGCACTGGTCTGGTTGGCCCCCGCCGCCGACTGGGTGGCCAGGTCGCGGATGTTGACCAGGTTGCGGTCCACTTCGCGGGAGACCTGGGCCTGTTCTTCCGACGCGCTGGCGATCACCAGGTTGCGTTCGTTGATCAGGCTGATGGACTGGGTGATCTGCTCCAGGGCCACGCCGGCGGCGCGGGCCATTTCCAGGGTGTCCTGGGTGCGCTGGTTGCTCTGTTGCATCGACTGCACCGCTTCACCGGTACCGTTCTGGATGCCGGCGACCATCTTCTCGATTTCCTGGGTCGACTGCGCCGTGCGATGGGCCAGCGCCCGCACCTCATCCGCTACCACCGCAAAGCCGCGGCCGGCTTCACCGGCGCGGGCCGCTTCGATGGCGGCGTTGAGCGCCAGCAGGTTGGTCTGTTCGGCAATCGCGCGGATCACGTCCAGCACCTTGCCGATGTCACGGCCCTGGGTGGCCAGGCCTTCGATCATCGCGGCAGTGTTTTGGACGTCCTGGGTCATGGTCTGGATCGCGCCGACGGTTTCCATCACCCGGTCGCGACCTGACCGCGCGGCCTGGTTGGACTGGTTGGAGGCCTCGGAGGTGGACACCGCATTGCGCGCCACTTCTTCCACCGCCGCGGTCATCTCGTTGACCGCCGTGGCGGCCTGGTCGATTTCATTGTTCTGTTGCTGCAGGCCCCGGGACGCTTCCTCGGTCACGGCGCTCAACTCTGTCGCCGCCGAGGCCAGTTGCGTGGCCGAACCGGCAATGTGCTGGATGGTCTGGCGCAGGTTGGTTTGCATGGTCGACAGGGCGTTGATCAGGCGCGCGGGTTCATCGTTGCCATTATCTTCAACGACGCTGGTCAGGTTGCCACCGGCGATGGTTTCAGCCACCTGAACGGCTTTGCGCAACGGCGTGACAATGCTGCGGGTCAGCAGCCAGGCCAGCAGCACCGTGAGCAGTGCAGCGCTGACCGAGACCACGATAATCCCGGTGATGGCACTGGTGTAACTGTGCCCTGCCGCGTCGCTGGCTTGCTTGGCGTTGGCGGCATTGATCGCAATCAGCTTGTTCAACTGCTCGCCCATCTGATCGGTGCCTTCCTTGATCCGGGTATTGATCAGGGTGCGCATCTGCTCGACGTCGCCTTGCTTGGACAGCGCCAGCATGTCCGCCTGGGCCTTGAAGTAGTTATCCAGGGTGCTGACAAACGTCTTGTACAACGCCGCTTCCTCCGTACCGGCGGGTAATGCCGCGTAGCCGGCCTGGGCCGTCTTGACCTTGTCGACCAGCACGCCGATGCGGGTTTCGGCTTCCTGCAGGCCGGCCGGCTCGCGGTTGACCAGCACCCGAAATGACAGGATACGCATGCGCAGGACGTTCTCCGTCATCTGGGCCAGGTACGTCACGCTGGGCAGCTGGTTGCTGCTCATGTCCACCGAGGCCTGGCGGATCAACGTCATGCGGTTGGCCGCAAACCCGCCCAACACCACCACTAACAGGGCGATGAAGGCGAAACCGAGGGAAGCGCGAGGGGCGATATTCAGGTGACGGAGCGACATAAGGGCGATCTCGAAATATAGAGTGGCGGCGCGCGTCCATGCCACGAAACGATCAGTCAGCGTCAACGCACTGCCTGACACCGGCCATCACTGTTGTTTTTGATAGATGGGCCTATAAGCAGTATCGGCAGGAATCGGGGTTTTATGCAGGGTCTTTATAAATATTTTTTTACACTTCTGACGCTGGGCCGTTTCTGGCATCCTGCGCCTCCATTTTCTGACCCGAGCCCTCATTTTGTCTGACGCTCAAGCCCCCCGCCCCCGCTATAAATCCGACCTGATCTACGGCCTGGAGGATCGCCCGCATTTCAGTGCGGCGATATTTGCCGCGTTGCAGCATGTGCTGGCCAGTTTTGTCGGCATCATCACCCCGACGCTGATCGTCGGTGGTGTGCTCGGTCTGGAAAGCGAAGTGCCCTATCTGGTGAGCATGGCGCTGTTTGTGTCGGGGCTCGGCACCTTCGTCCAGGCGCGCACGTTCGGCCCCATTGGGTCGGGGCTACTGTGCCTGCAAGGCACCAGTTTCTCGTTTATCAGCGTGATTCTCAGCGCGGGGTTCATGGTCAAGGCCCGGGGCGGCGGCACCGATGAGATCCTCTCGACGATCTTTGGCATCTGCTTTTTCGCGGCGTTTATCGAAGTGGTGCTCAGCCAGTTCATCGGCAAGCTGCGCAAGCTGATCACCCCGGTGGTGACCGGCACCATCATCACCTTGATGGGGCTGTCGCTGATCAAGGTGGCCGTCACCGACATGGCTGGCGGTTTTGGCGCCAGCGACCTGGGCGCCGCGAGCAATATGGGCCTGGCAGCACTGGTGCTAGTGACCATCGTGGTGCTCAACCGCTTCAACAACCCGTTCCTGCGCCTGGGCTCCATCGTGATCGGCCTGACCTTGGGCTTTGTGGTGGCGTGGTGGATGGGCCGTGTCGACCTGGCCGCCCTGCCCCACGTGCCACTGATCAGCGTGCCGGTGCC
The DNA here is from genome assembly GCF_032424295.1 of Pseudomonas sp. JV449. Lineage (NCBI taxonomy): Bacteria > Pseudomonadati > Pseudomonadota > Gammaproteobacteria > Pseudomonadales > Pseudomonadaceae > Pseudomonas > Pseudomonas sp. JV449. The sequence continues at coordinate 95,162 of NZ_VYKD01000015.1, read as the reverse complement.
CTTCAAGTACGGTTTCTCGTTCGACTGGGTGGCGTTTATCCCGGTGGCGGTGATCTTCCTGATTTCGCCGTTGGAAGCAGCCGGTGACCTGACGGCCAACTCGATGATTTCCCAACAGCCGGTCAAGGGCCCGCTGTACATCAAGCGCATCAAGTCGGGCCTGTTGGCCGACGGCCTCAACTCGGCGATGGCGGCGACCTTCAACAGCCTGCCAATGGTGACGTTCGCCCAGAACAACGGCGTGATCCAGTTGACCGGCGTGGCCAGCCGCTACGTGGCGTACTTCATCGCGGGTTTGCTGGTGCTGCTGGGGCTGTTCCCGATGATCGGCGCGGTGCTGCAACTGATGCCCAAGCCGGTGCTGGGCGGCGCGACCCTGATCATGTTCGGCACCGTGGCGGTGGCCGGCATCAAGATCCTCGCCGAAGCCGGGCTGCACCGCCGCAATGTGCTGATCGTGGCGATCTCCCTGGGCATGGGCCTGGGCGTGGCCGCCGTGCCGGAAGTGTTGCGCGACCTGCCCAAGGCGCTGCACAACATCTTCGAGTCGCCGATCACTGTGGGCGCGTTCTGTGCAATCCTGCTGAACATTTTCCTGCCGGAAGCGTTCATAGAGCTGCAGGAAGATGAATTTGATCCGGAGTCCTCTACCCTCAAAGTGATGCAGGACCCGGACGTCACGAAATAGGAGCACCCTTTGCATGCGCAAGCTCATGGTTCTATCGCTGCTACTGCTGAGCTTGAGCGCCTGTGCGCTGTTCCCCAACCGCGACCCGGTGAATATCAATGTGGTGGGCATCGAGCCGCTGCAAAGCCAGGACCTGGAAGTGCGCTTCGCCGTGAAACTGCGGGTGCAGAACCCCAATGAAACGGCGATCGACTACAACGGCGTGGCCCTCGACCTGGAGGTCAATGGTCGGCCGCTGGCGTCGGGGGTGAGTGACCAGCGCGGCAGCATCCCGCGTTTTTCCGAAACCGTGCTGATGGTGCCGGTCAGCGTTTCGGCGTTTTCCGTGCTGCGCCAGACCTTAGGCCTGAGCCAGACCCAGAGCTTGAACAACCTGCCCTACGTGCTGCGGGGCAAACTGGCGGGCGGGCTGTTCGGCACGATGCGCTTTGTAGACCGTGGCACGCTGGACTTGCCGAATACCGCGACCTGGTAATGACACCATGCAACCGACACTCTTTACCGAACGCCTGATCCTGTCTGGGAAATGACCCGCGAGGAATGGCTGGAAACCCAATCGCCCAAAGGCTGAGAGAGCCAAAGGTGGAAGGGGCTTGCCAGAATGCCGTTCAGTTGGCTTTTTGTAGGAGCGAGCTTGCTCGCGAAGCACTCAGGGCCACCGCGTTTATCGAGAATGAACGCGTTGCCTGAGCGTTTTTCGCGAGCGAGCGCTCCTACAGGGATTAACTGAACGGCGTTAGGGCTTGCCCCCTCCCACATTTCGACCGTGTTTCAGTCCGTGATATAACGCACGCCTGGCTTGGCCCGCTCATCCACCACCAGCTCGAACACATCCGGGCGGGCGTAATGCCCCACCACGTCATAGTCGTACCGCGCTCGCACCAGGTCATCGGTGTCGATCTGCGCCGTCAGCAGCCCGACCTCCCCCACCAGTGGCCCGGCCAGGATGTCGCCCATCGGGCCGACAATCACGCTGCCGCCGGCGATCAACGGGCGCTCTGCAGGCCAGTTGGCGACCTCGATGCCCAGTGCCTGGGGCGAGGCCTGCACCTGGCACGCACTGACCACAAAGCAGCGCCCTTCATGCGCCACATGGCGCATGCTCACCTGCCACATCTCGCGCTCATCCACCGTCGGCGCGCACCACACCTCGACGCCCTTGGCGTACATCGCGGTGCGCAGCAGCGGCATCATGTTTTCCCAGCACACCGCACCGCCGATACGCCCTGCCGCCGCGTCGATCACCGGCAAGGTCGAGCCGTCGCCCTTGCCCCAGATCAGCCGTTCGGTGCCGGTGGGCATCAGTTTGCGGTGCTTGGCCACCAGGCCGCCCGTGGGTTCGACATACAGCACGGTGCAATACAAACTGCTGCCACTGCGCTCGATCACACCCAGCACCAGGCTGGCGCCGGTACGTGCCGACAGGCCGGCCAGAGCCTCGGTCTCGGCGCCTGGCACATCGATAGCGTTGGCAAAGTAGCGGGCAAAGGCTTCGCGGCCTTCGGGCAGGCGATAGCCCAATTGGGTGCCAAACCCTTCACCCTTGGGATAGCCGCCGAGCAGCGCTTCGGGCATCACCACCAATTGCGCGCCGCTGCGCAGGATCTCGTCTTCATAGGCGAGGATTTGCGCCAGGGTCTCGGCCTTGCCGCCAGGCAGGGAACCGATTTGCAGGGCCGCCACAGTAGAAACGGGCATCACGATCACTCCAGATAAGGGGGTTGCCCATTCTCTCGCCAGGCTCGATCATGAATAAAGCCCACCTCAGTGCTGAATGATATGAGCCAGATGAATATCGCCCAGGTCGACCTGAACCTGCTGAAAACCTTCGAAGCCCTGCACGATGAGTCCAGCGCCAGCCGCGCGGCATTGCGCCTGGGTGTCACGCAGTCGGCCATCAGTGCAGGCCTGCGACGTCTGCGCGACGTCTATGGCGACCAATTGTTTGTGCGCACCGGCCGTGGCCTGGCGCCGACGCTGCGGGCCAACCAATTGAAACCGGTGATCAGTGAGGCGCTGGAGCGCTGTCGGCAAAGCCTGGCGATGGTCAATCCGGACAACCCGAACTATCAAGGCCGCTCGGTGGTGGTGGGCCTGTCCGACGACTTCGAAATTGCCTATGGCCGCCGGTTGATGGACACCATCGCACAGCGCTTGCCGAAGCTGCGGGTGATCTTTCGCCAGACCCACAGTCAGATCGTCGCCGGCGCCCTGCTCGACCGCACCCTGGACCTGGCAATTACCGCGGGCGGCTTTGCGCAAAGCCGATTGAGTCGGCAGGTACTGGGAGAGGGGGATTATCGCTGCGTCGTGGACCCACGCAGCCTGGCGCCAGGCCAGGAAAGCCTCAGCCTGGATGAATTTGTCACCCGCGAGCATGTGTTGGTGTCGTCAGGCGGGTTCATCGGCATCACCGACGAAGGGCTGGCAGCGCAGGGCCTGAGCCGCCAGGTGTGCGCCTCGACCAGTCATTTTGCCGCACTGCCGTTTCTGCTCAAGGGCAGCCAGGCGGTAGCGACCATTCCCGGGCATGCGGCGCAGGCCATCGCCGAGATGACCGGCCTGCGGGTCCTGCCCTGCCCGTTGGCACTGCCGCGATACCCGGTGGAACTGGGTTGGCGCACCCAGGCCCAGCTTGATCCGATGTTGCTTAAAGTACGCGAAGCGATTGCCGCCGGCTTTACTTCGCCGCCGCCATCAGTTTGTTGACTTCACTGCGTACCATGTTGGAAAACTCCGGTGGCGACATGCCGTCCAGTTCGGCGCGGACCCATTCAGACCACCTGCCCTTGCGCTTGGCGCGCTCACCGAACAACCGCGCGGCTTCGCCCTTGGCCTTGCCCAGGTTGGTCTGCCACAGGTCATAGAGGCGGGACTTTTCATCTTCCAGCTCGGCGCGTTCGGCGAGGGTCTTGTTGGCGAGATTGAAGCTCATGTTGAAATTCCTGCTGCACAAATAGACGACATCTTACACTGTAGGTCGATTTTTCCGGATTCGGATTTCGTTCGCCAGTGCCGACCCGGCAAAAAAACTGCAACTTTTGCCACCGCCCGGCACTCCATTGTTCACTGTCACATTCACTTGCAAGGAGTCACACCCATGGCCCGCAAAACTGCCGCCCAAGCTGTTGAAGATCAAATCAAGGATCAAGCATTCAGTGAACTGACGGCCCTGATCGAAGAATCGGACAAGCTGCTCAAAAGCAGCGCTGCCCTGGTGGGCGAAGAAGGCGAAACCCTGCGCGAACAGGTCGCCATCAAACTCAAGCAGGCACTGGATTCGGTATCCAACGTGCGCGAGCGTAGCAAGCCAGTAGTCGATGCCACCGAGACCTACATCGGTGGCCATCCATGGCAGACCGTCGCCATCTCCGCAGGCTTCGGCCTGGTGGTTGGCCTGTTGTTGGGTCGCCGTAACTGACATCGTCCGTATAGCGCTATGCGTGCGGAGCAGCTGCCGAGCGCAAGCGAGGCTGCGTCAGGCGCACTGCCGATTCAAGCTCGGGGCGCGGCCGACGCAGCCTCGCTTGCGCTCGGCAGCTGCTACGGAATTGCGCGGAGCGGGATAGACAGCCTCTACGTAGCCCAGTCCCGCAGCTGGTTCAGCGCTTCCAGATCCACCATCACGCCCTCCTCCAACGACTTCGCCCGCGTGCGATGACGTCGATCCCCCGGCAACCGCCGCAGCCCCGCCGCATGCATCTGCCGCACCAATTCCTGGCTGCGCTCGGCAAAGTTCTGCCCGGCGGTTTTGCTTGGGTCGATCAGGATCAGCAATTGCCCGGTCCAGGGTGTGCGCGCTCCCGGATGGTCGGCCCAGTTGAACTCAAAGGAGAAGTTACCGCCGGTCAAGGCCGCTGCCAGCAACTCGACCATCATCGACAACGCCGAGCCCTTGTGCCCGCCAAACGGCAGCAGCGCCCCGCCTTCCAGCACGGCTTTGGGGTCGGTGGTCGGTTGGCCAAGGCTGTCGACGCCCATACCCGCAGGCAAGCGTTCGCCTTTGCGCGCGGCGATCTGCACATCGCCATGGGCAATGGCGCTGGTGGCCAGGTCGAAGACGATAGGCGCGCCGTCGGCACGCGGTGCGGCGAACGCGATGGGGTTGGTACCGAACAACGGCCGGTCGGCCCCATGGGGCACCACGCAAGTCATGCTGTTGACCACGCTCAGCGCCACCAGGCCTTCTTCGGCGAACGGTTCGACATCGGGCCACAGGGCGGCGAAGTGATGGGAGTTGTGGATCGCCAGCAGCGCAATGCCGGCACTGCGCGCCTTGGCCACCAGCAGCGAACGGGCGGCCTGCAACGCTGGCTGGGCAAACCCGTTGCCGGCGTCGACCCGCACAAAGCCGGACGCCACGTCCGTGACGACCGGCACGGCCTTGCCGTCGACCCAGCCGCTGGCCAGGGTGCTGAGGTAACCGGGAATACGGAAGATCCCGTGGCTATGGGCACCGTCGCGTTCGGCGCCGGCGCAGTTATGCGCCAGGATCGCGGCGACGTTCGGCGAAGTGCCGTGCTTCACGAATACCGCGTGCAACAAACCCACGAGGTCGTTGAAACCGATGAGCGCTGTAGCGTTGTCAACTATCGGGGACTGGGCAGACATCTGTAGCTCCGATTTTATAATTGGAAGAGACAACAAGAATCCAGACCCCCGATTAAACAACGCCTCAGGTGCCTGCTGTCAACGGGCGCTTGACGTCTGCGGCGGTTTGATCGCGAGTTATCTACCCCCTGCACTCCCGCGCAATCCTTAACGTGGGCGCTCGTAAACGTCTATCTGATGGAGAGTGCCCTATGTCGACGGTCATCCCGCCCTACTTCTTCGACGAGTTCCTGCTTCCCGTAAAACGCAATGAGCCGACACCACGGGAGCGTGCCCTGGGGTTCACGGTCAAGGACCTTGAATGGTTGCACACGCTGTACTACGCCACCGACGCAGCCCGCCAGGACCCCGCGGTGCAAGGCAACCCCATGCACGTAGAACGGTTGTTGATCAACCCCGGCGGTCAACCCGCCATTCCACTGGCGGGCGCGTTCATGATGAGCCCGACGCCGGACGACAACAAAGCCGTGCTCTATACCCCCTACGGTGGCCTGGAACTGTTCGACAGCCGTGCCGGCCTGCTTGGCGAGGTGCAGGAACGCTTGACGCAACCGAGCAGGCGCAGCGAGTTGCTCCAGTTTCTGTCCATTGCCGAACGGGACGCGTTGCCCATAAACGTGCGCCTGACGCTGACCACCGCCACGATTGCGGACGCCGTGATGGCCGACCAACAGAGGATCATCCTGGCTAACCAGCAAAAAAATGTACGGGCGATGCTCGATGAACTGCGCAAGCTCCCCGGTCTGAACGACATGCTCGACACCTTGCTCGGCATCATGGCCCGCTCCTATTTCCCTGGGTTGAACCCGGCCGACACTCGCGTGAACTTCTTCAGCCGCCCGGCCACGGGCGAAGAGGCCCGCTGGGTCGACTCGCTTCCCTTGCGTGATGCGTTGCTGCGGTTTTATGTCAGGCATGCCTGGCCAACCGACCAGACTCATTCGTTCTTCAACATCGGCCGAAACACCACAGCCTTCAGCCAGCAGCAACTGGCCGAGGACCAGCAGCGATGGAACAGCGTGGTCGAGCAAACCAGCGGCATTCTTTCCAAGCTATTGAACAGCCTGCTCCAGTCGTACTGGAACCAAGAGGTCAACGCGGACCAGTCGCGCCAACGGTTTTGCGCCCGCGTCATGAGTGACAAATGTCGCGCAGACCTGCTGTTCAAGCATCAGAACATGATCCTGAGCAGCGAAGAAAGCGAGCAACTGCGCGCGCTGTTCCTGGCAGACAAGACCGCGCGCGCGGCCTATACCCACCACCTGAACGTCGAGAGGGTGCGCATCCATGCGCCCTTTCAGCACTATGTCCATCTTGGGGGCACCTTGATGATCAGCAATGCCCACGCGTACCTCTACACGCAATCACGCGGCTTGCAGGTGCTCAAGGACATCGATGATCTGAAGGACATCCTGTTGACCCTGCTCAAAACCGCAGGGCATGAAGATGAGTTGCTCAATTTCCTCTCCTTGGACGAGCGTAGCGTGTTCATTGGCAGTGATCAGATAGAAGTGACCGGCAAGCCGGTTGCGGGCGATGCGTTCCAGGAGATGGTCGAAGACATTCTCGCCAAACAGTTCGACAACCTGGAATATGCGCTGGGGCTCTATCGGCGTAGCGCAGGTGAGATCGACCTGGCCGCGCTGCTCGACAATGCCCTGGACGTGCGCACCATGCTCGACAGCCGTTTGCAGGCGCTGGACGCCGGCGGGCGCTGGTCCGTCCATCCCATCACCAGCGGCAACGGCCGCCCCTCTACCGTCCATGCCGAAAAGGCCAAGGCACAGCTGAAGACGCTGGAAACGGTCGAGGCGGCGATGGCGATGGAGCGCAGCAAACACCCGACCCTGCGCGAGTTGGTGGGCCGAGCATTGAACGTCGAGCTGGGCAAAAGACAGTTGAGCCTCAAAGCCGACAACGTCTACATCAACCGCTACGCCACGCCAGCCAGCGAGCGCGAAGAGCGATTGCCCCTGGCGTCGACAAGCATGGTGGAGCACTTTATTGCGCGCCTGGCCAAGCAAGCCGAGGCCTTGACCGACTCGCCCCTGACCTGGTTTTACGGCAAGCGCCGCTCAGGCGTCGCCAACCAACTGCACAACCTGACCACGAACAGCTTCAATGCGGTGATCGAGCAGGTCCTGACCACCTTTGCAGAACATGACCTGCGGACGCTGCCGCATCTACTCCTGGAACATAACCGCGCGCACCTGAGCCATGGCATGTTGCTGGGGCTCAGCGGTGAAGCACAACTGAGGCGATTACAAAAGAGCCTGCCGGTCGCCTGCCTCGACCTGCTGGACAGCGCCCTTCACGCCGAAAACATGACCCGACTCACCCGGCGTGGCCTCAACGGGTTTATCCCTGACGCGTTTGGCTTGACCCTCAACCTCGGGGCTGACGCCGTACCCGAGGCGCTGACCAACTGTTTTGTACTGACCGAGCGTGGTGGCACCGACCCCGACCATTCAGGGCTGGCAATGCTGTGGACGCCGCGTGCCGGCTATGAGGCCTTTGCGTCGTTCAACGTCTTGCGCGAAGTGCTGGAACAACGCTTGCTGAGCCCCACCGCACGGTTACCGCTGATCGAGAACCTGAGGCCCTCCAAGCGCATACCCCACCAGTCCTATCGGCTCGGCCCCCTGCAACGTATCGACGAGCATCTGCTGCACAATCGCCAACAGACTTACAGCGACTTCATGCGCGACAAGATCGACCATGTACTGTCGATGAAATTGAACGCTCAACGCTTTCAGGACTTCATGGACAGTTTTATCCGCCAGGCCACACCGACCAACCTGCCCAGGGCGATGGCCATTGCACGTGCCATGATCCATCAACAGGCACTGCCGGTCTGGCTGGGGATGGCGCGGCCACATGAACAAATCCTGCATGCCGAACTGCTTGAGCAATACCGCGCCAGCGTAACGGATGAGCAGGATTACCTGCACGGCCTCACACCCATGCGCGAACAGGTGCTGAGTAGCTTATCTACCTTGCTCAATGCGCGGTTTCCCGGGCAAGTGGTCAACCCCGACGCCATATTGATACCTGGCCGTATCGACCTGCAAAACCACACCCAGACCCTGACCGACTTCGCCCTGCGGCACTTGCCTGAACTGAACGCTGACGATATCCGGCCGCGATCGCGTACAGACACGCCCTTGCCAGCAGCACTCGATGGCAGCACCGTGGTGCAACTGGTGCGCCAACTGGACTTGAAAAGTCTCTACCAGACACAACTGACCACCCTGCTCAAGGGCCAGACCGAAGACACCCGTCGCCGTCGTCGATTGTTTTGTCGGCAACTGCCGTGGCAATTGCTGCAATACGCCCATGAACAAACACTTCAGGAGCGCCTGTCGGCATCAGCCTGGAGCTTTATCCAGCAAGTCTTTGATATGCCCGATGCCCTGGCGCGCAACAGCGTAAGCGGCGTCACGGCGATGGTTCGCCCGCTCGAACTGATCGCCACGCCGGGGGCGGCGCTGGTCAAGGCTCTGGGCTGCTACCTGATCGGCCCGAAGGGCGGCGCGACGGGCCCGTTGATCCTGTATGCGCCCTATAGCCCCAGCCACCTGTTGAAGGAATACGCAAATGAAGCGGCGTTCATCAGCGAATTCACCACCCCCGGGGCGCTGCAAGAGTGGGTGGTCAGCCAGTTGGAAGAATCGCAACAAGCCACTTACCGCAATTTGCTCAGCCAGAACTGGCGTCATGGGCTTTCGGAAATCCGCGTGGGTGCCAACCCGATTGTCGGCAACCTGCTCAAGCGCCTGTTCAAGGACAATATTGAGTTGCTGCTGCAGATGCTCGCCTGCCAGTTCTCTGAGTCGGGCAAGGTCAAATGGGACGGGATCACCAGCCTGTTGACCCGGGAGATTCCCAAGGGTTTGCAGTTCATGGCCGGTAAACTTGCTTACCCGCTAGTGGTGTGGCGCAGCTACAAACTGTTCCTGGCCTCCGCAGAAGACCTGCAACAGCACCGCTGGCAACGCGCGCTCAAGGCCTTTGCCGGCGGAGTGGCCGAATTGGCCGCGCTGCGCAAGGCGCTGGACAAGCTCTTGCCCCAGGACGCGCCAGTCACGGAGCCGCCCCCCGTTGAGCAGTGGTTGCAAGCCCCCGCGCCTGCTGCGGATACCCTGGCAGACCTGGACCTGACCGCACCCGCACGGACACACCTGCAAGTATTCGAAGACCACGATATTGCGCTGGCGGACCTCACCCCAGGCAAGCCTACCGGCCTTTACAGGGATCAGGCCGGCACGCGGCAGTTCATCCCCTTGTCGGGCAAGGTTTATCCGATAAAACAAGCCGGCAAACACTGGCGGTTGATCAAGGACGAGCTACCGGGCCCCTATGTGCAGTGCAACACCCAGGGGGTGTGGACACTGGACCTCGACCGGCATTACCCGCGCTACGGCAAAACGTTAAGCCGCTACGCCGGCAAACTCACCACCCGTGCAGCCGAGCGCGATGCCATCAATATCGAAGCGGTGGGCATACGAGAGATTGCCACGCTATCCAACTGGAAGGCCCAGTGCATTGATGAAGCGCTCAATGTCGCGACGTACTATTCGGTCAACTGCAAACGCAACCTGCTGCACTTCGCGACACATTTGGCCCCCAATAGCCGGCTCGGGCGGTTCTTCAGCGAACTGTTCGGCATCGTCACGCTGACGCCCGAGCAGGTGCAGCGAGTCGAGCGACGGGTCGACGAGATACTCGATGAGTTGACGAACCATACCCTCATCAGCCCCGATTCGATGCGGTTTGTCAGCGGCACCCATCGCTACAGCCCGCGCAACACCTTTGCCTTTGTGCTGCCCGATGACCAGGAGCAGAAAATCTATTTGCTCGACCGCTTTTTCGACCCCCCACTGGATAACTATCAAAACCGCCTGACCACGCCGTTCAACATCTCGGCCCACGCACGGGCAACGGTGCTGATTCACGAGATATCGCACATCAAATCCTTGACTGAGGACCTGGCCTACCTGGACAGCATGCGCCCGTTTCACGACCTGATTAATGTGAAGATCCAAGGTGCCAGGCTGATGCAGACCGACCTGGCCGACTTGCGTGATACCGCGCTGTCCACGCTGACGCCCGCCACGCTGTTGTTCAAAACCTGGGATGAGTTCAGCGAAGAATGGGAGGATTTCGGCAGCAGTCGGGCGACCACGCCGCAAAAAGATAAAGTCCTCGGCATCACCGGCTGCCGAACCCTGAATGAGGCACGGGACATGTTCATGAGCAATCCAGACAAACGAATCGACACGATTCTGGCCAATGCCGATTCGGTCACTTACCTGATCAGCCAACTCGGGCGAGAGCTGGATGCGGGAGCCTGAGCAGGCTCCCGGCAGGTACGTCAGTCTTTCTGGTCGCGCAGGATGTTGCCGGAGGCCCCATCGATACGGGCTTCGTACACGGTACCGTCGGACTTGCGTCCCTTGACTTCCCAGTAGCCATTGTCATCGGCTTCCGCCGCATAGACCTCGACATAACCCGCCTTGGTCTTGGCAACGTCGATGGCTTTTTCGATGGTGATCCAGCCTGCGCCTGGCTTATCGGCCAGGGCAGCGCCCGCACTAAGCAGAGCAGTGGTTGCACACAGCGCGACTAAGGTTTTCTTCAGCATTTTCGTACTCCATTGTGGGAATGTCCTGATTTTTAGGTACTCCCAAACGAGAATAAGTTCCAATTGATGTGCAATCGCCATGACGCCTGTTCTCGCGGTCCACCTCGGGAGGTTAGAATGTGCGAAATCAGGATGAGTTAATGAGCGAAAAGTCCATTTCAGAAGCCGAATATGACGCCATCACCGACGCCGCCGCGCATTGGTGCATGCGCCTGCACGCCAGTGATTGCACAGCGGATGAACGTCAGGCTTTTGCGCAATGGCATGACTCCCATCCGCTGCACGCCTTTGAATACGCGGCCATGCTGGAAATCTGGGACGTCGCCGACCACCTGCCGCGCCACGAGATCCCGTCGGTGGTGGTGCCGTTCAAGCCGCGCAGCCGGCTGCGCACCTATGCAGTAGCGGCCGCGATCTGCCTGGTCGCCTTGCCCCTGGCCGCTTTCACTGGCTGGGAAGCCGGCTGGCTGCCGAGTTCCTATGAGCGTTTCCAGGCCGCCAACGGCTTGCGCCAAGTCATTCTGGGCGACGGCAGCCAGGTGGAACTCAACCTGGGCACCGAGCTGGTCTACAGCAACTACAAGGATCAGCGCCGCGTCACGTTGAACAAGGGTGAGGCGTTCTTCAAGGTCAGCCATGACAGCGCGCATCCGTTTATCGTGCACGCAGGCGAAGGCCAGGTGCGCGTCACGGGCACCCAGTTCAACGTCTGGAAGTATGAAGACCAGGTGCGGGTGATGTTGCTCGAAGGCTCGGTGCAGATTGCCAGCGACTCGTTACACGGCAGCGTGCCCCTGACGCCGGGCATGCAGGCCAGCTACCAACAGGGCGATGCAACGCCGCGTATACAGGCAATCACCGCCAATGACAGCGCCCTGGCCTGGCGCCAGGGCAAGCTGGTGCTCGACAACCTGGCGCTGGTGGATGCGTTGCCGTTGATCAACCGCTACCTGAACAGACCGGTGATGCTGGCAGACGCCAACACCGGGACGATTCGCATCGGTGGCATCTACAACATCACCGAGGTCAATAACCTCATCCCCTCCTTGCCCAAGGTCTTGCCGGTCTATCTGACCCAGAACCAGGATGGCAACCCCGTACTCAATTCCATCCCGCGTAAATCCCCCAAAGGCTGAGCCTGCACCCCGGCCGGGGCATCGTTGCGCCTGAAGTGTCCATTTTTGAAACACTCGACTCCCCTGGACCGCCCGTGTGGTGCGGATTCATCGTTTTGTCATAGGCAGTGTTACAGCGCTGATACAGCTTGGTGAATCGTTTGTGGTATGCCGCTGTGTGTATGCCTTGGAGGCAGGTGTCTCAGTGCTGAAACAGCACTGACATCACTTCGCCCACAAACAAATCCAAGCCATTGAATAACAACGGCAAATAAAAAGCGGCACGGCTTCTGCTCTATCCCTTGCAGCGCTGTTTAGGGTCAGCGCGACGAATAAGGAATGCCGCCGTGGCCACACTCACTCAAGGTTCGATGAACGTGCTGCTGATCAGCTGTGTACTCAGCGTCGGCATCAGTGTTCCCAGCTTTGCAGAGGATGGCGTGATCGTGACAGGGCGCAACGTACAGGCTCATATGTACGGCCGCGCCGCCTTCGGTAAAGACCCCTACCCCACCACCGCCAACGCCAACCCCAGCCGGGACATCATCGGTGCCACTGGCGAGCTCAGTGATATGGATATCGGCGGCATCAGCAGCGGCTCAAGCATTGTCCGCGCAGTTCAGACCAACGGCACCTTGACCGGCCTGCACGCCACGCAAAACAGCATGTCCACCTTGGGGGCCGGCTCTGCCGCCGGCCACGGTGCGGGCAGCAGCATGGGCGGGCAGATCAGCGACTCGGTCCAGCGCGGCATGGCGCCGTTGAATAACATCGGCAGCATGCTGGGGGGCAAGTGATGAATCGTTCCCTGCTCGTTCTCGCCCTGTTGGCCAGCGCCCCGGCATTCGCCGACGACACGGCGGTGATCCACAACAGCGGCCAACAATACCAGGGTGTCGTGTCGATCAACCAGGCGGCCGGCAACCAGCAGCAAATGTCCAACAGCCGCGCCATCGCGCTCGGTGGCCAGGCCACCAACGTCAACATCCAGCGCCTCGACGGCAGTGTCGACCCGTCCCTGAACGCCAGGGCGGCGATCCAGGGCAGCTCATTTACCAACGGCAACGGTGTACTGGGCATCAACCAGTCCGCCGGGGCCAATAACCAATCCATCAATGCCGTGCGGATCAGCATCAACCCTGGCCCGCAAAGCATCGATGACAGCGTCCTGTTGCAACAGAACACCACGACGCTGGCAACCGACTCAGGGCTCACCCCCACCACTGGCAGCCGCCTTGTCGTTACGAGCGACCAGGCCTTCACAGGCAGCCGAGGAGTGATTCAGGTGAACCAGAGTGCCGGGGTGGGGAACCGAGTGGCTAACACCCTGGGCATCACTATCAAGTAAACGCTTGGTAGCACTCGTTAGACCGTACCAACACTTAACCAACTAATTAGAAGCAAGGAGAAACACCATGAAACCTCAAATGGCTCTGAAACCACTGGTTTTCGCACTGGCCGCACTCATGGCTGCTGCTGCTCAAGCAGGTGGCGGCTGGCACCCTGCACCTCAACCCACCGGTGTGGTTGCCTCTGTCGTGACCGATGTGCAAAACAGCGTGGGCAACAAGTTCGATGACACCAAAACCGAAAACAACGCCTCTGCCGACGGCTCGGTAACCAGCAACAGCGGTAACACCGGGGTCAACGTACAGGCGGGCAGTGGTAACCAGGCCGACAACTCCGGCGCCATCTCCAGTGCCAAAGGTGACTTTGCAACGGTATTCGCTGTCGTCGATGTCAATCAAAACAGCGGGCTCAACAACTTCGTCAACAAAGGCACCCAGAACAACGCCTCGTTGGATAACTCGGCTAACGGGAACTCCGGCAACCTGGGTTACAACGGCCAGGCCGGTCAAGGCAACCAGGGTAAAAACAACCTGGCAATCACCACCGCTGATGGCAAAAACATCGCAGCGGCCGCCAACACCGAACAAAACTCGCTCGCCAACAGCTACCTGAACACTGCCGCTACCAGCTACGGGTATGGCCATGGCAGCAAAGCCCAATACGTGTCCAACAACTCCAGCCTCGACAACTCGGTTAACCGCAACTCCGGCAACGTGGGTGTGAACCTGCAATCCGGCTCGGGCAACCAAGGCAGCAACAGCCTGTCGATCGGTCAAGGTTGCAGCGTCTGCGCCAGCGGCGTGCGCTTCTGATCCAACGGGGCCTTGGCAACAAGGCCCTTTTTTATTCCAGTGTCCAGCAGGTCACATGATCATGCGCCTCGCGACCCTCACCCTCCTGATGCTGCTCACCGGCGCGACCTGGGCAGGCACCATGGCGATCTCCGCCCTGCCTGGCGGTGCAGTGATCTACAAGAAGGTCGAGAGTATTCGTGAACGCCGGTTCGCCAACCTGGTGGAACAGAAAACCGATTTCAGCTGCGGTGCTGCGGCACTCGCTACCATTCTGCGCCAGGGTTATTGGCTGGATGTAGACGAAGATCACGTCATCAAAGGCATGCTGGTCAATTCCGACCAGGACCTGGTGCGTACCCAGGGCTTTTCCATGCTGGACATGAAGCGCTACCTCGAAAGCATCGGCATGCGTGCCCGGGGCTACAAAATCGCGCCAGAAACACTGGTCACCGTAAAGATCCCCGTGGTGGTCCTGCTGGAAATTCGTGGCTACAAGCACTTCGTGGTGATGCAGCGGGCCGACAAGGACTGGGTCTATATCGGCGACCCGGTACTGGGCCATAAGCGCTATTCCCATGATGACTTCGTCAAGGGCTGGAACGGCATCGTGTTCGCCGTGCTGGGTGAAGGTTACGACAAGGCCAACGCCCTGCTCGACCCGCCCACGCCACTGACCGCCAAGAACCAGTTGAATGAGTTCAGGCCCGTAGGCGATGCCGAGCTGATGGATTTCGGTTTTATCCAGAGCGACTTCTTCTAAGAAGCGCAATAAGGGGCAGGACGCTCCAGGAGCAAAAGATGAACACTTCCCGTTGGCTGACGGTCTTGTGTCTGGCAGCCTCAATGCCCGCTTATGCTTCGTCGGGGTTCAAACCCATCGAGCTCAAGGACTCGGAAATGGCCGACCTGCGCGGTCGTTACGTGATGCCGGGGCGGATCATCAGCTTCGGCATTGTCATGAGCAGCACCTGGACCAACGCCGTGGGTGACACCATCACCGGCAAGGCCAGCATGCAGATCGATTCGTCGACCATCACCCCGCAATTCTACGTACAAACCACCGGCTCGACCGGCAACGGCACGAACCCGAACACCGGCACCGGCACGGTCACCGGCGGCGCCGGCCTGGGCAGCGGCCAGGGTGTGACACAAAGCGTACGCACCGCCGGCGATGGCAACACCGCTTACAACAATGTAGGCATCACCGTCGAGAACGGTTTTGCACCCTCCAACATCGTGCAATCGGGGCAAGCTCTGGTCGCCGGCGGTACGGTGACCGGTGACAGCGCAGCAGGCCGCGTGAGCGTGTCGGCCAACAACGGTGGCTTGCAGATGGCGATCCAGGCCAACCACAACCAGGGCAACAGCCTGCAGCAGATCGGTGGTGGGAATGTGCTGCAAGGCACGGTTCTGACCGGCAACACTAACTTCGTCAACAACATGACCCAACTCAACGTAGTGATGAACAACAACGGTTTGAACAACGGCGCATTGAACTGCAATCTGGATCAACTCAAAGCCCTACGCACGCTCGGTTATTGAACTACGCTGACCGTCGACACTTACGCATTAGAAAAGGACGGCTTATTTCATGCATCGATCGTTATCGCTCCGTGCTGTGATCTGTTTAAGTACGCTCTTGCCCGCATCCGTTCTGTATGCAGCGCCAGATAGCGACATCGAAACCCTCAAACAGGAACTCCTGGAACTCAAGCAGCGGTACGAAGTGCAGCAAAAAGCGCTGGCCGTGCTGGAGCAGCGCGTGCGTCAGGTCGAAGACCAACCGGCCACACCGGCCCCCAAACGTCTGGCCAAGTCCCCGGCAGACTTTCAAAAAGCCAACGGCACCACCGTCGCGGGCACGGGTGCCGCAGCTGCATCCGGTGGCGCTGGAGGGGGTGGTGGCAGTTCCTACGGCCAGTCCCTCAAGGACGACTCCGCCCCGGCGCAAAGTGTCAGCAACCTTTATAACGAAGCCAGCGGCTTTTTCGGCAATGGCAAGTTCAGCTTCGAAACCGGCGTCACCTATGCCCGTTACGACGCCCGTCAGTTGACCCTCAACGGGTTCCTGGCGCTGGACTCGATTTTCCTCGGCAATATCAACCTGGACCGCATCAAGTCCGATAACTGGACCCTGGACCTGACCGGGCGCTACAACGTCGATAACCGTTGGCAGTTCGATGTGAACGTGCCGGTGGTGTACCGCGAGTCGACCTACCAGTCTGCCGGTGCCGGCAACAACGGCACCGCGACGTCGGAACAATCGGTGACGCGCGACCCGACCATCGGCGACGTCAACTTCGGCGTGGCCTACAAGTTCCTCGACGAAACCCCCACCCTGCCGGATGCGGTGGTATCGGTGCGGGTCAAGGCGCCCACCGGCAAAGAACCGTTTGGTATCAAGCTGATCAATACGCCCGGCAACGACAACCTGTTCGTGCCGGAAAGCCTGCCAACGGGCAATGGCGTGTGGTCGATCACACCGGGCATTTCCCTGGTCAAGACCTTCGATCCTGCCGTGTTATTCGGCTCGCTGTCCTATACCCATAACTTCGAAGAATCCTTCGATGACATCAGCAGTGACGTCAACCAGAAGGTCGGCGGCAAGGTCAGCCTGGGCGACAGCTTCCAGTTCGGGGTCGGCGTGGCCTTTGCCCTCAACGAGAAGATGAGTATGTCGTTCTCGGTGTCCGACCTGGTGCAGCGCAAGAGCAGGCTCAAGCCCAACGGCGGCGACTGGCAATCGGTGGTTTCCAGCGATGCCAACGCCGGTTATTTCAACGTGGGGATGACCATTGCCGCGTCGGATAACCTGACCATCGTGCCGAACCTGGCAATCGGCATGACGGACGATGCGCCGGACTTTACGTTCAGCCTGAAATTCCCGTATTACTTCTAACCCGACCGCTACAGAATCCGGTGCACAAGGAAAAGCCCCGCAACGATAAGGGTCGTTGCGGGGCTTTTCGGTTTACCCGCCCTAGCGGATCTGGTGTTTGTGCAGCAACCGGTAGAACGTCGGCCGGGAAATCCCCAGCACACGGGCCGCGACACTCAGGTTGTCGCTGTGCCGGTTGAGCACATCGCACAGCGCCTGGCGTTCAGCACGGTGCTTATAGTCTTCCAGTGTAGCCATGGGTGGCGAAATTGCCTGTTCGCCCAGCAATCCCAGATCGGCGGCTTCGATCTGGCGCCCTTCGGCGAGTACCAGGCCGCGGCGCACGCGGTTGGCCAGTTCGCGCACATTGCCCGGCCACGGGTGTTGCCCCATGGCCACCAGGGCGTCATCGCTGAAGCTGCGGGGGCGGCGGCCGGTTTCCTGGCTGTAGAAGCGTGAAAAGTGGTTGGCCAGCATCGCCACATCACCATGGCGCTCGCGCAAGGGCGCGGTGACCACCTGCAGCACATTGAGCCGGTAGTACAAGTCTTCGCGGAAAGCACCCTTGGCGACGGCCGCTTCAAGGTCGACGTGGGTGGCCGCCAACACCCGCACGTCCACCGGAATCGGCTGGCTGCCGCCGACCCGCTCGACCTGCTTTTCCTGGAGAAAGCGCAGCAGGTTGGCTTGCAGTTCCATGGGCAAATCGCCGATTTCATCGAGGAACAGGGTGCCGCCATGGGCCGCTTCGATGCGCCCGACCTTGCGTTGATGGGCACCGGTAAACGCGCCCTTCTCATGGCCGAACAGTTCGGATTGGATCAGGTGTTCGGGAATGGCGCCGCAGTTGATCGCGACAAAGGGCCTGGCATGGCGCTGGGATTGGCGGTGCAGGGTCTTGGCCACCAGCTCCTTGCCGGTGCCGCTGTCGCCACGGATCAGTACCGGGGACTCCGTGGGCGCCAGCTTGGACAATAATTTGCGTAACTCACGAATGGGGCGGCTTTCCCCCAGCAACTCGTGCCCTTCATCTACCGGGGTGTGACCCTTGCCACGCAGGCGCGCCATGCCAAACGCGCGGCCCAGGGTCACCTGCACCCGCGCCACGTCGAATGGCAGGGTATGGAAGTCGAAAAACCACTCGCAGACGAAGTCCCCCACATTTTGCAGGCGCAGCACATCCTGGCTGAGTACGGCGATCCACTCGGTGCCACTGCGGCTGATCAGTTCCTTGACCGCTTCGGGCCGCTCCAGATGATAGGGCTGCAGGCGCAATAGGCCGACATCGCATGAGCGCTCTCCTACCGATTCCAATGTGCAGCTGTCGACATCCCACCCGGCCGTACGCAAACCGGGCAGCAACCCGTGGCAGTCGTCACAGGGGTCAACCACGAGCAAACGACGTTGGACGAGGGGCACACCCATGACTGATCCTTGGCGTCAAAAATCACTAAAGTTATTTAGAAACAACAGTTTGTAATGGTTGCCGATAACCCTAGCAAGATCTTGACAGCGTGCTTGTATCGTTTCGCTATAAGTGCGGACAAAAAGCCACTACTCGTGTTTGCAGGTCAAAAAGTTGCGTCTTCGCAAAACTTTCAATCAGCTTTCAAAACAGCCGCTTACATGACGTCCATCAGGAAAAGTTGAAATTTGTTGCTCTAACATGTGACCCGTACCCCGTCATCGCGCATCAGTACAAGTAACCCGCCGCACGGTCAGCCCAACCGCCGGTACTCACTTGAATGGGCATTTAGAGAGAGACCCACATGAACGCCCCGCTCCGCATCAACGAAGCTCTTTTGATCGCAGACCGTGCTTTCCAGCCCTTTCAATGCGTGGCCTGGCACGATGGCAATGGCGCCCTGAGCCTGAGTGTCATCGACCGCACCAATAACCGTATCGGCAGCAAACAGCTGTCGTCGAACACCTATAGCGACCCGGCGCAATTGGAAGACTTGCTGTTGCGGGCCCGCGCCGAACTCGACAAAGATGGCTACCAGTTGCAGTCCTGGGCCATGCCGAAGTAAATCGCGGCTAACTTGCGATCACTGCAAAACAGTGATCGCAAGTTGCACAATCGAACTTAAGACGCTTATCGCGCCGCGAGAATAAACCGTTCGATTGCTTCCGCAGCGCCCTCCTCGACATTACTGCCGGTGACCACGCTGGCCTGGCGCTTGACGGCTTCTTCCGCCTGCCCCATGGCAATCGACAACCCCGCCACCTGAAACATCGCCGGGTCATTGCCCCCATCCCCGATGGCCGCCGTCTGCTCCAGCGGCACCCCAAGGTGCGCCGCCAGGGTCTTCAACGCCTCGCCCTTGTTGGCCAGCATGGCCGTCACATCCAAATAAATCGGCTGCGAACGCGATACCTGGGCCAAGCCCTGGACCTTGGGCTGCAATTGCGCTTCCAACGTCACCAGTAATTGGGTGTCGTTGCTCGCGGCGACGATCTTGTCGATACGCTCCAGGTAGGGTTCGAAACTTTCCACCACCACCGGCCCATACCCCAGGCCATGGGCTTCGCGCGGTTCCACCGGCCCTGGCGGACCACGGCGCAGCCAGTCGCCGTCGGCAAACACCCAGACTTCCACATCCGGCTCGGCCGAGAACAGCGCCAAGGTCACCAGCGCCGCCTCCGCTGGCAAATGGTGGGCAACCAGGATGCTGCCATCCGGGTTGATCAAGGTGCCACCGTTGAAGCCCGCCACCGGCACATCGATCCCGAATGTCTCGATCAGGTGCAGCATGGCCTTGGGCGGTCGCCCGCTGGCCAGGCTGAAAAACACCCCGGCCTCGCGCAGGGCGCTCACCGCGTCGACGGTGCGCTGGCTCAGGCGATGATCCGGATGCAGCAAGGTGCCGTCCACGTCGCTGAGGATAAAACGGATGGGATGAATCGCTGCGTCACTCATCCGAGCGAGTGCCAGGTGCGGCCATCGCGCGCCAGCAACCCATCAGCCGCTGCGGGCCCGTCTTCACCGGCCTTATAGGTCTGGATCCCGTCGTCCTCCTTCCATGCATCGAGGAACGGTTGCACTGCTCGCCAGCCGTTTTCGATGTTGTCGGCGCGCTGGAACAAGGTCTGGTCGCCGGTCATGCAGTCGTAGATCAGGGTTTCATACCCGGTCGACGGTTGCATCTCGAAGAAGTCCTTGTAGGCAAAACCCAGCTGGATGTTGGCCATATCGAGGGTGGGCCCGGGCTTTTTCGCCAGCAGGTCGAACCACATGCCTTCATTGGGCTGGATCTGGATCTTCAAGTAGGTGGGCTTGACCTCGTCCACCTCGGTGTCACGGAATTGCGCATAGGGCGCCGGCTTGAAGCAGATCACGATCTCGGTGTCGCGCACGCTCATGCGCTTGCCGGTACGCAGGTAGAACGGCACGCCGACCCAGCGCCAGTTATCGATCATCACCTTGAGGGCGACGAAGGTCTCGGTGCTGCTGTCGGGAGCGACGTTGGCTTCTTCGCGGTAGCCGGGCAGTTGCTTGCCGGCGATTTCGCCCGCGGTGTATTGCCCGCGCACCGAGTTGGCCCGCGCGTCTTCCAGGGACCACGGGCGTACCGCGCCGATGACCTTGGCCTTTTCACCGCGCACCGCATCGGCACCAAAGGCGGCCGGGGGCTCCATGGCCACCATCGCCAGCAGCTGGAACAGGTGGTTGGGCACCATGTCGCGCAGGGTGCCGGTTTTTTCGAAGAAATTGCCTCGCGTCTCCACGCCGACGGTTTCGGCGGCGGTGATTTGCACGTGGTCGATATAGTGGTTGTTCCAGAACGCTTCGAACAGCACGTTGGAGAAACGGCTGATGAGGATGTTCTGCACCGTCTCTTTGCCCAGGTAATGGTCGATGCGATAGATCTGCTTCTCGCTCATCACCTTGAGCAGGCTGGCGTTCAACGCTTCGGCGGTGGCCAGGTCGGAGCCGAAGGGCTTCTCGATCACCACGCGCCGGAAACTGTCATCGGTTTCCGTCAGCAGGCCCGCACTGCCCAGGCGCTGCACCACCTCACTGAAGAAGCGTGGTGCGGTGGCCAAATAGAACACCGCGTTGCCGGTGCCGCTGGCAGCGATCTTCTTGCCGATGTCGGCGTAGGTGCTGTCATCGAGGAAATCGCCCTCGACGTAGCTGATGCCTTTGGCCAGTTGCGCCCACAATGCCGGATCGAGGGCGTTATCCCCATTGCCCTTGACCTTACTCGCGGCCTCGGTGCGGATAAAGTCCTCGAGTTTCTTGGCGAAGTCGGCATCACTGATCGCGTTGTGATCAACGCCAACGATGCGCAAGCCATCGCCCAGCAAGCCATCACGACTGAGGTTGTACAGCGCCGGCATCAGCAGGCGCTTGACCAGGTCGCCATGGGCGCCAAACAGAAACAGGGTCGTGGGTGGAGCAGGTTCGGCCTTGAGTTTCTTGCCGTTGGCGGTCATTTTTTGGAAGTCTCCACGTGGCCGCCAAAGCCAAAGCGCATGGCAGACAGCATCTTGTCACCGTAGGTGCTCTGCTGGCGCGAGCGGAACCGCGCGAACAACGACGTGGACAGTACCGGCACCGGCACGGCTTGTTCCATGGCGGCTTCGATGGTCCAGCGGCCTTCGCCGCTGTCGGCCACGGAACCGGAGTAACCGTCCAGCTTGGGGTCGGTGGCCAGCGCGTCGGCAGTCAGGTCCAGCAACCAGGACGAGACCACGCTGCCACGGCGCCAGACTTCGGCGATATCGGCAACGTTGAGGTCGAAGCGCTGGTCTTCGGGCAGGTTTTCCGAGTTCTTGGTCTTGAGGATGTCAAAACCTTCGGCAAACGCCTGCATCATCCCGTACTCGATGCCGTTGTGGATCATCTTGACGAAATGCCCGGAACCCGCCGGGCCGGCGTGGATGTAGCCCTGCTCGGCACGCTTGTCAGCCGACGCGGAACGGTCCTTGGTGCGCGGGATGTTGCCCAGGCCCGGTGCCAGGCTGGCGAAGATCGGGTCGAGGCGCTGCACAGTCTCGGTGTCGCCGCCGATCATCATGCAGTAGCCACGCTCCAGGCCCCAGACCCCGCCGGAGGTACCGACATCGACATAGTGCAGGCCCTTTTGCGCCAGGGCCTTGCCGCGACGCACGTCATCCTTATAGTTGGTGTTGCCGCCGTCGATGATCACGTCACCGTCTTCCAGCAGCTCACTGAGTTCATTGATGGTGTTTTCGGTGGGGTCGCCTGCCGGCAACATCACCCAGACGGCACGGGGTTTCTGCAGCCCGGCCACCAGGGCCTTCAGGTCGGCAACGCCGGTGGCGCCCTCTTCGCTCAAACCTTTGACAAATGCTTCGTTACGGTCGTAAACAACGGTGGTATGCCCATTGAGCATCAGGCGCCGTGCAATATTCCCGCCCATGCGGCCTAGTCCGATAATCCCCAGTTGCATGTGCTGATGCTCCCAACTACTGAATAAATGTGTGACATAGTTTATAGCGCAATGAGGCTAATGAGGGTTAGTCCAGGGCAGATCCGTGTAGTTTCATGGGAAAAAATTGCCATCGTTTCACCATCACGCCTCCGAAAGTCACACGACCACCAAAAATAAAAAAGTTCCATTGATGGGAAAAAGAATTCAGAATTGCTTCCGACTGTTGCCGAGAACCTCGACTCAAGCGTTCTGGCACACCGCGACACACCGGCTATTTGCGAGGCAAGCAATGAGCACAGCACAGATGACCCGTCCTCCACAGACCCTCTACGTCACACTCCGTCGCGATGAATTGCGCCAGTTGAAAGACGAACGCGATCAGTTGCAGCTTGAGGTCATGCGCCTGCGTGCCCATATCATTCAAGCCCAGCTGGACCAGCCTTCCGGTGCGCAGCCCGCGCTCTGCTGAGCCCGTCATCACTTTGTAAGATAACGGCTACATAAATCTCACAAAGTTTTCACATGCCCTTCCCGATACTCCCGCCCCCAAGGGCCATCCCATGCAAGGGTGGCCTCTGTTGCGTGCAGCCCTGCGCGTCAACTGAAAAATTACCGGGTTGGAGCGCTGGATGGCGATGTTCGAACGCAGCAGCAAGTCTGCGAAAGGCTTTGATTGGGCCGGTCTTGGCTGGCTATTCGTGTTTTTCTGGTACTTCTCCGGCATTACCCAACTGCTGATCCAACTCAGCGGCACTTCCGGCTTCAGTGGTTTTCGCCAAGCCTTCTTCATGAGTGCGATATGGCTCGCGCCACTGCTGGTATTCCCTCGCCGTACGCGCCTGCTGGCCGCCGTGATCGGCGTGGTGCTGTGGGCCTGTTCCATGGCCAGCCTGGGTTATTTCTTCATCTACCAGCAGGAATTTTCCCAAAGCGTCATCTTCATCATGTTCGAGTCGAACATCTCCGAAGCCGGCGAGTACGCCACCCAATACTTCGCCTGGTGGATCGTGCTGGCGTTCATTGCCCACACCGCCGTGGCTATTTTCCTGTGGACCCGGGTACGCCCGGTATACTTGCCGCGCGGCCAGGCCTTGGTGGCGGCAACGGCGATCCTGGTGGCGATCATCGGTTACCCGCTGGTCAAGCAGATAGCCCGCAGCGACACCCTGGACGACGCCATCGACCGCTTCGAGTCGCGCATCGAACCGGCCGTGCCCTGGCAGATGATCGTTGCCTACCGCCGCTACACCGAACAACTGGACAACATGCAAGGCATGCTCGACAGCGCCAGCCAGATCCCCCCCTTGACCAACCTCAAGGACACCATGGCCGGCCAGCCGTCGACCCTGGTGCTGGTGATCGGCGAGTCCACCAACCGTCAACGCATGAGTCTCTACGGCTATCCGCGCAACACCACGCCGGAACTGGACAAGCTGCGCGACCAACTGGCGGTGTTCGATAACGTCATCACCCCGCGCCCCTATACCATCGAAGCCCTGCAACAGGTACTGACGTTCGCCGACGAGGAGAACCCCGATCTCTACCTCAAGACACCGTCGATCGTCAGCGTGATGAAACAGGCCGGGTACAAGACCTACTGGATCACCAACCAGCAGACCATGACCAAGCGCAATACCATGCTCACGACCTTTTCCGAACAGGCCGACGAGCAGGTGTACCTGAACAACAACCGCAACCAGAACGCCCGCCAATACGACGGCGATGTCCTGGAGCCATTCTCCAAGGCCCTGGCCGACCCGGCCGAGCGCAAGTTCATCGTGGTGCACCTGCTCGGCACCCACATGAGCTACCAGTACCGCTACCCACCGACCTTCGATAAATTCACCGATCGCCAGGGCGTGCCTGCCGGAATCAGCGACGATCAACTGCCCGTCTACAACAGCTACGACAACGCGGTGCTGTACAACGATTTCGTGGTGTCGAGCCTGATCAAGGACTACGCCAAGACCGATCCCAACGGCTTCCTGTTGTACCTGTCGGACCACGGCGAAGACGTATTCGATTCCGCCGGCCACGCCACCCTGGGGCGTAACGAAGGCAAGCCGACGGCGCCGATGTACACCATTCCGTTCATGGCCTATGCCTCGCCGAAATGGCGCGAAACCCACGACTGGAAGTTTGCCGGCGACTTGCAACGCCCTTACAGCAGCTCGCAATTGATCCACACCTGGGCCGACCTCGCCGGGCTGAGTTTCAACGAACTGGACCGCAGCAAGAGCGTCGTGAGCGACAGCTTCACGCCGCGCCCGCTGATGATCGGCAACCCCTACATGCGCCCGCAAAAGGCCTTGATTGACTTCAGCCTGATCAAGCCCAAGAAGGTTCATCCGACCGATGTGGTCCTGCAGGAACCGCCGGCCTTGTAACAGAAAGATAACAATCATTCTCGTTTAGCCCTAAAGTTCCACCGCTCCTTTCGTCTTTGAGCCAAGGCCTTCCCTTTCCGGGGTGGCCGCAAAGACGACAAGGAGTCTTCCGCGATGTTCGCGCCTTTTACCCGCTCCATGACCCTCACGCTCGGCCTGTGCGGCGCCGCCCTAAGCCCGGCCCTGCTGGCTGAAACCGACCCTGAACACACCCCGCTCGAACTCGGCGCGACCAACATCTCCGCCGAAGGCCTGGGCGCCACCACCGAACACACAGGCGCCTACACCACCGGCTCGATGAGCACCGCCACCCGCCTGAACCTGTCGGTCAAGGAAACCCCACAATCGATCTCGGTGATCACTCGCCAGCAGATGGATGATTTCAATCTCAACACGTTGACCGACGTGCTGCGCCAGACTACCGGGATCAACGTCCAGCATAACGACTCCGACCGCGTGTCCTATTCCTCCCGCGGCTACGGCATCACCAACTTCCAGATTGACGGGATGCTCAATACCTTCGGCTACATGAAGTCCGACGCCGATACCATTATCTACGACCACATCGAGGTGGTACGCGGTGCCACGGGCTTGACCACCGGCGCCGGCGACCCCTCGGCCACCATCAATATGGTGCGCAAGCGCCCGACGGCCCAATGGCAGGCGAAAACCGGCGTCAGCGCCGGCAGCCATGACAACTATTACAGCTACGTGGACGTGGGCGGCCCGCTGGCGTTCGACGGCAAGCTGCGCGGGCGTACGGTGCTGGCCTACCGTGACAGCCAATCGTTCCGCGACAACTATGGCCTGCAGCGGGCGGTCGGCTACGGCATCCTGGAAGGCGATCTTTCCGACGATACCGTGCTGGCCGTAGGTTTCGATTACCAGAACAAGCAGGTCCAGGGCACCTCATGGGGCACCGTGCCGTACTGGAACAGCGAGGGCGGCAAGGCCGGGCTGTCGCGCTCCACCAATATGGCGGCGCACTGGAGTTCCTGGCCGCTGACGGACAAGACCACCTTCGCGACGCTCGACCATCGGCTGGGCGGCGACTGGCACGTGAAGGCCGCCTACACCCATCGCCAGAGCGACACGGATGGCAAGGTGTACTACGGCGGTGCGGGGTTCCCCAACGATGACCGCAGCGGCATGACCGCCTGGGCCAGCCACATGCGCGGCACATCGAGAATGGAGGCCGTCGACCTCAACCTCGCCGGCAGCTATGCACTGCTGGGCCGCGAACATGCACTGATGATGGGCTATGGCGAGGCCACGCAGCGGGACGTCTCCCCCGTGATGCGCAGCAACCTACCCGCCGGCTATTACACCATCGAAGACTGGAAATACATGGGCGGGATCGCCAAGTTCGGCGACACCGTCACCGACCTCAAGGGCGAGCACAGCAGCAAGCAACAGAAGGCTGGCTATCTGGCCACGCGACTGAGCCTCACCGACCGCTTGCATGCAGTGCTGGGCAGCCGCTATGGCAGTTGGGAACTGAAAAGCGCGGCCCCCGAATACAACGCCAACGACCAACTGACGGCCACCAACAAGACCTCCCAGACCCACAATGATATGTGGACGCCCTACGCCGGCCTGCTCTACGACCTGACGCCGGAGTACACCGTCTACGCGAGCTATACCGACATTTTCAAACCCCAGAGCCTGCGCGATGCCAACAAGAAGTACCTGGAGCCCGTGGTCGGCAGCAACTACGAGGTGGGCCTCAAGGGCAGCGTGCTGGAGGAGCGCCTGAACCTGGCGGCGGCGTATTTCTGGAGCACCCAGGACAACGTCGCCGAGCGGGACGATTCGGTGCCACCAAACCCCATCACCGGCGAGGAGTACTACAAGTCCGGCGGCAAAGGTAACAAGGTCAACGGCTTCGAATTGGAAGCTGCCGGGGAAATCATGCCCGATTGGAACCTGACGGCCGGCTACACCTACACCCATTCGGTCAACGGCTCGGGTAAACGCAACAACACCGGGCAGCCGCTGAACCTGCTGAAAGTCTCCAGCGCCTACCGGTTGCCGGGGGCGTGGCGCAACCTCACGGTCGGCGGTGCGGTGAACTGGCAGAGCGACATTTACGATTGGAGCAATCGACCTACAGGGGTACGCGTCGGCAACACACCGGTGACCGAACGGGCGAAGATCACACAACAGGCATACACGGTGGTCAACCTGATGTCCCGCTATCAATTCGACGAGCACGTCTCAGCGTCGCTTAACGTCAACAACCTATTCGATAAAAAGTATTACGAGCGCGTTGGCTTTTATAACGGCGTGTATTGGGGCGACCCACGCGCCATTACGCTGGCCGTTGACTGGAAGCTTTAAAGCCGACCATCCGAAGTTAACGATATTGTTAACTTCGGATGTTTCTCGCGTTAATTCCCACTTAATAAGACCGCACCAGAATCGCCCCACGATTCTGATCAAGGACAGAGCAGATAACCGATCACACTTAATGAGTAAACACAGATGAAACTCTCGACCTTGATGCTTGCCAGCCTCATGACCCTGGGCTCCGCCGCCGCGTTTGCCGAAGGCGGCTCGGAGCGCTCGAAGGAGTTCTACAACAACTTCACCTTCACGCAGCAGACGCTTCACGGTACGGTTGAACAAACGGCGTCCGCCGACGGCAAGACACCGAACACCAACACGACCGAACAGGAACAACCCAAGAGTTAAGTTAATCGTTAGTTAATCCGTAACACCCTGGGCCATACCGCTCCGTTGGCAAAGGTTTATTGGGCGCCCTCCGCTGGCGCCCTTTTTTTCGCCGGTTATTTATTAAAGCGGCTTGTTCCAGAACAACATGCGCCCATGGGCGGGATCAAACTTCGCATCATCAAAACCAAACTTGCGATACGCCGACTGGGCGACGGCATTACCTTCCAGCACCTCCAGGGTGATCTTGCAGCAACCACGCTGGCGGGCGATGTCCTCGACCTTCAGCAGCATTTTCTGGCTCAGCCCCAAGCCGCGAAACTCATTCATCACCACCACGTCGTGCACGTTGACCAAGGGGCGGCAGGCAAAGGTGGAAAACCCTTCAAAGCAATTCACCAGCCCCGCCGGCTCACCGCCAACAAACGCCAGGACACTGAACGCATGGGGGCGCTTGGCCAACTCGGCCGGCAGCTGCTCCAGTAGATCAGCGGGCAGGCTATGGCCGCCGCCCATGGGGTCTTCTGCGTAATGGTTAAGCACCTTGGCAATGGCTTCGGCATGTACAGGATTGGTGTAGCTGGCTTGCAGCACCAGGATATCTGGGGTGTCCATTTCCGTCCTCGATCACGACTACAAGGGAACCGGTTCCCTTTGAGGGGCACGATTGTAAGCGTGGAGTCAGCACCAGATGAAGGAGATTAACTACAAATGTGCGCCCGAAAGCGCGAAGGCTTTGGCATTAAAAAAACCCAAAGTGCCCATTCAGGGCTTTTTTCGTACAGGCCTCAGCCGAAGCGCTGCAGCTGCATTTCTTGCAAGCGGCTCAAGGTGCGACGGAAAGGAAACGCCAGGTAACCGTCGGTATACAGGTGCTCCAGCGGCACCTGGGCGTCGATGAACAACGGCACCTTGCGGTCGTAGCACTCGTCCACCAGGGCGATGAAGCGACGCACACTGTCGTCGTGCACCGACAACTGCGGCAACTCGCGATCACCGGCCACCACGCGCTCGACCCCATCCTCGGTGCCGCGGGCAATCCGGCCTGGGCGCTGTTGCGCACTCAGGTTGGACACCTCCCCCAGCAGGATCGCCTTGAAGCGGTCGCACAGCAGGATGAAATCCATTGCCGCCAGGGGTTGTTCGCAGAGGTCGGCATAGCGGCACCACAGCACGCTGTCACTGGCCTGCACGCACACGATAGAACGATGGCCGACGGTGACCGGACCACGACTCACCGCCTGGCCTTCGGCCAATTGTGCGAACACGTTCGCCAGCGCATCGGGCTGGTTCACCCAATAGCGCTGCCGGCCCACACCTGGATGCAAGCGATGATCCTCGCCACCGTCGACCGCCACCACGTGCATATGCCGCTCAATCGCCGCAATGCCCGGCAGGAAGCGCTCCCGATTGAAGCCATCGGCATACAGCTGGGCCGGTGGTTGATTGGAGGTGCAGACCATCACCACACCTTCCTCGAACATGACCTGGAACAGCCGGCCGAGGATGATCGCGTCACCGATGTCACTGACGAACAGCTCGTCGAAACACAACACCCGCACCTCCCGGCTCAGCTCCCGCGCCAGGGCCTGCAACGGGTCATGGGTGCCGGTGAGCTGGAACAGACGCTGATGCACCCAGCCCATGAAGTGATGAAAATGCTGACGCCGTGCGGGCACCCGCAGGCTTTGGTAGAACTGATCCATCAACCAGGTCTTGCCGCGGCCCACCGGCCCCCACAGGTAAACGCCAGTCACGGGCGAACGGCCCTGATGCAGGGCTGCATGGCAGGCTTGCAGGGCATCCACCGCCCGGCGCTGGGCGTCGTCGGCAACGAAACCCTGTTGGGTAATGGCGTGTTGGTAAGCAGCGAGGGGCGAGTCGAAAGTCATGCCCGCGATTATGACCTACAGGGAGATGTCCAGCCGTGAAATCTTGCCCTGCGCGTCCAGGCGAAAGGTGTAGCGCAACTCCAGCGGACTGCCGGGAAAATTGCCGGAGACCACATTGCTGACCAGCACCTTGCCGGTACGGTGCTGCACCTTGAGCACCTCGACACGCGGCTGGTAGCGGCGCCCGGTGTCTTCCATCCAGCGTGCAATGGCGGCGGTGCCCACCTGATGCTGGCCTTCATCGAACACATTGGCATCGTCGGCAAAACACTGGGCAATGACCGAGGTGTCGCGGGTATTGGTCGCCGCGATATAGGCGGCGATGGAGGGGGCCAATTCAGGCTGGGACATGGCAAAGCTCCTTTTCAGGTGGTTGTAGCAGCATGCTAAGCCAGGGGTGTGTCAGTTTTTGTCAGGAGTGAAGGGCCCGGATTCATTCTGTTCCATCAGCTTGCGCCAGGCCCGCAGCCAGTCGCTGCGCCGCCCCGGATAACGTTCGCCGACGACCTCGGCACTCGCCACGCGGTCGGTGCGAAAAGTGCGATACGCGCCGCGCAGCTCACACCAGGCCACGATCACCCGCACCTCATTGAGAAACCCCAGGGCCAGGGGCCAGATCAGGCGTTGACTCTGGGTCTGGCTGGCATCCGCGTAGTCGATATGCAACTTGTCCTGATGCCGAATCGCTTCGCGAAATACATCCAGCGGCACGCGGTTTTCCGGGTAGCCAAACCCTGGCGGGCCGGGCAGCAACGTCGGGTTGCGCAAGGCTTCCTGCGCCGCCGGGTCGAGCACATCAGCGATTTTCGCCAAGGCGTTGGCGGCGGCACGGCTGAGCACGTCATCGCCGCGCTGGTCCACATAACGCAAGCCCAGCACGATCGCTTCGGTTTCTTCGGCGTTGAGCATCAAGGGCGGCAAAAACAGGCCGCTGCGCAGCACATACCCTACCCCGGCCTCGCCGAAAATCGGCGCGCCCAGGGCGGTCAACTCGGCAATGTCGCGGTACAGCGTACGCTCGGACACTTCCAATTGCGCCGCCAGCACGGCGGCGGTCACCGGGCGTTTCTTGCCTCGCAGGGCCTGCAACAACGTCAGTAAACGAGTGGTACGCGACACGTTGATCCCACCGAACAAGGAAAAGTGCCGCAGCTTAGCAGAGCCTTCTGCCAGGAAACGTCAGCAGCAAAAAAGCGCTCCTTGAACGAAGCTGCGAGGCAAAAAAACGGCCTGAACAGGCCGTTTTTTTTACCGAAGCGACTTATTTAAGCAAGACTCTTGCTCACCACCTCGAACACATCGCTGGACAACTCACCCGACCCACGAATGCGCTCCAGCTCCGCCTTCATCAACGCCTGGCGCGCGCTGTCGTATTTACGCCAGCGGGTCAGCGGCGCCAACTGGCGCGAAGCGATCTGCGGGTTGAACGCATTCAACTGGATCACCAGGTCCGCCAGGAAGCGGTAGCCCGAACCGTCGGCGGCGTGGAAGTTGATCAAGTTCTGCCCGGCAAACGCGCCGATCAGTGCACGCACCTTGTTCGGGTTCTTGAGCGTGAACGCCGGGTGCTCCATCAACGCCTTGACCCGCTCCAGCCCGCCCGGCAACGGGCTGCCGGCCTGCACGCTGAACCACTGGTCCATGACCAAAGGGTTGTCCTTGAAGTTCTCGGCAAATACCGCCAGCGCCTGGGCCTTCTCCGCTTCGAACGGCGAGTTCACCAGCACCGCCAGCGCGGTCAGGCGCTCGGTCATGTTGTCGCTGGTGTCGAACTGCTCAAGGGTCGCCGCCAGCACTTCGGGCTTGCCGCTGAGCATCAGGTACGACAGCGCGATGTTCTGCAAGGCACGCCGGGCGAAGTGCTCGGCCGCCGCCACATAAGGCGTCTGCTTGGACAGTTCGCGGTTGGCCTGGTAACGCAACCACAGCGGCTCATGCAGGTTGTCAGCCAGTTGCCTGCGCGCAAACTCACGCGCGGCGTGGATGGCATCCACGTCCGCGACGTCGCTGATTTCCGTCAGGTAGGCTTCGCCCGGCAACGACAGCATTTCCGCAACCATGGCCTGGTCCAGGCTTTCGTCGCTCAACACACTGCGCAAGGCCGTGATCAGGCGCTGGTCCATCTGCAACGCCTGGCCCTGCTGATGCTGGCCGATCAGTTCCTGCAACACCTGCACCGACAGCTGCTGGCCCGCATCCCAGCGGTTGAAGCCGTCGCTGTCATGCTGCATCAGGAACATCAGTTGGTCGCGGTTATACGGGAAGCTCAGTTTCACCGGTGCCGAGAAACCACGCAGCAGCGACGGCAACGGCTGTTCGGCGATGTCGACGAAGGTGAAGGTTTGCTCGGCTTCGGTCACCGAGATCACACGGGACGTGGCGCCGGCTGTGGCTTCACCGGCCAGGCGCAAGGCCATGCCCGCGCCCTGCCCGTCCAGCAGGCCCAGCTCGACCGGGATCACGAACGGCAGTTTCTCGACCTTGTCCGGGGTTTCCGGGCAGCTCTGGCGGAAGGTCAGGCTGTAGGTCTTGGCCGCAGCGTCGTAGGACTCGCTCACCGCCAGGCGTGGCGTACCGGCCTGGCTGTACCAGCGCTTGAACTGGCTGAGGTCGGCACCGTTGGCGTCTTCCATGGCCTTGATAAAGTCGTCGCAGGTCACGGCCTGGCCGTCATGGCGTTCGAAGTACAGGTCGCTGCCTTTACGGAAGCCTTCGGCGCCGAGCAAGGTATGGATCATGCCGACCACTTCCGAGCCTTTTTCGTACACGGTCAAGGTGTAGAAGTTGGAGATCTCGATAAAGCTGTCCGGGCGCACCGCATGGGCCATAGGGCCGGCATCTTCCGCGAACTGGTGGGTACGCAGGTAGGCCACGTCCTGGATGCGTTTGACCGTGGCGGAGTTCATGTCGGCGGAGAAGCCCGAATCACGGAACACGGTAAAGCCTTCCTTCAGCGACAGCTGGAACCAGTCGCGGCAGGTCACGCGGTTGCCCGACCAGTTGTGGAAGTATTCGTGGGCAACGATGGCCTCGACCCGCTGGTGCGCGGCGTCGGTGGCGGTTTCGGCGCGGGCCAGCACGGCGCTGGAGTTGAAGATATTGAGGCCCTTGTTCTCCATGGCGCCCATGTTGAAATCGTTGACCGCCACGATCATGAAGATGTCGAGGTCATACTCGCGACCGTAGGTTTCTTCGTCCCAGCGCATGGATTTTTTCAGGCTGGTCATGGCGTGCTGGCACTTGTCGATATTTTCCGGCTCGACGTAGATGCGCAGTGCCACTTCACGCTGGGTCATGGTGGTAAAGCTGTCTTCGACACACCACAGGTCACCGGCCACCAGCGCGAACAGGTAGGCGGGTTTCTTGAACGGGTCTTCCCAGGTCGCCCAGTGGCGGCCGTCTTCGCCGGGACCGCTGGCAATCGGGTTGCCGTTGGAGAGCAGCACCGGGTAGCGGTGTTGCTCGGCGATCACCGTGGTGGTGAAGGTGCTCATCACGTCGGGGCGGTCGAGGTAATAGGTTATCTTGCGGAAGCCCTCGGCCTCGCACTGGGTGCAGAACATGCTGCCGGATTTGTACAGGCCTTCCAGGGCGGTGTTGGTTTCCGGGTGGATGCGCACGCTGGTGTCGACCGTGAAGGTTTCGCGGGTCGGATGCAGGGTCAGGTGGCTGTCCGTCAGCTGGTAGTCAGCCTCGCTCAGTTCCTGGTCGCCGAGGTTGACGGTCAGCAACTCCAGCTGCTGGCCGTCGAGTACCAGCGGCGGCAGGCCGGCGCCACGCTCAGGGTTACGGCGCATCACCAGCTGCGCGTGGACCAGGCTGTGGTCCTCGAACAACTCGAAGGTCAGGTGCGTCTCTTCGATCAGGTAGTCCGGCGCCTGATAGTCCTTCAGGTAAATCATCTTCGGTTGTTCGGTGCGCATGGGTGGCATCCTTCTACTGATGCACGGCGAGCTGGTAGGCCGTGTACTTACGAATATTGATCACGCCGGTGTCGAAGATCAGGTATTGGCCCTTGATCCCCAGCAGCGTGCCTTCGGCAATCGGGTTCTTGTCCAGGTTGAAGCTGACGATCTTGGCTGGATACTGCTCCACCGGGTAGCGGATTTCCAACGGTTCGAGGTCGGTTACCGGTTGGATAGCCTGCAGGCCGAAGCGTTCCTGCAATTGCAGCAGGCCATCGGCGCAGGAGGCGAACAACTCGTCGCGCACCTGCTTGAGGTCCACCGCCACCGCGTCGCCCTTGAGCAACGCACGCCAGTTGGTCTTGTCCGCCACCTGGCTGCGCAATACATCCTCGACAAACCCGGATTGCTGGCGCGTCGCCACGCGCATGATCGGCAGCGCCTGGTTGGCGCCCTGGTCCAGCCAACGCGTCGGCAATTGGGTGGCACGGGTGATGCCGACCTTGATGCCCGACGAATTGGCCAGATACACCACGTGGTCGGTCATGCAGAAAGTCTCGCCCCAGCCTGGATCACGGCAGGTGCCGGCGTCGTAATGGCAACGCTCGGGGCTCATGATGCACAGGTCACACTGGGCCAGCTTGGTCATGCACGGGTAGCAATAGCCCTGGCTGAAGCTGGTCTTGGTCTTGCGACCGCAATGGCTGCAATGAATGGCGCCGAGGTATTCCAGGCGCACATGGGTGCCGATCAGGGGGTTGACCGGCACCTCGGTATCGCCCAGGCGAAACGCGTATTGAACGGTCGGCTCACCGAGTTGCGCCGACATTTTGCTGACTGCACCGCGACCAATTTCAATCAATGGATCGCATCCGACTTGAACAGGATGTTCGGCACGGTGGTCGACTTCGACTGGCATTCCTGCGGGCCCATGTAGCCGGTGCGCTGCTCTTCCGGCAGGTTCTGGATCTCCCAGGCGATCATGGCCTGCAGGGACAGTTCGCGCTGCTCGGCACTGAGCTTGCGGCCATCGGACCACTTGCCGATTTCCACGGCGAGCTTGAGGCTCGCGTAGATGTCCGGGGTGATGTTTTCGATCATTTCAGCAAAAGAGGACATAAGGCTCTTCCTTATCAAAGAGAGGATTTGCGACGGTTATACACACCGCCGAGCAAACCGGTAAGGCAACCGATAACCAGGCCGCCGACATGGGCAGCGTTGGCGATTTCGCCGAAGCCGATCATCGACACCAGCCCCGACAGGCACAACACCAGCCACACCAGCATCATCACCAGCACCCCACGGGGCAAGCGATAGGCCGGGTTGGGCGAGAGCAGTTGAAAGATCCAGCAATGCCCGAGCAGGCCATACAACACGCCGGACAAGCCACCGAACAGGCCGGGACCACCGTAGGCATATTGCGCGTAGTTGGAGACCAGGCTGAACAACAGGGTCAGGCCCAGCAGGTTGATGCTGCCCTGGCGCACTTCGATACGCCGGCCCAGCTCCCAGTACCACATGCCGTTCATGGCCAGGTGCAGGATGCCGAAGTGGATCAGCATCGGCGTAAACAGCCGCCACCATTGGCCGGAAGCCAACATGTCGGCGAACGGCGTGAACTGGATGTACTCGCCCATCACCCGGAACGGCAGGAAGGTCAGCCAGCTCATGGCCTGCAGGTTTTCCCCGAGCAAGGTCACGGCGCCGACGATGATGCTCGCCAGCAGCACCAGCGCCGTGACCGGGCTATGGCGCACTTGCTGGACAAAGCCCGGACGTGTGACCGGCGCCTGTTCGGGAATATCCAGTTGCTGGTCCGGGTCACCGGCGGGAAAGCGCTGGTACAGCACGCGCACGTCATCGCTGAGGGTCTCGGGCACCCACAGCACCTGCTCGCCGGCTTCTTCGCTGACGCGATGGGGCACTTGCATGCGTTGCAGCAGTTTCACGAAACCGCCCAGGTCGACGCTCAACGGCAAGCGCAATACGGGCACGGCACTCATACAGTCACCTCGGGTCGCTCAACGTCAACCCATACGAATTTACGCGGATCCAGGCGGGTTTCCTGGTCCAGGCGGTACGCCACCAGCTTGCCGTACAGCACTGCGCTGTAGTCCAGGCACGCCAGGTTCGGGCGGATCGGCGCCGGTTTGCCGCTGCGCCAGTAATGGCCGACGAACAGCAAGGGTTCGTCGGCGCCGTAGCGCAGCAGGGAATTCTTTTCATGGGGCGACAATGGCGTGCGCGCCACCGGCTCCGGCAGTGCGTCGGGCTGGAACACAATGTCGCCGTAGGTCTTCGGGTCGTCCTCCCAGAACTTGGTGCGGAAGAACGAGCGCGTCAGGCCATCGCCACCGGTCAGCGTCAGGCCGTCCGGCAAGCGCATATCGGTGCCGCGCAACAGGCGGTCGAAGGCGTTGCAGGCAAAACTGCCGGGCACGGCGGCGGCCTGCAGGAAGTGCCGGTCGATGCAGCCATCCGGGAACGTCGCGCGCAGCGGCTGGATAAAGCCGTCGTCCCAGCACGCATGCACCACGCGGAAACGCCCGGCATCGACAAACAGCGGCATGTCGTAGAACCAGGCGAGGAAGTCGTGCCAGTCGGCCGGGTGCTGCTCGAACTGGGTCAGGGTCTCGTGGATCAGCCGCTCATGCCGTGGGGTGTGCTCGCGCACGAACTGCCTGCCACTGCCCGGCGGCGCCGGTGTGGCCCAACCCAGGGCATTGAACTCGTGGTTGCCCATGATGCACAGCGCCTGGCCGGCCTCGGCCATGTCGTGGACGATATGCAGCGCCTCGCGAATGCGTGGGCCACGGTCGATGATATCGCCGAGGAACACCGCCATGCGCGAAGGATGGCGCCAGGTGCCGCCCTGCTTGTGGTAACCCATCTGGTCGAGCAAGTGCTCAAGGGTATGAGCGCAACCGTGCACGTCACCAATCAGGTCGTAGCTACGCGCGGGATCGAGCATCAGTCGCCTCCACCCCCCAAGCGGCTGCCCCAGCCCAACTTGGTGCGGCACACTTCGTAGTAGTTGTGATCCAGCGGGTGGATCAAGCGCAACTTCTGTGCCTTCTTGCTCACGGTGATGGTGTCACCGGGGGCGCAGGTGAAATGGTTCTGCCCGTCGCAGGAGACTTGCGGGTAGATCTGCATGTCTTTGGACACCACGATTTTCAGCTCACTGTTGCCATCGACCACAATCGGCCGGCTGGACAACATATGGGGGTACATCGGCACGATCACAATGGCATCGAGCTTGGGATGCATGATCGGGCCACCGGCCGACAGCGCGTAGGCGGTGGAGCCGGTGGGCGTGGCGACGATCAGGCCGTCGGCCTTCTGGCTGCACACGAACTGGCCGTCGATATACAGCTCGAATTCGATCATCCGCGTGGATTTGCCCGGGTGCAGCACCACGTCATTGAGCGCATCGCCCTGGCCGATGGCTTCGCCGTGGCGGCGCACTTCGGCCTGCAGCAGGAAGCGGTTTTCCACCAGGTAATGGCCGTCGAGCACCTTGGCCACTTCGACTTCCAGCTCATCGGGGCGGATATCGGTGAGAAACCCCAGGCTGCCACGGTTGATCCCCAGCACCGGCACGTTATGCCGCGCCAGGGCCCGGGCCGCGCCGAGCAGGCTGCCGTCGCCGCCGACCACGATGACCATGTCGCAGACTTCGCCGAGCATCTTGCGCGAGGAGGTTTGCAGGCCGTGGCCGGGGAGGATTTCGGCGATGGTGTCTTCGAGGATCACATGCAGGTGGCGTTCCAGCAGGAATTTTTTCAGCCGGCGGACGGTGTCCAACACCTGGGTACTGCCCAGGCGACCGATAATGCCGATATTGCGAAAGTGCTCCATGGGGCTCCTGCGGGATTGGGGGTGGGGCAAAAAAGAAACGATTATGGGCGAAAGGCCGGCTCAGGCAAAATCCTTTGTCGCCGTGAAGCCTTGATGACAACGGTTCTCAGCCCCCTGCGCAACGGTTAAAAGGCTATGCTCGGACCATGACTGTGTTCCCGGATTTGCACAACCTGCCCCGCCAGCTGCGCCACCCCGAGGTGCGCGACCTGGCGTGGGTGATGCTTGCCCCGCCGATGCTCGCGCAGACACCGTGGCCGCAGCGCCACCCGCTGGCGGGCAGCGACTGGGTGCAGGCGCCCGACCGTCTTGAACACTGGCTACGCGCACTCGACCAGGACAGCCGCGCCTTGCAGCACTGGTTGAGCCTGTCACGCACCCGGCGCCTGGGCCTGTACTACGAACGCCTGTGGCAGTTCGCCGTGCAGCATGCGCCGGGGGTGGAGTTGCTCGCCGCCAACCTGCCGATCCGCCGCGCCGGGCACACACTGGGCGAACTGGACATGCTGCTGCGCGACCGCAATGGCGTGCATCACCTGGAACTGGCGATCAAACTCTACCTGGGCCCGCAGGACGGCAACGGCCAGGACACCGCGCAATGGCTGGGCCCAGGCTGCCACGATCGGCTGGACCGCAAGCTGGCGCACCTGGCCCAGCATCAACTGCCGATCTCGGCGCGCGCAGAAAGCCGCGAGGTGTTGGCAGCCCTGGATATTCAGCAGTTTGATGCGCACCTGTGGCTCGGCGGGTATTTGCTCTATCCCTGGCCTGGGCTGGCCGAACCGCCCCAAGGCGCACACCCGCAGCATCTGCGCGGGCGCTGGTTGCATCAGCGGGACTGGCGGGATTTTGTCAGCGCCAGTGCGCCAGGCCGCTGGCAACCGTTGCCCCGGCACGCGTGGCTGGCGCCGGCGCATTACCCGGCGGATGAAGTGTGGAGTGAAGAACAGATGCGGGCCTGGCTGGCAGACCTTGATCCGATGGCGCCTGCGCAGCTGCTGGTGCGCATGGTGCAGAACGGCGCGGATTGGGAGGAAGCCGAGCGCTTGTTCCTGGTGGCGGATCTTTGGCCGAATGTGCCGGGGGCTGGTTGATAGAGTGTGTGGTGTATGTGAGGGCCTCATCGGGGCAAGCCCCCGATGGCTGTGGTACCGCCACTACAACTCATCGATATGCCGATAATCCAACTGCAACCCCACCGCCAGCTCCTGGGCCCGCCCCAACCTGATCGGCCCGCGCTCGATATCCACCAGCAACCCCGCACACGCCAGTAACGGCAACCCGGTAATGTCCTTCAGCCGCCCATCCGTAATCACCAGTACACGCTGCTGCTCGGCCGGATAACGCTTGCGCCGCGCCACCAGCCAATGCCCGGCCTCGGTCAGCGCCGCCAGCAACGGCGTACCACCGCCCGCGCCCAACTGATCCAGCCAGCCCGCCAGGCCTTTCGCAGCTTTCAACCCCTGTACCTGCCACTTCGGCGCCTGGCCGCTGGCGGTCAACAACGCTATGCGCGCCCGTTGCCGGTAAGCATTGTCAAACAGCTGGGCGAGCAAGCCCTTGGCGTCGGTTAATGCACGATGCCGCCGCGTGGACGCCGACGCATCCACGATCACCAGCCACAACTCATGGGCCGAGCGGCTGCGCAGGTGGTAGCGCAGGTCTCCACGGGAGTGCGGCCGGCCGCCGAGCAAGGTGCCCGGCCAGTTGATCGAACCCAGCTGTGCGCTGCGTGCCTTGCCCTGCCTGCCGTTGTCCAGTCGCCCCGCCTTGGGCCGGGCATCCGCCCCCGCGTCAGGTCGGGGGCGAATGCCTAGGGCTTTTTTGGCCAGGTGGGCACGTCTCGGCGCGTGCCAGTAGGCAGGGCCGGTGCGGGCATATCGCCCCATTGGCCTTGGCCGGGCGAGGTGTCCGAGGGTGTCGGCGCCTGCCCTGGCTTGGGTGGACTGGCCGGTGGGGATTGCGCCTGGCGACGGTGGCGCAAGGCGAATTCCGCCACCGCTTCGATGTCTTCTTCGGCAATGGTATCCGCGCCCCGCCACGCCGCATGGGCCCGGGCGCCGCGCAGCCAGACCAGGTCGGCGCGCAAGCCGTCGACACCGGCGGCAAAGCAACGCTCGGTGATCTGCGCCAGGGCCTGATCATCCAGCTCGATACTGTCCAGCCGCGCCCGCGCCTGGGTGCAGCGCTCGCGTAACGCCGCCTGCTGCCCGGCCCACTGGGTGCAGAACGCGGCGGGGTCACTGTCGAAATCCAGGCGCCGCCGGATGATCTGCCCGCGCTCGGCCGGCAGCGTCTGCCCGCTCAGCGCCACGTTAAAACCGAAGCGATCCAGCAACTGCGGGCGCAACTCGCCCTCCTCCGGGTTCATGGTGCCGATCAGCACAAAGCGCGCCGAATGGCGATGGGAAATGCCGTCGCGTTCGATCAGGTTGGTGCCGCTGGCGGCGACGTCGAGCAACAGGTCCACCAGGTGATCGGGCAGCAGGTTGACTTCATCCACATACAACACGCCGCCGTCGGCCTTGGCCAGCACCCCAGGGGAAAACTGCGCGCGGCCTTCGCTCAGCGCGGCATCCAGGTCCAGGGTCCCCACCAGGCGCTCTTCAGTGGCGCCCAACGGCAAGGTGACGAATTGGCCGCTGGCCAGCAGATCCGCCAGACCACGGGCCAGGGTGGATTTGGCCATGCCACGCGGGCCTTCGATCAGCACGCCGCCGATCTTCGGGTCGATGGCGGTCAGGCACAGCGCCAGTTTCAGGTCGTCGGCAGCGACCACGGCGGACAGTGGGAAATGGGGAATATCGGTCATCCGTTCTCTCTTTAAATTCTGCTGTACAAGTAATCACCCGGTCATGAACAAGCTACTTGTGGTGAGCGGGCTTGCCCCGCTCACCACAACAAGCCCGCCAGCCACAACAAGCCGCATCTCGCGTTCTAGCTGTCTTCTTCTATATCCAGCAACAGGTTTTCCAACGCCTCGCGATACGCCCCCGGTTCCTGCCACAAACCGCGCTGCTGGGCTTCGAGCATGCGCTCGGTCATATCACGCAGCGCTGCGGGGTTGTGCTGCTGCGCAAAGGCCCGGGTGTCAGGGTCCAGCAGGTAGGCGTCGGCGAGCAATGCATATTGATGATCGTCGATCAGCGCCGTGGTGGCGTCGAAGGCGAACAGATTGTCCACGGTCGCGGCCATTTCAAACGCACCTTTATAGCCGTGGCGCTTCACGCCGTCGATCCACTTGGGGTTGGCGGCGCGGGAACGGATCACCCGGTTCAGCTCTTCCTTCAAGGTGCGAATCCTCGGCAGGTCCGGCTGGCTATGGTCGCCGTGATAGCTGGCGGCCTTGTCGCCGCTCAGGGTTTCCACGGCGGCGAGCATGCCGCCCTGGAATTGGTAGTAGTCGTTGGAGTCGAGCAGGTCGTGCTCGCGGTTATCCTGGTTCTGCAACACCGCCTGCACCTGGCTCAGGCGCTGGGCAAACTGTGCGCGAGCAGCGGTGCCTTCGTCGGAGCCGCCATAGGCGTAGCCGCCCCAATTCAGGTAGACCTCAGCCAGGTCCTCGCGGCTTTGCCACAGGCGCCCGTCAATGGCGCCCTGCACGCCCGCGCCGTAGGCACCGGGCTTAGCCCCGAAGATACGCCAGCCGGCCTGTTTCGCTGCGGCCTCTGCATCCAGGCCGGAGGCCAGCAACGCCGCGCGCTCACTGCGCACCTTGGCGGCCAGCGGGTTCATGTCGTCCGGCTCATCCAGGGCCGCCACCGCCTGTACCGCCGCGTCGAACAGGCGGATCAGGTTGGCGAAGGCATCGCGGAAAAACCCGGACACGCGCAAGGTGACGTCCACGCGCGGGCGGTCCAGCAGGCTGATCGGCAGGATTTCAAAGTCATCCACCCGTTGACTGCCGGTGGCCCACACCGGCCGCACGCCCATCAGCGCCATGGCCTGGGCAATGTCGTCGCCACCGGTGCGCATGGTGGCCGTGCCCCACACCGACAGGCCGAGCTGGCGCAGGTGATCGCCGTGGTCCTGCAGGTGCCGCTCAAGTATCAGGTTGGCGGACTGGAAGCCGATGCGCCACGCGGTGGTCGTCGGCAGGTTACGCACATCGACGGTGAAGAAATTGCGCCCGGTCGGCAGCACATCCAGGCGCCCCCGGCTCGGCGCACCGCTTGGGCCGGCCGGAACAAAGCGCCCGCCGAGGGCCTCCAGCAAGCCGTGCATTTCCGCCGGGCCGCAGGCATCCAGGCGTGGCGCCACGACGATGCGCAGGCTTTCGATCACCGCCTTCACCTCTTCCCAGCCGGGCTCTTCCAGCTGTTCCAGCGGCCCTTCCAACGCCTGCTCGATCATTCGCGCCGCATACAACTCCAAGCGCTCGCGGGTATCCCCGGCGGTGCGCCACTGCTGCCCATCGATCTTCTGCAACACTGCCGGGCGTCGCCCGGTCCAAGGCTCGGCCAGGGCACAGTCCAGCGGGTCAAAACCCAGCGCGAACGCCTTGGCCAACACGCGCAGCAGGCTCGATTGCGGGCCACGGCCGTCTCCACGCGGGATGCGCAGCAAGGCCAGCAAGGTGTCGATGCGCAAGCGGCCCACGGGGGATTCGCCAAAGATGTGCAGGCCGTCGCGGATCTGCGACTCCTTCAAGTCGCACAGGTAGGTGTCGAGGCGTGGCAGCCAGATAGCGGCATCGGCGTCGCCATCCAGCTCAAGCTCCTGGTCGATGCGGGTTTCGCGCACCAGCTTGAGGATGTCTTTTTGCAGCTCGCGGGCCCGGCGTGGGTCGAGCAGTTGGGCTTCGTAGTATTCGTCCGCCAACAGCTCAAGGTCCCGCAGCGGCCCGTAGGTTTCGGCGCGGGTCAGCGGCGGCATCAGGTGGTCGATGATCACCGCCTGGGTGCGCCGCTTGGCCTGGGCGCCCTCGCCCGGGTCGTTGACGATAAACGGGTAGATGTTCGGCAGCGGTCCCAGCAGCGCATCCGGCCAGCAGTTTTCCGAGAGCCCCACGCCCTTGCCCGGCAGCCATTCGAGGTTGCCGTGCTTGCCCACATGGATCACGCCATGGGCGCCGTAGGTGTGGCGCAACCAGAAGTAGAACGCCAGGTAGCCATGGGGCGGCACCAGGTCCGGGTCGTGATACACCGCGCTGGCATCCACCTGGTAACCCCGGGCCGGCTGGATACCGACGAAGGTCTGGCCCAGGCGCAGGCCGGCAATCATCAGGCGGCCGTCACGGAACATTGGATCGTTGTGCGGCGCGCCCCATCGCTCCAGCACCGCCTGGCGGTTGGATTCAGGCAAACGCTTGAACATCGCCTCGTAGTCGTCCAGGCCGAGGCTTTGATGACAGGGGCGCAGGTCGAGGCTGTCGAGGTCGTTGGTGACGCCGCCGAGCAGGTCATGGATCAGTGCAGTGCCGCTCTCAGGCAGTTGATCCGGCACCGGATAGCCTTCGGCCTGCAGGGCACGCAGGATATTCAGCGCGGCGGCCGGGGTGTCCAGGCCCACACCATTGCCGATACGGCCGTCGCGGGTCGGGTAGTTGGCAAGGATCAGGGCGATGCGTTTATCCTCATTCGGTACCCGTGCCAGCTCGACCCAACGGCGCGCCAGCTCGGCGACGAAATCCATGCGTTCGGGCGCTGCGCGGTAGCACACCACGTCCGACTGGCTGCGCTCGCTGCGCCAGGCCAGATCCTTGAAGCTGATCGGACGGCTGATAATGCGCCCGTCCAGCTCCGGCAAGGCAATGTGCATCGCCAAGTCGCGCGGGCCAAGACCTTGCTCGCTGGCCTGCCAGCCCGGCTGGTTATCCTGGGCGCAGATCGCCTGGATCACCGGGATATTGCGACGAAACGGACGCAGATGCGGGGCTTCGGGGCTGGATTGGGCAAAACCGGTGGTGTTCAGGATCACCGCCGCGCCGACCTCATCCAGCAGGTCCTCGACCACCGCCAGGCAGCCGGGTTCTTTCAAACTGGCCACCGCCATCGGCAACGGGTTAAGGCCCGCCGCCTGCAAGCGCTGGCAGAACACATCGATAAAACCGGTATTGGCCGCCTGCAGGTGCGAGCGGTAGAACAGCACCGCCGCCACGGGCCAATCCGCGTGCCAATCGGTCTGCCAGTCATTGAGGCGAGGGTTGGCTTTGTGCGGGTGATAGATCGCGGTGCGCGGCAAGGTCTGCGGCTCGGCCCACGGGTAATCGCGGTCCAAGTAGCCGCTGGCCAGGCAGCGGAAAAAATCCAGCGCGTTAGCGAGCCCGCCCTGGCGCAGGAAGTGCCACAGGCGGTCGCGCTGTTCGGCACTCACCGTGCTCAGGCCGCTGAGTTCCGGGTCCGGGCGGTCATCCCCCGGCACCAGGATAAGCGTAACGCCGCGCTCGGCCAGCTCAACCAGGCGCTCGATGCCGTAGCGCCAATAACCGATGCCGCCGTGCAGGGAAATCAGGATGACCTTGGCGTGGCGCAGCACCTCGTCGACATACAAATCGACCGAAGCGTGGTTCTGCACCTGCATCGGGTTGGCCAGGCGCAGGCTGGGGTAATCCTCGGGCAACTGCTGGGCCGCTTCGGCCAGCAGCGCCAGGCTGGAATCGCCGCTGCACAGGATCACCAGTTCGGCGGGGGTTTGGCCAAGGTCGGCAATATTGTCGTCCGCGACGAAACCACCGGGCTGAGTCCTGAGCAGGTGCATGGGTTAAACGCTGAGGGCAGCGCGCAGTTGCACTTCGAGGCCCGCCGCGTCCAGCGCCTGGCCGATCAGCACCAGCCGTGTGATGCGCGCTTCGTCGGCGCCCCAGGCACGGTCGAAGTGCTTGTCGAAACGCGTACCCACACCCTGGATCAGCAGGCGCATCGGCTTGTTCGGGATGGCGGCGAAGCCTTTGACCCGCAGGATACCGTGCTGAACCACCAACTGGTTCAGGGCGTCGAGCAGCAGCGCTTCGTCGGCTTGGGGCAGGTCGATGGAGATGGAATCGAAGGCGTCGTGATCATGCTCGTCTTCACCTTCGTGGTGATGATCGTGGTGGCTATGGCGAGCGTCGATATGTTCTTCGGAACCCGCGCCCAGGCCGATCAATACGTCCAACGGCAGGCGACCGCTGCTGGCTTCGATGATCTTCACCGCCGGCGGCAGCTCTTCGGCGACTTCCAGGCGCACACGGGCCAGGTCTTCGGCGCTGATCAGGTCGGATTTGTTGAGGATCACCAGGTCGGCGCTGGCCAGTTGGTCGGCAAACAGCTCGTGCAGCGGCGATTCGTGGTCCAGGTTCGGGTCGAGTTTGCGCTGGGCATCGACCTGATCCGGGAACGCGGCGAACGTGCCGGCGGCCACGGCCGGGCTGTCGACCACGGTGATGACCGCATCAACCGTGCAGGCGCTGCGGATTTCCGGCCACTGGAAGGCCTGCACCAAGGGTTTTGGCAGGGCCAGGCCCGAGGTTTCGATAAGGATATGGTCGAGGTCGCCACGACGGGCGACCAGTTCGCGCATCACCGGGAAGAACTCCTCCTGCACGGTGCAGCACAGGCAGCCGTT
The DNA here is from genome assembly GCF_032424295.1 of Pseudomonas sp. JV449. Taxonomy (NCBI): domain Bacteria; kingdom Pseudomonadati; phylum Pseudomonadota; class Gammaproteobacteria; order Pseudomonadales; family Pseudomonadaceae; genus Pseudomonas; species Pseudomonas sp. JV449. Next base: position 50,417 of record NZ_VYKD01000015.1, on the reverse strand, counting down.
GGCCAGCTCGTACACACGGCCGTTGGCCTCTTCTTCGGTGCAGCCGATGGAGCACTGCTTGAGGATCTCACCGTCGATGCCCAACTCGCCGAACTCGTTGACGATTACCGCAATGCGACGGCCCTGGGCGTTGTCGAGCATATGGCGCAGCAAGGTGGTCTTGCCCGAGCCAAGGAAGCCGGTAACGATGGTGACGGGGAGTTTGGCCAGTGTTTTCATCGGATGCCCTTTGGGGCGGGCATACGGGACGATAGGCACTGCGGCGGCGCGCAGAAGCGGATTTCGTCACCGGATCACCCCGCCCGGTTGAATTGGAAAATCGGTGGCGAGGCAGGTCTCCTGGCTTGGGGCTTGCGGGTCTTGCGACCGGCGCCGACTGCGCCTTCCCGCCGCAGTGGCAGTGGCGTGGCAGTCAGATAAACCCTTCACAGTTGCGGGGGCAGCCGCGGCTTGGACCGCGTTCCCTTCTTAGCTTCGGCCTGGGCCGAAGAACCTCGAGGGTGCAAGGCTACAGGGGCTCGCCGCATTTGACTACCGTCCCCGGCCCATGCTCTCCTACACATCTTGTTTCGGGTGCCCTTCACAGGGTGAAACGGGAAACCGGTGAGTCATGGCGTCATGACAAGTCCGGTGCTGCCCCCGCAACGGTAAGCGAGTGAAGCGTCAGATCCACTGTGCCTGTACGGCATGGGAAGGCGACGCTTTATAGACCCAGTGTCCCTCGCAAGCCCGGAGACCGGCCCGAATAACATCGAATAACAAACCCGCGGTGGGCGGGCGCTGTTAACACCCTGCGTGCCTGGCTCGCGGAGTTTGCATGCGCTCGTGTCACCTTGACACCTGAAAGGGACGCGCCATGTCGATCATCAGCAGCACCTCGCACACCGCCAGCAGCTCCGCCACCCTCAGCCAACGCCTGACCGCCGCCATCGGTGCGTCGATCCTCGGCGCGTGCCTGGTGTACTTCGCCGGTTTCTCGCACATCGAGGCGGTGCACAACGCTGCCCACGATACCCGCCACAGCGCCGCGTTCCCGTGCCACTGAGGCCTGCCGACATGATCAAGCGTATTGCGCAAACCGCAGGGTTCACCGGCCTGCTGGCCGCCCTGCTGCTGACCCTGCTGCAAAGCTTCTGGGTCGCTCCGCTGATTCTGCAGGCGGAAACCTTTGAAAAGGCCCCGGCCGCGACTGAAGTGGCCCATGAGCACGCCGCTGGCGCCGCCGCACACACCCACGACGCCGAAGCCTGGGAGCCGGAAGACGGCTGGCAGCGCGTGCTGTCGACCACCGGCGGCAACCTGGTGGTGGCCGTCGGCTTCGCCCTGATGCTGGCCGGCCTCTACACCCTGCGCGCACCGACCCGCACGACCCAAGGCTTGCTGTGGGGCCTGGCCGGTTACGCGACCTTTGTGCTGGCGCCCACCCTGGGCCTGCCACCGGAGCTGCCGGGCACTGCCGCCGCTGACCTGGCGCAACGGCAGATCTGGTGGATCGGCACCGCTGCCTCCACGGCGGCCGGGATTGCGCTGATCGTGTTTGGTCGCAACTGGCTGCTGAAAGTCCTGGGCGTGGCGATCCTGGTGGTGCCGCATGTGATCGGTGCACCGCAGCCGGAAACCCATTCGATGCTGGCGCCGGAAGCCCTCGAAGCGCAGTTCAAGATCGCTTCGCAGTTGACCAACGTGGCGTTCTGGCTGGCCCTTGGCCTGATCAGTGCCTGGTTGTTCCGCCGCAACCGCGACGATCAATACTCGGCATGACCCTGGTGGTCGGCCTGGGTTGCCAGCGGGGTTGTGATGTCGACACCCTGCTGGCGCTGTTCGACAGCGCCCTCGCCGCAGGCGGGATCGAGCGTCAGCGTGTCAGCGCGCTGGCCAGTATTGACCGCAGGCAGGATGAGCCCGGATTACTCGCCCTGGCCCGGTTGCTCAACCTGCCGTTGCAGTGTTTCAGCGCCGGGCAACTGACGGCTTATGAAGCCAGGCTGAGTCACAGGTCCACGGTCGCCTTCGCCCATACCGGCTGTTACGGCATCGCCGAAAGTGCCGCCCTGGCCCTGGCCGAACAGCTCTGCGGCGGCCCTGCCCGTTTGCTGATCACCCGCCAGAAAAACGCCCAGGCCACCTTTGCATTGGCCGGCGCCGGCTAAAATCCCGATAATCGCCCATCCCGATCATGAGCAATCTTCATGCTCGCCCGTTTTTCCACAGGAATCCTCCATGACCGTCTACTTCATCGGCGCCGGCCCCGGCGATCCGGAATTGATCACCGTCAAAGGCCAACGCCTGATCCGCAGTTGCCCGGTGATCATCTATGCCGGCTCGCTGGTGCCGGCGGCGGTGCTGGAGGGTCATCAGGCGCAACAGGTGGTCAACAGCGCCGAACTGCACCTGGAACAGATCATCGAACTGATCAAGACCGCCCACGCCAACGGCCAGGATGTGGCCCGCGTGCACTCCGGCGACCCGAGCCTGTATGGCGCGATTGGCGAGCAGATCCGTTACCTGCGCGAGTTGGGCATCCCCTTCCAGATCATTCCCGGCGTCACCGCAGTGGCCGCCTGCGCAGCGTTGCTGGAGACCGAACTGACCTTGCCGGACATCGCCCAAAGCGTGATCCTGACCCGCTACGCCGATAAAACCCGCATGCCGGCCGGGGAAGACTTCGACAGCCTGGCCCGGCATGGCACCACCATGGCGATTCATCTGGGGGTCAACCATTTGGAGAAGATCGTCGCCGAACTGCTGCCGCACTACGGAGCAGACTGCCCGATTGCCGTGGTACACCGGGCGACATGGCCGGATCAGGATTGGGCCGTCGGCACGCTCAGCGATATTGCCCACAAAGTCGCCGCCAAGGGCTTTCGGCGTACGGCGTTGATTGTGGTAGGTCGGGTACTGGCGAGTGATAGTTTCAGTGAGTCGTCGTTGTATCGGGCAGGGCATGCGCACCTTTATCGACCTTGATGATTTACTTCAAAAAATCAAAGCAATCCATTGATTTAAATGACTAAACACAGAACAAAATGTGGGAGGGGGCTTGCCCCCCCGATGGCCATAGGTATCTACACAACTCTTAAAGGCTGACACATAACTCTGTGGTGAGCGTGCTTGTCGAATCGTCGCACCGCCCGCGCCGGGTTGCGAAGCGGCCCCAATAAGGTCACCGCAGAGTGCCAGAATCAATCGAGGTGAAGGTTTTGGGGCTGCTTCGCAACCCAGCGCGGGGCAAGCCCGCTCACCACAGAAGCCTAATTGCCATAGATTCCGTATTCACTGGAAGTTGTGTAGATACCCATGCCCCGATGGCGGTGTGTCAGCTTCCTCATGAGACGGCTGAGGCACCGCTATCGGGAGCAAGCCCCCTCCCACACTTAATCCTACTTGTTAGATAGATGGCATAACTGTTTGAATTTTAATAATAAAAAACGACGCTCACGGGCGCCGTTTTTTGTTCGCAGTGAACACCTTACTCAGTAGTAGGCGTTTTCTTTCTGCGTGTGGTCTGTCACGTCACGGACGCCCTTGAGCTCCGGAATACGCTCGAGCAAGGTCCGCTCGATGCCCTCGCGCAGGGTCACGTCTGCCTGGCCGCAGCCCTGGCAGCCGCCGCCGAACTTCAATACGGCAATGCCGTCTTCGACGACGTCGATCAGGCTGACCTGACCACCGTGGCTCGCGAGCCCAGGGTTGATCTCGGTTTGCAGATAATAGTTGATGCGCTCGTTGACCGGGCTGTCGGCGTTGACGTTCGGCACCTTGGCGTTGGGCGCCTTGATGGTCAATTGGCCGCCCATGCGGTCGGTGGCGTAGTCGACCACGGCATCGTCCAGGAAGGCTTCGCTGAAGTTGTCGATATACGCGGTGAAGCTTTTCAGCCCCAGGGCGGTGTCTTCAGGTTTCTCTTCACCGGGCTTGCAGTAGGCGATGCACGTCTCGGCGTACTGGGTGCCAGGCTGGGTGATAAAGACGCGGATGCCGATACCCGGGGTGTTCTGCTTGGACAGCAGGTCAGCCAGGTAATCGTGGGCGGCGTCGGTAATGGTTATGGCAGTCATGGAAACTCCTCACAGGCTTGCCGGCAGTTTACGCCAAAATATTACGCAGGTACAAAGTCCGAGTAATTTTGTCGGAAAAGACGCTGACCTCTGTCAGAGGTTTTCATAACGGTTCATATCCAGCACCCCCTCTTCCACCGGCGTCGTCTCGCGGATGTACTGGGACAAATCGTGGAAATACTGCCAGAACAACGGGTGGCTGCGGCGCACGCCCCAGCGGTCGACAATTTTCTCAAAGCGATTGGCGTCCTTGGCCCGCTCCATTTCGGCGACGAATTCGGGCACTTCCTGGGCAGGGATGTTGAACATGAAGTTCGGGTAACTGCTGAGCACTCCAGGGTAAAGGGTCAGTGTGTCCAGGCCCGGCTGATAGCGATAAGCCTCGCCCAGCAGAAATGCCACGTTACTGTGAGCGCGATTGCGCAGCAGGCTGTAGACCACGCGCTTGCCGCTGGCGGTTTCGACGCGCAGCATCGTCGCTTCGGGTAACTGGTCAATCACCTTGAGCCCCGCCGCCGGGCGTGAAGTCAGGCGGCTGAGCGCCTGTTCGGCGTCCTGCAGCGCCGGGTCGATACCGTCGCGCGAACAAAACGCGCCCCCGCAACGGTTGATCGGATCCGGGCTGGCATTCAGGTCACCGTAGCGGGCAAGCAACTGGTTGGCGAAGTCGCGCTTGGGGTCCTTTTTATCCAGGTGCAAGGCAGTAGGCGTGTCGTCGTCGATGGCTTCGTAATCCAGCCACAGCTTGATCTTGCCGCTGTTCTGGTACCAATCATCCATAAACGCATCGCGGCTATCGGCCGGCATCAGGCGCAGGAAGTTCTGCTCGGCACCGTTGCGGATCAGGTCGAAGTACAGCCGGGTCTGGGCCTGGTGCGATACGTTGCCGAACACATCGAAATTGACCACCAGTTGGTAATAGGTGCGCTCGAGCAACGGATAGTCGAACAACCACAGTGTCTGCGGGACTTCACCAATCAGGCCCTTATTGACCGAGGCGCTGTCGAAGTGGCGGAAGATGCTTAACAGGGCATTGTCATTGCCGGCCCACAGGGTCGACCAACTGGGTGCCGGCAACTCGGCATAGCTGTCTCGCCGCAGGGCTTCGTACTGGTTGCGCTTATCGCGGTATTCGAGCCACAGGCTGAGCACACTGCCCACATCGTCATTCTGCCCTGGCATCGCCAGCAACGGCGTGACCTGGCCGCGATAGCGCGCATCGGTGACGTACAGGTCGTGGTCGGGCGCCTGGAACAACGCCCAGAAATTGTCGCGGATCACGTCCGTGGCAATTTGCCCGCGGCACACCGGCCCGCGAATAAACGTGCGCACAAAGTATTCGGCGTTATCCAGCATGAACTGGTAACGCGCCTGGGCCGGAATCGCCTCGAAAGTCTCGAAAGGGTTGGCCCGCCGGCCGGGGCCGTAGCCGGGCAAGGCGCTGACCTGCCAGTCGCCGCTGTAGAACAGGGCTTTGATCCGCGCCATTTTCTCCGCGCTGAGGGGGTAGGTGATGTGGGTCTTGTGGACGATCACCCCTTCCACGGGCCACAGGCGGTAGTACACACGGGTGCCGGGATCGTCATTGGGGCGGCGGGTATTGATCAGGTCAATCGGCTGGCCGCTGGGGGTACGCGAGCGCACCCACTGGAAGAAATGCCCAGGCTCACCGTCTTCGAAATACAGATGCGCAATGAACAGATGCTCGAACAACCAGCGGGCCACCAGGCTTTCCCGCGCGCCGGGGGCGTTGAGCAGGTTCTCCCATTGCAGCACCTGTGCGGCTTCCCGGGCGCTGGGGGCCACGCCTTGCTGGTCAATCGGTGCACCAGAGGCCAGCCAGCGTTGCAGGGTCTGGTACTGCTGGTCACTCAGGCCGGTGACCGCCAACGGCATGCCCTCCTTGGGATGGGCACCGGCATAGGCGTTGAACTCGCCGGGTGTGGCGCACATGTTTTCGCGGTTCAGGCCCAATACGATCTCTTCGGGCAGCCTGGCATTGGGCTTCAGCGCTGCGGTATGCCCCAGCTCCAGCATGCGCGCCATCAGCGCCGCCTGGCTGCCCTGGGCGTCGAGTACCGAATAAAAACCCTTCTGCTGCCACGCCTGCTTGCCGAAGGCGTCATAGAACAAGCGCGTGGTGGGTGTGGCCTGGCTGCGCTCGCCGTCGTAGACCGGCACTTTGGTCGCACCGCGCGCCGCGCCCTCGGCACTGCCCAGGTTGAGCTGGCACGCGGAGTCATAGCACGCATGGCAGGCCACGCACTTCTCGGTGAAGATCGGCTGGATGTCGCGGGTATACGAGATCGCCTGGGGGGGACCTTCTGCCAGAGCGCTACTGGCTATCAATGCCAGGACGGCACTGACGATAAGACGAAGTGACATGTATCCGGTCCCGATTCAAGGCGTGCGGTTTAAAGTGGCGGTGATTCTACCGGGCCATGCCCCCGCTCAACATGAGCGATATTCATGCAAAACCCGGACATACCGCAAATCCGCACAGGTTTGTTATGATCCACGCCCTCCGTAATGCCTGACCAGAGTAGTCCCATGTCCGATCGTAGCGCTCGTCTGCAAGCCCTTCACCACGCCCTCAAGGAACGCATCCTGATCCTCGACGGCGGCATGGGCACGATGATCCAGAGCTATAAACTGGAAGAACAAGACTACCGCGGCAAACGCTTCGCCGACTGGCCGAGCGACGTCAAGGGCAACAACGACCTGCTGGTGCTCACCCGCCCGGACGTGATCGGCGGGATCGAGAAGGCCTACCTGGATGCCGGAGCCGACATCCTCGAAACCAACACCTTCAACGCCACCCGTATCTCCATGGCCGACTACGGCATGGAAGAACTGGCCTATGAACTGAACGTCGAAGGCGCACGCCTGGCGCGCAGGATCGCCGATGCCAAGACCGCCGAGAACCCGGCCAAGCCGCGTTTCGTCGCCGGCGTCCTCGGCCCGACCAGCCGCACCTGCTCGCTGTCGCCCGATGTGAACAACCCCGGCTACCGCAACGTCACCTTCGATGAACTGGTGGAGAACTACACCGAGGCCACCCAAGGCCTGATCGAGGGCGGTGCCGACCTGATCCTGATCGAGACTATCTTCGACACCCTCAACGCCAAGGCCGCGATCTTCGCCGTGCAGGGTGTGTTCGAAGCGCTCGGTATCGAATTGCCGATCATGATCTCCGGCACCATCACCGACGCCTCCGGCCGTACCCTCTCGGGCCAGACCACTGAAGCCTTCTGGAACTCGGTCGCCCACGCCAAGCCGATTTCCGTGGGCCTGAACTGCGCCCTCGGCGCCAGCGAGCTGCGCCCGTACCTGGAAGAGCTGTCCAACAAAGCCAATACCCATGTGTCCGCGCACCCCAACGCCGGCCTGCCCAATGAATTCGGCGAGTACGACGAATTGCCGTCGGAAACCGCCAAGGTCATCGAAGAGTTCGCCCAGAGCGGCTTCCTCAATATCGTCGGCGGCTGCTGCGGCACCACCCCGGGCCATATCGAAGCCATCGCCAAGGCCGTGGCCGGCTACGCGCCGCGCACCATCCCGGACATCCCCAAGGCCTGTCGCCTGTCGGGCCTGGAGCCGTTCACCATTGATCGCAGCTCGTTGTTCGTCAACGTCGGCGAGCGCACCAACATCACCGGTTCTGCGCGTTTCGCCCGCCTGATCCGCGAGGACAACTACACCGAAGCCCTGGAAGTCGCCCTGCAACAGGTGGAAGCCGGCGCCCAGGTGATCGACATCAACATGGACGAGGGCATGCTCGATTCGAAGAAGGCCATGGTGACCTTCCTCAATCTGATTGCCGGCGAGCCGGACATCTCCCGCGTACCGATCATGATCGACTCCTCCAAGTGGGAAGTGATCGAAGCCGGCCTCAAGTGCATCCAGGGCAAGGGCATCGTCAACTCCATCAGCATGAAGGAAGGGGTCGAGCAGTTCATTCACCACGCCAAGCTGTGCAAGCGCTACGGCGCCGCCGTGGTGGTGATGGCGTTCGACGAAGCCGGCCAGGCCGACACCGAAGCGCGCAAGAAGGAAATCTGCAAGCGCTCCTACGACATCCTGGTCAATGAAGTCGGCTTCCCGCCGGAAGACATCATCTTCGACCCGAACATCTTCGCGGTCGCCACCGGCATCGAAGAGCACAACAACTACGCCGTCGATTTCATCAACGCCTGCGCCTATATTCGCGACGAGCTGCCGTATGCGCTGACCTCCGGTGGCGTGTCCAACGTGTCGTTCTCGTTCCGTGGCAACAACCCGGTGCGTGAGGCGATCCACTCGGTGTTCCTGCTGTATGCGATCCGCAACGGCCTGACCATGGGTATCGTCAACGCCGGCCAGTTGGAGATCTATGACCAGATCCCGGCCGAGCTGCGCGATGCCGTGGAAGATGTAGTCCTCAACCGCACCCCGGAAGGCACCGACGCCCTCCTCGCCATTGCCGACAAGTACAAGGGCGACGGCAGCGTAAAAGAAGCCGAGACCGAAGAATGGCGCGGCTGGCCGGTCAACAAGCGCCTGGAACACGCGCTGGTCAAGGGCATCACCACCCATATCGTCGAAGACACCGAAGAATCGCGGCTGTCGTTCGCCCGCCCTATCGAAGTGATCGAAGGCCCGCTGATGTCCGGCATGAACATCGTTGGCGACCTGTTCGGCGCCGGCAAGATGTTCCTGCCCCAGGTGGTGAAATCCGCCCGCGTGATGAAGCAGGCCGTGGCCCACTTGATCCCGTTCATCGAGCTGGAAAAAGGCGACAAGCCGGAAGCCAAGGGCAAGATCCTGATGGCCACGGTGAAGGGCGACGTGCACGACATCGGCAAGAACATCGTCGGCGTGGTACTCGGCTGCAACGGCTATGACATCGTCGACCTCGGCGTAATGGTGCCGGCCGAGAAGATCCTGCAGGTGGCCAAGGAGCAGAAGTGCGACATTATCGGGCTGTCCGGCCTGATCACGCCGTCCCTGGACGAGATGGTGCATGTGGCCCGCGAGATGCAGCGCCAGGATTTCCACCTGCCGCTGATGATCGGCGGTGCGACCACCTCCAAGGCGCACACGGCGGTGAAGATCGAGCCCAAGTACAGCAACGACGCGGTGATCTACGTCACCGACGCCTCCCGTGCGGTGGGCGTGGCCACGCAGCTGCTGTCCAAGGAATTGAAGGCCGGCTTCGTCGAGAAGACCCGCCTGGAATACATCGACGTGCGTGAGCGCACCTCCAACCGCAGTGCGCGCACCGAACGCCTGAGCTACCCGGCGGCCATCGCCAAGAAGCCGCAGTTCGACTGGAGCACCTACGCGCCGGTCAAGCCAACCTTCACCGGTTCCAGGGTGCTGGACAATATCGACCTCAACGTCCTGGCCGAGTACATCGACTGGACCCCGTTCTTTATCTCCTGGGACCTGGCCGGCAAGTTCCCGCGCATCCTGACCGATGAAGTGGTGGGTGAAGCCGCCACCGCGCTGTACGCCGACGCCCAGGAAATGCTCAGGAAACTGATCGACGAAAAACTCATCAGCGCCCGTGCGGTGTTCGGTTTCTGGCCGACCAACCAGGTGCAGGACGATGACCTGGAAGTCTACGGCGAAGACGGCCAGCCGATTGCCAGGCTGCACCACCTGCGCCAGCAGATCATCAAGACCGACGGCAAGCCGAACTTCTCCCTGGCCGACTTCGTCGCTCCAAAAGACAGCGGCGTGACCGACTACATCGGTGGCTTCATCACCACCGCCGGCATCGGCGCCGAAGAAGTGGCCAAGGCCTACCAGGACGCGGGTGACGACTACAACTCGATCATGGTCAAGGCCCTGGCCGACCGCCTGGCCGAGGCCTGTGCCGAGTGGCTGCACCAGCAGGTGCGCAAGGAACACTGGGGCTACGCCAAGGACGAGCAACTGGACAACGAGGCGCTGATCAAGGAGCAGTACAGCGGCATCCGCCCTGCCCCCGGCTACCCGGCGTGCCCGGACCACACCGAGAAAGCCCAGTTGTTCCAACTGCTCGACCCCGAGGCCCGCGAAATGCAGGCTGGGCGCAGCGGCGTGTTCCTCACCGAGCACTATGCGATGTTCCCGGCGGCGGCGGTCAGCGGCTGGTACTTCGCCCACCCGCAGGCGCAGTACTTTGCCGTGGGCAAGGTCGACAAGGATCAGGTGACCAGCTACTCCGCGCGCAAGGGCCAGGACCTGGCCGTGACCGAGCGCTGGCTGGCGCCGAACCTGGGCTACGACAACTAAGCCGGCCTGGATTGTCTATGCTGTCCCTCACACACCTTGTGTCGAGGGACGTATGGACGATCCAGTCAACAACAAGCCGCCGACCTTCTGGCAGATGCTCCACAGCGTCATGGCCGCTGCGTTTGGCGTGCAGAGCGGCAAGAATCGCGCCCGCGACTTCACCCACGGCAAGCCCAGCCACTTCGTGATCCTGGGCATTCTGTTCACAGCAGTATTCGCCTTGACGCTGTTCGGCATCGTCAAACTGGTGCTGCACCTGGCCGGCGTCTAGCGCAGCAGCAGGTGCAGGCTGAACGGGTAACGATAGGACACGGGCTTGTCCTGGGCGGACAACGCGCGGAAATTCACCGACGGTGTCGGCCCCAACAAGCGCCGCGCCTGGCCGGCATCGATCAATTGGAATAGCGCCAACTGCCGGTCGCGTCCGCCATAGGCGCCAATGTCCAGGCCCTTGGCATCGTCATGGACCAACACCATGGCCCAGCCGCCCACGGTGAAATGCCCGGCGACCAGGGACGACAAGCGTCCATCCAGGCGTGCCTGCAGGATCTCCGGCGAGCTGTTGACCGCGCTGAACAGCACGTCCCTGCCCGGTAACCGCCCACTGCCCTGCAGCGCCTGCATGGCGCCCAGCGCCATCTGATCGTTGGCCGACCACACCAGCGCCGTCTGCGGGTAGCGCTTGAACAGTTGCGTCGCTTGTTCGAAGGCGCGTTCGCGGTTCCATTCGCCGTAGACCAACTGACGCAGGCGCACCTCGGGATGCTCGGCCAGCGCCCGACGCATGCCGCGCTCACGCAATTGCGCCCCCGGGGTGGACTTGGTCCCGGAAAACGCCAACAGGTCGAGGGGCTCGCCCGGCGCAACCGGACCGTGCTGGCGCAACAGATCACGGAGCATCAGGTAGCCAGCCTGTTCATCGTCAGCCACCAGGCTGCCGATCAAACGGATGCCACGGCGGGTTCCCAGCAATTGCGCCTGATCGGATGTCAGCGCGCTGTTCACCAGCAGCAGCTTGACGCCACTGCCCTCGGCCATGCGCAGGATCTGCGGTGCAACGTACTGCTCATTCACCAGCACCAGGTAATCGGGCCGCTGGCTGCCTTGCAGCACCTCACGCGCCTGAGCCAGCGTGTTGCCGGCATCACGCTCGCCATAACGCACGCGCAAGTCCAGGCCGAGGTCCTTGGCGGCGGCCTGCATGAATTGCGCGTAGCTGACCCAGAAGGTTTCCGTCGACATGCCCGGGTTGAGAAACACCACCGACGTTGCATGAGCCATCACCCCATACGTCGATCCCAGCAACCAGACACACGTAATCAACACCTTCAACATGGATGCTTGAGCCTCGAAAATAGGCCGCCATGATAGTGGCAATGCCTGAACCAATCGAGGCTCAATCAACGTCCTTTATTGGTGGCTGACCCAGAAAACGGCCGTTCCCACCACCAGAATGATCAGGAACAGAATGGCCCAGGCATCAACGGTACTGTCAGGTTTACGGGCTTTGGTCGGATTGCTCATTGCATCGCCTCTTGTCGGTTTTATAGGTGATTGCACTCAAACACGATCACAGTAAAGTTCACGATTGCCCGCATGACAAATGTGGGTATCGCGATAACCTTTCTCATTAGTCATTTTGGTTATGTGCATATACTCAAACATCACTTTTGCGCATAAACGCAAACTGGTATCGTGCGCCGGCTCCGTTGGGAGTGCGCGGCCGTGCGCGCAGATTTGCCGAGAACAGGACCTATATGTACGTATACGACGAATACGATCAGCGCATCATCGAGGACCGCGTCAAGCAGTTCCGTGATCAGACCCGACGCTACCTAGCAGGTGAACTGAGCGAAGAAGAGTTCCGCCCTCTGCGCCTGCAAAATGGCCTTTATGTCCAGCGCTTTGCGCCGATGCTGCGGGTGGCCGTGCCTTATGGCCAACTGACTTCGCGCCAGACCCGCATGATGGCCAGGATTGCCCGCGACTTCGACAAAGGCTATGCCCACATCAGTACCCGCCAGAACGTGCAGTTCAACTGGCCGGCCCTGGAAGATGTGCCGGATATCCTGGCTGAACTGGCCACCGTGCAGATGCACGCCATTCAGACCAGTGGTAACTGCCTGCGCAACGTGACCACCGACCAATTCGCCGGGGTTGCCGCCGACGAGCTGATCGACCCACGCCCGTGGTGTGAAATCGTCCGCCAGTGGACCACCTTCCACCCCGAATTCGCCTACCTGCCACGCAAGTTCAAGATCGCCATCAATGGCTCGACCTCGGACCGTGCCGCCATCGAAGTACACGATATCGGCCTGGAGCCGGTGTACAACGCGGCTGGCGAGCTGGGTTTCCGTGTCCTGGTGGGTGGCGGCCTGGGCCGTACCCCGGTGGTCGGTGCGTTCATCAACGAGTTCCTGCCGTGGCAGGACCTGTTGAGCTACCTCGACGCCATCCTGCGGGTCTACAACCGCTACGGCCGTCGCGACAACAAATACAAGGCGCGGATCAAGATCCTCGTCAAGGCACTGACCCCTGAGGTGTTCGCCCAGAAAGTCGATGCCGAGATGGAGCACCTGCGCGGCGGCCAGACCACCCTGACCGAAGCCGAAGTGCACCGTGTGGCCAAGCACTTCGTCGATCCCGAGTACAAGGCCCTGGGCAGTCAGGATGCCGAGCTCGCAGCGCTCGACCAGCAGCACCCGGGCTTTGCCCGCTGGCGCACCCGCAACACCCTGGCGCACAAAAAGCCGGGCTATGTGGCGGTGACCCTGTCGCTGAAACCGACCGGTGTGGCACCGGGCGACATCACCGACAAGCAGCTGGACGCCGTCGCCGACCTGGCCGAGCGCTACAGCTTTGGCCAACTGCGCACCTCCCACGAGCAGAACATCATCCTCGCGGACGTTGAGCAGAGCCAACTGTTCACCCTGTGGGGCGAACTGCGCGAAGGCGGTTTCGCCACGCCGAACATCGGCCTGTTGACCGACATCATCTGCTGCCCGGGCGGCGATTTCTGCTCCCTGGCCAACGCCAAGTCGATCCCGATTGCCGAATCGATCCAGCGCCGTTTCGACGACCTGGACTACCTGTTCGACATCGGCGAGCTGGACCTGAACATCTCCGGTTGCATGAACGCCTGTGGTCACCACCACGTCGGCCATATCGGCATCCTGGGCGTGGACAAGAAAGGCGAAGAATTCTACCAAGTGTCCCTGGGTGGCAGCGCCAGCCGCGATGCGAGCCTGGGCAAGATCCTCGGCCCGTCCTTCGCCCAGGAAGCCATGCCCGAGGTGATCGGCAAGTTGATCGACGTGTACATCGAACAGCGCACCGAAGATGAGCGTTTCATCGACACCTACCAGCGCATCGGCATTGACCTGTTCAAGGAGCGCGTCTATGCAGCGAATCATTAAGAACAACGAAGTCCTCGACGAAACCTGGCACCTTTTGCCCAAGGACGCGAGCTTCGACGGCATTTCCAACTGCGACGACCTGATCGTGCCGCTGGCGCTGTGGCGCGAACATGGCCACGCCCTCAAGGCTCGCGACGGCGGCCTGGGTGTGTGGCTGGACGCCGATGAAGAAGCCGAAGAGATCGGCGCTGACGTGGAACACTTCCAGGTCATCGCCCTGAACTTCCCGGCCTTCACCGACGGTCGCAACTATTCCAACGCACGCTTGCTGCGTGACCGCTACGGTTACAAAGGCGAGCTGCGGGCCATTGGCGACGTGCTGCGCGACCAGCTGTTCTACCTGCGCCGTTGCGGGTTCGATGCCTTCGCCTTGCGCGCCGACAAAGACCCGTACGAGGCGCTGGAAAGCCTCAAGGACTTCTCGGTGACGTACCAGGCAGCAACGGATGAACCGCTGCCGCTGTTCCGTCGTCGCTGAGTATCAAATGTGGGGTGGGGGGTTGCTCCCGTGACGGCTCGGGAGTTGACGACTCTCTAACTGATGCCCCGCGCTAAATGTGGGAGGGGCGGTGCGACGATTCGACTTGCCCCCGATGGCGGCCTCTGGGGCGGTGCGACGATTCGACTTGCCCCCGATGGCGGCCTCTGGGCCGACCATGTGCTTGGGTTGGAATGAGTACATATCCGTTGCTGCGGCAACGGCTACTTAGGGTTCCGCTCTTACAGCGGGTCACTTTTGGAAGAGCGCCAAAAGTCCACCAAAAACGCTTCGCCCCACCACTCGGCACCTCGCCCAGGCTCGGTGTGCCCGTAATCCGACAGTGATTTTTTGGGGGGCCCGCCTGAGATCAAGATCTAAAGCAAGATCAAGGGCCGCTCGCTTCGCATCGCAGATCCACGAGGCGCACGGCTACTTGCTCAGCCAGTTCCTTTCCCTGCACTGACCGCTGGCGCGCCCCCCTGGCTGGCGCTGGTGCGCGACCAGTGGTTTATCGCCCGGCGCACCCGGCAATACCGCGCGTCCATGACGCAATCTTCACATTAAAGGCGGAGCATTCGCCGTGATCGAACTGTCCCCTATTGATCAGCAGTTTTTAACCTCACTGACGATTGGAGTTCTTCATGGCGAAAATCAACCTGGCCCAGCAATTGGCGACCACCCTTGAACAGGCGGGGATCAAGCGCATCTGGGGCCTGACCGGCGACAGCCTCAACGGCCTCACCGACGCCCTGCGCACCATGGACAGCATCGAGTGGATGCACGTGCGCCACGAAGAAGTCGCCGCCTTCGCCGCCGGTGCCGAAGCGGCGGCCACGGGTGAACTGACGGTGTGCGCCGGCAGCTGCGGGCCGGGCAACCTGCACTTGATCAATGGCCTGTTCGATTGCCATCGCAACCATGTGCCGGTGCTGGCGATTGCCGCACAAATCCCCTCCTCCGAGATCGGCCTGAACTACTTCCAGGAGACCCATCCCCAGGAACTGTTCAAGGAGTGCAGCCACTTTATCGAGCTGGTCACCAACCCCGAACAGATGCCGCACGTGCTGCACCGTGCCATGCGTTCGGCGGTCCTCAACCGCGGCGTGGCGGTGGTGGTGATTCCGGGGGACGTATCGTTGCTGGAAGTCGAAGACAAGCTCAAGCCCTGGCCGGCCCTGCACGCACCGCGCACCCTGCCGGCGGAACAGGACCTGCAGCGCCTGACCGAGATCCTTGAAAGCAGCGAGAAAGTCACCCTGCTGTGCGGCAGTGGCTGCGCCGGTGCCCACGATCAAGTGGTGGCCCTGGCCGACACGCTGGGGGCACCGGTGGTGCACGCCCTGCGCGGCAAGGAGCATGTGGAATGGGACAACCCATTCGATGTGGGCATGACCGGCCTGATCGGCTTCAGCTCCGGCTACCACGCCATGCTCGACTGCGACACGCTGATCATGCTCGGCACTGACTTTCCGTACCGCCAGTTCTACCCCGCCGATGCCAAAATCATCCAGGTCGACCGCAACCCGCAGGCCCTGGGCCGTCGCGCCACGCTGGACCTGGGCATCGCTGCCGATGTGAGCGAGACCCTCGACGCGCTGCTGCCGCGCCTGACCCGCAAGACCGACCGCAGCTTCCTCGAGACCTCGCTGAAGCACTACGAAAAAGCCCGCCAAGGCCTGGACGACCTGGCGCAACCGTCAAAGGCCAACCGGCCGATCCACCCGCAGTACGTGGCGCGTTTGCTCAGCGAACTGGCGGACGACGATGCAATCTTCACAGCCGACGTGGGCTCGCCGACGGTGTGGGCGGCGCGCTACCTGAAGATGAACGGCAAGCGTCGCCTGATCGGCTCGTTCAACCACGGCTCCATGGCCAATGCCATGCCCCAGGCGATCGGTGCGCAGGCAGCCTTTCCTGGGCGCCAGGTGATCTCGATGTCCGGCGACGGCGGGTTTGCCATGCTGATGGGGGATTTCATTTCACTGGCGCAGTTGAACCTGCCCGTAAAAGTCATCGTGTTCGATAACTCGTCCCTGGGCTTTGTCGCCATGGAAATGAAGGCCGCGGGCTACCTGGATGCCGGCACCGAGCTGAAAAACCCGGACTTCGCCGCCATGTCCAACGCCATGGGCATCCTCGGCATTCGCGTGGAGCAATCCGAAGACCTGGAACCGGCCCTGCGCCGCGCCCTGGCCCATGATGGCCCGGTGCTGGTGGATGTGGTGACGGCCACCCAGGAACTGGTGATGCCGCCGAGCATCAAGCTGGAACAGGCCAAGGGCTTCAGCCTGTACATGCTCAAGGCGGTGATGAGTGGGCGTGGAGATGAAGTGATCGAGTTGGCGCGGACTAACTGGTTGCGCTGATCCAACACTGAGGGAGGGGGCAAGCCCTAACGCCAGTCAGTTAAACCTGTAGTGAGCGGGCTTGCCCCGCGCTGGGCTGCGCAGCAGCCCCAAAACACAGCCCCGGACCTGCCTGGCACACTGCAGCGCTCTTATTGGGGCTGCTACGCAGCCCAACGCGGGACAAGCCCGCTCGCCACAGGTATTTATCCCATCCGTTAACGGCTGATCTTCAACCCCTTCCGCCCCGCATGCCGCTCCAACGCCAGCTCAATCAACCGGCTCACCAGCTCGCTGTAGCTCATGCCCGCTGCCTGCCACAGCTTGGGGTACATGCTGATGCGGGTGAAGCCGGGCAGTGAGTTGATTTCGTTGATCAGCACTTCACCATCGTCGGTCAAGAACACATCGACCCGCGCCAACCCTGCGCACCCCAACACTTCAAACGCCTCAAGGGCCAAGCGGCGGATCCGCTCACTGGCTGCATGGCTGATGTCGGCCGGCACCACCACCTGGGCCGCCTGGCCGTCGATGTATTTGCTGTCGTAGGAGTAAAAGCCGCTGTTCACCACGATCTCGCCACAGCCGCTGGCGACAGGGTTTTCGTTGCCCAGCACGGCGCATTCAATTTCGCGGCCCTCGACCGCCGACTCCACCAGCACCTTTTGATCAAAACCCAGGGCCAGTTCAACCGCGGCGTGGTACTCAGCCTCGTTGCCAACCTTGCTCACACCCACCGAAGACCCCTGGTTGGCCGGTTTGACGAACATTGGCAGGCCGAGTTTATTCACCGCTGTGTCAAAGGAAGTACGCGCGGCGTTGCTGCGGGTCAGGGTGATGAACGGGGTCACGGCAATGCCGGCATCGCGCAGCAGGCGTTTGCTGATGTCCTTGTCCATGCACACTGCCGAGCCGAGCACGTCGGAGCCGACGAAAGGCAGGTCAGCCATGCGCAACAGGCCTTGCAGGCAACCATCTTCGCCGAGGGTGCCGTGGACGATGGGGAAGATCACATCGATGTGTGCCAGCAGCCCGTTGCCGGAGGTTTCCACCACCTGCTGGCTGGCCTTGCCGGGTACCACCGCCAATTCGCGATTGGATTGGTTAAGGGCGATGAGTGCCGGGTTTTCCTGGTTGATCAGGAAGTTCGAGGTGTCGTTGAGGTGCCAGTGGCCGGCCTTGTCGATGCCGATCAAAACCGGCTCGAAGCGTGTGCGGTCGAGTGCATCGACAATATTGCGCGCCGACTGCAACGAGACTTCGTGCTCGGCCGAACGGCCACCAAAAATAATCCCTACCCGCACCTTGCTCATGACCCGGCCTCACTGTTGAAAGTAAGGCTTCTTACCACGGACGGTCAGCGATTCGCTACCAGGTGTGCGCCGAACAACACGTAGCAACCGCCGGCAAAACGGTCGAGCCATTTGCGCGAGCGGCTGTAGAGGTTGGCCATGTGCGCACTGGAAAACACCAGGGCCACGCAGGCATACCAGCTGAACGACAAGCTGGCCATGGTGATCACCGCCAGGGTCAGCAGCATCGGCGACGGCGACGGCGGCATGGTGGAGGCGAAGATGGTGGCGACGAACAATGCGGCCTTGGGGTTGGACAGGTTGCCCAGTAACCCCAGGCGCCAGGCGGAAAACAACGAGCGGCGCGCTTCGTCCGGCAACAAGCTCTGGCCCATCGCCGGTGCCGAGCGCTTGAACAGTTTCAGCCCCAGGTAAATCAGGTAGCAGCCGCCGATGATCTTGAACGCCAGGTACAACATGGGCGCGGCGGTAAACAGCGACTTGATGCCCAGCCCACCCGCCAGCCCCCACATGATCGTGCCGGTAGCCACGCCCGCCGACGCCACCACGCCATGACGGCGCGAACAACTGGCGGCCAACTGCGCGGTATTGAAGAAGTTGGGACCCGGCGTCACCACCGCCACCGTCCACAGCAGGGCCAGCGAGACCAGAGGCGCCACATAGGTGGGGTTGATAAATTCCATTGGGCGGTTCCATCAGCGCAGGGCACGAGCAGGGAGCATAGACCTCGCCCGCCGCCTGCACAAACGTACAAGACCCCGGCAGACAAGGGATGCAGACTGGGTTAACGTGTTTCCACCTCTTTTTGTGACAAGCCACCATGGGCAAACCGACCCGCAACTTCGACTGGCTGCACCGTGCCCCCCATGCCAGCGGCCTGGACCGTATCGAGGCGTACTTCGCCGGTTTCGCCTTCGACCCCCATCGCCACGACACCTATGCCATCGGGCGTACCTTGTCTGGCGTGCAGAGTTTTCACTACCGCGGCGACATGATCCATAGCCTGCCCGGCACCACTATGGTGCTTCACCCCGATGAGACCCATGACGGTCACGCCGGCAGTGACGAGGGTTTCAAGTACCGAATGATTTACGTGGAGCCGTCGCTGATCCAGCAGATCCTTGGCGGCAAGCCGTTGCCGTTTATCCCCAGTGGTTTATCCACTGACCCAAGGCTGTTCCGCGCCAGCGAAGTGCTGCTGCAGAACCTTGATCATCCGATTGACCCGTTGCAGGAACAGGACGCGATGTTCGACCTGGCCCACGCGTTGAGCAACGCCGCTGGCGCCATCGTCAGCCGCAAGACCTTCGATTACGTCGCCGCCGAGCGCGCCCGCGAGTTTATCCACAGCGCCCTGGGCCGCAGCATCACCCTGGACGAAATGGCCGACCACGCCGGCCGCGACCGCTGGGCATTGTCACGGGACTTTCGCGTGCTGTTCGGCACCAGCCCCTATCGCTACCTGACGATGCGCCGGCTGGACCTGGTGCGCAGTCTGCTGGCGCAGGGGCAGTCGCTGGTGGACGCGGCGCTGACCGCCGGCTTCACCGACCAGAGCCATATGACCCGGCAATTTCGCAGCACCTACGGTATGCCGCCGTCGCGATGGGTGAAGATGCTCGGGCGCTGAGTGCGCTTATAGCGAATGCCCATCGATGGGCTCGCCGATGCTCAGGAAATGCCCACCCGCTACATGGTGCAAGGTGCGTAACTGATCATGCCCTTCAAAGTGCCAGCGGCCTTCGCTGAACACGCGCTCGTCGGCATAGGCCGCAACTACTTCGCCGAGGAACAGGTCATAGGTCTGCTGGTTGTGGGGCTCGGGGAGCAAGCGGCATTCCAGCCAGGCTACACAGCCTTCCAGCAACGGCGCCTCCGTGTGTTCACCGCTGAAGGTTTGCAGGCCATAAGCGGCGAACTTGTCACGCTCGGTGCCGGTGGTACTGCCGACCGTCTGCACGAGGTCGACCTGGGCCACACAGGGCACCTGCAGCACGAAGGTGCCGGAGCCTTCCAGCAATTGGCGAGTCCAGGTGGCCTTGTCCAACACCACCGCGACTTTCGGCGGTTCGAAATCCAGCGGCATAGCCCAGGCAGCCGCCATGATATTGCGCTGGCCGTTGTGGGCCGCACTCACCAGTACGGTTGGCCCGTGATTGAGCAAACGGTAGGACTTGGACAACGGAACGGGGCGGCAGTGAGTAGGGCTCATGGAGGATCGGCTCTTCAAACGAAAAAGCCTACGATACCCCAAGCGTCAGCCCTATGGATCAGCTCGACAGTTGGTTAGTGAATCGTCCTACGCGTTGAGCGCCAGCATATTTAACTGCCGTTATTTCGACACACGCCCATGACTTGGTACTCCAACGTAGTGAGCTTGCCGCTGGAGTCTTCATAGGTCATGCGCGAAGGCACGGTACTGCACGCGCGGATCGGCGGCGTCACGTTGACCACCTTGGCAATGTCCAGCTTCATCCCATAGCGATACGCCTGCACTTGGGGCACTGGCTTGCCGTTTCTCACGGCGTAATCGGCCATGGCCTTTTCATTGCGCTCCATCATCAGGGCAAAGGTGCGATCACCGCCGCCTTCGGCCAATGCACCGAAAGACAGGACGGCCGTTAATACACCCAGAGCGGTTTTATAAAAGTTCATCACCTATTCCTCGACTGAAAGTTCAGTGCCGAGACTAACGAACGAACCCTGACGCGATGTTCACCAGAACATTACTTATTTGTTAGGTGGCGACGAGCTTCCAGAATTGTAATGTTCACGCCACCCAATCGTTATCCACGGTTTGCAACTATCAGCCCGGGCCAGATCAATAAGAACGCCCGCCTCCATAAGAAGCTGATAACTGCCAACACCGAGGAGCGAAACATGCGGATCCGTTACTACACCCTTCCCCTTTCACTGATCGCCACATTGCCCCTGGCAGCCGCGGCCGCGGAAGACAAACCTGAAGGGTTTATCGAAGGCAGCAGCGTGAACGTGCTGGCGCGCAATTTTTACTTCAATCGCGATGACCGCAAGGGCCAATCCAGCCCCACCGGTAATGGCTATTCCGAAGCCTGGGCCCAGGGACTGATCGGTAAATTCGAATCCGGCTTTACCCAGGGCACCGTGGGGTTTGGCCTGGACGCCTTCGCCATGGTCGGCGTGAAACTCGACTCGAGCACCGGCCGCAGCGGCGGCAAGGGCTCGTTCGGCGTGCTGCCGGTGGACAGCAACAACCATCCCGAAGACAACTACAGCAAGGTCGGCGGCGCGGCGAAACTGCGGGTATTGGACACGGTGATCAAGGCCGGCGACGTGTTCCCGCTGACTCCCGTGGTGGCCTACGGCGATTCGCGGGTGTTGCCGGAAAGCTTCCGTGGCGTGACCCTGCAGAACACCAGCCTGGAAGGCCTGACCTTGCAGGGCGGGCGTTTGAGCGGCATGAGCCAACCCAACGAAAGCGGCATGAACAAAGGCTTCGCAACGTTTTACGCCGGCCCGGTCGATTCACCTTGGATCGGCTACTTCGGCGGCGACTACACCGTGAACAAACACCTGAGCCTGAGCCTGTACAGCAGCCGCCTGAAGGACGCCTGGGACCAGTACTACGTCGGCAGCGCCGCCAGTTACCCGCTGAACGAAGACGTTTCGCTGTTCGGCGACATCAACTACTACAAGGCCGTGGATGAAGGCAAAAAGCTGCTGGGTGAATTCGATAACAGCATCTGGAGCGCCCGGCTCGGCGTGAAGGTGGGCGCCCACAGCCTGGCCGTGTCGCACCAGCGCAACAACGGCGATGACGACTTCGATTACCTGCGCCAGTCGGACTCGATCTTCCTCAACAACTCGATCCAGTACAGCGACTTCAACTCGCCCAAGGAGCGCTCGTGGATGCTGCGCTACGACCTGGACATGCAGCCATTCGGCATTCCCGGCCTGTCGTTCATGACCCGCTACGGCAAGGGCACCGGCGCCGACTACAGCAACGCCAACGCGGTGTATATGCGCCGCGATGCCGCCGGCGATCCGCTCACCGACCAGCGCCGCTGGGAGCGGGATATCGAAGCCAAGTACGTGGTGCAAAGCGGCAACTTGAAGGATTTATCACTGCGTCTGCGCCAGGCCACCGTGCGCTCAAGTTCATTCGAGTCCGACCTTGAAGAAGTCCGCGTCATTATCGAATACCCACTGGCGGTGCTTTAAGACGCGCTTACATTCACTTGCCGATGCCCTACATCTGTTCACAGGTTGAAGTCTGTCAGAACTGTAATATCGGCCTCACCTTCTCGTTAAGTTGCACTTTTTATACTGCGCATCGAACACTTCTCATCTCTGCGGCTTTTGTGTAGCTCCTTTGGAACAGAGATGAATTTTATACGCCCCAGCCGGGGCGTTTTTTTTGCGTGCCCGGTCAGTGACGAATCGTCGCACCGGCCTGACGCGGCTTGACCCTAAAGCTACTTCAGGCTTCAGAGTTTTCCTACAGCCTATTCAAGCCTCTATGAGGCCATCTCCTTTCGTTTTCCTTGAAGGTAAATCCCCATGCGTATCCTTGTGGTTGAGGACGAGCAGAAAACCGCCGATTACTTGCAGCAAGGCCTGACCGAAAGTGGCTACGTCGTCGATTGCGCCGCCAGCGGCATCGACGGCCTGCACCTGGCCCGGCAGCACACCTACGAACTGGTGATCCTCGACGTGAACCTGCCCAACACCGACGGCTGGGAGGTACTGGAACAACTGCGCCGGGACGGCAACCAGCGCGTGATGATGCTGACCGCGCGCGGCCGCCTGGCAGACAAGATCAAGGGCCTGGACATGGGCGCCGACGATTACCTGGTCAAACCCTTCGAGTTCCCCGAACTGCTGGCCCGTGTGCGCACCTTGCTGCGCCGTAGCGAACATATCCCGCTGCCGGATGTGCTGCGCGTCGCGGACCTGGAGCTGGACCCGCGCCGCCATCGCGCCTATCGCGGCAGCCGGCGTATCGACCTGACCACCAAGGAATTCGCCCTGCTGCATGTGTTGATGCGCCAGGCCGGCGAGGTAATGACCCGCACGCAGATCATCTCGCTGGTGTGGGACATGAACTTCGACTGCGACACCAACGTGGTCGAGGTCTCCATCAGCCGACTGCGGGGCAAGGTCGATGACCAGAGCGAGGTCAAGCTGATCCACACCATTCGCGGCGTGGGTTATGTGCTGGAGGCGCGCCAATGAGGACCAGCAGCCTGTCGATGCGCCTGGGACTGACGGTCAGCCTCATGGGCGCCGGGCTGGTGGTGCTGCTGGCGACCCTGGCCTACCTGGCCTTGACCCATGAGCTGGAAAAGCTCGCGCGCAAGGGCCTGGAAAGCAAGATGGAACAGCTCCAGCACAGCCTCGCGCTGGGCCTGGACACCCACGCAATCAAAGCCCGTCCCCACTCGTTGCTGGACCTGGTGATGGGCCACGACAATTTCTACCTGACCATCGTCGGCACCGCACCCGATAACGCGGTGCTGCTCAGTGTCGGTGCCAAACCCCAGGAACCGTTGCTGACCGACTTCTCCCCCCGGGAAACCCTCGGTTACCTCAACTGGCAAGACCAAGACGGCAACCAGGTACTCAGTGCCTCCAGCCTGATGCGCCTGGCCAGCGGCGAGCGCGTACGGGTGTTGCTGTCGCTGGACCGCAGGGATGACCAGGCCCTGCTCAGTGCCTACCTGCGCGCCACCCTCATCGCCCTGCCGATGCTGCTGATCCTTATCGGCATGGGCGCCTGGTGGCTGGTGCAGCGTGGGTTGGCACCTTTGAAGCAGTTCAGCCATGTCGCGGCCCAGGTAACGACCCAGGACCTGACCCACCGCTTATCCATCGACAACCTGCCCCAGGAGCTGGGCGAGTTGGCGCAAAGCATCAACGTAATGCTGCGTCGCCTGGACGCCGGTGTGCAGCAGCTGTCGCAGTTCTCCGACGACCTCGCCCACGAGCTGCGCGCGCCGCTGACCAACCTGATGGGCAAGGCCCAGGTGACCCTGTCCCGCGAACGGCCCTCGGAGGAGTACAAGGCGGGGCTGGAATCCTGCACCGAGGAAATGGAACGCCTGTCGCGCATCGTCTCCGACATGCTGTTCCTGGCCCAGGTCAGCCATCCGGCGGCGCGTGCCGGATTTGGCCCGGTGTCACTGGGCGAAGAAGCACAACGGGTGATGGCGCTGTTCGCCCTCAGCGCCGAAGACAAACACGTGACCCTCAGCCTGCGCGGCGACGCCTGGGTAACGGGCGATCGCCTGATGATCCAGCGAGCCATTTCCAACCTGCTGTCCAATGCCATCCGCCACACGCCCGAAGGCTCCAGCGTTCTGCTGCTGGTGGAGACCTATGACCAGAGCGCGTCGTTGTCGGTAGGCAACCCCGGGCGTGGCATCGAAGCACACCACCTGCCGCATCTGTTCGAACGTTTCTACCGCGCCGACAGCAGCCGCACCCGCGCCGAAGGTGGCACCGGGCTGGGGCTGGCCATTGTGCAGTCGATCATGCAGCTGCATCAGGGGCACACCGACGTCAGCAGCCAGCCCGGACGGTTCACACGGTTCAACCTGGTGTTTCCTCTTCCCGGCGATGAGCCCACTGGTACAACGCCGGCAGCACCAGCAAGGTCAGCAAGGTAGAAGAAATGATCCCGCCGATCACCACCGTCGCCAACGGACGCTGCACTTCGGCGCCGGTGCCGGTGGCCAGGGCCATGGGGATAAACCCCAGGGAGGCCACCAGCGCGGTCATCAATACCGGGCGCAGGCGGGTCAGCGCACCCTCGTGGATAGCCACCGACAGCGAGCGTCCTTCCTCGCGCAGGTTGCGGATGAAGGCAATCATCACCAGGCCGTTGAGCACCGCCACGCCGGACAAGGCGATAAAGCCCACGCCTGCCGAGATCGACAGCGGAATATCGCGCAACCACAGCGCCATGATCCCGCCGGTCAACGCGAACGGAATCCCGGTAAACACGAGCAGTCCGTCCTTGAGGTTGTTGAACATCATGAACAACAACCCGAACACCAGCAGCAACGCCACCGGCACCACGATCTGCAAACGCTCGGCGGCTTCCTTCAACTGTTCGAACTGGCCGCCCCAGGTGGTCCAGTAACCTGCCGGGACTTTCACCTGCGCCGTGATCGCCGCCTCGGCCTCGTCCACGAACGACCCCATATCCCGCCCGCGCACGTTGGCACTGACGATCACCAGACGCTTGCCGTTCTCGCGGCTGATCTGGTTCGGGCCGAGCACCAGGTCCAGGCTGGCGACCTGGGACAACGCAATGAACCCCAACTGCCCCGCCGCATTCCCGGCCAGTGCCGGCACTGGAATCAACAGCCGCGACAAGCCGTCGATATCAGTACGCAGCGCGTCGGACAAGCGCACGACCATGTCGAAACGCCGGTCACCTTCATACAGGGTACCGGCCTGGCGCCCACCGACGGCGACGGCAATGGTGTCCTGCACATCGCCGACATTCAGGCCAAAGCGCGCGGCCTTGTCACGGTCGATATTGATGGTCAACACCGGCAGGCCGGACGTCTGTTCGACCTTCACTTCCGAAGCGCCATCGAGGCCTTGCAAGGTCTCGGCAATGTCTGCGGCGGTAGTGTTGAGCACCGCCATGTCGTCGCCGAATACCTTCACCGCCACATCACTGCGCACCCCGGAGATCAGCTCGTTGAAACGCAGCTGGATCGGTTGCGACAGCTCGTACGCACTGCCCGGCACAATCGCACTGGCGCGCTGGATATCGGCGATCAGGGTTTCGCGGGATTTATTCGGGTTCGGCCATTGCGCCTTCGGTTTAAGCATCACGTAGCTGTCGGAAATATTCGGCGGCATCGGGTCGGAGGCGATTTCCGCCGTGCCGGTACGGGCGAATACCCGTTCGATTTCCGGCACCTGGGCCATCAAGGTTTTTTCCAGTTGCTGCTGCATCTGCACCGATTGCGTCAGGCTGGTGCCGGGCACGCGCAGGGCCTGTTGGGCGAAGTCGCCCTCACTGAGGCTGGGGATAAACTCACTGCCCATGCGGCTGGCCACCACGCCCGACGCAACAATGGCCAGCACGGCCAAGCCGAACACCAGTGGCCGGCGCGCCATCACCCAATCCAACACCGGCCCATAGGCCCGGCGTGCGGTACGCATCACCAGGTTTTCTTCTTCCTTGACCTTGCCGGTGACGAACAGCGCAATCGCCGCCGGTACGAAGGTCACCGACAAAATCATCGCCCCCAGCAGCGCAATCACCACGGTAAACGCCATGGGGTGGAACATCTTCCCGGCCACCCCGGTAAGGGCGAAGATCGGCAGGTACACGACCATGATGATCAGCTGCCCGAAGATCAGCGCACGCCGCGCTTCCTTGGCCGCCGCGAACACCTCGTGCAGGCGCTCGCTGCGGGTCAGCAAACGACCATGGCGCTGCTGCGCATGGGCCAGGCGGCGGATGGCGTTCTCGACGATCACCACCGCGCCGTCGACGATAATGCCGAAGTCCAGCGCGCCGAGGCTCATCAGGTTGGCGCTGACTTTGTGGGTGAACATGCCGGTAAAGGTGAACAACATCGCCAGGGGAATCACCATCGCGGTGATCAGCGCCGCGCGGATATTGCCAAGGAACAGGAACAGCACCGCGACCACCAGCAGCGCACCCTCGAAGAGATTTTTCTTCACGGTGGCAACGGCTTTTTCGACGAGGTTGGTGCGGTCGTAGACGGTCACCGCCACCACGCCTTCGGGCAGCGAACGGTTGATTTGTTCGAGCCTGGAAGCCACCGCCTGGGACACCGTGCGGCTGTTTTCTCCGATCAACATAAACACCGTGCCCAGCACCACTTCACGGCCGTTTTCCGTGGCGGCGCCGGTCCGCAGCTCACGGCCGATCTCGACCTGGGCGACATTGCGCACACGGATCGGCGTGCCGTCGGACGTGGTGATGACGATATTGGCGATGTCGTCGATGGACGCCACCTGCCCCGGCGCGCGGATCAACAATTGCTCGCCGCTGCGCTCGATGTAGCCGGCACCGACGTTGGCGTTGTTACGCTCCAGCGCCGTGACCAGATCGTTCAAGGTCAGGTTATAGGCCGCCAGGCGCTTGGGGTCGGGGGCGATCTGGTATTCCTTGGCGAAGCCGCCGATGGTGTTGATCTCGGCCACACCGGGCACGTTGCGCAGTTGCGGCTTGATGATCCAGTCCTGGATCACCCGCAGGTCGGTCGGCGTGTAGGGCGTACCGTCGTCCTTGCGTGCGCCCTCCTCGGCCTCCACGGTCCACAGGAAAATTTCCCCGAGGCCGGTGGAAATCGGCCCCATCGCGGTTTCAATCCCCACAGGCAATTGCTCGCGGGCCACTTGCAGGCGCTCGTTGACCAACTGGCGGGCGAAGAACAGGTCGGTGCCGTCCTTGAAGATCACCGTCACCTGGGACAAGCCGGAGCGTGACAGCGAACGGGTCTGCTGCAGCCCCGGCAAGCCGGCCATCGCGGTTTCGATGGGAAAGGTAATGCGCTGCTCGGTCTCAAGCGGCGAAAAACCGGCCGCCGCCGAGTTGATCTGCACCTGTACATTGGTGATGTCGGGCACCGCGTCGATGGGCAGTTTCTGATAGCTGGCAATGCCGACACCGGCCATCAACAGCACCGCCAGCAGCACGATGATGCGCTGCTCGATGGCGAATTGGATAAGGCGCTCAAACATGGGAAATCACTCGCAGGATCAATGGGCGTGCTCGGCCGAGCCCTTGCCCAATTCGGACTTGAGGATGAAGCTGCCGGTGGTGGCCACCTGAGCACCGGCCTCCAGGCCCTGGCGCACTTCGACGTAGCCGTTTTCACTGGCGCCAAGCTCAAGATGGCGGGTGATAAAACCGTCAGGCGTGCGTACGAAGACCGAGGGTTTTTCCTCGACGGTCTGGATCGCCGTTTGCGGCACGGTGACCTTGGCCTGGTAGGTGTCCGTGGCCAGTTGCACGGTGACGAACAGTCCTGGGCGCCAGGCGTCGTCGGGGTTGGGCACCGTCACACGCACGGTGGCGGTGCGTGTTTGCTCGCCGAGCAAATTGCCGACATAGGCCACGCTGCCCTGCACATCGGTGCCCATTTCCGTGGAGCTGACTTTCACCGGTTTGCCGAGCCGGACCTTGTTCAAATCCTTGGGAAATACGCCGAAGGTGACCCACACCTGGGACAGGTCAGACAGCGTGAAGGCGTTACTGGTCTCGCTCACCACCTCGCCGACACCGAGGTGCTTTTCCACCACCACGCCTGTGAACGGCGCACGCAGTTCGTAACGATTGCCGCCGGCCAGCACGGTGTTGCCGCTGAGCGCGGTCATCTTTTGGCGGGCATTGTTCAAGGCGATTTCAGCTTCTTGCAGGGTTTGGCGCGCCAGCAGGTAATCCTGCTCGGCGGAGATCTTGTCCTGCCACAACTGGCGTTCACGCTGGAAGGTAATACGCGCCAGTTCAACCCGACGCTCGCTGGCCGCCAGCTCACTGCGCTGGTCGGAAATCTGCTGGCTGGCGATCACCGCGAGCAGCTCGCCCTTCTTCACCGCCTGGCCAAGATTGACCTTCACGGATTCCACCACACCGGCCGCGCGCGGGACGATATGCGAGGTACGGTCTTCGTCGAAACGCACCTCCCCCGGCAGCGTCAGCAATGTGCTGATCGACCGGGGTTGGGCCTCGGCGAGCTCGATACCGGCGGCCTGGATTTGTTGTTCAGTCAGCTCGAGCGTGCCTTCTTCTTCCTCGGCGTTGGCCACGCCGGACAGCATCAGGCCCAAGGCGACGGCAAGCGCCACGCCGTGTCGTTTATTCATAAGGCACTCCAGAAAAAATCAAAACCGGGCGAGGTCGCCGTAAATCCGTTCGATGCGCAGCCAGGCATCGGTGGCCTGGGCGGTGGCCGCAAGGTATTGGGTGCGCGCCGCGATCAGGGTGCGCTGGGCGTCGAGCACGTCGAGGAAGTTGAACTTGCCCATCTCGAAGCCGCGGGTGGCGCTGTCCACCGCGCGTTGGGCGGCGGGCAGGATCTGCTGGTTGAATGCGCGCACTTCGCTGTTCGCGGTTTGCCACAGGTCCAGGGCCTGGCGCGTTTCGGTACGCAGGCGCAATTCGGCAGCGTTGCGCTGGTCGCGGGCCTGATCGGCACGGCGCGTGGCGGCAAGTACGTTGCCCTGGTTGCGGCTGAACAACGGAATCGGCATCGACACGCCGACCAGGTTCACCCGCTCGCGCACACTGGCGTCGTACTGGCTGCCGATGGACACATCCAGGTCGGGAATACGCTGGGCTTTTTCCAGGCCCACGCTGGCTTCGTTCTGCACGATCTGCAGTTCGGCCAGGCGCAGTTCGGCGGTCTGCTCAAGGCGCGCCAACAGTTGTGTGGCGGACGGCAACGGCGGTGTGGAGTGGCTTGGCGTGGCGACAGTCTGGAAGTCGGTCGCCGCGCTGCCGGTACTGGCGGCCAGGCGGCGATAGGCGTCGGTGAGGCCCATGTGTGCGCGATTGAGTTCGAGGCGGATCTCCGACAACTGCACCTGGGCCCGCGTGGCTTCCACCGGTGAGGATTTGCCGGCAGTCACGCGGCCGTTGGCGACCACCAGCCCGCGCTCGGCCAAGGCCAGGGAGCGCTGCACCAGGTCGAGACGTTCCTGGGCGCGCAGGGCACCGTAGTAGCCGTCGATCACCTCGACGCGCAGCGTGTTGCGGCGCTGTTCCAAGGCCAGTACGGCGGCGTCCTGGGCACGCGTCGCCACGTCAATGCGGGCACCGCGCTTGCCGCCCAGTTCCAGGGTTTGGCTGAGCTTGAGGGTGGTGGTACGCGTATCGCGACGTGTGTCTTCGGCATCCCAGGACGCCACCGGATTGGGGATCAACCCGGCCTGCTGGCGACCGCCCGCGGCGATCTCGATTTCCCATTGCGCGGCCGCCAGGTCGGGGTTGTTGGCGAAGGCGGTTTGCAGGGCCGCGTCGAGGGTGAGGGTTTGTGCCTGGGCAACGCTGGCAGCTCCCCACAACAGCGTCGCCCCCACCAGCTTTCTAACGGAAATTGCCATAACGAGAGTTCCACGCCCATAAAGTAAAAGCCGGGAGAATGTAGCGTTCGCGACTTATCAAAGCGGTGGAGCAAAGATTACAAATCCGACAGCAATGGCTCTGGGGCGGGCGTTATCAGGTATGCTTTTGGGCCAGGAAACAAAAAGAAACAATTTTCCCAACCTGTTCGATAAGGAGTCTCGCCTTGGCGTTATCGACTGCCGCGTGGATGGTTCACGACACCCGTCTCATGCTCTGCGTACTGCTGGCCATCGCCAGCATCATCGTGCTGATCAGCGCGACCAAGTTGCCGCCGTTCCTGTCGATCCTGATCGGCACCTTTATCGCCGGGGTCGGCGCCGGGTTGCCAGCGGAAGAGGTGGCCAAGGCCTTCAGCAAGGGCGCCGGGGCGATCCTCGGTGAAGCCGGGATCATCATTGCCCTGGGCTCGATGCTGGGTGCGCTGATGGCGGAATCCGGCGCGGCCGACCGCATCGCCACCACCCTGCTCGGGCTGGGCAAGGGCAAGTCGTTGCCATGGGTGATGGCGCTGGTGGCGATGGTGATCGGCCTGCCGCTGTTCTTCGAAGTGGGCCTGGTGATGATGGTGCCGATCATCTTTGTGATGGCCAAACGTTCGAACCAGCCGCTGTTGAAAATCGCCATCCCGGCGCTGGCGGGCATGACCACCTTGCACGCCTTGATGCCACCGCACCCAGGGCCGCTGATTGCGGTGGGCGCGTTGCACGCCGACCTGGGCCTGACCATGTTGCTGGGCTTTTGCCTGGCGGTGCCGGCCGTGATCCTCGCCGGGCCGCTCTATGGCAACTGGCTGTCCAAGCGCCTGCATGTGGATGAGCCGGCCGACATCGGCGCGCTGTTCAGCGCCCCGCCCAAGGCCCCGCGCCAGCCGAGCTTTGGCGTGTCATTGCTGATCATTCTGTTGCCGGTGATTCTGATGCTCGGCAGCACCTTGGCCAAAGTCGCGCTGCCAGCGGAAAGCAGCGTGGGCCTGACCCTGAAATTCCTCGGCGAACCGCTGATCGCCCTGGGCCTGGCGGTGATCGCCGCCGTGATCTGCCTGGGCTGGGCCGCCGGGATGCCGCGCGCTGAGGTCGGCAACACCCTGCGCAAGGCCCTTGCCCCCATCGCCGTGTTGCTGCTGACCATCGGCGCCGGCGGCGGCCTCAAGCAAACCTTGCTGGATGCCGGCGTCAGCCAAACCATCAGCAAAGTCGCCGAAGGAGCGCACATGCCGTACCTGCTGCTGGCCTGGTTGATCGCCGTGGCGCTGCGCCAGGCCACCGGCTCGGCCACGGTCGCCACCACCACGACCGCCGGCATCATCGCGCCGATGATGGCCGGGTTGGCGGCGACACAAAGCTCACTGGTGGCGCTGGCGATCGGCGCAGGTTCGGTGTTCTTCTGCCACGTCAATGATGCGGGGTTCTGGATGGTGCGCGAGTACTTTGGCTTGCAGCTGAAGCAGACGATTTGGGTGTGGTCGGTGTTGCAGACGATTGTTTCGGTGGTCGGGTTGGTCGGTACGCTGTTGCTGTGGCACTTCTTGACCTGACCTTCAGGCCGCCAAGGTGTGGCGCTTGCCAAACAGCGCTACACACCCCACCCCCACCGCGCCCATAACCACGCAATACCCCACGCAAATCCACGGGCTGGTCGGCATCAGCGCGATCAGCATCAGCGGCGTGGTACTCGCCCACAGTGCGTAAGCGATGTTGTAGGTGAAGGAAATGCCCGACACCCGCACCTGCGCCGGAAACAGGCCGACCATCACCGACGGCACCGCGCCCACTACCCCGCAACTCAAGCCCGCCAGCGCGTACGCCGCGCCAAGCCAGATGCCGCCGCTGATCAGGCTGGCGTACAGCAGGAAAATACCCACCGGCAGCAGCAGGCTGTAGACCAGCACCGCGCGCCAGGCGCCGATGCGGTCCACCAGCAGGCCGGCGAGGACGCAGCCGATATTCAGGAAGACGATGCCCAGGGCGCTCAAGGCAAAGGTGTGACTGGGGCTCATGCCGAAGGTTTTCTGCATCATGGTCGGGGTGATGACCACCAGCACCACCACGGCGGAGGTGAGCACGCAGGTGAGGATCATCGCCGGCAACAGTACGGCGCGATGGTCACGCAGTACGGTGCGCAGCGGCAGCTCGGCAGCGGCCTGGCGGCGGGCCTGCATTTCGAGGAAGACCGGGGTTTCGCTGAGCCAGCGCCGCAGCCACACGCCGATCACGCCGAACACACCGCCGAGCAGGAAGGGGAAGCGCCAGGCGTAGTCGAGGATTTCGGCCGGGGTGAAGACCTGTGCCAGCAGCGTGGCAGTCAGCGCACCGAGCAGGTAGCCGAAGGTCAGGCCGGCTTGCAGGAAGCCCAGGGCATAACCACGATGGTTGCGCGGTGCGTGTTCGGCGACGAAGGTCCAGGCGCTGGGTACTTCACCGCCCACCGCCGCACCTTGCAGCACGCGCAGCACCAGCAGGATCAGCGGTGCGAAATAACCGATCTGTGCGTAGGTGGGCATGATCCCGATCAGCAGGCACGGCAACGCCATCATCAGGATGCTCAGGCTGAACACGCGCTTGCGCCCCAGGTGATCGGCGAAGTGCGCCATCAGGATGCCGCCCAGCGGACGCGCGAGGTAGCCGGTGACGAAGATGCCGAAGCTTTGCAGCAGGCGCAGCCACTCGGGCATTTCCGCCGGGAAGAACAGTTGGCTGAGGGTCAGCGCGAAGAACACAAAGATAATGAAGTCGTAGATTTCCAAGGCGCCGCCCAGGGCGGCCAGGCCCAGGGTCTTGTAGTCGGAGCGGGAAAAACGCTGCGCCTGTGGAACAGAGGTGGCAGTCATGTTGAGGCTCGGCAGACAAACAAAATGGCGTGCAGGTTATGAGCTGCGCCAGTTGATGGCAATCGCGGCAGATATATTTGTTTTCCTCATGGATCGATGAAGATAACTGCATTCCCATATCAATGGCCGTGGAGGAACATGCCGAAAAATTGCCGACCCCATAATAACTACAAGAGGAAAGACTCGTGGCCGATGCTATCGAAGAAAGCCGCTATGCCCGCTTTGCCCTGCGCTGCTCGAACTTTGCCGAGCGCTGGTTCCCCGACTCCTGGGTGTTCGCCGCCCTCGCCGTGATCATCGTCGCCGTGGCGACCCTGGGCATGGGCGCC
The DNA here is from genome assembly GCF_032424295.1 of Pseudomonas sp. JV449. NCBI lineage: Bacteria > Pseudomonadati > Pseudomonadota > Gammaproteobacteria > Pseudomonadales > Pseudomonadaceae > Pseudomonas > Pseudomonas sp. JV449. Next base: position 17,284 of record NZ_VYKD01000015.1, on the reverse strand, counting down.
GCGCCGACCGAAGCCGCCAAGGCCTTTGGCGACGGGTTCTGGAGCCTGATCCCGTTCACCATGCAGATGGCCTTCGTGGTGATCGGTGGCTACGTGGTCGCCAGCTCGCCACCGGCGGTCAAGCTGATCGACCGCCTGGCGCGTATCCCGAAGAACGGCCGCTCAGCCGTGGCGTGGGTCGCGTTGATTTCCATGGTGGCGTCATTGCTCAACTGGGGCCTGTCCCTGGTGTTCGGCGGCTTGCTGGTGCGTGCGCTGGCCCGTCGTACGGATTTGCGCATGGACTACCGTGCTGCGGGTGCGGCGGCCTATCTTGGGTTGGGCGCGGTGTGGGCGCTGGGGCTGTCGTCGTCAGCCGCACAATTGCAGGCCAACCCGGCCAGCTTGCCGCCGTCGATCCTGTCGATCACCGGGGTGATCCCGTTTACCGACACCATCTTCCTGTGGCAATCCGGCGTGCTGTTGCTGGCACTGATCGTGGTGTCGCTGATCATCGCCTACGCCACCGCGCCCGGCCCCAACAGCGCCCGTGACGCCAAGGCCTGTGGCGTCGACCCGGCCTTCAACCTGCCCAAGCTGCAACCACCGGGCCGCCCCGGCGAATGGCTGGAACACAGCCCGTTGCTGACCATTCTGCTGGCATTGCTGGCGGCGGGCTGGTTGTTCCATGAGTTCTCGACCAAGCCGGCGATCAGCGCGATTTCGGGGCTGAACACCTACAACTTCCTGTTCATCATGGTCGGTGCCCTGCTGCACTGGCGCCCGCGCAGCTTCCTCGATGCGGTGGCCCGTGCAGTGCCGACCACCACCGGCGTGTTGATCCAGTTCCCGCTGTACGGCTCGATTGCGGCGCTGATGACCGTGGTCAAGGGCGGCGACGGCCAGACCCTGGCGCACCATATCTCGACCTTCTTCACGTCCATCGCCTCCCACGACACGTATGCACTGCTGATGGGCGTGTACTCGGCAGTGCTGGGCTTCTTTATTCCGTCAGGCGGCGGCAAGTGGATCATCGAAGCGCCTTATGTGATGCAAGTGGCCAATGACCTGCAATACCACCTGGGCTGGGCGGTGCAGATCTACAACGCGGCCGAGGCGCTGCCGAACCTGATCAACCCGTTCTACATGCTGCCGTTGCTGGGAGTGTTGGGGTTGAAGGCGCGGGATTTGATCGGGTTTTCGTTTGTGCAGTTGCTGGTGCACACGCCGCTGGTGTTGTTCCTGTTGTGGGCGTTGGGGACGACGTTGAAGTATTTGCCGCCCGTCATGCCTTGAATAACTGATGACTGCACCTGTTGTTGCAACAGGTGCAATCACACTGCAGTTACAGGAAGACGCGCCAATAGATCAGGCAGCGCGCTCTGGATGGTGTCCCAAACCACATCAAGGTTGATATCGAAGTAACCGTGGGCGATGCGGTTACGCATTCCCCGCATGCTGCGCCAAGGAATGTGTGAATGAGCCTCAGCGAAGTGCGGGTGCAGATCCATGATTTTCGTCGACGCCTCACCAATGATGATCAGACTCATGACCACTGCTTGTTGAGTACGCCTGTCTTCCAGAAACTCTTCTTTGCTAAGGCCCTCTACAAAACTGATCGCGTCAGCAGTGGCCTGCCTTATGTGATCCAGATAATCCCCGAGGCGATTTGCTGTCATACAGGCCGTGCCTCAGCCAGCACTTTTGCGCGGAACTTCAACGGCAAATCGGCAGGCGTCAGTAGATCGACATTGACCCCTAGCAGGTCCTCAAGCTCGACTTGCAGCCCGCCAAGATCAAACAAAGTGGTTCCCGGCGGCGCATCGACCAGCAAATCAAGGTCGCTGCCTTCTTGGTCGGTACCCAGCAATACAGACCCAAATACCCTTGGGTTTGAGATGCGAAATCGGCCCACCACTTCTCTGACGGCTGCACGTTTTAGATCAAGGGCGGTTGAAGGTTTCACGGTTCACCTCAGTGATGTCCATTATCGGGCAAGTCTAGCAGCGCTGGCCAAGCGTAGACACGTCTTGCTCATCACACCGCTGTCTTCGTTCCGTCACATTGCATTGCTACCGTCCTGCGAAATATCTTGCAACATCTCGCCAGCAAGGACTCCCCGCAATGAGTGATGATCACGAAGACCGCCCTTCCCCAGATTCCATAGCCCAACCGCCGGTAGACACCGGCCGTCGGCGCTTCCTGGGGGGTGCGGCGGTGTTGGGGGTGGGCGCGACCTTGAGTGCCTGCGGCAACAGCAGTGAGGCGCCCGGCAAGCCCGTGGCGCGGCCGCTCACGCCTCAGGAGCTGGACAAGGCGTTGCACGACCAGGTGAAGACCGTGGTGGTGATCTATGCCGAGAACCGCAGTTTCAACAACCTGTTTGCGGACTTCCCAGGCGTTGAGAAACCGCTGTCGGCGCTTTCCGCCGCCGACACACAGCAACGCGACCGCGACGGCAGCCTGTTGACCACCCTGCCCCCGGCCTGGGGCGGTGTGCTGCAAGTGGGCCCGCAAAGCGTGGATGGGGTGACTTACCCCAGCGAAGTGCAATTCCAGGAAAACCTGCCCAACGCCCCGTTCGCCCTCAAGGGCCCGAACGCCGAAGACCTGCCGTTGAGCCTGGTCACCCGCGACTTGTGGCACGTGTTCTACCAGAACCAGATGCAGATCAACGGCGGCAAGAACGACGGTTTCGTCGCCTGGGCCGACTCCGGCGGCCTGGTCATGGGCCATTACGCCCAGAGCCGTTATTCCCTGCGCCTGTGGGATGTAGCCAAGGAGTTTGTGCTCTGCGATAACTTCTTCCAGGGGGCGTTTGGTGGCTCGTTCCTCAACCATCAATACCTGATCAGCGCCACCGCGCCGTTCTACCCGAATGCCGCGCAGTCGGTGGCCAAGGCGCAGATCGCCACGCTGCAAAGCGATGACCCCACCGACCCGCGTCTCAAGCCGCTGGATAAATCCCCGGCGAGCGCCATGACCGGCCCGCCGCAGTTCGGCCCCAGCGCGCTGACCCCGGACGGTTACGGCGTGAACACCCTGGCGCCGCCGTATTGGCCGACCTGGATTCGTGACCCGGAAAACCCGGACTACGCAAAAGCCGACCTGCCCAACGTACTGGTGCCGCAGACCCATGAGCACATCGGCGACAAGCTGTCGAAAAAGAACGTCGACTGGGCGTGGTACGCCGGGGCATGGCAGGCAACGCTGGATCAGTTCAAGGATTCGGGCGGTATCCCGAAGATCCCTAACTTCCAGTACCACCACCAGCCGTTCAACTACTTCAAGCAGCAGGGCCCCGAGAACCGTGCCGAGCGTGACAAGCGCCTGCGCGATGGCGGTTTGGGCGATGAGGCGAGCACCAATAAGTTCTTCGCCGATGCCCAGGCCGGCAAGCTGCCAGCCGTGAGCTTCTACAAGCCCCAGGGCAACCTGAATATGCACGCCGGTTACGCCGACGTGGCGTCGGGCGACCGCCATATCGTCCGCGCCTTGAAGGTGCTGCAGGAAAGCCCGCAGTGGAAAAACATGGTGGTGGTGGTGACCGTCGATGAAAACGGCGGCTGGTGGGACCACGTCGCCCCGCCCAAAGGCGACCGCTGGGGCCCAGGCACACGGGTTCCGGCGCTGGTGGTCTCGCCCTTCGCGCGTAAAGGCACCGTGGACCATACGGTGTACGACACCGCGTCGATCCTGCGCTTGATTACGCGGGTCTTCCAGCTGGAGACCCTGGACGGGCTCAAGCAACGCGATGACGCCATGATTGCCCGAGGCCAGAAACCCATGGGGGATTTGAGCAACGCGTTGCAGTTCAGCGTGTAGGACGCTTATCCAATAGCGACATGCCTGGCGATTTAGCACGCGGTTTTCCTGGCCAACCGCTACTGTGAGGAGGTGGGCTTTCACCCCGCGCAGACGGGCTTTCGCTGACAAGGAATCAAGTATGTTCAAACCGACCAGGTTGTCCTTCACCCTGGCCGCACTGATGGCCAGTGCGGTCGTACACGCCGACATCGAAGTACCGCTGGGCAGCACTCAACGGGTGACCCAGTTGTTCGCTTACCCCAATAACTGCAATGTGATCTGCTTTCGGCCATGGACGCTGGAGCAGACCGCCGAGCACTACCTGAACCAAAGCCTGCAGCGCGATGGCTACAGCCGAGCCAAGGTCAGCGTCAAGAACCATGAAGGGCAGCTCGCCGCGACCTTCAGCGGTGTACCCGACAGTTACGGCCAGCCCCTGACCGCGCTGCTCAATACCGCTGACCTGGCCTACCAGGGCGCGAGCAGACTCAACAGCGACGGCAAGTGGGCGTACAACTGGTACCTGTTCCTGCCACTGGGCATGGCCCTGGAAAACCGCAAGAGCATCGAGTTGCTGCATTTCCCGCCGGATTATTCGCTGACCCAGGCCCAGGATTACCTGGAGTCGGCCACCACCGACCGCTGGGCCAGCCTGCTCACCGATAACGGCGTGCCGGCCACCGAAACCCCGGCCTACCAGACCATCATCGATATCGCCCCCATCGCCGCCCCTTCCAATGCGGGCAAGGACCTGGAGAACGTCTACGGCTACTTCACCGACTACCAGACCCGCATGGTCAGCGAACTGAGCCTGCACCCCAACGGCTCGCTGCCAATGGTCGCGTTCGGCGCGCCGGTGCGCAGTTGGATCAAGCAGCAATACGGACAAACCGTGGGTGTACTGGGCCTGGCGCAGATCAGCCCTGCCGCGGGCAAGACCGTCTCGGTGCTGGGCGCCAACCACCCCAGCTACATCTGGTACGCGGCCAGCCCGGACACCTATGACGGTAACGAGCAGAAAGCCGACGACGCGGGTTTAAAAGTGATGGGCCAGGACTTGAGCGCCGCCTGCTGGCAGGCCGGAATGGGCCAGAAACCCGCGAGCGATCCGAATGTGCTGCTCAAGGCCTGCATGAACACCTGGCAGGTCACGCGCAAAGAGCAGACCTGCGAATTGTTCTACACCTCGGTGCGCAACCTGACCCCGGAACAGGCGAACGCCAAATGCGCCACGCCTTCGATCAAGACGCAGCTCAAGCAACTGAAGAACGCAGCGCCCGCCCCCAGCATCATGGCGCCTGCGCTGTAGACAGCAGAAAATCCGATTTCTACTGTCAAAGTTGACAGTAGAAATCGGCTCCACGTTCAGCGAGTCTTGAGCCGGGCCCATCCGCTGCAAGACTGGTAGTCAGCCACCACCCGCAGGTCGATGCAGCCTAACCAAGGAGAGTTATGAAAACTCAAGCCATGGACCAGGCTAAAACCACTGTGAGTGATGGTTTGTACCCGTTCAAGACACTGCTCGTTGAACAGGGCTATCCCTCGGCCAAGCACTTTAAGGTTGAGCGCGACGGCGGCGGCGTCAGGGCTCGCGTGGGTTTCGACGGCCGCGTGCGCATTGCCCGGGTGTCCGGTTACGCCGTGAACGAGCGACGCCCACGTACGCTGCAGCTGTCCGCCCGCATCCACCTGTATGACAGCTGGTTCTGCGGCCTGCTGCGACACTCCTGCAACCCGAATGTGTTTTTCGACACCACCTACCTGGAGCTATGGACCGTGCAGCCCATAGTCGCTGGCGCCCCGCTGACCCTGGACTACGCCAGTACCGAGGACGCCTTGTTCCGACAGTTCGCCTGCCAATGCGGCGAGCTGAACTGCCGGGGCTGGATCACCGGCAGCACAGAGTGTTTGAACGCCGAAGGCCAGGCGTTCATGACCCATTGGCGCGACCGCAAACGGCCTTAGGCTTCGCCCAGCGGACGCAGGCGATACTGCGGAGGCAGCTGCTCGAAGCCACTGATGGTGGTGTTCAAGCTTTTCCAACGGCCGTCCTTGATGCCGTAGATGCAGCCGTGGATAGACAGGCTCTGCCCACGGTGCCAGGCATTTTGCACAATGCTGGTGTGGCCGACGTTGGCCACCTGCTGGATCACGTTCAGCTCGCACATGCGGTCCACACGTTCCTCTTCGGTCGGCAGTTGGGCCAGCACGTCACGGTTTTCGTAGTAGAGATCGCGGATGGTGCGCAGCCAGCCGTCGATCAGGCCGAACTGGCGGTCCTGCATCGAGGCGCGCACGCCGCCGCAGCCATAGTGGCCGGTGACGAGGATATGTTTGACCTTGAGTACATCGACCGCGTACTGGATCACCGACAGGCAATTGAGGTCAGTGTGCAGCACCACGTTGGCCACGTTGCGGTGTACGAACAGATCACCGGGCAGCATGCCGACGATCTCGTTGGCCGGTACCCGCGCATCGGAACAACCGATCCACAGGTATTCAGGGGTCTGCTGGCGGGCGAGCTTGGCGAAGAATTCGGGATCTTCCTGTTTGATCGCATCCGCCCAGCGTTCGTTGTTATCAAGCAGGTCTTGTAGTTCGTTCATCAGGGAAAGCCTCAGGAATGATGCGCAGCTTTGACAGACGACCGCCCGTCCGGGTCACGCCGATGATAAAGATAGCCGGCGGGCAATTACTTGAATCTTGGGGGGCCATGCCTGTCCACACACTATAAGCCCCACAGTATGAGGATTGGCCATGACTGAATCACGACGTCCCTACGGCGCTACACAGCCCGAACCGATTGACGACAACGAAGACCGCATGGGCTCGATGCGCGAGCTGGATTTTGACGAGGAAGAACCGACGGCGGAGATTGGCAATGAGATCCCCCGTGGCGAGCGAGAACAGCTGATGCCCGACGAACGGGTGCGCGAGGCCGGACTGACCGGGGCTTCAACGGCTGATCATGAGTCGACCGATGATGATATGAGCCCGGAAACCCTGATCCATGAAGACGGTGCGCGGGACGCTCGGGAGGCGGGGGAAGACAACCCGGCGGATTTTGACCTGAGCATTGTCGATGAAGATGACATTGGCGGCGGAAATGGCCTGGATGAAGCGGAACTGGCTGATCTGGACCCGGTAGACGGAAACCGCTGACACTGCGCAAATCCAAATGTGGGAGGGGCGGTGCGACGATTCGACTTGCCCTCCTCCCACATTGGTCCGTGTGTTTAATCGACGAGGGTGCAGGCCATGACAACCGCATCTTCGCGCCCGCCGACAGCCGGGTAGTAGTCCCGGCGACGCCCAATCTCGTTGAAGCCATAGCGCTCATAGAGGCGGAACGCTCCGGTATTGCTGTCGCGCACTTCCAGGAAGCATTCCCGCGCGTTGGCGGCATAGGCGCGGGACATCAGGTGTTCCAGCAGTGCCAGGCCCAGGCCACGGCCCTGGTTTTCCGGCTTGACGGTGATGTTCAGCAAATGCGCTTCATCGAGGATGATCTGCACCACGCCGTGGCCTACCTGCTGCTCGCCTTCGAACATCAGCCAGATCTGGTACTTGCCCAGCCCGTCGAGAAAGATCCCCCGGGTCCAGGGATGGCTGAATGCCGCGTATTCGATTTTCAGCACGGCGTCGAGGTCGGCCTCGGTCATCGGGCGGAAGGATAAAGCCTCACTCATCGGTTGTTTTCCAGCGCGCCATCAGCCGGCGCATGGCTTGCCAGACATCAGCCTTACGCTGTGGCTCTTCCATTAATAATTCCAGGCCCGGCAGGGCCCATACAGAGCCCAGGCCCTCGACCTGCAGTTCGCGGTACCAGGCTTCGGCGTTCGCTTCACCGGCAAACCGTACGGCGGGCAGGCCGATCAGCCACAGGCACACGCAGGGTTCGTCCTCCAGGCGTGCCGAGACGAAGCCTTGCACGAAATCCCGCGCCGCTTCCGGGCCCTGGTCCATGGTGCCGCGTACCAGCAGCGGCCAACGGACCGGGTCGCCGACGATTTGCGGGCTGTCGGGCAGGCCGGCGGCGCGCAGCATGTCCTTGAGCAGCATGTAGGCGGGGTCGCGGGTCTGGAAGCGCTCGCCGGTGGGTAACTCCACCAATAGCAGGCAACGCCCGGCCCGCAATAACTGCAGGGCAAAGCGTGGCGGCGGCACCACGGGGGCCTTGGCAACCGGCGCAGCCGCTTCGGCCACTACGGGCTTGGCCATTGGCCCCGGGCGCGGCACCTCGACCTTGACGCGTTCAACCGCAGGACGAGCGTCCAGTACGGGTTTGACCACGGCCACCGGTGCAGCCGCCTCCTCCCCCGAAACCTCGAACGCCTCATAGGGCTCAAGCGCCGCTAACAGCTCGGGCCGCGACGGGGCGGCGAACGGCAGTTCGGTGCGGGGCAGCCAGTTGACCACCTGCATGGCGGTCAAGTAAGCGCGACGTCGGGACTCGATAAGCACAGCTCGGCCACTTGTGGATAAGTAAAGAGCGGGGATTCTACCGCTGTTCGGTAACAATCGCCCACTGTGCACTGACCGGCTGTGGATAAATCCCGCGCCTGATGCAGTACAATCGCGACTTTTAATCGCCAACCAGCCGGCCATTCCCATGATCGAACCCAAGCGCGTCCTGCGCGCCCTCGCCGAACACTGGGCCTTACTTGAGCCACTGTGCGAACACTTCGACCAAGGCACCCTGAGCCTCGGCGAGCTGCGCGCACAACTGGCCGCCCAACAACTGGACAGCACGCCCCAGGACATCACCAGCCTGCTGGACGTGTGGATTCGCCTGGATATCCTGGTGCCTGTCGCCAAGAGCCCGAACCGTTTCGAGCTCAACGCGCAGATCCACGACTTCCTGGCTTATCTTCGCAAGGAGCACCGGCTTGGCCTGTGCCTGGAGATCGAAGCCTACCTGCGCCATCTTGAGCGCCTGGCCGGTTATATCCAGGATGCCTTCGACATCCGTGATGGCCACGACCTGGCCCGCCAACTGCGCCTGCTCGACATGCGCGTACGCGACGTACTGAAAAAACTCGCCAACGACGAACAGGCCCTCGCGGCCGTGGCCGACCGTGCCAAGACCAGCGACCGGCAGATCCCGCTGCGCCAGCGTTACGCCGAAGTCCTGGCGACCTGGGACGAGTACGTCGAACCGATGATCCAGCTGGTGAACGCCGACGGTGCCTTCGAGCAAGGCGTGCGCAAGGTGGAAAACGTGCTGCTGCGCATGCTCACCGAGCAACAGCGCCTCGGCCACCTGGTGGACGACGACATGCTGCTGCGCACCCACGCGCGCATCCTCGAAATGCAGACCAGCGCCCAGCTGACCTTGCGGCATGCCCGCGAGCTGCTGTTGCCGCTGCGCGAAGAAGCGCGTCGGCACAATGCCGTGACCCGCGGTGCGGCGCTGGCGCTGTCGGCCATCCGCCGTAAAGGCCTGGACGCGGTGCCGCAGGCGGCGATGCCGATGTTTACCCGACCGCAAAGCACCTTCCTCGGCAGTGCCAGCCAGGTCGAGGCCTATGTGTATGCCCTGGCGAACTTCGAGCCGAAACCGGCCCGGTTCCCCAAGGCGCACAAGTCCCACAAGGGCGAAGCCCAGCGCGCACCTCGGACGGTCAAGGAAATGCTCGAGCGCTGCGAAGACGCGCTGCCGATGCCGGACCTGATGACCTGGCTGCTGGAGCAGGAACCGGACGGTGCCACCGACGAATTGCTGTACTGGTTCTCGCGGCTCTCGCGGGAGAAACGCTTCAAGCGCGAGCGCCTGGAACGCCGCGACTACCACACACACGAGCACCAGGTCAGCCTGCGCTCATTCGCCCTGCTCCCGGCCGGCACCGACGCCGCCGAGCATCCTGCGAGTACACCTCATGCATCTTGATCTATCCGAACTGTCCCAGCTGGCGCCGATCTTTCGCGAGCTGTTCAAGGGTTACCACGTCAGCCGCCGCGACCCCGAGCTGTACGCGCAACTGTCGAACTTCCAGGACCAGTACCGCACGCTGTTCAAGGCCCTGGGCTTTGAGCTGGTGTGCGATACCCGTGGCTTCTACTACTTCGTGCCGGACTCCGCGATTGCGAGTGCGCAGGTCAACAAGACCGCCCAGCGCCTGGCGCTGTTCACCTTCATCATTGTCGAGCACCTGGCCGACCAGGGCCGCGACCCGATCGCCGTGCTCGACGGTGGCAGCCTGGGCCGTGACGAGCTGCCGTCGCTGCTGGAAAAGTACCGCGACCTGTTTATCCAGGCCGAAGTGCAGACCCAGGAAGAACTCGAAGAAAAAATCATGCGCCGTATGACCCAGCTGGGTTTTGCCAGCGAAGACAACGGCATTTACCGCTTCCTGCCGCCGATGCACCGCTTCCTCGACGTGTGCCTTTCGGTGCAGCAGGACCGCGACCTGGCGGCCAGCGTACACAGCGTGTTGCCACTGCCGGTGCCGGTGATCATTGACGAAGACAGCGATGAAAAACTGCTGAAGACCGATGACCCGCTGGACCTCAGCGACTTCGCGGACGAAAGCGAAGAAGACGCACTGGCCCGCGCCATTGCCGAAGAACAGGAGACCGACGCATGAGCAAGGAACGCTACGGCATCCGCCGCTTCGCGCTATTGAACACTGCCGGCTACAGCTTGGGCTTGTTCCCGCTGGAAGAACCGCTGTCGGTGTATGGCGCTAATAACCTGGGTAAATCCGCGTCGATCAACGCCTTGCAGTTCCCGATCCTGGCGCGCATGTCGGACATGAGTTTCGGCAAGTACACCCTGGAGCAATCGCGACGCTTCTACTTCGCCACCGACACCAGCTACATCCTGGTGGAAGTCTCCCTGCCCCATGGCCCCCACGTAATCGGCGTGGTCGGGCGCGGCCCGGGCGGTGGTTTCGGGCACCAGTTCTTTGCCTACGCCGGCAAGCTGGACCTGGCCCACTATCAGAAAAACGACACCTGCCTGCGTCAGAAGGAGCTGTTCACCAACCTTGAGCGCGAAGGCCTGAAAGCCTACGAACTCAAGCCGGATGAACTGCGCCGTTTGCTGGTGGGTGGTCATACGTCGATCCCGCTGGACCTGACCCTGATCCCGCTGCGCTCCACCAGTGAGCAAAGCCTGAAAACTTTCCGCGCGTTGTTTATCAACCTGCTGCACATGCGCGAAATCACCGCGGCCAAGCTCAAGCAGCTGTTCCTCGATGCGTTCGAGCACAGCCTGCGTTCGGGTAGTGTGGATTACATCGCAGCGTGCGAAGAAGCCTTCCGCGATGTGCGACGCATGGAGCAGGACTACAACGCCCTGGTCGCTGCCGGCCCGCTGGTGGAAGCCCTGGCCAATGGCGTTCGCCAGCGCGACGCCCTGCGCGGCAAGCTGCATCGCCTGTCGCCGCTGCTGGATTCGCTGCTCGGCACCTGGTCGGACTATGCCAGTGCGCGCAAGGAAGAGCTGACCATCCAGGCCGAGCACTACCGCAACGAGCAGGACGCACTGCAGAACGACCAGCGTGGCGGCACCCAGGAGCTGATGCGCCTGGAGCGGGAAATCAGCGGCATCCAGCGTTGGCTGGGCGAGTTGTCGGTGCTCAAGCATCGCTTTGCCCTGGTGGATGACGTCAGGGTCCTGGAGCAGCAATTGCTGGCGGCCAAGGACGCTCACGATGAACTGGCGGGCGCACTGGCGCAGTCGCGGCAGTTCAGCGCCGAGGATCTGGACGAACGTCTGCGCGATCTGGAAAAACGCTTGAAGTCGGTCAAGCAGCAGCTGGATCACGCGGATAACAACAGCTATGCCAAGCTGCGCGAAGAGTTTTCGCAGCAGGACGTCGAGCGCCTGATGCGCCTCTTCAACAGTTCGTTGTTCAGCCTGCCATTGGGTGAACACGGCATCACGCTGGATGAGGACGGCCAGTGGGTCAAATCCCTGGAGCAGATCCTCGATGGCTTCAAGGGCGAACGTTTTGAAGTGCCGGGGCTGTCCATCGACATCTCCCACATCGAACCACCGGCGCTGCAGGCCCTGGCGGATCGCGCAGCGTTGCGCGACCAAAAGGAACGCCTGGAGAAAGAACTCAAGCAGCTGAAAACCCAGCAAGCCGTGACCTCCGACCGCGCGGCGAGCAAGACCCAGACCGAAACGCTGTACCAGCAGGTGCTGGACGCGCAAAAGGCGCTGGAAGACTTCCGTCGCGCGCAAACCCTGAGTGCCGAAGAAGGCGAAAAACTGGAAAACCTGGCACAGATGGAAGCGGCCCAGGATGAGTTGAAACGATCCAGCGATGCGTTCACCGAGCGCGTCCAGCAACTGTCCGCCAAGCTGCAGCTGGTGGGCCGCCAGATCGGCGATATGGAAGCCAAGCAACGTACGCTGGATGACGCCTTGCGCCGCCGGCAGCTGTTGCCGGCCGACTTGCCGTTTGGCACGCCGTTCATGGACCCGGTCGATGACTCCATGGATAACCTGCTGCCGCTGCTCAATGACTATCAGGACAGCTGGCAGGGCTTGCTGCGTGCCGATGGCCAGATCGAGGCGCTGTACGCTCAGGTGCGCCTCAAGGGCGTGGCCAAGTTCGACAGCGAGGATGACGTAGAGCGTCGCCTGCAATTGTTGATCAACGCTTATGCGCACCGCACCGATGAGGCGCTGACACTGGGCAAGGCGCGCCGGGCGGCGGTCACTGACATTGCACGAACCCTGCGCAATATCCGCAGCGACTACGACAGCCTGGAACACCAGCTAGCGCTGTTCAACCGCGAGATCAACAAGCGTCAGGTGTCCAACCTGCAAAGCTTCCGCATCGTACTCGCGCCGAACAAGGAAGCCCTCAAACATATCGACCAGATCATCCACAGTGCTGGCCAGTACGAAGAAGGCGAAACCCTGTCGGTGTTCGACCTCAGCCAAAGTGCCGAGCAGGACAACAAGAACGAAGAAGCCAAGGAATACCTGGCCCGCCTGGTGGCGGCCAACCATAACCAGTTGGGCCTCAAGGACCTGTTCGAACTGGCTTTCGAGATCACCAAGGTGCACGGTCAGCCGGTGATCCACACCGACATCGACGGCGCGGCGTCCAACGGCACCACCATGACCATCAAGGCGCTGACCAACATGTACTTGTTGCTGCACTTGATGGACCGTGACCAGGCCGGGCGTGTGCGCTTGCCGTACTATCTCGACGAAGCAGCGGATATCGATGAGAAGAACCAGGCGGCGTTGCTGGAAACCAGTTTGCAACTGGGCTTTGTGCCGATCCTCGCCAGTGTGAAGCCACAGGTGTCTGCCCAGGTGGCAATCGACTTGGAAGGCGGCAGCGGGCCGAACGGTATCTACATCGATGAGGCGGACTGGAAGTACATCCGTCGCCATGATGTGGTGAAGGCGACAGTGAATGTGCAGGCGGATGAGCCGGAGCTGGATGAGGTCTGACGTTTTGCGCTGAAATGCAAAAAGGCCGCGATCCGATGGATCGCGGCCTTTTTTGTAGCTTTATTTGCCGAGTGGGATTTTCGGTGCCCAGGTCAGCCATTCCTCTTCGAATTTGTCGAACAGCGGGAAGGTTTGCTGCGGCCGCGCGGCGTTGCCCATACGCTCGCCGTCTGGCGTGGCAAATGCGATACCGCCGGCCACAAGAGTCTCCAGGGACTCGGTGCGCACCGTCGCCCCCTTGAACAGGCCAAAGTCGAGGCCAAAGCCGCTGGTGTTCCAGAAGCGGCTGCCACTGCGTACCAGCGGCGCGTACTTGGGCTCGATGAGGATGTGGATCAGTACACGGTCGGCGGTCTGGCCCAACTCGTAGCCGGTCACTTTGCCCACGGTGACTTCACGGTAGGTCACCGGCACACCTTCCTTCAACGAGCCACGGCGTGCGGCGCTGAGTGTCAGGCTCAGGCCGGCCTCCTGGCGGACAGCTTCAGGGGGTTGGGCCAGTGCGACGAAGCTCTTCTGTGGACCGGCGTTTTTCGCAGCCGGCTGCACCTCGATGTATTGCCCGGTGACCAGGGTTTCCAGGTTGGAGGTTTTCATCAGGCCCAGTTCTGGCTTGACCACCCAGAACTGGCTGCCGACGCGCGCGATGCGGTCCGCTACTTGGGTAATACGTGCGCTGAGCAGCACCGATTGCATATCGGCACTGAGGTCTACGCTCTCGATCTTGCCCACATCCAGGCCTTTGAAACGTACCGGTGTGCCTGGACGCATACCGTCAGCACGCTCGACCCTGATGGTTACCAGGGTGCCATGCTGATTGGCCGCCTCACGGTCGGCAAACAAGCGGAATCGTGGAATGCGCTTTTTCAGCGGTACGTTCGGCTGCGGTGTTTCGAAGGCAATACCGCCGGCCATCAGGCTGGCCAGGGACTCACTCTTCACCTGGATACCACCGGTAAGGCCGCCGGTCAGGGTCACGCCGCTGGCATTCCAGAAACGTGTCGAACCGTTAACCAGGTTTTCGTATTCCTTCTCGATATGAACGCCGATCACCAGCTGCTTGTTCTTGCGCGAGAACTGGTAGCTCTGCACCGAGCCGACCTTGACCTGTTTGTAGAGTATCGGGCTGCCGACATCAAGGGAGCCGAGGTTGTCGGTGAACAGCACCATGTGCAGGCCCGGGGAACGCAGGTCCAGCGGTGGCGCCTTGGCGCGGGCGACGAATTCGCGTTGCGGGGCGCTGCCTTTGTCGCCAGGACGAATGGCGATGTAATTACCTTTGACCAGGGCTTCCAGGCCGGTAATGCCGGCCAGCGAGATGGAAGGTTTGACCACCCAGAACTGGGTGTCTTGAACCAGGTAGTCTTCGGCCAATGGGTCGAGGGTCAGCTCGGCGTTGGCGCTGGACAGGTCCGGGTCGATCTTCAAGGTTTTCAGGCTGCCCACCTGAATGCCTTTGTACATCACCGGTGTACGACCGGCTTGCAGGCCTTCGAAGTCCGTGAGCTTGACCTTGGCCTTGATACCGGCAGCGGCCGCATCGAAATCTTCGTACAGGCGGAACGGCAGGCTCGGATCGGTCGGCGGGCTGTCCTTGCGATTCTCCGGCGTGGCGAAGGCAATGCCGCCGGCGACGATACTGGAGAGGGATTCGCTGCGCACCTTCACGCCGGAGAGATTGGCATCGATGCTGATGCCGCTGGCGTTCCAAAAACGGGTGTGTTTGCGCACAAGGTTGGCGTAGGTCGGCTCGATGTAGACCTTGATCTCGACGGTGCTCTGGTCCTCGGAGAGCAAGTAGCTTTTGACCTGGCCGACCTGTATCTGCTTATAGAACACCGGGCTGCCACGGTTGAGCGAGCCGAGGCGGTCGGCCTTGATGGTCAGGTGCAGGCCAGGCTTGGCGTCGGACAAAGGCGGCTCTTCGGAGAGCGCCTTGAATTTGCGTGTGGGCTCACCGTCACCGGGGCTGGCGGCGATGTAGTTACCCGAGACCAGGGTTTCCAGGCCGGTGATACCGGCAAGGCTGACACTGGGCTTGACCAGCCAGAAACGCGTGTTGGTCTTGAGGTATTGCTCGACATCCTTGTTCATCTCGATGGTGGCAATCACCCCGCGATTATTGCCCTCGTCGTCAAGGGCAAGGGTCTTGACCTTACCCACGGACATGCCTTTGTAGACCACTTCGGTTTTGTTGGCCTGGATGCCTTCGCCGCTTTCAAAGCGCACCTGGATCTCAATACCCTGCTGGGAATAGGCACGCCACCCCAGCCAACCGCCGATGATCAAGGCAATCAGGGGAAGAACCCAAATGGCTGACCAGTTGGAGGCCGGGCGGGTTTTAGCTTTAGGCAAATCACTCATGGTCGTCGTCCGACTCCGTATTATCCCAAATCAGTCGGGGATCAAAAGTTACTGCGGCAAGCATCGTCAAGATCACCACACTGGCGAACGCTGCAGCGCCGAGGTTGGCCTCGACGCTGGCAAGCCGCCCAAAGTTTACGACCGCCACCAGGATGGCGATCACGAAGATATCCAGCATGGACCAGCGGCCAATGAATTCGATAAAGCGGTACATGATAATGCGCTGCTGCGCGGAAAGCGGTTGGTGACGTTGAACCGAGAACAGTAACAGGCCAATGCCCACCAGCTTGAACGTCGGCACCAGGATGCTGGCGATGAACACCACAGCCGCAATCGGGAACATGCCGTGCTGCACCAACTGGATCACACCGGCCATGATGGTGCTTGGCTCGCCCTGGCCGAGGGAGTTGACGGTCATGATCGGCAACAGGTTGGCGGGGATATACAGAATGGCCGCCGTGATCAGCAAGGCCCAGGTGCGAGTGAGGCTGTTGGGGCGACGGGCGTGGATCAGCGCACCGCATCGGGTGCAGGTTTGCTCATCGGTGTCAGGCTCTTGTTTGTTCAGCTCGTGACATTCAGTACAAATCAGAATGCCCGCATCAATCGCCCGCATGATCATCTTCCCCTGACAGTGCTTGCCAGATCTGGTGCGGCGACATCACCACCTCAAGCAGAACCTGAACCATTAATAGGCTGACAAAGCAAACCAGACCCAGGCCGATGGTGATTGAGGCCATGTCGGCGAGTTTCACGATCGCCACCAGTACGCCCATCAAGTAGACCTCCAACATTCCCCAATCTTTCATGTGGTGGTAAATGCGGTACAGCAGCAGGCCGTAACTACGGCCGATCTTCCAACGAATACTGAGCAGCACCGCCAGCTGGCAAAGCAGCTTGAGCAGCGGAATACCCATGCTGCATAGGAACACCACGGCGGCGACGCCTTGCATCCCGGTATCGAATAGACCGACTACGCCACTCCACACAGTGTCCTCTGAGGACTGCCCGAGCAGATTGAGCTGCATGATGGGCAGAAAGTTCGCCGGGACGTAGAGCAACAGCGCGGCGAGTACCAGAGCGAGGCTGCGCTCAACGACATTATGGCGGTGAGCGTAGAGTTCATAACCGCAACGCGGGCATTGGGCTTTTTCACCGAGGGCGAGCATGGGTTTGCGCATCAGCAAGTCGCACTCATGGCATGCCACCAAGTTGTCCAGTGGTAAATCCGACACCTCAAGGGCATCAACCGGATCCGGCATAGGTAGGGCTCTGACTCTAAAAAAGGTTAGGTGCCTATTCTAGTGGTCTGGTTCAGAAATAACTGTGCAAATTTGTCGTGCATCTTTCCGCACTTTCCGACCGCCCAAAACAAAACCCCATCTGCTTTCGCAAATGGGGTTTCGGAATTTAATCTTGACGATGACCTACTCTCACATGGGGAAACCCCACACTACCATCGGCGATGCATCGTTTCACTGCTGAGTTCGGGATGGGATCAGGTGGTTCCAATGCTCTATGGTCGTCAAGAAATTCGGGTACTGAGTCGTGGCCGGCTGGCCTCGCTTCAGCAAATTGGGTATGTGAAAGCTGTCGGTGTTGTGGAAGATATCGAACTTACGGTTAATTGCGTCTTCAGACACCGCAATCTGGCCTTTCGACGCAAATTGCTTGGGTGTTATATGGTCAAGCCTCACGGGAAATTAGTAT